>NZ_BDJC01000002.1 GCF_002005565.1 Streptomyces sp. JHA26 | reverse complement strand
CCGTCGAGCACGGCTCGCCCGGAGCGAGCGGCGAGGTGTCGGCAGGCCTGTGGACAACTGGCCGGCGAGCGTGACCTGTGGACACTCCCGCATCACCGCGGGCCGACAAGGACGGAGCCCCGCCCCTCGGTGGAGGGACGGGGCTCCGTGCGTTCGCCGGCGTCAGTCGCCGTGGCGGCCGAGGCCGCCGAAGAGGCCGCCGCCGTTGTCACCGTTGTTGCCGCCGCCGCCCACGGTCGTCAGCACGATCGGTGTGTTCGCGGGGTCGTCGACCTCGGAGTCGCCCGGCGGGCTCTGCTGTATGACCAGTGCGTTGCCGTCGTTCGGACCGTTCACCTGGATGTTCGTGAAGCCCTGCGCCGTGAGGGCCTGCTGGGCCTGGCCCAGGGGCGTGCCGGGGTTGATCACCGGCACCTTGGTCTTCTTCGGCGCCTTGGCGATCTTCACGTCGACCGTGCTGCCGCGGTCGACGTCGGTGCCCGGCTGGAAGCTCTGCTCGAAGATGGTGCCCTCCGCCTGCGCGGTGGACTCCTCCTCCGTCTGCGTGCCGAGGACGAGGCCCTTCTCCTTCAGCCGCTGCTCGGCGTCCGCCGGGCTCAGACCCAGCAGGCTCGGCACGGTCACCTGGGAGGTCTCCCGGGCGACGGTGAGCGTGACGGTAGAACCCTTCTCGCGTGAGGTGCCGCCCTCGGGGTCCTGGGAGAGCACCGTGTCCGGGGTGTCCGTCGACTCCTTGGTCTCCTTCTCGACCTTGAAGCCCTTGTCCTTCAGGGCCTGCTCGGCGTCGGCGAAGGTCTGGCCCTCGACGTCCGGGACCTCGACCTTCGGCGCGCCGGTCGAGACGACGAGGTTGATGACGGAGTTCTTCTTGACCTCGGTGTCCGGCTTCTGGTCCTGCGAGCAGATGTGGTTCTTGGCCTGGTCCTCGCAGGGCTTCTGGGTGAACGCCAGTTCCAGGTCGGCGTTGGTCGCCCGGTTGCCGGCCTCCTGCTTGGTGAGGCCGACGAAGTTCGGCACCGGCACGTTGTCGTTGCCGACGCCCCCGCCGCCGATGGCGTACTTGCCGATGAGGATGGCGCCGACGAGGACGAGGACACCGGCCAGGACCAGCAGGATCGTGGAGGTGTGGGACTTCTTCTGCTGGCGCCGCCGGCCCGGGCGGTCGTCGTAGCCGTAACCGCCGTCGTCGGGGTTCATCGGCGGCAGCATGGTCGTGGCGCCGGCGCCCGCGCCGGGGTCCGAGCGCAGGGCGGTGGTCGCCTGGTCGTCGGGGTAGCCGCCGTAGCCGCCCGCGGCCATCGCGCCCATCGCGGCGGTGGCGGCGACCGGCTGGCCGTCAAGACAGGCCTCGATGTCGACG
The DNA here is from genome assembly GCF_002005565.1 of Streptomyces sp. JHA26. Classification (GTDB taxonomy): domain Bacteria; phylum Actinomycetota; class Actinomycetes; order Streptomycetales; family Streptomycetaceae; genus Streptomyces. The sequence goes on along the minus strand of NZ_BDJC01000002.1, from coordinate 241,088 downwards.
CGCATCTCGTCGGCCGACTGGTAGCGGTAGTCGGGGTCCTTGACCAGGGCCTTCAGGACGATCGCGTCCATCTCGGGCGTGATCTCGGGGTCGAAGACGCTGGGGGCCTGCGGTTCCTCGCGGACGTGCTGGTAGGCGACCGCGACCGGGGAGTCGCCGACGAAGGGCGGCCGGACGGTGAGGAGCTCGTAGAGCAGGCAGCCGGTGGAGTACAGGTCGGAGCGTGCGTCGACCTGCTCGCCCTTGGCCTGCTCCGGGGAGAGGTACTGGGCGGTGCCGATGACGGCGGAGGTCTGGGTCATCGTCATGCCGGAGTCGCCCATGGCGCGGGCGATGCCGAAGTCCATGACCTTGACCTGGCCGTTGCGGGTGAGCATGACGTTGGCCGGCTTGATGTCGCGGTGGACGATGCCGGCGCGGTGGGAGTACTCCAGGGCCTGGAGGATGCCGATGGTCATCTCCATGGCCCGCTCGGGCAGCAGCTTGCGGCCGGAGTGGAGGAGTTCACGGAGTGTGGAACCGTCGACGTACTCCATGACGATGTACGGGATGGAGACCCCGTCGATGTAGTCCTCGCCCGTGTCGTAGACCGCGACGATCGCGGGGTGGTTGAGCGAGGCGGCCGACTGGGCCTCCCGGCGGAACCGGGCCTGGAAGGACGGGTCGCGCGCGAGGTCCGCGCGGAGCGTCTTCACTGCCACGGTGCGGCCGAGCCGGCTGTCGTGCGCGAGGTAGACCTCCGCCATGCCACCACGACCGAGCACCTGGCCCAGCTCGTACCGGCCGCCGAGGCGACGCGGCTCTTCCATGGTTACCTACCAGCCCTCTCCGTCGGTCCCGACCGGCATGCTTGTACGGTCGGAGGCTGCCGTCCGGCCTACCGTACCCGGCTCGCTCGGTGCGACCTGGCCAAGCCCGGTACCCGATACAGGACCGGTATCGCAACGTGCGTCGATGTGAAGGGGACGTGAGCGGAGTCACGTCCCCTTCAGCGCTTGGTCACTTCTTGCTGTTGATGACGGCCTCCATCACGCTCTTCGCGATCGGTGCCGCGAGGCCGCCGCCGGAGATGTCGTCGCGGTTGGCGTTCTCGTCCTCGACCACCACGGCGACGGCGACCGGCGAGCTGCCGTCGTCGGTCTTGGCGTACGAGATGAACCAGGCGTACGGGTTCTCGCTGTTGTCGACACCGTGCTGGGCGGTACCGGTCTTGCCACCCACCTTGACGCCGTCGATCTGCGCGTTGGTTCCCGTGCCGTCCTCGACGACGGTCTCCATCATCGACTGCAGGATCTGGGCGTTCTCCGGGGAGAGCGGCTTGCTCATCTCCTGCGGCTCCGTCTTCTCGATGGTGTCGAGGCTGGGGGCCTGGAGTTCGTCGACCATGTACGGCTTCATCAGGGTGCCGTTGTTGGCGATGGCGGAGGTGACCATGGCCATCTGCAGCGGGGTGGCGGCGGTGTTGAACTGGCCGATGGAGGAGAGCGCGACCTGGGAGTCGTTCATGTCGTCGGAGAAGACCGAGGCGCTGGAGCGGACCGGGACGAACTGCTCCTCGGTGAAGCCGAACTTCTTGGCCGTCTCGAGCATCTTGTCGTTGCCGAGCTGGTAGCCGACCTTGCCGAAGACGGTGTTGCAGGAGACGCGCAGTGCCTCGCGGAGGGTGGCGTTCTCGCAGGGGATGTTGCCCTCGTTCTTCAGCGGGGTGGTGGTGCCGGGCATGATCCACGGCAGGGGGGAGTCGGTCTTCTCGTCCGCCGACTTGTACAAGCCGTGCTCGAGCGCCGCCGCGGCGGTGACCACCTTGAAGGTGGAGCCGGGCGGGTAGACCTCGCGCAGGGCGCGGTTGAGCATGGGCTTGTCGGGGTTGTTCTTTTCGATGATCTTGTTCCAGGCCTCGCCGTCCGCCTTGCCGCCGCCGGCGATCGTGGAGGGGTCGTACGAGGGGAACGAAGCCAGGGCGAGGATCTTGCCGGTGGAGGGTTCGATGGCGGCGACGGCGCCCTTGCCGCCCTGCTTCTTCAGGCCCTCGTAGGCGGCCCGCTGCGCGGCGCTGTTGAGGGTGGTGACGACGTTGCCGCCCTCGCGCTTCTTGCCGGTGAGCATGTCGAGGGTGTTGCGGAAGAAGAGCCGGTCGTCGTTGCCGGTGAGGATGCCGTCGTCGATGCTCTCGAGCTGGGTGGCGCCGTAGGCCTGGGAGACGTACCCGGTGACGGGCGCCCACATGGCGCCGTCCTTGTAGGTGCGCTTGTACTTGAAGTCGCCCTCGGTGGTGGCGTGTCCGGTGATGGCCTTGCCGTCGACGATGATGTCGCCGCGGGGGCTGGCGTAGCGCTCGATGGCGACGCGGCGGTTGTCCTCGTGGGTCTTCAGCTCGTCGGCCTTGACGTACTGGAGCCAGTTGTCGCGGATGAGCAGGGTGAGGACCAGGAGACCGCAGAAGATCGCGATGCGGCGCAGGGGCTTGTTCACGGTCGGACCACCTGGGTCATCTCGGCGTCGGGGTTGGCGGTGGGCGCGGGGGCCGGGCGGCGTGCGGTGTCGCTGATGCGCAGCAGGATGCCGATCAGGACCCAGTTCGCGATGACGGAGGAGCCTCCGTAGGCCAGGAAGGGCATGGTCATGCCGGTGAGCGGGATGAGCCCCATCACACCGCCGGCGACGATGAAGACCTGAAGGGCGAAGGCACCGGACAGACCGACGGCGAGGAGCTTGCCGAAGGGGTCGCGGGCGGCGAGCGCGGTGCGGATGCCGCGCTCGACGATGAGGCCGTAGAGCAGGAAGAGGGCCATCAGGCCGGCCAGGCCGAGTTCCTCGCCGAAGGTGGCGAGGATGAAGTCGGAGTTGGCGGCGAAGCGGATCAGCTCGGAGTGGCCCTGGCCCCAGCCGCTGCCGAGGGTGCCGCCGGAGCCGAACGCCCACAGGGCCTGCATGGCCTGCTCGGAGTGGAGGATGCCGTCGCTGCTTCCCGCCCGGCTGAGCTGGTACTCGTGGAAGGGGTCGAGCCAGGCCTGCACACGGGTCTGGATGTGGGGTTCGAAGCTGGCCACGCCGACGGCGCCGGCGGCGGACATCAGCAGGCCGAAGACGATCCAGCTGGTCCGCTCGGTGGCGACGTACAGCATGATCACGAACATGCCGAAGAACAGCAGCGAGGTGCCGAGGTCGGTCTCGAAGACGAGGATCAGGATGGAGATGACCCAGACGACGAGGATGGGACCGAGGTCGCGGCCGCGGGGCAGGTAGAGGCCCATGAAGCGGCGGCTGGCGAGGGCGAGGGCGTCGCGCTTCACCATCAGGTAGCCGGCGAAGAAGACCGCGAGGACGATCTTGGCGAACTCACCGGGCTGGATGGAGAAGGAGCCGACCTGGATCCAGATCTTGGCGCCGTAGATGTTCTTGCCGAGGCCCGGGACCAGCGGGAGCAGCAGCAGGAACAGGGCGCCGACCATGGAGATGTAGGTGTAGCGCTGCAGGACGCGGTGGTCCTTGAGGAAGATCAGCACGGCGACGAACAGGGCGATGCCCATCGCGGTGTAGATCAGCTGGCGGGGCGCGGCGGTACCGGCCTGGTCGATGCTCTGCAGCAGTTCGGACTGGTCCAGGCGCCAGATGGCGACGAGTCCGAGGCCGTTGAGCAGGGTGGCCAGAGGCAGCAGCAGGGGGTCCGCGTAGGGCGCGAACTTGCGGACGACCAGGTGGCCGACACCGGCCAGCAGGCCGAGTCCGAGGCCGTAGCTCAGCAGTCCGGCGGGTACCTCGTCGTGGAGTGCCAGGCCCACGTTGGCGTAGGCGAAGACCGGGATGACGACGGCGAACACCAGCAGGGCCAGCTCGGTGTTGCGGCGGCTGGGCGCGCCGATGGAACCGATCGTGGACGTGTGGTGCGTCGGCGAGTGGGAAGTACTGCTCATCGTGTGACGGGGCCTCTCACGGCTTGCCTACTGCTTACCGCACAGCGAGACGACCTTCTGCTCTTCCTCCGAGAGGCTGGGGCCGGGGCTGGTAGTGGGTGCGGTCGTGGACGGGGACGGGGACGATTCGGGCGTCTTCGGTGAGTCCGACGCGGTCGGTGTCGGTGTGGCCTTGGACGTGAAGGAGGCGGGAGTGGTTCCCGTGGTGCCTCCGGCCTCGCCCTCGCCCGTCTTCGCGTTCTCGCTGTCCGCGGCACGCCGTTCGGCCTGCTTCCGGCAGGCGGAGGCCTGTACCGACAGCTCTTCGATCTTCGCCCGGGCGTCGTTCAGGTCGCCCTCGGCGATCGTCGACTCGACGAGCTTCTGCTGGTAGGGCGGCAGGTACTTGAGTTCGATCTCGGGGTGGTCCTTCTGGACCTTGGACAGCGAGACCCAGGCCAGGTCCTGGCTGATGCCCCGGTACAGCGCGATGTGGTCGTCGTTGGTGCCGACGTAGTACTGGGTCTGGGTCCAGCGCCAGCCGCCGTAGAGGCCGCCGCCGATGACGGCGAGGGCGAGCACGGTGTAGAAGGACCGCTTGAGCCACTTGTGGTTCCTGCGGGGCTTGGTGAAGTCGCCGTCGCCGTAGTCCCCGAAGCCGTCGGTGGGGATGTAGCCGGTGATGTCGCCGCCGCTGCCGGGCGGTCCGAACTCGCCGCCCCCGCCGTGCCGGCCGCCGCCCTGGCGGCCGAGGCCGGCGGCGCGGCCGGCCGGGGTCTGCATGATGCCGTTGTCGCCGAACTGGGCCTGGTTCTCGGCGACGGCGCCGACGACGACGGGCGTGTCGGAGAGCTGGCCGGCGAGGGTGTCGCCGGTGTCGAGGTCGAGGACGTCGGCGACGATGACGGTGATGTTGTCCGGGCCGCCGCCGCGCAGGGCGAGCTGGATCAGCTCCTGCACGGTCTCCTGGGGGCCCTGGTAGCTGGCGAGGGTGTCCTCGAGGGTCTGGTGGGAGACGACGCCGGAGAGCCCGTCGGAGCAGATGAGGTAGCGGTCGCCGGCCCGTACCTCGCGGATGGACAGGTCGGGTTCGACGTGGTCGCCGCTGCCGAGGGCGCGCATCAGCAGGGAGCGCTGCGGGTGGGTGCCGGCCTCCTCCTCGGTGATGCGTCCCTCGTCGACGAGGCGCTGCACCCAGGTGTGGTCCTGGGTGATCTGCGTGAGGACGCCGTCGCGCAGGAGGTAGGCGCGGGAGTCGCCGACGTGGACGAGGCCGAGGCGCTGGCCGGTCCAGAGCAGGGCGGTGAGGGTGGTGCCCATGCCCTCGAGGGCGGGGTCCTCCTCGACCATGTGCCGCAGCTGGTCGTTGGCGCGCTGCACGGCGGTGCCGAGCGAGGTGAGGATGTCGGAGCCGGGCACGTCGTCGTCGAGGGCGACGATGGTGGAGATCACCTCGGAGGAGGCGACCTCTCCGGCGGCCTGGCCGCCCATGCCGTCGGCGATGGCGAGCAGGCGGGGACCGGCGTAACCGGAGTCCTCGTTGCCCTCCCGGATCATGCCCTTGTGCGATCCGGCGGCGAAACGCAGTGACAGACTCATGCGCACCTCGCCCGTCGGCTCCGAATGCAGCCGGTCGTGTCGAGCCACACTGCCCACCCTCCGGTCGGGAGCGCGCCGTGGCCCGGGGTGCCGGCCGCCGCTGCGTGCTCGCTCCGCTCGCGCTCATTCATTGGTGTAGCACTACTTCCGCAGCTCGATGACGGTCTTGCCGATGCGGATCGGCGCCCCCGGACCGATGGGTGTGGGGGACGTCAGCCGGGACCGGTCCAGGTAGGTGCCGTTGGTCGAGCCCAGGTCCTCGACGATCCACTGCCCGTCGCGGTCCGGGTAGATCCTGGCATGGCGGCTGGAGGCGTAGTCGTCGTCCAGCACGATCGTCGAGTCGTGTGCCCGGCCGAGCGTGATGGTCTGGCCCTGGAGGGCGACGGTGGTGCCGGTGAGGGTGCCCTCCGTCACCACGAGTTTGGTGGGAGCGCCCCGGCGGCCACGGCCGCCGCTGGGCTGCTGGCGCTGCGGTGGAGGCGCCTGGCCCTGGCGCGCGGCCTGCTGCGGTCGTGCGGATTCGCGTCGCGCCCCGCGCTGGGTGACCCGCGTACCGAACAGGTCGCTGCGGATGACCTGCACGGCCACGATCACGAACAGCCACAGTACGGCCAGGAAACCCAGCCGCATGACCGTGAGGGTCAGCTCTGACATTGCCCCCGGATCACCCTTCGGCTTGCCTATAGATAACGGTGGTGCTGCCCACGACGATCCGCGAGCCGTCGCGGAGCGTAGCGCGGGTGGTGTGCTGCCCGTCCACCACGATGCCGTTGGTGGACCCGAGATCCTGGATCGTCGAGGGCGTTCCGGTCCGGATCTCGCAGTGCCGGCGGGAGACGCCGGGGTCGTCGATCCGCACGTCCGCCTCGGTGCTGCGTCCGAGCACGAGGGTCGCGCGGGAGATCTGATGGCGGGTGCCGTTGATCTCGATCCAGTGGCGGGTGCGGGCGCCGGGCGCGGGTGCGGCCGGGGGGTGCTGGGGGCCCGCGGGCTGCGGGTAGCCGTAACCGCCGGGGCGGGTGCCGGGCGGCGGGGCGGCCGGCATGGGCGGGGCGGCCGGCGGGTAGCCGTAGCCGCCCGGTGCGCCGGGCCGTCCGGGGACGGCGGGGGGCGCGGCGGGTGCCGGGCCGCCCTGCTGGCTGCTGGAGGAGGCGAGCGTACGGCTGCGGACCCGGTACAGGCCGGTGTCGAGGTCGTCCGCCTTCTCCAGGTGGACCTTGATCGGTCCCATGAAGGTGTAGCGCTGCTGCTTGGCGTAGTCGCGCACCATTCCGGCGAGCTCGTCACCGAGCTGGCCGGAGTAGGGGCTGAGGCGCTCGAAGTCGGGCGTGCTCAGCTCGACGATGAAGTCATTGGGCACGACGGTGCGGTCGCGGTTCCAGATGGTCGCGTTGTTGTCGCATTCGCGCTGGAGCGCTCCCGCGATCTCCACGGGCTGCACCTCGGACTTGAACACCTTCGCGAAGGTGCCGTTGACCAGACCTTCGAGACGCTGCTCGAACTTCTTCAGGACTCCCATGGGGCACCTCCTCCGTCGCTGCCGTCCTGTCCACTGCCTTGCGTACTGCCTGTCGTGCGGCGTGTTCGCGCACGGTCCACCTGGTACTGCTTACTGATCGTATCCACGCACCGGTCGATCGGCTGGTTCCCCCTGTCGGCCCCGTCGACGGGTGTCGACGCCTCTCGGAGTTCCCGCTGGAGCTCTCCTTCGAACTCCCCGGGCCGTTCGGAGCGTGCTCCCGCCCACCCGTATCCATGCCCAGGATCGTAGAGGCGACCGTGGACCAGTGTCCCGCACCCGGCTGCGGACCCCTACCGGCTCCTGGGGAGACGGACGGGACCGGTACGAGGTTGATACGTGAACGGACACGGATCGGGGCGAGTGCCCGGCCGGCGCGGGGAGGTCCGGCCGCCCGCAGACAAGGGATGTGAATCGACCCCGGACAGCGTGCTAATGTTCTGGATGTCGGAAGGCGCCGGGCCGAAAGGAACGGAGCCCGAGGACACACCCAATGCGCGGGTGGCGGAATAGGCAGACGCGCTGGATTCAGGTTCCAGTGCCCGCAAGGGCGTGGGGGTTCAACTCCCCCCTCGCGCACCAGACGGAAGCCCCCAGGTCTCGGACCTGGGGGCTTCCGCGTTGTCCGGGAGGGTGCCCTGTGAGGAAGGTCTCACCGGGATGGTGCCCCTCGCGTGGCCACGGGGCGGGGGCGTCGGACGGCTCCCCGTCGGCCGTCGAGGTGTGGGCCTGCGGACGGCGGTGGGCCGCGGAGCCGTACGCGACCCGGTCGCCGGGCCGGTGGGCGACCCGGTGGGGACCTTCTGTTCCGCTCCCTGTCCGGCGTCATGGGGAGGGCCTTCGGGTGGTCGTGTACGGGCGGGGCACTCGGCTGTACGGTCAGGGCGCGTCCACGGCGATGACGTCGGGCCCCGGGAGCGCGGTCGGCGTGGTCGGGGAGGGCCGGCGGCGGGGCGCGGTCCGCCGCGGCGGGCGCGTGGTCGGGTACGGAAGGCGGGGAGGACGGTCCGATGGCCGAGGCGAGGGCAAGGACGCACGACGGCGCGGGTACGGCGGCGACCGGTGCGGCGCGGGAGGCCGGTGCGGGAGCCGGTGCGGGACGGATCCCGCAGGTGCCGGGGTTCGCGCGGTGGCCCGTGGGCGGCTCACCGAAGGCGGAGGGCAAGGCCCTGCGCGGGCGCGTCCCTCGGTCCGCGCACGCCGCCCTGGACCTCGACGGGGCCCGGCCGGACGTCGTGAGCGCGGTCGAGGAGTCCCACCGGGGCCGGATACCCGAGCTCACCCCGATACGGACCGGGCGGATGGCCGCCACGCCGTTCGCCTTCCTGCGCGGGTCGGCGGGCCTGATGGCGTACGACCTGGCGCGCACGCCGACGACGGGCGTCGGCGCCCAGATCTGCGGCGACGCCCACGCGGCCAACTTCGGCCTCTACGGGGACGCCCGCGGCGGTCTGGTCATCGACCTGAACGACTTCGACGAGACGGTCCACGGCCCCTGGGAGTGGGACCTCAAGCGGCTCGCCGCCTCACTGGTGCTCGCGGGCCGGGAGGCCGGCGCCGACGAGGACACCTGCCGGGAGGCGGCCCACGACGCGGCCGGCGCCTACCGGCGCACCATGCGCCTGCTGGCCCGACTGCCCGCCCTGGACGCCTGGAACGCCATCGCCGACGAGGAACTCGTCTCCCACACCGACGCCCACGACCTGCTCGGCACGCTGGAGCGGGTGAGCGAGAAGGCGCGGGCCAACACCAGCGGCCGGTTCGCGGCCAGGTCGACCGAGGCCACCGAGGACGGCGGACGCCGCTTCGTGGACGCGCCACCGGTGCTGCGCCGGGTGCCGGACGGGGAGGCGGCGGCGGTCGCGGCCTGTCTGGAGCCCTACCTGGCGACCCTGTCCGAGGACCGGCTGCCGCTGCTGGCCCGGTACGCGGTGCACGACGTCGCCTTCCGCGTCGTCGGCACGGGCAGCGTGGGCACGCGGTCGTACGTCGTGCTGCTCCTGGACCACCGGGGCGAGCCGCTGGTGCTCCAGGTGAAGGAGGCCCGGCCCTCCGCGCTGCTGCCCCACCTGGCGACCGCGGGTTTCGACGTGCCCGAGGTCGCGCACGAGGGTCGCCGGGTGGTGCTCGGACAGAAGCGCATGCAGGTGGTCAGCGACATCCTGCTCGGCTGGACCTCGATCGACGGACGCCCCTTCCAGGTGCGGCAGTTCCGCAACCGCAAGGGCAGCGTCGACCCCGCGGCCCTGGCCGCCGACCAGCTCGACGACTACGGCCGGATGACCGGCGCCCTGCTGGCCCGTGCCCACGCGCACAGCGTCGACCCGCGCCTGCTCGCCGGCTACTGCGGCAAGAACGAGGAGCTGGACGAGGCGGTGGCCGCCTTCGCCCTGGCCTACGCCGACCGCACCGAGGCGGACCACGCCGCGCTGCTCGCCGCGGTGCGCTCGGGCCGGGTCGCGGCCGAGACGGGGGTGTGAGGGGGCTCGGCGGCGGGCCGGACGGCACCGGCGGTCCGTGCCCTAGGCTGGTCGGGTGACGACCCCGGAAGCTGAGCCCGAGCAGGGTGGCGCGCCGCGGCCCGAGGAGCGGCTGGAGCGGGCCGTACGGGCCGCCGAGCAGGCGCTCATCGAGTACGAGATCGCGCTGGAGACCTTCCGCGTGGAGGTGGAGAACTTCTCGCGGCTGCACGAACAGCGGCTCGGCCCGGTGTACGCGCGGCTCGAGGAGCTGGAGGCGCAGATCCTGGAGGCCAGGGCGGCCCGCAGCGGCGACCCCGAGGACCGGCGCCGGGCCGACGAGGCGCGGGCCCGGCTGATGCCGATCCCCGGGGTCGAGGAGCTGCTGCACGGCTGGATGGACGGGGACGGACTGTTCCCGGAGGCCACCGCGATGCTCACCGGCCAGGCGGTACGGCCCCCCCAGCGGGTCCGGCCGAGCGAGGAGGCCCGTCGGCTCTACCGCGAGCTGGCCCGCAAGGCCCACCCCGACCTGGCCCAGGAGGACGACGAGCGGGCCCGGCGTGAGGAGTTCATCACCCGGGTCAACGCCGCCTACGCCCGCGGCGACGAGGCGGAGCTGCGGACCCTGGCCGAGGAGTGGGCCGCGGGCCCGGCGCCCGAGCGGCGGCCGAGCCGCGGCGAGGAGCTGTACGCGCGCCTCGAATGGCTCGACCGGCGCAAGGAGCTGCTCACCGTGCTCGCCAAGGAGCTGGAGGAGAGCGCGATAGGCGCCATGCTCCGCCTGGCCCCGGACGACCCCGACCGGCTGCTGGAGGAGATCGCCGAGCAGCTGGCGGCCCAGGTCGGCGAGCGGGAGGCCAAGCTGGCGGGGCTGCTGGGGCAGTAGTCCCGCCGCAGGTCCCGGCTCAGGGTCGGCGCCCTCCGGCCGGTTCGCCGGGTCGGGTAGCGTCGGGGGCATGAGTTTTGGAGCTGGTGTGCCCACGGTCCAGGTCACGGACCTCGAGGACGGCGACTTCCTGCTGGACGTCCGCGAGGACGACGAGTGGCAGGCGGGCCACGCCGCCGGGGCCCTGCACATCCCCATCAGCGAGTTCGTCGCCCGCTACGGCGAGCTGACCGAGGCGGCGCCCGAGGACGGCCGGGTCCACGTGATCTGCCGCTCCGGCGGGCGCTCGGCCCAGGTCACCATGTACCTGGTCCAGCAGGGCGTCGACGCCGTGAACGTCGACGGCGGCATGCAGGTGTGGGCCGCCGCCGGCCGGCCCGTCGTGGACGACAAGGGCGAGCCGGGGCACGTCCTCTAGCGGCTCCAGAGGCCCCGGCGGCTTCGGAGGCCCCCTGCGGTCCGCGCCGGTCACGGTCCGCGGCCGCGGCGCGGGTGTGGTGACGGCCACCCTGCGGCCGGTCCGCCGGGGGCTGTGCCGAGGGGCCGTCCTGAGTACCGTTCCGGTTCGAGCGTCGTGGAGCACCCGCACCAGCGGTGCCGCGCGGCGTCCCGCGGCAGGGCGGGCGGAAAGACGGACCGGGACCGGGGAACGGGGCGGAATGGACGCGCACGACACGGGCTCGGACGCCCGGCGGGGACCGGACGGGCCGGACGGGCCGGACGGATCCGCCGAGCCGTCCGGGGCGTGTACCGAGCCCTCCGGCGCCGCCGCGTCCGCCGGGGAGTCCATGCCGTCGGTCGGCGCCCCCGCGGCGGACGCCGGGCCTCCCCGGACCGGGGTCGCCGCGCTCTCCCCGCGCTACCAGGTCGGTGCCGTGCTCGCGCTCGCCGTCGTCGCGGCCGCCGTCTGCGTCCACCTCGGACTGACGTTCCTGCACGTCGCCCCGGCGAACACCCTGTCCAAGCAGCACGGATCCGTGGTCGACGAGTGGATCTACCCGGAGTTCGAGCAGAACTGGAAGCTCTTCGCGCCCAATCCGCTCCAGCAGAACATCTCCGTCCAGGTGCGCGCCGAGGTGAGCACGGCGGACGGCGGCGTACGGACCACCGGCTGGTACGACCTGTCCGCCGAGGACGGCCGGGCCATCCACGGCAATCCGCTGCCGAGCCACACCCAGCAGAACGAGCTGCGCCGGGCCTGGGACTTCTTCGTCTCCACCCACGACTCCGACAACCGCCCGGTGGGCCTGCGGGGCGCCCTGTCCGAGACCTATCTGCGCCGGATCGCGGTCCTGCGGCTGGACCGCGACGGCGCCGCGGAACCGGGCGATGCCGTCCGACGCGTCCAGTACCGTTCCCGGACGACCGTCGTGCCGCCGCCCGAGTGGAGCGGTGAGAAGGTCTCCGACCGGCCGGTCTACCGGGAGCTGCCCTGGTGGCGGGTGCCCGCCGACGAGGCGGGGGGAGGCGTCGCGTGAACGGTCTCGCCCTGTCGGTCTCGCGCGGCTTCGCCCGCGTCACCGGGTCCGCGCTCGGCCCGTACCAGACCGCCGTGATCCGCATCGGCTTCAGCGCGACCTGGCTGCTCTTCCTGCTCCGCGAGTTCCCCCACCGCCACGAGCTGTACGGACCCGACGGCCCCTGGAGCCACGACCTCGCCGAGCAGCTGATCTCGGACAACGGGGCGTTCACGGCGCTGATGTGGTCGGACGGCGCGGTCTGGTTCGAGGCCGTCTACGCGCTGTCCGTGCTGAGCAGCCTGCTGTTGCTGCTGGGGTGGCGGACGCGGACCACGTCGGTGCTCTTCATGGTCGGCGTGCTCTCGCTGCAGAACCGCAGCATCTTCATGGGGGACGGCGGCGACAACGTCCTGCACCTGATGAGCGTCTACCTGGTCCTCACCCGCTGCGGCCTGGTGTGGTCGCTGGACGCGCGCCGGGCGCGGCGCGCGGGTGCGGCACGCTCGCGGGGGGAGCGCGTCGTGGACCGGGTCGGGCCCGCACTGTGGACGGTGCTCGGGTTCGCGCTGGTCCTGGTGACGCTGGCGGGCCGGCTCGACGGCGACCCGCTCGTCCCGGTGCTGCTGTGGACGGTGTGGTCGGCGCAGGGCCTGTGGTGGTGCGTGGGGCGGTGGGCCGGGAGCGGGGAGCCGCGGGCCCTGCTCGACGTCGTCGCCGACATCGTGCACAACGGCGCCCTGCTGGTGATCATGGCGGAGGCCTGCCTGATCTACGCGACCGCCGGCTGGTACAAGATCCAGGGCTCGCGCTGGCAGGACGGCACCGCGGTCCACTACCCCCTCCACCTCGACTACTTCTCGCCCTGGCCCGGCCTGTCCGAGGCGCTGGCCGCCGACGGCACGATGGTCATGCTCGTCACGTACGGCACGGTCGCCGTCCAGGTCGCCTTCCCGTTCACGCTGTTCAACCGGCGGGTCAAGAACGTCCTGCTGGTCGCCATGATCACCGAGCACGCGGTGATCGCCGTGGTGCTCGGGCTGCCGTTCTTCTCGCTGGCGATGATCGCCGCCGACGCGGTCTTCCTGCCGACCTCGTTCCTGCGCCGGCTGGGCGGGTGGGCGGCACGCGCGCGGGGCCGTCTGGTGAGGGGCGGGGCCGCCCGGGGGAAGGTGCCGGGGCCCCGTGCCGCCCGTGAGGACGCCGCGCAGGCGCACGTAGGCTTCACGGCATGACCGACCCCGCCCCCGAGCCCCACCCCGACGTCCTGGCCGTCTGGCGCGGGCACGCCGACGCGTGTGTGCTGCTCGACGGCTTCCACGCCCTCAAGCACGCGCTGCGTTTCGGTGCCGGTGTCCCGGTGGCCGTCACCAGTGACCGCGCGGGCGTCCTCGCCCTCGCCGAGGAGCTGGCCCCGGACGTCCGCCGGGCGCTGGACGGTCTGCTGACCGAGGTGCCGCACGCGGTGTACACGTCCCTCGTGCCGCGTCCGCACCCCACCGCGGTGGCGGCCCTGGCCGTACGCCCCTCGCGCGAGGACGCGCTGCGGACACTGGCGCGCACGCCCCGCACCAGCCCCGTCGTGGTCCTCGACCAGCCGCGCAACCTCGGCAACGCGGGTGCGGTGATCCGGCTGGCCGCCGGTTTCGGGGCGACCGGTGTGGTCACGACGGGTCCGCTCGATCCCTGGCACCCCACGGTGGTGCGCGGCGGGGCGGGGCTGCACTTCGCGACCGCCGTGGAGCGGCTGGACGTGGCGGGGCTGCCGCCCGGGCCGGTGTTCGCGCTGGACCCGGAGGGCGAGGACATCCGCGCCCTGAAGCTGCCCGACGACGCGCTGCTCGCGTTCGGGTCCGAGCGCAGCGGGCTGTCGGGGGAGCTGCGCGCGCGGGCCGACCACCTGGTGGCGCTGCCGATGCGCCCCCAGGTCTCCAGCTACAACCTCGCGACCAGTGTGGCCATGACGCTGTACCACTGGAGTGCCACCGGGGGCGCGTCGCCCGCGTCCGCCCGGGGTCTGCCGTTCGGATGAGGCCGGCCGGCAGGCCCCGGGTCAGGCCTGGCGCCGGACCTCCACCACCCGGAAGCGGTTGGCGACGAACGCGCCGTCGCACAGGGCCGCGTTGGCGGCCGGGTTGCCGCCCGAGCCGTGGAAGTCGGAGAAGGCGGCCGTCTGGTTGACGTACACCCCGCCGGTGAGGTTGAGGGAGAGCTGGGCGGCCTCCTCCAGGCAGACCTCCTGCACGGCCCGCTCGACCTCCGGGTCGGTCGTGTACGCGCCGACGGTCATCGCGCCCTTCTCCCGGACGCTGCGACGCAGCAGCTCCATCGCGTGCGCGGCGGAGTCGACGGCGACGGCGAAGGAGACGGGGCCGAAGCACTCGCTGGACCAGGCGGCCTCGTCGTCGGGCTTGGCGCCGTCCAGCTTGACGATCACCGGGGTGCGCACGACCGCGTCGGGGAAGTCCGGGTTGGTCACCTCGCGGGAGGCGAGGGCGACCTCGCCGAGACCGGCGGCGGCCTCCAGGCGGGCCTTGACGTCCGGGTTGACGATCGCGCCGAGCAGGGCGTTGGCGCGGGCGTCGTCGCCGAGGAGGTCCTCGACGGCGCGGGCCAGGTCGGCGGTGACCTCGTCGTAGGTCTTGGCACCCTGGTCGGTGCGGATGCCGTCGCGGGGGATCAGCAGGTTCTGCGGGGTGGTGCACATCTGGCCGCTGTAGAGGGACAGCGAGAACGCCAGGTTGGAGAGCATCCCCCGGTAGTCGTCGGTCGACTCCACGATCACCGTGTTGACGCCGGCCTTCTCCGTGTAGACCTGCGCCTGGCGGGCGTTGGCCTCCAGCCAGTCGCCGAAGGAGGTCGATCCGGTGTAGTCGATGATCCGGATCTCGGGGCGGGTCGCCAGGGTCTTGGCGATGCCCTCGCCGGGGCGTTCGGCGGCCAGCGCGACCAGGTTGGGGTCGAAGCCCGCCTCGGCGAGGACGTCACGGGCGACCTGGACGGTGAGGGCGAGCGGCAGCACCGCGCGGGGGTGGGGCTTGACCAGGACCGCGTTGCCGGTGGCGAGGGAGGCGAACAGGCCCGGGTAGCCGTTCCACGTCGGGAAGGTGTTGCAGCCGATGACCAGGCCGATGCCGCGCGGGACCGGCGCGAACCGCTTGGTCAGCGCCAGCGGGTCGCGCTTGCCCTGCGGCTTGGTCCACTCCGCCGCCTCGGGGGTGCGGACCTGCTCCGCGTACGCGTAGGCCACCGCCTCCAGACCGCGGTCCTGGGCGTGCGGGCCGCCCGCCTGGAAGGCCATCATGAAGGCCTGGCCGGAGGTGTGCATGACGGCCTGGGCGAACTCCATGGTCCGGTCGGCGATCCGCTTGAGGATCTCCAGGCAGACCATCGCGCGCAGCTCCGCGCCCGCGTCCCGCCAGGCGCCCTGGCCGGCCCTCATGGCGGGCAGCAGCACGTCGAGGTCCGCGTGCGGGTACTCCACGCCCAGCTCGATGCCGTACGGGGAGACCTCGCCGCCGGTCCAGTCGTCGGTGCCGGGCTGGCCGAGGTCGAGGCGGGTGCCGAGCAGCGCGTCGAAGGCGGCCTTGCCCGCGGCCGTGTCCAGGCTGCCGTTCTCCCCGTAGGCCTTGGGGTGCTCGGGGTGCGGGGACCAGTACGCGCGCGTGCGGATCGTCTCCAGCGCCCGGTCCAGTGTCGGCCGGTGCCGGTCGATCAGCTGGGGCGCGGTGAGTTCGGCGGCCATGCGGGACCAACTCCTCGTCTCACGAGCTCTCCGTCGAGTCGTGACCTCGGGGGAAACCTGGGCGGAAACAGGCGGACACGGCTAGAGTAACCGAACGATCGGTCGGGACAAGGGGGACCGCCGCATCCGTGGAAAACCCCGTGCGGGAGGATCGCGCACATGACAGCACTCGACCTCAGCAGCCCCGTGGCCGTCGTCGGCACCGGCACCATGGGCCAGGGCATCGCCCAGGTGGCGCTGGTCGCGGGCCACCCCGTGCGGCTGTACGACGCCGCGCCCGGGCGGGCCCGGGAAGCGGCCGACGCGATCGGCGCCCGGCTCGACCGGCTCGTCGAGAAGGAACGCCTCACCGCCGCCGACCGCGACGCGGCCCGGGCCCGGCTGAAGCCTGCCGGGGCCCTCTCCGAGCTCGCCGACTGCGCGCTGGTCGTCGAGGCCGTCGTGGAGCGGCTGGACGTCAAGCAGGAGCTGTTCGGCGCGCTGGAGGACGTCGTCGCCGCCGACTGCCTGCTCGCCACCAACACCTCCTCCCTGTCCGTCACCGCCATCGGCGGCGCGCTGCGCGTCCCCGGCCGCTTCGTCGGACTGCACTTCTTCAACCCCGCCCCGCTGCTGCCGCTGGTGGAGGTGGTCTCCGGGTTCGCCACCGACGTCACGTCGGCCACGCGCGCGTACGAGACGGCCCGTGCCTGGGGCAAGACCCCGGTCGCCTGCGCGGACACCCCCGGCTTCGTCGTCAACCGCATCGCCCGGCCCTTCTACGCCGAGGCCTTCGCCGTGTACGAGGACCAGGGCGCGGACCCGGCCACCATCGACGCCGTGCTGCGCGAGTCGGGCGGCTTCAGGATGGGCGCCTTCGAGCTGACCGACCTGATCGGGCAGGACGTCAACGAGTCCGTCACGCACTCCGTGTGGCAGGCGTTCTTCCAGGACGTGCGCTTCACGCCGTCGCTCGCCCAGCGCCGCCTGGTCGAGTCCGGCCGCCTCGGCCGCAAGAGCGGACAGGGCTGGTACGACTACCGCGACGGGGCCGAGCGGCCCGAGCCGCACACCGCCGGGCCGGCCGACCGGCCTGCGTACGTCGTGGTCGAGGGCGACCTGGGGCCGGCGGCCGAGCTCGTCGCGATGATCCGCGAGGCGGGCATCGAGGTCCGCCAGGAGGACGAGGACGACGGCACGCGGCTCCTGATGCCCAGCGGCGGCCAGCTCGTGCTCGCCGACGGCCAGACCTCGGTGGAGTTCCGGGACGTCGTCTACTTCGACCTCGCGCTTGACTACCGCACGGCCTCCCGCATCGCCCTGTCCGCCGCGCAGTCCACCTCCCCGCGAACCCTCGCCGAGGCCACCGGCCTGTTCCAGGCGCTCGGCAAGAAGGTCAGCGTCATCGGCGACGTCCCCGGCATGATCGTCGCCCGCACGGTGGCGCGGATCATCGACCTGGCGGTCGAGGCGGTCGCCAAGGGCGTGGCCACCGAGGAGGACATCGACACCGCGATGCGGCTCGGCGTCAACTATCCGCTGGGCCCGCTGGAGTGGAGCCGCCGCCTCGGCGGCGACTGGGCCTGCGCGGTCCTCGACAACCTGCACGAGTGCGCGCCCACGGGCCGGTACGCGCCCTCCCTGGCGCTCTACCGCCACGCGTACGCCTCCGGCAAGCAGGAGGGCAGTTCCTCATGACCACCGCCAGGCGCGACACCTACACGCCCGAGACGCTGCTCTCCGTCGCCGTGCAGGTCTTCATCGAGCGCGGGTACGACGGCACCTCCATGGAGCACCTCTCCAAGGCGGCGGGCATCTCCAAGTCGTCGATCTACCACCACGTCACGGGCAAGGAGGAGCTCCTGCGCCGGGCCGTGAGCCGGGCCCTGGACGGGCTGTTCGGCATCCTCGAGGAGGAGCCCGCGCGCGTGGGGCCGGCCGCCGGCCGGCTGGAGTACGTCGTGCGGCGCACGGTCGAGGTGCTCATGGCCGAACTGCCGTACGTGACGCTGCTGCTGCGGGTGCGCGGCAACACCGGCACCGAGCGCTGGGCGCTGGAGCGGCGGCGCGAGTTCGACCACCGGGTCGCCGAGCTGCTGAAGGCGGCGGCGGCCGAGGGCGACGTGCGCGCGGACGTGGAGGGACGGCTCGCGACACGGCTGGTCTTCGGCATGATCAACTCGATCGTCGAGTGGTACCGGCCCGACGGTCCCGACGGCCGGGGCGGCGCGGGCGAGCGCGAAGTGGTCGACGCGGTGGCGCGGTTGGTGTTCGCGGGGCTGCGCGGGACCTCCTGAGCCGGCCGGGCGCGGGCCCCGCGCTCAGCCCTGCGGCTCCAGGTCCTCCGTCTCGAACACCAGCAGCGTGCGCGTGCTGAGCACCTCCGGGATGGCCTGGAGACGGGTGAGGACCAGCTCCCGCAGGGCCCGGTTGTCGGGCGTGTGCACCAGGAGCAGCACGTCGAAGTCGCCGCCCAGCAGGGCGATGTGGGAGGCACCGGGAAGCTTTCTGAGCTGCGCGCGGACCGTGCGCCAGGAGTTCTGGACGATCTTCAGCGTGATGTACGCCGAGGTGCCGTGTCCCGCGCGTTCGTGGTCGACGCGGGCGCCGAAGCCGCGTATGACGCCGTCCTCGACGAGCCGGTTGATGCGCGCGTAGGCGTTCGCGCGCGAGACGTGCACCCGCTCGGCGACCGACCGTATCGAGGCGCGGCCGTTCGACTGGAGCATGCGCAGGATGTCCTGGTCGATCGCGTCCAGCGGGCGCGGGGGCGGCGGGGTGCCGGCGTCGTCCGCGCCGCCGGCCTCCTCCGGGCGTTCGGCCATTCGTTCAGATGCCACGTGCCCCCGCCTTCCTACCATGGACGTACTGCGTCCATCTCAGGCTGTGGAGAACCGTTTGTCCACAGCCTGAGGGTGCCTGTAGCCAAAATGTGCCGACGACCGAACAATCGGTAGGTGAGGCCCGTCACACCCGTGCCGGGCCCGAAGCCGCTTCCACGAGGAGGTGCCGTCATGACGGTCATGGAGCAGCGGGGCGGGTACCGGCCCACACCGCCGCCCGCCTGGCAGCCACGTACCGACCCCGCGCCGCTGCTGCCCGACACGGAGCCGTACCGCGTGCTCGGCACGAAGGCCGTCGAGCAGGTGGACCCCGAGCTGCTGCGCACGCTGTACGCCCGGCTGGTGAGCGGCCGCCGGTACAACGCGCAGGCCACCGCCCTGACCAAGCAGGGCAGGCTCGCCGTCTACCCGTCCAGCACCGGCCAGGAGGCCTGCGAGATCGCCGCCGCGCTGGCGCTCGAGGAGCGCGACTGGCTCTTCCCCAGCTACCGCGACACGCTCGCCGTCGTCGCCCGCGGGGTCGACCCCGTCGAGGCCCTCACCCTGTTGCGCGGTGACTGGCACACCGGCTACGACCCCTACGAGCACCGGGTCGCCCCCCTGTCCACGCCGCTCGCCACCCAGCTGCCGCACGCCGTGGGCCTCGCGCACGCCGCCCGCCTCAAGGGCGACGACGTGGTGGCGCTGGCCATGGTCGGCGACGGCGGCACCAGCGAGGGCGACTTCCACGAGGCGCTCAACTTCGCCGCCGTCTGGCAGGCCCCGGTCGTCTTCCTCGTGCAGAACAACGGCTTCGCGATCTCCGTGCCGCTCGCCAAGCAGACCGCCGCCCCGTCGCTGGCCCACAAGGCCGTCGGCTACGGGATGCCCGGCCGCCTGGTCGACGGCAACGACGCCGCCGCCGTCCACGAGGTCCTGTCCGAGGCCGTGCGCCGCGCGCGCGGGGGCGGCGGACCCACGCTGGTGGAGGCGGTGACGTACCGCGTCGACGCCCACACCAACGCCGACGACGCGACGCGCTACCGGGGCGACGCCGAGGTCGAGGCCTGGCGCCGGCACGACCCCGTCGAGCTGCTGGAGCGGGAGCTGACCGAGCGCGGACTCCTCGACGGGCAGGGCATCTCGGCCGCACGCGAGGATGCCGAGACCATGGCCGCCGACCTGCGCGCACGCATGAACCAGGACGCGGAGCTCGACCCGATGGACCTCTTCGCGCACGTCTACGCCGAGCCCACCGGGCAGCTGCGCGAGCAGCGGGACCTGCTGCGGGCCGAGCTGGCGGCGGAGGCCGAGGCCGGGCTCGGGCCGGAAGGGACGCACCGATGACCACCGTCGCCGTCAAGCCGGCCACCATGGCGCAGGCCCTCACGCGCGCGCTGCGCGACGCCATGGCCGCCGACCCGGCCGTGCACGTCCTGGGCGAGGACGTGGGCACCCTCGGCGGTGTCTTCCGGGTCACCGACGGACTCGCCGCCGAGTTCGGCGAGGACCGCTGCACCGACACCCCGCTGGCGGAGGCCGGCATCCTCGGCACCGCGGTCGGCATGGCGATGTACGGGCTGCGCCCGGTCGTGGAGATGCAGTTCGACGCCTTCGCCTACCCGGCGTTCGAGCAGGTCGTCAGTCACGTCGCCAAGATGCGCAACCGCACCCGCGGCAGGATGCCCCTGCCCCTGACCATCCGCGTGCCCTACGGCGGCGGCATCGGCGGCGTCGAGCACCACAGCGACTCGTCCGAGGCGTACTACATGGCGACTCCGGGGCTCCATGTCGTCACGCCCGCGACCGTCGCCGACGCCTACGGGCTGCTGCGGGCGTCCATCGCCTCCGACGACCCGGTGGTCTTCCTCGAGCCCAAGCGGCTGTACTGGTCGAAGGACTCCTGGAACCCCGAGGAGCCGACGCCCGTTGAGCCCATAGGCCGCGCGGTGGTGCGGCGCTCCGGGCGGAGCGCCACGCTCATCACGTACGGGCCGTCGGTGGTCGTCTGCATGGAGGCGGCCGAGGCGGCCCGGGCCGAGGGCTGGGACCTCGAGGTCGTCGATCTGCGCTCCCTGGTGCCGTTCGACGACGAGACGGTGTGCGCCTCGGTGCGGCGGACGGGACGCGCGGTCGTCGTCCACGAGTCGGGCTCCTTCGGGGGCCCGGGCGGGGAGATCGCGGCCCGGGTCACGGAGCGCTGCTTCCACCACCTGGAGGCGCCGGTGCTGCGTGTGGCCGGGTTCGACGTCCCGTATCCGCCGCCGATGCTGGAGCGCCACCACCTGCCCGGTGTGGACCGGATCCTGGACGCCGTGGGGCGCCTGCAGTGGGAGGCCGAAAGCTGATGGCACAGGTGCTGGAGTTCAAGCTCCCCGACCTCGGTGAGGGGCTCACCGAGGCGGAGATCGTTCGCTGGATGGTCGAGGTCGGTGACGTGGTCGCCGTCGACCAGCCGGTCGTCGAGGTCGAGACGGCCAAGGCGATGGTCGAGGTGCCCTGCCCCTACGGCGGTGTGGTCACCGCCCGCTTCGGCGAGGAGGGGGCGGAGCTGCCCGTCGGTGCGCCGCTGCTGACGGTGGCGGTGGGCGAGGCCGCCGAAGCCGCCGGAGCCGCCCGGCCCGCCGGGGGACAGCCGGCCCGGGACCCGGGCGCCGGTGACGAGGGCGCCGGGGAGGCGAAGGGCTCGGGCAACGTCCTGGTGGGGTACGGCACGTCCGAGGCGCCCGCGCGGCGGCGCAGGGTGCGCCCGCAGCGGACGGCGGCCGCCGCCCCGGCGGCGCCCGCACGGATGAACGGCCGGGTGCGCACCGCCGAGCCGACGGACGGCCCCGTCCCCGTCATCTCCCCGCTGGTGCGCAGGCTGGCCCGGCAGAACGGCCTGGACCTGCACGAGCTCACCGGTTCCGGCCCCGACGGACTGATCCTGCGCGCGGACGTGGAGTACGCGCTGCGTGCCGCCGCGGCGCAGGGCGGCCGTCCGGCGGTCCCGGAGACCGCCACCGCCCCGCACCCGGCCGACCGGCCCCAGGCCCCCGCGCCCGCCCTCGCGGGAGGGCCGCGGGCCGAGGTCCGCACCCCCCTCAAGGGCGTCCGGGGAGCCGTCGCCGACAAGCTCTCCCGCAGCCGACGCGAGATACCGGACGCGACCTGCTGGGTGGACGCGGACGCGACGGAGCTGATGCGGGCCCGCGCCGCGATGAACGCGGCGGGCGGACCGAAGATCTCCCTCGTCGCCCTGCTGGCCCGGATCTGCACCGCCGCGCTCGCCCGTTTCCCCGAGCTGAACTCCACCGTCGACACGGAGGCCAGGGAGGTCGTCCGGTTCGGCCACGTCCACCTCGGCTTCGCCGCCCAGACGGACCGGGGCCTGGTCGTGCCGGTCGTACGGGACGCGCACGCGCGCGACGCCGAGGGCCTCACCGCCGAGTTCGCCCGGCTGACCGAGGCGGCCCGGGCCGGCCGGCTGACCCCCGGGGAGCTGACCGGCGGCACCTTCACGCTGAACAACTACGGCGTGTTCGGCGTCGACGGCTCCACGCCGATCATCAACCACCCCGAGGCGGCCATGCTCGGTGTCGGCCGCATCGTCGCCAAGCCCTGGGTGCACGAGGGCGAGTTGGCGGTCCGCCAGGTCGTCCAGCTGTCGCTCACCTTCGACCACCGGGTGTGCGACGGCGGCACGGCGGGCGGTTTCCTGCGATACGTGGCGGACTGCGTGGAACAGCCGGCGGTGCTGCTGCGCACGCTGTGACGGGAGTGTCCGCGCGCGCCCTCTGAACACGGTCTCCCCCGCGTTCCCTGCGGTCGCGCGCACACGCATACTCGGGGGGTGAGCGCGTACGAACTCCCGGGCGAGCCCGGCGCAGGCACCGGCCCCCCGCCGGGGACGGCCCCCGCCGTGTACGACGCCGTCGTGCTCGCCGGCGGGGCCGCCCGCAGGCTCGGCGGCGCGGACAAACCCGGTCTGCGCGTGGGCGGACGTGCCCTGCTCGACCGGGTGCTCGCCGCCTGCGCCGGGGCCCGCACCACCGTCGTCGTCGCCGACCCCCGGCCCACCGCGCGGCCGGTGACCTGGGCCCGCGAGGAACCGCCCGGCGGCGGACCCCTCGCCGCGCTCGCCGCCGGGCTGCGGCACACCACGGCGGAGCACGTCGTGGTGGTCTCGGCCGACCTGCCGTTCCTCGCCGGGCCGACCGTCGGGAGACTGACGGCGGCCCTCGCCGCGAGCGACGCGGACGGCGTGCTGCTCACCGACGCCGACGGCCGCGACCAGCCCCTCGTCGCCGCGTACCGCGCGCCGGCACTGCGCCGTGGACTCGCCGCGCTCACCGGTGACGGGACGGATCTCGCCGGGCTGCCGCTGCGCCGTCTGACCGCCGGTCTGCGTCTCGTCCGCGTCCCCGACGCCGTCGCCTCGTTCGACTGCGACACCTGGGACGACATCGCCACCGCCAGGGCACGCATCAGGGAGCATGGGCACGTGTTGGATGAATGGATCTCCGCAGCCAAGGACGAGCTGGGCATCGACCTGGACGTCGACACCCGCCTCCTGCTGGACCTCGCCCGGGACGCCGCCCACGGGGTGGCCAGGCCCGCGGCCCCCTTGACCACCTTCCTCGTCGGCTACGCCGCCGCGCGGGCCGGGGGAGGCGCCGAAGCGGTCGCCGAGGCCGCCCGCACGGCCGCCGCCCTCGCCCGGCGCTGGGCCGAGGAGGCGGCCGGCGACGGATCCGCCCCCGCGGCGGGCACGCCGGACACGGCCCCCGACGCCGCCCCCGACCCTCGCCCGGACGCCTGATGACCTCCCCCGGCACACGCGCCGGCGAGGAGGCGGAGGACCTCGACGTCGAGGAGGCGCTCGCCCTCGTGCGGGAGAACCCCGGACCTCCGCCCGGCGACCGGGCCCCGGCACCGGACGACCGGGCATCCGCCCCCGGCCCGAACCCCGGCTCCGGCCCGCACTCCGCCCCCGGTACGCGTGCGGGACGCCAGGCGCACCCCGGTGGCGACGCCCGTCCCGGTCACCGCGCCGCCCCGCCCGCACCGGCGAAGTCCCCGCACCGCGCGACCCCGTGGTCCGAGGCCCGGTCGGCCGCCGAGCGCGCCGGCCGGTCCGGCGCCCGCACGGGCCGCCGCACGCCGGTCTCCGTGCCGCTCGACGCCGCGCTCGGCCTCACCCTGGCCGCACCCCTCACCGCCCTCACCGACCTGCCCTCCTTCGACACCTCCGCGATGGACGGCTGGGCGGTCGCCGGCCCGGGCCCCTGGGCCGTGCGCGGCGAAGGCGTCCTGGCCGGACACGCCGGGCCCGCGCCCCTCACCGACGGCGAGGCCGTCCGCATCGCCACCGGCGCCCGCATTCCCCCGGGCGCCACCGCGGTCCTGCGCACCGAGCACGGCCGCACCGGCGAACGCGGCCGCCTGCACCCCACCCGCGAGCCCGCCCACGGCCAGGACATCCGGCCGCGCGGCCAGGAGTGCCGCAGCGGCGACCAGCTGCTGGCCGTCGGCACCCTGGTGACCCCGGCCGTCCTGGGCCTCGCGGCGGCCGCCGGATACGACACGCTGACCGTCGTCGCCCGCCCCCGCGTCGACGTCCTGGTCCTCGGCGACGAGCTGCTCACCGAGGGCCTGCCGCACGACGGCCTCATCCGGGACGCGCTCGGCCCCATGCTGCCGCCCTGGCTGCGGGCCCTGGGCGCCGGGATCGGCACGGTCCGGCGGATCGGCGACGACGCCGACGCCCTGCACCGGGCCGTCACGACGTCCGAGGCCGACCTGATCGTGACGACCGGCGGCACCGCCGCGGGCCCCGTCGACCACGTCCACCCGGTCCTGCGCCGCATCGGTGCCGAACTCCTCGTGGACGGCGTGCAGGTCCGCCCCGGCCACCCCATGCTGCTGGCCCGCGTCGCGGAGGGCCGGCACCTCGTCGGCCTGCCCGGCAACCCCCTCGCCGCCGTCTCCGGACTGCTCACGCTCGCCGAGCCGCTGCTGCGCACCCTCGCGGCCCGCCCGGCGCCGGAGCCGTACACCCTGCCGCTGCGCGACGCGGTGCACGGGCACCCGTACGACACCCGGCTGGTCCCCGTCGTCCTGCGCGGCGAGGGGGCCGTGCCGCTGCGCTACAACGGTCCGGCCATGCTGCGCGGCGTCGCGGCGGCCGACGCCCTGGCCGTCGTGCCCCCCGGCGGTGTGCGGCCGGGGGAAGAGGCCGAACTGCTCGACCTGCCTTGGGCCACCGGCGGAATCGGAGTGTGTTTCACGTGAAACTTCCGGGCCAGGACGCGATCGCCCGCCAGGCGGACGAGCACCTCGTGACCCATCGGGTGAAACTCCCGAGGAAGCTGGTGGAACACCCGATCCGCCAGGTCGGCAAGCGGCTGTCCCTGGCCCTGGTGGTCCTCCTGGCGACCGCGCTGATCGTCTACGCCGACCAGGACGGCTACAACGACAACTCGGACGGCTCGGTCGATCTCCTCGACGCCTTCTACTACGCCACCGTCACCCTCTCCACCACCGGGTACGGCGACATCACCCCGGTCAGCGACTCCGCCCGGCTGACCAACATCTTCGTCATCACGCCCCTGCGCGTGCTGTTCCTGATCATCCTGGTCGGCACCACGCTGGAAGCCCTCACCGAGCGCACTCGGGAGGAGTGGCGCCTGAACCGCTGGAGGTCCACCTTGCGCGATCACACCGTCGTCGTCGGCTTCGGTACGAAGGGGCGGTCGGCGATCTCGACCGTGTGCGCGACGGGCCTGCGGAAGGAGCAGGTCGTCGTGGTCGACCCCAGCGGCAAGGCGATCGACGCGGCGACGGCCCACGGGTTCGCGGGGGTGGTCGGCGACGCGACGCGCAGCGACGTGCTGAACCGGGCCGAGGTCTACCGGGCGAAGCAGATCATCATCGCCACCCAGCGCGACGACACGGCGGTCCTGGTGACGCTGACGGCCCGCCAGCTCAACCGCTCCGCGAAGATCGTGGTCGCGGTGCGGGAGGAGGAGAACGCCCCGCTGCTGAAGCAGTCCGGTGCGGACGCCGTGATCACCAGTGCCAGCGCCGCGGGCCGTCTGCTCGGGCTCTCCGTGCTCAGCCCCGCCGCCGGCATGGTGATGGAGGACCTGATCAGCCAGGGCAGCGGGCTCGACCTCGTCGAACGGCCCGTCATAAAGGCGGAGGTGGGCAAGAGCCCGCGCGAGACGGACGACCTGGTGGTGAGCGTCCTGCGCGGGCACCGGGTGCTCGGGTACGACGACCCGGCCGTCGGTGCACTGGAGTTGACGGATCGTCTGATCACCATCGTGCGGGCGACACCGGGCACGCAGGTGGCCCCCGACGCCCGTCCCCTGCCCCGCGACTGACGACGGCACCGGGCGGGCCGGCGGGATCCCTCCGTGCGTCGCGCCGGCCCGCCGGGACCCCGGTGCACGTAGTGATCACCACGACCGACGTCACCAGGGTGCCCGGCCGCACGGCCCCGATCACGGACGCGGCCCCGCTCGCGGACGCGGGCCGAAGGCGGACACGGTCCCGCTCGCGGACGTGGGCGGAGGGGCCCGGCCGGGGGCCGAGGAGTAGCGTCGCCCCCATGCATGCGATCACGATTTCCGAACCCGGAGGCCCCGAGGCGCTGGTCTGGACCGAGGTCCCCGACCCGGTGCCCGGCGAGGGCGAAGTCCTGGTCGAGGTGACGGCCGGCGCCGTCAACCGGGCCGACATCATGCAGCGCCAGGGCTTCTACGATCCGCCGCCCGGCGCCTCCCCCTACCCCGGTCTGGAGTGCTCCGGGCGTATCGCCGAGCTCGGGCCGGGGGTGTCGGGCTGGTCCGTCGGCGACGAGGTGTGCGCGCTGCTCGCCGGCGGCGGCTACGCCGAGAAGGTCGCCGTCCCGGCCGGTCAGCTGCTGCCGGTCCCCGAGGGCGTCGGCCTCAAGCAGGCGGCGGCCCTGCCCGAGGTGGTCTGCACGGTCTGGTCGAACGTCTTCATGGTCGCCCACCTGCGCCCCGGCGAGACGCTCCTCGTGCACGGCGGCTCCAGCGGCATCGGCACCATGGCGATCCAGCTCGGCAAGGCCGTCGGCGCGAAGGTCGCGGTGACGGCGGGCACCGAGGAGAAGCTGGAGCGCTGCGCCGAACTGGGCGCCGACATCCTGATCAACTACCGGGAGCAGGACTTCGTCGCCGAGGTGAAGGAGGCCACCGGCGGAGCGGGCGCCGACGTCATCCTGGACAACATGGGCGCCAAGTACCTGGACCGCAACGTGCAGGCGTTGGCCGTCAACGGGCGGCTCGCGATCATCGGCATGCAGGGCGGGCGGAAGGGTGAGCTGAACATCGGCATGCTCCTCGCCAAGCGCGCCGCCGTCAGCGCGACCTCGCTGCGGGCCCGTCCGCAGGAGGAGAAGGCGGCCATCGTGGCGGCCGTGCGCGAACACGTCTGGCCGCTGCTCGCCGGGGGCCACGTCCGCCCGATCGTCGACCGTGAACTCCCGATGAGCGACGCGTCCGCCGCACACCGGGTCGTGGAGGAGAGCGGTCACATCGGCAAGGTGCTGCTGGTCGCGGCGCCGTAGCCGTACGGACCGTACGCCGTCCCCCGCTACGCCCCGCTCCGTCGCAGGCGCAGGCCGACGAAGGCCAGGGCCAGCCCGAGGCCGACGAGGACCAGCCCGCTGCCCAGGGGCAGGATCTTCAGGACGGGGCCGGCGGATCCCTCGGTCCGCGTGCCGGACGTCGGTGCGGGCGGGGTCGGGTCCGCCGGGGACGGCGGGACGGCCTCCCCGGACGACACGACACCGGCCGGACGGTCGGGACGGCCGGGAAGGAGCCTGCCGCCGATGTCCTCCTGACCGGTGTGGACCTTCGGGAGGTTCTCCACCGGCGTCCCCGCCTCCGGCCGTCCCGGCCGCTGCCGGCCCTCACCCGCCGCGTTCCCCGCCCGGGACGGCTCGCCGTCCGGCGCGGAGACGGGCGGGGACGCCTTCGAGGAGGCGGGGGAACGCGTCGCGGGCCCACGGTCGGCACCGGGCTTCGGACGGGGCGTCGGAGGGCCTTCCTCGGCGCGGGACGCGCCGGCGGTCGCGGAGGCGACGGCCGGGGGACGCGAGTCGGGGCCGTCCGGACGGTGCGGTCCGCCGGAGCGGCCGGGTCCGACCGGGCGCTCGAGGTGCTCGGGGCGGCCGGGGGCGCCGGGGGCGTCCGGTCCGGCGCCCGCCGTCCGGGTCCCGGCGGGCGCCGGCACCGGAGCGGACGGGGACACGAGGCCCCCCGACACGAAGGCCTCCGGCGCCAATGCCTCCGGCGCCAAGACCCCCGCCACCGAGGTCCTCGCCACCGAAGCCCTTGTCACCGAAGCCCCCGCCACCGAAGTCCTCGCCACCGAAGCCTCCGACAGCGTGGACCCGGCGCCCCGTGCCACCCCCACCGTGCACGGCGCCAGCAGCACGCCCGCCCCCAGAACCCCCGCCAGCCCCGTCATGCGCACGGTGTGCAGCCATGGAGTCACGTCGGTGAACCCCTCCCGGTGAGCAGTCGCCAGAATCAACGGTCGCCGGTGCCGACGCCGCCGGCACCCGGGGGTGCCGACGTGTCCGCAATCGACGGCACCAGCCTCGTGCCTGCCCGTCCCGTCGGCATTCCGGACTGCTCCGTACGTGGTGGATCACGGTTGTCCGGGGGCACCACACGGGTGCGGCGTACGGGTGCGAGAGAATGGCGGGCATGGAGATGCCGAGGAACGACAGGTCGCCGGAGAATCCCCAGATCCTGGTCGTCGGCCAGGACGGAATGGCCCTGAGCGGGGGCGGTGACGGGGACGGGGAGTCCCGCGAGATCCCGGTGACGGAGCAGGTGGAGCAGCCTGCGAAGGTCATGAGGATCGGCAGCATGATCAAGCAGCTGCTGGAGGAGGTGCGCGTCGCCCCCCTGGACGAGGCGAGCCGCGTCCGGCTCAAGGAGATCCACGCCAGTTCGGTGAAGGAACTCGAGGACGGCCTCGCCCCGGAGCTGGTCGAGGAGCTGGAGCGCCTCTCCCTGCCCTTCACGGACGACGCGACGCCCACCGACGCGGAACTGCGGATCGCGCAGGCCCAGTTGGTCGGCTGGCTGGAGGGTCTCTTCCACGGGATCCAGACCACGCTGTTCGCCCAGCAGATGGCAGCGCGGGCGCAGCTGGAGCAGATGCGCCGCGCCCTCCCGCCGGGCGCGGGCCACGACGGCGAGGAACCGCCCCAGGGCGGTCGCTCGGGCGGCCCCTACCTGTAGTCCGTCCAGGTCACCGAGTCGCCGAAGGGCCCGGCAGCAGCGGCTGCCGGGCCCTTCGCCGTGCGCGCGGGGTCAGGAGGACGCGGGGTTGCCCGTCGACACCTTGAGCTGGATCTGCGGCATGTTCTCCGGGTCGACGTCCGTGCCGGCGATGGGGAACTGCTCCCGGACCGAGCCCTCGCCGTAGGTGTTCTCGTCGACCGGGACGATCTTCATCGTCCAGCCGGCCGCCTTGAAGCACTCCTTGACCGAGTCGATGTGCTTGAAGGTGAAGTCGGGCACCTCGATCATGTCGGGGTCGTTGTACGACTCCTCGGGCTCCGTGCACTTGTCCTTGTCGATCGTCTTCGTCGTGTCCGGCCCGCGGTAGCCCTCCGGCTTGACCGACGCGGAGGCGCTGGCACCGCCGCCGCCCTCGGGGTCCTTGTCGCCGCCGCTCATCGTCAGCGCCGCGATCAGTCCGCCCACCGCCAGGACGGCGACCACCGCCGAACCGATGAGCACGGGCTTGTTGCCCCTGCCGCCGCCCGAGGGGCCGGACCCCTGGGACGGGGGCGTGAGGGTGTACGGCGGCGGAGTGTGCGCTCCCTGCTGCGGGGCGTACACCGACGCGGCCGGCGTCGCGTAGCCGCCCTGCTGCGGATAGCCGTACGACGGGGAGGGCGTCGCCGGCGCCGGGGTGCCGTACGGGTTGGGCGCGGGCGTCGGCTGGTACGGGGTCTGGACGGGGCCCGTGGGGGCCTGGCCGGTCTGGTCGACCGGGGGGAACACGGCGGAGCCGACACCCGCGCCGCTCGGCGTGTGCGCTCCCGGGACGATGCTCGGCGGGGCGGCCTGGAAGGAGGCCGCCACCCGCAGGCACTCGTCGCGCATGGCCTCGGCGCTGGGGAAGCGCTCGTTGGGGTTCTTCTTCAGCGCGCGGGCCACCAGCGCGTCCACGGCCGGCGGCAGGGCGCGGTTGACCGACGAAGGAGCCACCGGCTCCTCCTGCACGTGCGCGTAGGCGATGGCCAGCGGCGAGTCCGCGTCGAACGGCAGCCGCCCGGTGACCAGCTGGAACAGCATGATGCCGACCGAGTACAGGTCGGAGCGGGCGTCCACGCCGCGGCCGAGGGCCTGCTCCGGCGAGAGGTACTGCGGGGTGCCGACGACCATGCCGGTCTGCGTCATCGACGTCACGCCGGACTGCATGGCGCGGGCGATGCCGAAGTCCATCACCTTGACCACGCCGCGCTTGGTCATCATCACGTTGCCCGGCTTGATGTCCCGGTGGACCAGGCCCATCTCGTGGCTGATCTCCAGCGCCGCCAGCACGTCCGCGGTGATCTTCAGGGCCTTGTCGGCGGGCATGGCGCCGAACTGCCGGACGTCCTCGTCGAGCACCGAGCCGAGCGGCCGGCCCTCGACGTACTCCATGACGATGTACGGCATCGGCGCGCCGACGCCCGCGCCGGAGGCGCTGTCGGTCAGCGTGTCCTCGCCGGTGTCGAAGACCGAGACGATGTTGGTGTGCGTGAGCTTGGCCACGGCCTGGGCCTCGCGGCGGAAGCGCTCGCGGAAGGCCTGCTCCCGGCCCAGCTCGGTGTGCAGCGTCTTGATCGCGACCTGGCGGTCCAGCACCGCGTCGTACGCCAGGTGCACCGAGGCCATGCCGCCCTCGCCGAGCAAGTCGCGCAGCTGGTAACGGCCGCCGGCGAGCGCGCGCCCCGCGTACCGGCCCTGTCCGGCGTCCTGGCTCATGTCTCTGCTTCCCCCGTAGGCGCCGGCGGCAGCGGCCCGGGCGCATTGATCGAAAGTGCTATTCCCGGCCAAGTCTGCCCCAGGGCAGTGACACGTCAAGCGCGGTGCCCGTTCCGTGACCGTACGCGAAAGAAGCGTCGCGCAAGCGTTACCGCGGGCGTACGGCCGGTACACAGAATTTGCACGACAGTACGGACCCAGGGTTTCATGACCGGTCCGTCTCGATGCCGGCCCCGGGGTCCATCTCGGACCGGAGGCTTGCGCGGAGGCTGTAGCGTGGCCGACGGAGACCGTAACAACACCGCGCGCACCGCGGGCAGAAACGACGGCGAGGACTGATGGCACAGCAGCAGCGCGCCCAGGGCCCGTCCGAACCCGAGGCTACTGGCGGCGGTATGGCTGACGCACCGGAGACCTGGGGCAACGGCGGCCTGGTCGGCGACGGCCGGTACCGGCTGACCCGCAGACTCGGGCGGGGCGGCATGGCCGAGGTGTTCGCCGCCGAGGACGTCCGCCTCGGCCGCACCGTGGCGGTCAAGCTGCTGCGCGCCGACCTGGCCGAGGACCCGGTCTCCAAGGCGCGCTTCACGCGCGAGGCGCAGTCGGTGGCCGGGCTCAACCACCATGCCATCGTGGCCGTGTACGACTCCGGCGAGGACTTCGTCGGCGGTCAGTCCGTGCCCTACATCGTGATGGAGATCGTCGAGGGCCGCACCATCCGCGACCTCCTCCTCAACGCGGAGGCGCCCGGCCCCGAGCAGGCCCTGATCATCGTCTCGGGCGTCCTGGAGGCGCTCGCCTACTCGCACCAGCACGGCATCGTGCACCGTGACATCAAGCCGGCCAACGTCATCATCACGCACAACGGCGCGGTGAAGGTGATGGACTTCGGCATCGCCCGCGCCCTGCACGGCGCGTCCACGACGATGACGCAGACCGGCATGGTCATGGGCACCCCCCAGTACCTCTCCCCGGAGCAGGCCCTCGGCAAGGCCGTCGACCACCGCTCCGACCTGTACGCGACGGGCTGCCTGCTGTACGAACTCCTGGCGCTGCGCCCGCCGTTCACCGGCGAGACCCCGCTGTCGGTGGTCTACCAGCACGTCCAGGACATCCCGACGCCTCCCTCCGAGGCGTCCGACGCCTGTCCGCCGGAGCTCGACGGCCTGGTGATGCGCTCCCTGGCCAAGGACCCCGACGACCGTTTCCAGACCGCCGAGGAGATGCGCGGACTGGTCCAGTACGGGCTGCAGATGCTCTACGAGCAGGGCGGCCACACCGGCACCTGGAACACCGGTCCCGTCGGCATGCACGACGGCCGGCGCACCCCGGCGGCCGGGATGGCGGGGACGACGGTGCTGCCGCACCCGGACCACGGCTCGGGCACCACGCAGATCCCCCAGCAGATCCTGCCGGGCGGCTACGGCGGTGGCGACGACGGAGGCTTCGAGGGACACGGCAACAAGGGCAGCGGCCGGGGCAAGCTGTGGGTCCTGGCCTTCCTCGCGGTGATCGCCGTCGTCGCGGGCGTCGCACTGGCGCTGAACAACAGCGGCGGCGGCAAGGGCGGCGGCACGGACACCTCCCCGACCCCCACGGTCTCGCAGAGCACCGGCAGCGAGTCCCCCTCCTCGTCGCCCAGCGACGAGGAGACCGAGGAGAGCTCCGACCCGGGCACGGAAGAGGACCAAGGGGGCGGCGGCACCGGCGGCGGGGGCTGGGAGCAGCCCTACACGCCGTCCTACACGCCGTCGCAGACCGTGACGGAGGACCCGACCGGCGAGGCGACCGACGGCCAGACGGGCCCGTCCACGCCGACGGACGGCGGTGGTGGTGAACCCTCGGACGGCGCCGGAGAGCCCTCGGACGGCGGTGGAGAGCCGACGGACAACGAGGGGGAGCCGACGGACGACACCGGCGACACCGAAGGCAGTGTGACCGGTGCCTCGGGTGGCCCCGCGGGCGGAGGAGTCTGACCCACCTGTTCCCCACGCGCGCGTGCGGCCCGGAAACGGGCTCCACGCGCGCGTCGCGTTCCGGGACGTGCGCGGGGAGCCGGAGCCGCCCGTCCCGCCGTGAGGGGGCGTGAGTCCCGGGCACGGAATCGTCAGTGCTCGTCAGCGCCGGTCAGTGCTTTTCAGTGCTTCTCCGCCTGCACGCGCGCCACGAAGGCCGCCGCCTGCGAACGCCGCTGCATTCCGAGTTTGGACAGCAGATTCGACACGTAATTCTTGATCGTCTTTTCGGCCAGGTGCAGTCGCTCGCCGATCGCCCGGTTGGTGAGCCCCTCGCCGATCAGCTCCAGGATGCGGCGCTCCTGCTCGGTCAGGCGGGCGAGCCGGTCGTCGACCCTGGTGGCTCCGTCGCGCAGCCGCTCCAGCACCCGCTCGGTGGCCGCCGGGTCGAGCAGCGACCTCCCGGCGGCGACGTCCCGTACGGCGGACAGCAGTTCGGCGCCCCGGATGTCCTTGAGGACGTAGCCGGAGGCGCCCGCCATGATCGCGTCGAAGAGGGCCTCGTCGTCGGCGAAGGAGGTGAGCATGAGGCACCGGACGGACTCGTCGCGGGAGCGGATCTCGCGGCACACCTCCACGCCGCTGCCGTCCGGGAGCCGCACGTCGAGCACCGCGACGTCCGGGCGGGTGGCCGGGATCCGGGCGAGCGCGTCGGCCGCCGTACCGGCCTCCCCGACGACCTCGATGTCGGGCTCGCCCGCCAGCAGATCGTGCACACCCCGACGGACCACCTCATGGTCGTCGAGGAGGAATACCCGTATTTTTCCGTTTTCGCGCACGCGCTCAGTCTCACACACCAGCTCTTCCCGTGCCCGGGGTGGCCGGGATAACGTGCCGTTGTTCCGGCCCCCTGCGAGGCTGTGACCAGTAAAACTTCCCCACTTCGCCGATTTACTTGGAAATCCGAGTAAAAACGCAGGTCAGGAGGGGTTTCACAGAAATGTGGAGCACTGGGTAACGTGCCTTTGGCAGGGATGCTCGCCGGGGCACCTGTCACGCCTGTTCCCGACCGGGCCGCACCCACCCTGTGCGACCGACGGGCCGCAGGTGAGCCGCACTGGCACCCGGCGAACCCGGGGGCCGGACCGACGGAGGAGCACACGTGACCGTGGAGAGCACTGCCGCGCGCAAGCCGCGACGCAGCGCCGGAAGCAAGGGAGCCGGCGCCACCGGCACCGAGAACGGCACCACCGGCGCCAAGCGCACCACCCGCACCGCTGCCAAGAAGGGCTCCGCGACGGAGCTCGTGCAGCTGCTGACGCCCGAGGGCAAG
Organism: Streptomyces sp. JHA26; assembly: GCF_002005565.1. Lineage (GTDB taxonomy): Bacteria > Actinomycetota > Actinomycetes > Streptomycetales > Streptomycetaceae > Streptomyces. The sequence goes on along the minus strand of NZ_BDJC01000002.1, from coordinate 207,427 downwards.
CGCGTCAGGAAGGCGGCCTACGCGGAGTACGCCGAGTACGTCGCCGACATCACCCCCGACGAGCTGCGCGGCCTGTACCGCGACATGGTGCTCACCCGGCGCTTCGACGCCGAGGCCACCGCGCTGCAGCGTCAGGGCGAGCTGGGCCTGTGGGCCTCGCTGCTGGGACAGGAGGCCGCCCAGATCGGCTCCGGCCGCGCCACCCGCGAGGACGACTACGTCTTCCCCACCTACCGCGAGCACGGCGTCGCCTGGTGCCGCGGGGTCGACCCGACCAACCTGCTCGGGATGTTCCGCGGCGTGAACAACGGCGGCTGGGACCCCAACAGCAACAACTTCCACCTGTACACGATCGTCATCGGCTCGCAGGCCCTGCACGCCACGGGTTACGCCATGGGCGTGGCCAAGGACGGCGCGGACTCGGGCGTGATCGCCTACTTCGGCGACGGCGCCTCCAGCCAGGGCGACGTGAGCGAGGCGTTCAACTTCGCGGCCGTCTACAACGCCCCGGTGGTCTTCTTCTGCCAGAACAACCAGTGGGCGATCTCGGAGTCCAACGAGAAGCAGACCCGCGTGCCGCTGTACCAGCGCGCCCAGGGCTTCGGCTTCCCCGGCGTCCGGGTCGACGGCAACGACGTGCTGGCCTGCCTGGCGGTCACCCGGTGGGCGCTGGAGCGCGCCCGGCGCGGCGAGGGCCCGGCGCTGATCGAGGCGTTCACGTACCGCATGGGCGCCCATACCACCTCGGACGACCCCTCCCGCTACCGGCACGACGACGAGCGCGCCGCCTGGGAGGCGAAGGACCCGATCCTGCGCCTTCGCCGCTACCTCGAGTCCGCAAACCACGCGGACGAGGGATTCTTCGCGGAACTGGAGGCGGAGAGCGAAGCGTTGGGCAAACGAGTGCGCGAAGTGGTCCGTGCCATGCCGGACCCGGACCGGTTCGCCATCTTCGAGAACGTGTACGCGGACGGGCACGCGCTCGTCGACGAGGAGCGCGCCCAGTTCGCCGCCTACCAGGCGTCGTTCGCAGAGGCCGAGGGGGTCTGAGATGGCAGCGGAGAAGATGGCGCTGGCGAAGGCGATCAACGAGTCGCTGCGCCGCGCGCTGGAGTCGGACCCCAAGGTCCTGATCATGGGCGAGGACGTCGGCAAGCTCGGCGGCGTCTTCCGCGTCACCGACGGGCTGCAGAAGGACTTCGGCGAGGACCGGGTCATCGACACCCCGCTGGCCGAGTCCGGCATCGTCGGCACCGCCATCGGCCTGGCCCTGCGCGGCTACCGACCGGTGGTGGAGATCCAGTTCGACGGCTTCGTGTTCCCGGCCTACGACCAGATCGTCACGCAGCTGGCCAAGATGCACGCCCGCTCGCTGGGCAAGGTCAAGATGCCGGTCGTCATCCGCATCCCCTACGGTGGCGGCATCGGCGCGGTCGAGCACCACTCGGAGTCGCCCGAGGCGCTGTTCGCGCACGTGGCGGGCCTGAAGGTGGTCTCCCCGTCGAACGCGGGGGACGCGTACTGGATGATGCAGCAGGCCATCCAGAGCGACGACCCGGTGATCTACTTCGAGCCCAAGCGGCGCTACTGGGACAAGGCCGAGGTCGACACCGAGGCGATCCCGGGCCCGCTGCACAAGGCGCGGGTCGTGCGCGAGGGCACCGACCTCACGCTGGCCGCCTACGGCCCGATGGTGAAGCTCTGCCAGGAGGTCGCCGACGCGGCGGCCGAGGAGGGCCGGTCCCTGGAGGTGGTGGACCTGCGGTCCATCTCCCCGCTGGACTTCGACACGATCCAGGCGTCGGTGGAGAAGACCCGCCGCCTGGTCGTGGTCCACGAGGCACCGGTGTTCCTGGGCTCGGGCGCGGAGATCGCGGCGCGGATCACCGAGCGCTGCTTCTACCACCTGGAGGCCCCGGTGCTGAGGGTCGGCGGCTACCACGCGCCGTACCCGCCGGCCCGCCTGGAGGAGGAGTACCTGCCCGACCTGGACCGGGTGCTGGACGCCGTCGACCGCTCGCTGGCGTACTGAGGAGAAGGCGTTGACGACGATGACTGACAGCGCGGTGCGCGAGTTCAAGATGCCCGACGTGGGCGAGGGACTCACCGAGGCCGAGATCCTCAAGTGGTACGTCCAGCCCGGTGACACGGTCACCGACGGACAGATCGTGTGCGAGGTCGAGACGGCCAAGGCCGCGGTCGAACTCCCCATCCCCTACGACGGTGTGGTCCGCGAGCTGCACTTCCCCGAGGGCACCACGGTCGACGTGGGCACGTCGATCATCGCGGTGGCCGTCGGCGACGGCGCGGCCGCCGCCGCTCCGGCGCAGGAGGCCGCACCGGAACCGGCCGGGGCGCCCGTGGCGAACGCGCCGGCACCGGTCGAGGAGGAGAAGCCGCAGGGCCGCCAGCCGGTCCTGGTCGGCTACGGGGTCGCCACCTCCTCGACCCGCCGCCGCCCGCGCAAGGGCCCGGCGGCCCCGGCCCAGGAGGCGTCGGCGGCCATCCAGGCCGAGATGAACGGCCACGGGCCGGTCACCCGCGAGCGTCCGCTGGCCAAGCCGCCGGTGCGCAAGCTGGCCAAGGACCTCGGCGTCGACCTGACGACCGTGGTGCCCTCCGGCCCGGACGGCGTCATCACGCGTGAGGACGTGCACGCCGCGGTGGCATCCGCGCCCGCACCGGCGCAGGTGCCCGGGACGGCCCCCGCCGCGCCCACGCCCGCCCCCGCGGCCCCGGCGCCCGCGGTGTCGTACGACACGGCGCGCGAGACCCGCATCCCGGTCAAGGGCGTGCGCAAGGCGACGGCCGCGGCGATGGTCGGCTCGGCGTTCACCGCGCCGCACGTCACGGAGTTCGTGACGGTCGACGTGACGCGGACGATGAAGCTGGTCGAGGAGCTGAAGCAGGACAAGGAGTTCACGGGCCTGCGGGTGAACCCGCTCCTGCTGATCGCCAAGGCCCTGCTGGTCGCGATCAGGCGCAACCCGGACATCAACGCGTCCTGGGACGAGGCGGCGCAGGAGATCGTGGTCAAGCACTACGTGAACCTGGGCATCGCGGCCGCGACCCCGCGCGGTCTGATCGTGCCGAACATCAAGGACGCCCACGCCAAGACGCTGCCGCAGCTGGCCGAGTCCCTGGGCGAGCTGGTGTCGACGGCCCGGGAGGGCAGGACGTCCCCGGCCGCCATGCAGGGTGGCACGGTGACCATCACCAACGTCGGCGTCTTCGGCGTCGACACCGGGACGCCGATCCTCAACTCGGGCGAGTCCGCGATCCTCGCGGTCGGCGCGATCAAGCCCCAGCCGTGGGTGCACAAGGGCAAGGTGAAGCCGCGTCAGGTGACGACCCTGGCACTGAGCTTCGACCACCGCCTGGTCGACGGCGAGCTGGGCTCCAAGGTCCTCGCCGACGTGGCGGCGATCCTGGAACAGCCGAAGCGGTTGATCAGCTGGGCATGAGGGCCGCGGACCGGCTAGGTTCGTGACGGGAGGGGCGCCGCAAGTTGGAGTTGCGACGCCCCTTCCGCCGTACCGGGCTCAGCCCTGGTGCAGCACGTACACCGGAGCCCCGTCCCCGGACCCGCCCCGCGAGCGGATGCAGGCGTGGGTGCGCAGCAGCCGGAGACATTCGTTCACCCGCCGCACGGACAGCCCCGTGCGGGCGGCGATCGACTCCAGCGGTTCCCGCAGCTCGCCCCTCTCGACCAGCACCGGTGCGATGACCAGGGCGACCGTCCACACGTCCTCGGTCACCGACAGCCGCTGCCGCCAGTCGGCCAGCACGGACTCCGTGGTCGGCACCGGAGCGAGGTGTCCGCGGGGCGCCCACTGGTGGAGGACGAGGGTGTCGAACCGGTCCGCGATGCGTTCCAGGGCGTGCACCATGGCCTGTTGCACGGCGAGGGTGGCCTGTTGGGTGGCGAGGGTGGCCTGCTGCGTGGAGAGCATCTCCTTCTGCAACGCGATCGACATGCGCCGGCCCTCGGCCAGCTCCGCGTCCAGCTCCAGGTTGTGCGCCTCCAGCCGGACGATGGCCTCGGCCACCTGGTCGGGCATGGCGTAGGCGATGGGCGCGCCGGGTGCGGCGGGCTGCACCTCGGCCTCGTCCAGGGAGTACGACCCCTCGCGCTGCACGGTCTCGATGACTTCGGCGACCCACTGCTTGAACGGGGCGCAGGCCGGTTTGGTGCAGGCGTTGACGAGGAGGATGAGACCTTGCAGAGAGATCACGTGCAAGTCTCGACGCCACCCCCTACCTGCGGGAACGCTGAGACCGTAACTTCCAGTTACAGTCTCGAGCAATTCTCGGTGTTCCTCGGGGACGTGATCTGTGAGGGCCTTTCGGGAGTTGCTGTGTCCGAGTTCCTTGCACACGTCCACCGCCGGGAACCAGTGGCTTCCGTCCGGCATGGTCAGCCGTCGCACCCGGGCCCCGGTGGCCGCGTACACGAAGTCGCCGGCGTCGATCGCCTCGTGTCGCGCGCCGGAGTTCTGCCGCTTGCTGGGTTCGTTCATCAGAACCACCTCCGTCGCGGAACGTAGGGCGCAGGCGTGGGCATATGCCAGCGGGCCCGCGAATGTTCACGACTGCGAGCGAAACCGATCGAGAACTGCTGCACCGGACGTCGGGTGTGTGCATGCGGAACGGTGGGGCGGAAGGGCTCGCGCCCTCCCGTGTCCCGGTGGTCTCCTGGAGGCTGTTCCGGGGGTGGTGTCAGGAAGTCCGGTCGGCGCGCAGCGCGTTGAGGAGGGCCGCGCCCCGTTCCGCGTCGTCCACGCTCACCGCGAAGTCCGTACGGCGGCCCCGGGGCCGTATGACCAGGCAGTCCCCGGCGCGCAGCATCACGGTGGTGCCCAGGCCGCTGAGGCGGTAGCCCCAGCCGCCCACCTGAGAGGGCCGGCGGACCTCGGCGCGCGCCGTGTCGATGTCGCCGGGCGCCCAGCGGCGTCGGGGCCAGGCGAGCGGGCCGAAGGACACCTCCAGACCGCGTTCCGAGACGCGCGCCTGCACCGAGGAGAACACGGCACAGGCGAGGGACGCGGCGGCGCAGCCGACGATCAGTGCCCACAGGTCGCCCGGATCGGCCAGTCCGCCGACCAGGGCGACCAGTGCGGACACGGCGACGAGGCCGGTCACCGCAGCCAGCAGCTGGAGCCAGGGGTTGGCCGTCCGTGAGAACCACACCAGCCGCCGCCCTTCGGGAATCTCCAGCGCCGGGGCGTCCGCCTCCTGCTCGGCGCCGTCCCCCCGGGTCGCCGTCCGCCGGGTGGTGGCCAGCAGGCCCGCCACGGACGCGAGCACGGCCGCGGCGAGAAGCGCGATCAGCCACGCGGTCGGCTGTCGGGCCTCGTGCCAGTCGGCGCGGTCCAGGTTGGCCCGGACGACGACGGCCTGCGCACCGCCCAGGACCACACCGACGGGCAGCAGGACCGCGGCGGTCCACGGCCGGGCCGCCCGCGTCCCGCCCCGCAGCAGCGGGACGGACGCGGCCGCCGCCGACACCAGCCAGAGCAGCGCCGGGACGAAGGACGCCGCCCACAGGGGCATCGAGCCGTCGGGAGCCCCTCCGCCCAGGTCCCAGTGGGTCGCCAAGCGGTCGGGCAACCGGTCCCGTACCGCGAGCGGCAGTCCCGCGAGGACGGCGGTGACACCGGCCGTCCAGACCGCCGCCGTCGTCCTGGCCGCCACCGTCGTCTCCCTCACGGCACCCCCCTGATCATGTCGATGACATCGGTCCTGCTGTAGCCCAGCCGGGCCGCCTCGGCGACCAGCTCGCGTACGCGGATCTGCAGCCCGGAGCGCCGGTGGGCCCCCGCGGCCACGGTCACCCCCCGGCCCCGGCGGAACTCCAGCAGCCCTTCGTCGCGCAGGCCGCGCAGTGCGCGCAGCACGGTGTTGACGTTGACGTCCAGGGCCTCGGAGAGGTCGCGTGCCGAGGGCAGGCGGTCGCCGGGGCCGCACTCGCCCTGGGCGATGGCGCGCCGGACGGCGCCGGCGACCTGCTCGTGCAGGGGACGGGTGTCGGTCTTGTCCAGACTCAGCAGCATGGTGCTATTGAAGCTATCACCATGCACTTCATCGGTACAGAGAACGGGCCCGCCGCGACGGCGGCGGGCCCGTGGTGACGAACTGTCCGGACGGCGGTCCTACTTGGCGAAGCCGTAGTTCATGAGCCTCGTGGCGTCCGTGGCGCGCTGCGTCGTGGACGTGGAGGCCAGGACCGTGCCGATCACCGTCTTGCCCTTGCGGGTCGCGGCGAAGACCAGGCAGTACTTGGCCTCCGGACCCGAGCCGGTCTTCACGCCGATCGCACCGCTGTAACTGCCCAGCAGCGTGTTGGTGTTGGTCCACGCCGCCATCGTGCGGGTGCCGCCGCTCCTCGTCGTCGTCCTCGCCGTGTACTTCCTGGTCTTGACGATCGTGCGGAAGGTGGAGTTCTTCATCGCGCTGCTCGCCAGCTTCGTCAGGTCGCGCGGCGTCGAGTAGTTGCTGCCGTTGCCGATGCCGTCGAACGAGTCGAAGTGCGTGTTCTTCAGGCCGAGGCTCTTGGCGGTGGAGTTCATCTTGCCGATGAACGACTTCACCCGCTCCGCCCGCGTCCTGCCGGTGCCGAACGTGTCGGCCAGCGCGTAGGCGGCGTCGCAGCCGGACGGCAGCATCAGGCCGTACAGCAGCTGCCGCACCGTCACCTTGTCGCCGACGATCAGGCGCGCGGACGAGGCGTTCTTCGAGACGATGTAGTCGCTGTAGGCCTTCTGGATCGTGACCTTGGCGTCCAGGTTCAGCTTGGGCTGGGAGAGCACGACCTTGGCGGTCATGATCTTGGTGGTGGACCCGGTGGAGCGCCTGGTGTCCGCGGCCTTGGTGTAGAGGGACCTGCCGGTCGCGTCGTTCATCACGAAGCCGCCCTTGGCGGCGATCGCGGGCACGGCGACGGTCCGTGCGGGCGCGGTGACGGTCCGTGCGGGCGCGGCGGCCTGCGCGGGCGCGGTGGCGAGGGCTCCGGACGCGAGCACGGCGCCGGTGGTCACGGCGACGGCGACGGCCCGGCGGAGACGGACGCCCTGAATACCGTTTATCAAGTGAGATACCCCGATTGGTGTGAAATCCGCAGTGACGAGGCCCGGTTGTGGTCGATTCGGCATGGGCCGCGCCTGTGGGACACGTGAACGGCGCGAACGGTTGCACCGTCGGGGGGCGTGTCCCCCGGACGAGTGCATCCGCGTCCGGATGGTGGACGGTGTCCCTCTTGCGTCCCTGTTGTATCTATCCTGTGGGCATGACCATGGCCGTGAAGCAACCTCCCGCCGCCGACCGCGTGTACGCCCACGTCAAACAGGCCGTCCTCGAGCGCCGCTACGAGGGTGGGACCCTGCTCACCGAGGGCGAACTCGCCGAGGCCGTGGGCGTCTCGCGCACCCCGGTGCGGGAGGCGTTGCTCCGGCTCGAGGTCGAAGGGCTGATCCGGCTCTACCCGAAGAAGGGCGCCCTGGTCCTGCCCGTCTCCGCCCAGGAGATCGCGGACGTGGTGGAGACCCGGCTGCTGGTCGAGGAGCACGCCGCGCGCAAGGCCGTGCCCGCCCCGCCCGGACTCGTCGAGCGGCTGGAGGAGCTGCTCGCCCGCCAGCACGAGCAGGCCGCCGCCGGAGACTTCGCCGCCGCCTCCGTCACCGACCGCTGCTTCCACGCCGAGATCGTCCGCAGCGGCGGCAACGAGATCCTCTCCCGCCTCTACGACCAGCTCCGCGACCGCCAGCTGCGCATGGGCGTCGCCGTCATGCACTCCCACCCCGACCGGATCGCCAAGACGCTCGCCGAGCACGAGGAGATCCTCGACGCGCTGCGCTCCGGGGACGCGGAGGCGGCCGTCGGCGTCGTCCACCGGCACGTGGGCTGGTTCTCGCACCTGGCGCGGGGTGAGGTCCGATGAGTTCCGCCGTGCCGGGCGGGAACACCCTGCCGGGCGATCCGCCCGGAGGACGGCGCGCGATCGCCGTGTGGGGCATCGGCGTCGCCGTCTACTTCGTCGCCGTCATCTTCCGCACGTCCCTGGGCGTGGCCGGCCTCGACGCGGCCGACCGCTTCCACGTGGGCGCCTCGGCCCTGTCCACCTTCTCCATCCTCCAGCTGCTGGTCTACGCCGGCATGCAGATACCCGTCGGCCTGCTGGTCGACCGGCTCGGCACGAAGCGGGTGCTGGGCATCGGCGTCGTCCTGTTCACGGTGGGACAGCTGGGCTTCGCCTTCTCGCCGACGTACGGCACCGCGCTCGCCTCGCGGGCGCTGCTCGGGTGCGGCGACGCGATGACCTTCATCAGCGTGCTGCGGCTCGGCACCCGCTGGTTCCCGGCCCGGCGCGGGCCGATGGTCGCCCAGCTGGCCGGGCTGGTCGGCATGGCGGGCAACCTGGTCTCCACGCTCGTCATCGCCCGTCTGCTGCACGGCATCGGTTGGACGGCGGCCTTCGCGGGCAGCGCGCTGGCCGGCGTGGTCGTCCTCGTCCTGCTGGTGCTGTTCCTGAAGGACCACCCCGAGGGGCACGAGCCGGAACCGGTGCCGCACCAGGGGGCCGCGTACGTACGACGGCAGATCGCCGCCTCCTGGCGGGAGCCGGGCACCCGGCTGGGGCTGTGGGTGCACTTCACCACCCAGTTCCCGGCGATGGTGTTCCTGCTGCTGTGGGGCCTGCCGTTCCTGGTGGAGGCCCAGGGGCTGTCCCGGGGCACGGCCGGTGAGCTGCTCACCCTCGTGGTGCTGTCCAACATGACGGTCGGCCTGGTCTACGGCCAGATCATCGCCCGGCACCACGCGGCCCGGCTGCCGCTGGCCCTCGGCACGGTGGGCGCGACGGCGGCCCTGTGGGCGGCGACGCTGGCCTACCCGGCCGAGCACGCCCCGACGGGGCTGCTGGTCGTGCTGTGCGTGGTGCTCGGCGCGTGCGGGCCGGCGTCGATGATCGGCTTCGACTTCGCGCGGCCGGCGAACCCGCCGGAGCGGCAGGGGACGGCGTCCGGGATCACGAACATGGGGGGCTTCGTCGCGTCGATGACCACGCTGCTCGCGATCGGGGTGCTGCTGGACGCGACCGGGGACGACTACACCGTGGCGTTCTCGTCGGTCTTCGTGCTGCAGGCGGTGGGCGTCACCCAGATCCTGCGGTTGCGGAAGCGGGCGGCGCGCCGGGAGCGGGAGCGGTCGGTCGACAGCCGGGTGGAGACGGTGCACGTGCCGGTGTAGGCACCCGGCGTGGTCGCGGGGCGTGCCGGGGCCGCCCCCGGTTGCACCCCGCTCCGGCCCGGACGGCCTCGCCCCCGGAGCCCCCGGAGCCCCCGGACTCCTCCGGAGGAGGCGCTCCCGGAGCGGGCCGATGCCACCACCGGCGTCACTGCGTCACCGTGAAGTTCCTGAGGATCGCCGCCGCCAGGTCCGGGTCGCCCTCCGTCTTGATGCGGTCGGCGACCGCGTCCGGGCTCACCCGGCCGCAGGCCAGGCGGACGTACGTCTCCCAGTCGAGGGTGAGGGAGGCGGCCGGACCGAGGGCGGGGACCGTCTCCAGGGTGCCGCGGCCCTGGATGTCGACGCGGATCGTGCGCAGGAACTCGACCGGACCGTGCACGTCGAAGACGACCGCCGAGCTGCGCGGCGCGTCCGCGCGCTCGGCGACGACGCCCGGCAGCTCGGCGAGCAGCACGTCACGGGCGACGTACGCGCCGGGGGAGTCGAGGTTGCCGGGGCGGCCGAGGGCCGTGCGCAGGTCCTGCTCGTGCGCCCACACGGTGAACGCGTGCCGGCGCATGGACTCCTCCAGCGTCAGCTCCGCGCCGTACGGGCCGCGCACCGTGGCGCCCGGGTCGCGCGACTCGTTCCGCAGCTGGCGGTTGCGCCGGATGATCATGTACTCGAGCTCGGACGTGATCTCGGGCGCCGTGTGATGACGGCGGACGTCGACCTGCATCTCCATGTACCGCTGGTGCTCGTTGGTGACGTGGAACAGGTCGCGCGGGAGCGTGTGGATGGGGCGCGGGTCGCCGAGCATCTCGGAGTCCAGTCCCATGACGTGCGAGACGATGTCCCGCACCGACCAGCCCGGGCAGGGGGTGCGGCGGTTCCACTCTGCTTCCACAAGCGGCTGGACCAGCTCGGATATCGCCTCGATGGAGTGAGTCCAGGCGTCGGCGTAGGGCTGGAGGGTGGGATGCAGACTCACGGAACGGGACCCCTCGGCGGTCGGTACACGGGCAGGTTGTGGCGGCGGGAGGTGGCTGCGGTCGGCGCGGTCTCGGAGCTCCCCGGTCCTCGGCTGCTCTCGAACCGGGAGGACCCCCAAGTTACGCTGCTGTGCGGCACCCCGGCAGTGCTTTCGTGTGACGATCGTAGGCCCGAGCGGACGGCTCGAATGCCAGGACGGTGGTAGTGTGCGTGCTTCTTTGATCCAAATCGCCGTGAACGGGGACGAACCCGTCGAAGCACGCCGTCTGCGCGTGGCGTCGACGGTCCGGGAACAGGCGGGTGCCGACCTCGTCGTCCTGCCGGAGCTGTGGACCACGGGCGCGTTCGCCTTCGAGGAGTTCGACGCGTGCGCCGAGCCGCTCCGGGGGCCGACCTACGAGGCGATGGCCGAGGCGGCGAGCGACGCGGGCGTGTGGCTGCACGCGGGGTCCGTCCCCGAGCGCGCCGCCGACGGGCAGCTCTACAACACCTCCCTCGTCCTCTCCCCCGCCGGCGACCTGGCGGCCGCCTACCGCAAGATCCACCGCTTCGGGTTCGACAAGGGCGAGGCCGTGCTGATGGGCGCGGGGGACGAGCTGGTGACGGTCCGCCTGCCGGAGACGACCCTCGGCCTGGCGACCTGCTACGACCTCCGCTTCCCCGAACTCTTCCGCGGTCTCGTCGACGCCGGTGCCGAGACCCTCGTCGTCCCGGCGGGCTGGCCGGAGCGCCGCCGGTCCCACTGGACGCTCCTGGCGCGGGCGCGGGCGGTGGAGAACCAGGCGTTCGTCCTCGCCTGCGCGACGGCCGGGACGCACGCCGGGGTCCCGCAGGCCGGTCACTCGGTCGTGGTCGACCCCTGGGGCGAGGTGCTGGCGCAGGCCGGCGCGGACGAGGAGGTCCTCACGGTGGAGTTCGACCCGGCGGGGGTGGCGCGCACCCGGGAGCAGTTCCCGGCCCTCAAGGACCGGGTCCTGGGCCTTCCGGCACCGCGCCGGTGACGGCGGGGCGGAGGGGTCACTCGCCCTCGTCGCCCCCCTCCCGTCCCTTCTCCCTCTCCTTCTCCGCCAGGTGGATCACGCACACCGTCAGCGCGATCAGCAGCGCCGGGTCCGCGTCGTCGCGGACGACGTCCACGCCGTAGGTCTCCCGGAGGGTCAGCCACCGCCGGGAGACGACGGCCAGCAGTTCGCCGTCGTACTCGATGGCGAACTCCCGGTCGAGGATCTTTCCGCTGACGTCCAGTTCGGTGCCGTCGGCCAGGGAAACCCGGTAGTGATTGCGGAGCAGGGACAGCCGTTTGCGCTTCAGGGTCGCCAGCGGCTCGCCGCCGCGCTCGATCACCATCGTGTCGCGCAGGGCGAACATCTTCTGGTGGATGCCGATGAGCACCCGTCCCCGGGCGTCCTTCAGTTCCCAGGTGTCCCGCAGCCGCATCGCCTTGCCGTCGACGAGGAACGCCTTGTTGCCCTCGGCGTCCTCGATCCAGTAGTCGTCACCGAAGCCGAGGAGCCGGTCGTACACGAGGAATCTCATGCCCTGACCGCTTCCCCGCCGGGCGCACCGGGACGCGGCCGGTAGGCCGACAGGCCGAACCCGGCCCTCCGGCCGGGACGGCCGCCGTGCACGCCGTTCATGCTCGGCATGCCGTGCACGCCCGGCACGTCCGGCGCCGGTCAGACGCCGTAGCCGTCGCTGTAGCCGTCACGCGTGTGGTGGTGGGGCCGTTCCTCGACGACGGGGGTCGTCGGCGGCATCACGACGCGGCGGCGCCGGGCGATGCTGCTGAACGTCGCGACCCCGATCAGGCCGACGATCATGAAGATGACACCGACCAGGTCGAGGTTGACGCCCTGCATGTCCCAGTCGGTCGCGAACGTGAGGATGGCTCCCACGGCGATGAGGATGATGCACCCGCCGAGGCCCATGAGTGTCGCCTCCCTGTAGATCCGGTCGGTCCGGCTTTCCGGTCGATCCGGTTCCGTTCGGGTACCCCCGGCCGGAACAGCCATGCGGGGCAAGGGTGTTCCGACCGAGGGCGTGGCGCGGGCTCAGCCCTCCAGGAACGCCACCAGCGCGTTCGTCAGCAGGTACGGGTCGTCGGCGCCGCACAACTCCCGGGCGCTGTGCATCGACAGGATGGCCACGCCGATGTCGACGGTGCGGATGCCGTGCCGGGCCGCGGTGATCGGGCCGATGGTGGTGCCGCAGGGCATGGAGTTGTTGGAGACGAAGGTCTGGAAGGGGACGTCCGCCTTCTCGCAGGCGGCGGCGAAGATCGCGCGGCCCGAACCGTCGGTGGCGTAGCGGTTGTTGACGTTGACCTTGAGGATGGGGCCGCCGTTGACGCGCGGGTGGTGCGTCGGGTCGTGCCGTTCCGCGTAGTTGGGGTGGACGGCGTGGCCGGTGTCGGAGGACAGGCAGACGGTGCCGGCGAAGGCCCGCGCCCGGTCCTCGTAGGAACCGCCGCGCGCGAACACCGAGCGCTCCAGCACGCCGCCGAGCAGCGGGCCGTCGGCGCCGGTGTCCGACTGGGAGCCGTTCTCCTCGTGGTCGAAGGCGGCGAGCACGGGGATGTACGGGAGATCGGCGCCGGACGTCGCGACGGCGGCCAGGGCGGCGGTCCCGGCGTGCACGGACAGCAGGTTGTCCATGCGGGGGCCGGCCACCAGCTCCCGGTCGCGGCCCAGGTACGCCGGGGGCTCCACGGAGTGGGTCATCAGGTCCCAGCCGGTGACCGAGCCGGACTCCAGGCCGGCCTCCTCCTCCAGGAAGGAGATGAGGTCGCCGTCGCGCACGGTGTCGCCGAGGCCCCAGACGGGCTGGAGGTGGCGCTGCTTGTCGAGCTTGAGGCCCTCGGTGGACACGGCGCGGTCCATGTGGATGGCGAGCTGGGGGACGCGGAGCAGCGGGCGGTCGACGTCGACCAGCCGGGTCGAGCCGTCGCGCAGGGAGAGGCGGCCGGCCAGGCCCAGGTCGCGGTCGAGCCAGGAGTTCATCAGCGGACCGCCGTAGATCTCCACGGCGATCTGGCGCCAGCCGTGCGCACCGCTGTCGGGCCGCGGCTTCACGCGCAGGTTGGGGGAGTCGGTGTGCGCGCCGACGATGCGGAAGGGCGTGTGCGGCTCGGCGCCCTCGGGGACGTACCACGCCACGATCGCGCCGCCGCGCAGCACGTACGCGCCGCCGGTCGTCCCCTCCCAGGCGTCCGTCTCCGCGACCTGCCGGAAGCCGGCCTTCTCCAGCCGTTCGGCGGCGTTCGCCACCGCGTGGTACGGCGTCGGGCTGGCCGCCAGGAAGGACATCAGGTCGTCGGTGTGGCCGCGGTCGAAGCGGGAGGGTGCGCTCATGAGTTCACCTTAGCGACGTGCGAGGGCCCGCTTCCCGTCCGCCGGGAGCGGGCCCTCGCGAAGGCGTGTGGGGACCGTGGGGGACGAGTTCCCCGAAGCCTTGTGGGCGTGCCTCAGAAAGCGGCCTCGTCCAGCTCCATCAGGTCCAGCTCGACGCCCTGGGCGACCTTGCGGGCCAGGGTGACGCCGGGCAGGACGTTGGCCGCGAAGAACTTCGCCGCGGCGATCTTGCCGGTGTAGAAGGCCTTGTCCTTGGCGGACGCGGTCGGCAGCTTCTCGGCGGCGATCGCGGCGCCCTTGAGGAGCAGGTAGCCGACGATCACGTCACCGGAGGCGAGCAGCAGGCGGGTGGTGTTGAGTCCGACCTTGTAGATGTTCTTGACGTCCTGCTCGGTGGCCGCGAGGTCGGTGAGCATCAGGCCGACGATGGCCTCCAGCTCGACGGCGGCCTTGGCGAGGTGCTCGCGGGCGCCGGACAGCTCCTCGCCGCCGGTGGCGAGCGCCAGGAACTTCTTGATGTCCTCGGCGAGCGAGTTCAGCGCGGCGCCCTGGTTGCGGACGATCTTCCGGAAGAAGTAGTCCTGGCCCTGGATCGCCGTGGTGCCCTCGTAGAGGGTGTCGATCTTGGCGTCGCGGATGTACTGCTCGATCGGGTACTCCTGCAGGAAGCCGGAGCCGCCGAAGGTCTGCAGGGACTGGGCGAGCTGCTCGTAGGCCTTCTCCGAGCCGTAGCCCTTGACGATGGGCAGGAGCAGGTCGTTGAGGGCGTGCGCGGCGGAGGCGTCCTCGCCGTTCGCCTCCTTGACCTGGATCTCGTCCTGGATCGAGGCGGTGTACATCACCAGCGCGCGCATGCCCTCCGCGTACGCCTTCTGCGTCATGAGGGAGCGGCGGACGTCCGGGTGGTGCGTGATGGTGACCTTGGGGGCGGTCTTGTCCATGAAGTTCGCCAGGTCGGGGCCCTGGACGCGCTCCTTGGCGTACTCCAGGGCGTTGAGGTAGCCCGTGGAGAGGGTGGAGATCGCCTTCGTGCCGACCATCATGCGGGCGAACTCGATGATGCGGAACATCTGGCGGATGCCGTCGTGCTTGTCGCCGATCAGCCAGCCCTTGGCGGGGTGGCGGTCGCCGAAGGTCATCTCGCAGGTGTTGGAGGCCTTCAGGCCCATCTTGTGCTCGACGTTGGTGGCGTAGACGCCGTTGCGCTCGCCGAGCTCGCCGGTCTCGAAGTCGAACTCGTACTTCGGGACGAGGAAGAGGGACAGGCCCTTGGTGCCGGGGCCGGCGCCCTCGGGGCGGGCGAGGACGTAGTGGAGGATGTTCTCCGACATGTCGTGCTCGCCGGACGTGATGAAGCGCTTGACGCCCTCGATGTGCCAGGAGCCGTCCTCCTGCTGCACGGCCCTGGTGCGGCCGGCGCCGACGTCCGAGCCGGCGTCCGGCTCGGTGAGGACCATGGTGGAGCCCCACTGCTTCTCGACGGCGATCTTGGCGATGTGCTTCTGGACCTCGTTGCCCTCCTCGAAGAGGATGCCCGCGAAGGCCGGGCCGGAGGAGTACATCCACACGGCCGGGTTGGCGCCGAGGATCAGCTCCGCGTAGGCCCAGATGAGGGAGCGCGGGGAGGTGGTGCCGCCGATCTCCTCGGGCAGGCCGAGCCGCCAGTACTCGGAGTCCATGAAGGCCTGGTAGCTCTTCTTGAAGGACGCGGGGACCGGCGCGGTGTTGGTCTCCGGGTCGAAGACCGGCGGGTTGCGGTCGGCGTCGGCGAAGGACTCCGCCAGCTCGTTCTCCGAGAGGCGGCACAGCTCCTCCAGGACGCTCCTGGCGGTGTCCGTGTCCATCTCCGCGAACGGTCCCGTGCCGTACACCTTGTCACGGCCGAGCACCTCGAAGAGGTTGAACTCGATGTCCCGCAGATTCGGCTTGTAGTGCCCCATGGTGACGGCTCCGTTGAGAGATCGGCGAGGCACTGGATCCTCGCGCCTTGTACACGTACCAACTAGTAGCTCCGATGATGCTACCCGCCGGTAATAAGAAGCAACCCCGCACCGCCCTTCTGTGACGCGCCTCAAGTACCGCCCCGTTCGGGTGAACCGCCGCCTCCGCCCGGGCGCGCCGCGCGACGACCTCGCGCGACCGCCTCGCGCGATCGCCTCGCCGCGGTCCGCGGCGGCCCGCGTCCCGGCGTGACCGGAGCCCTTCGTGCGACGCCTTCCGGCCCCGTGGGCCGTCCGGGCGGCGGGGCGGCTCGGTACGCTTCTCCCCATGTACGGCTATGACCAGAACGCGGGTTCCCAGCAGCAGTACGCCCCGCCCCAGCAGCCGATGGCCGGCGGCTACGGGCAGCAGCCGCCGCTGTACCCCGAGCCGTCCCCGCCCTCGCTCGCGGACGCGGTGCGCGCCTTCACCACCGGGCAGATGGCCGCCGAGGACTTCCAGCAGATCTTCGCCACCTCGAAGGTCTACTGCCCGCGCGGCGACAACCCCGGTTTCCTGGCGCTGCACAACACCCAGCAGCCGGTGATCCCGATGTTCACCTCGCTCAAGGAGCTGCGCCGGTACGCGGGCAAGGAGTCCAAGTACTTCGTGATCACCGGCGCCGAGGTGATCGACCTGCTGCCCACCGGGTACGGCTTCGTCCTGGACATGGAGGGCGAGCACCGGATGGTGTTCGACGCGAAGGCCGTCGAGCAGATGGTCGACTTCGCGATGCGCCGCATGTACGGCTGATCGGCCGCCGCCAGCACGAGCCCGGAGGGAATGCCCTCCGGGCTCTTTCGGTTGGGGGTGGCAAGAAGTTCAACGCTCAACTAAAGTGGGCGTACCCGAGGAGGTACCGACATGCCTGCAGTGACCGTCGAGAACCCGTTGACGCTGCCCCGCGTATCCGCGCCCGCCGACGCCGTGGCACGTCCCGTGCTCACCGTCACGACCGCGCCGAGCGGTTTCGAGGGCGAGGGCTTCCCGGTGCGCCGCGCGTTCGCCGGGATCAACTACCGCCACCTCGACCCGTTCATCATGATGGACCAGATGGGTGAGGTGGAGTACGCGCCCGGAGAGCCCAAGGGCACGCCCTGGCATCCGCACCGCGGCTTCGAGACCGTCACCTACATCATCGACGGGATCTTCGACCACCAGGACTCCCACGGCGGTGGCGGCACCATCACCAACGGCGACACCCAGTGGATGACGGCAGGTTCAGGCCTGTTGCACATCGAGGCGCCGCCGGAACAGCTGGTCATGTCCGGCGGTCTCTTCCACGGCCTCCAGCTGTGGGTGAACCTCCCGGCCAAGGACAAGATGATGGCGCCGCGGTACCAGGACATCCGCAGCGGCTCGGTGCAGCTGCTCACCTCCCCCGACGGCGGCGCGCTGCTGCGCGTCATCGCCGGTGAGCTGGACGGCCACGAGGGCCCCGGCATCACGCACACGCCGATCACGATGGTCCACGCGACGCTCGCGCCGGGCGCCGAGGTCACGCTGCCCTGGCGGGAGGACTTCAACGGGCTGGCGTACGTGCTGGCCGGACGCGGGTCGGTGGGGACCGAGCGGCGTCCGGTCCACCTGGGGCAGACGGCCGTCTTCGGCACCGGCTCCTCGCTGACCGTCCGCGCCGACGAGAAGCAGGACGCGCACACCCCCGACCTCGAGGTCGTCCTCCTGGGCGGACGGCCCATCCGCGAGCCCATGGCCCACTACGGCCCGTTCGTCATGAACACCAAGGACGAGCTGATGCAGGCCTTCGAGGACTTCCAGAAGGGCCGGCTGGGCACCGTCCCCGCCGTGCACGGCATGTCCGCCGAGGGCCCCGGCGCCTGACGGCCGCGCGGCCTCACCCGGGCGGGCCGTCCGCACAGGACAGCCCGCCCGGCGTGTGATCGGCTGGAGCGGTGCACCTGCTTCCCGGTCCGGTACGCCGTTTCGCCGCCTGGTGCGTCGTCCTCCTGCTCGCCAGCGGTGTCGTCTACGTCGTCATCCGGCTGTGCGCCGAGTTCCGCACCGCGGTGACGCCGGCGCTGCTCGCGCTGCTCGGCACGGCCCTGCTGCGGCCGCTGCACCGGCGGCTGGTGAAGGCGCACGTGCAGCGGTCGCTGGCCGCGGGGCTGACCTGCGTCGCCGTCGTGGCCGTGGTCGGCGGGGCCGTGTACATCGTGGCCGCCGCGCTCGTCGACACCGGCGACCAGATCATCGCCTCCCTCAAGGACGCGGCGCGGGGCGTCGCCGAACACTTCGGGGCGGCCGGGACGTCGCTGGACGACCTCGCGTCCAACTCGCGCGAGCTGCTGGGCAAGTTCGGCGGTACGGCGGCCTCCGGGGTGATCACCGGGGTGAGCGTGGCCGGCGAGATGATGGCCATGGCGGTCCTCGCGCTGCTGCTCGTCTTCTTCTTCCTGCGCGACTCCGACCGCGCCGTGGGCACGGTGCGCTCCCTCGTCCCCCGGGGAAGCGCCGACATGGTCGAGGCGATGGCCCGGCGGGCCTTCGGGGCCGTCGAGGGTTTCATGCGGGGCACCACCCTCATCGCCCTCATCGACGCCGTCTGCATCACCGTGGGACTGCTGGTGCTCCGCGTGCCCGGCGCGGTCGGGCTCGGCGCGCTGGTCTTCGTCGGCGCCTACATCCCCTACCTCGGCGCCTTCCTCTCCGGCGCCGTCGCCGTGCTGGTCGCGCTCGCCGACCGCGGGTTCGTCATCGCGCTGTGGGCCCTCGGGGTGGTGCTGGCCGTGCAGGTGCTGGAGGGGCACGTGCTCCAGCCGATGATCCAGAGCCGGACCGTGCAGATGCACCCGGCGGTCGTGCTGCTGGCGCTCACCGCGGGGGCGTCGGTGGCGGGCATCCTGGGCATGCTCTTCGCCGTCCCCCTCACCGCCGCCGCGTTCGGGATCGTCCACGAGCTCCAGGGCCGCTACTCGCCCTCCGAGAAGGCGTCCACGAGTCCCGACACGGCGTCCGGACCGTCCTCCGGCCCGCCCCCGGACCCGCCCTCCCGGGACTCGTAGAACTCGAACCAGATGCTCTTGCCCTTGCCGCGGGGGGCGACGCCCCACGCGTCCGAGAGCAGCTCGATCAGCATCAGGCCGCGCCCGGAGGACGCCATCTCCCCCGGCCGCCGCTTGTGCGGCAGGTCGTCGCCGCTGTCGGTGACCTCCACCCGGATGAGCCGCTCGCCCGGCTTCCCGCCGACCTCGGCCACCAGCAGCGCGTCGGCGTCGGTGTGGACCAGGACGTTCGTCAGCACCTCGGACAGCAGCAGGACCGCCGCGTCCCGCTGGTCCTCGTCGGACCAGTCGTGCAGCAGGTCCCGCAGCAGCTGCCGGGCGGCCGCGATCCGCTCCGGCTCGGCCTGCGCGACCGTCAGCACCGTGCGCCGTACGGGGGGCCGGGCGACCGCGCTGGGGCCGTGACCGCAGCTCTCGTCCCGCCAGCACACCAGTACCAGGGCGATGTCGTCGTCCCGGCGGTCGGCCAGGGGGCCGGTGGTGTGGTGCGAGGACGGCCCATGCACCGCCTGGACGAGTGCGTCGGCCAGTTCCTCCAGGTCGCCCCCGTGCTCCTCCAGGACCGTGCGCAGCCGGTCCCAGCCGGTCTGGAGGTCGTGGCCGCCCGTCTCGACCAGTCCGTCCGTGCACAGCATCAGGGTGTCGCCGGGTTCCAGGGCGAGCCGGGAGATCGGGTAGTCGGAGTCCGGGTCGACCCCGAGCGGCAGGCCGCCCTCCGTGGCGAGGATCAGCGCCGTGCCGTCGGCCATCCGCACCACGGGGTCCAGGTGCCCCGCGCGGGCGCTCTCCACGACGCCGGTCGTCGGGTCCACCTCCGCGTAGAAGCAGGTCGCGAAGCGCAGGTCGGAGGGGCCCTCGGTGGAGTCGGCCAGGCTGTGGAAGAAGTGGGAGGCCCGGGAGAGCACCGCGTCGGGCCGGTGGCCCTCCGACGCGTAGGCGCGCAGGGCGATGCGCAGCTGGCCCATCAGCGCGGCGGCCCGTACGTCGTGCCCCTGGACGTCGCCGATGACGAGGGCGAAGCGGCCCCGGGGCAGCGGGATCATGTCGTACCAGTCGCCGCCGACCTGGAGCCCGCCGCCGGTGGGGACGTAGCGGGCGGCGATGCTCATGCCGGGGATCTCGGGGCCCAGCGCGGGCAGCATGGTGCGCTGCAGGTCGTCGGTCAGCTCCCGCTGGGTCTCGGCGGCGCCCGCCCGGGACAGCGCCTGCGCCAGCATGCGGGCCACGGTGGTCAGCACCGACCGCTCGTCCGGTGTGAAGGCGACGGGATAGGTGAAGGCGGCCATCCAGGCGCCCATGGTGCGGCCCCCCGCGACCAGCGGCAGGAAGGCCCAGGACTGGCGGCCGAAGCGCTCGGCGAGCGGCCAGGTGATCGGGTAGCGGGAGCGGTACTGGCCGGGGGAGGAGAGGTAGACGGCGCGGCCGGTGCGGACCGCCTCGGCGGCCGGGTAGTCCGTGTCCAGCGGCATGTCCACGAACGGGTCCATGTCGTCCTGCGGCTGGCCGTGGTGACCGATGACCGTCAGGCGATCGCCCGACACGCCGAAGACGGCGAGCCCGTCCGGGGTGAAGCCCGGCATCGACAGGCCCGCCGCGACCCGCAGCACCTCCTCGGTCGACCGTGCCTCGGCCAGGGCCCGGCCCGCGTCCAGCAGGAACGCCTCCCGGGAGCGGCGCCAGTCGCCGGTGACCGCGCTGCGTGCGGCGGAGGTGCCGGGGGTCGGCTCGGTGACCTCCTGGAGGGTGCCGATCAGCTCGTACGCCTTGCGCACACGGTCGTAGGACGGCTTGGAGCGGCTGCGCACGACACGGATCACCTGTCCCCGCTCGTCCACGATCCGGATCCGGACCTCGGCGACGGTGTGCTCGGAGACGGCCAGCCGGACCACACCGGTGATCTCGTTCCAGTCGACGGGGTGGAGCCGGGCACGTGTCTGGGCCTCGGTGAGACTCGTCCGCTCGGCCGGCAGACCGAGCAGCCGCGCCGCCTCGGCGTCGACCGTGACCCGCCCGGCGGCGGTGTCCCAGTGCCACAGGCCGGTTCCGAGAGCGGCGAGGACGTCCCCCACCTCGGGAAGGGGCTCACCAGTGCACATTGCCCCACTCTAAGAAGAGGTCTTCGAGGGCTGCCACCGCTCGCCCCTGTGGTATTGGTGAGGAACCGAGCCCCGGGTCCCCGGTACGCTGGGGTTGTTTCACGTGAAACACGGACCGCGAGACCACGCCAGGTGAGCCCGTGAGATCCGTGGGACACAGCCCCCGATCCGCGAAGACTGGATGAACGACGATGCATCGGTACAGGTCCCACACCTGCGGCGAGCTCCGCTCCTCTGACGTCGGCACCGACGTCCGACTGAGTGGCTGGCTGCACAATCGGCGCGACCTGGGCGGCATCCTCTTCATCGATCTGCGCGATCACTACGGCATCACGCAGCTCGTCGCCCGTCCGGGCACGGAGGCGTACGAGGCGCTGGACAAGCTGACCAAGGAATCGACCGTCCGGGTCGACGGCAAGGTCGTCTCCCGCGGCGCCGAGAACGTCAACGCCGACCTGCCCACCGGTGAGATCGAGGTCGAGGTGGGCGAGGTCGAGCTGCTCGGCGCGGCCCAGCCCCTGCCCTTCACCATCAACACCGAGGACGGGGTCAACGAGGAGCGGCGGCTGGAGTACCGCTTCCTGGACCTGCGCCGCGAGCGCATGCACCGCAACATCATGCTGCGCACGGCGGTCATCTCGGCGATCCGGCACAAGATGACGGCCCTGGGCTTCAACGAGATGGCGACGCCGATCCTGAGCGCCACCTCCCCGGAGGGCGCCCGTGACTTCGTCGTCCCGTCGCGCCTGAACCCCGGCAAGTTCTACGCCCTGCCGCAGGCGCCGCAGCAGTTCAAGCAGCTGCTGATGATCTCCGGCTTCGACCGCTACTTCCAGATCGCGCCCTGCTTCCGCGACGAGGACGCCCGCGCGGACCGCTCGCCGGGCGAGTTCTACCAGCTCGACGTGGAGATGAGCTTCGTCGAGCAGGAGGACGTCTTCCAGCCCATCGAGAAGCTGATGACCGAGCTGTTCGAGGAGTTCGGCAACGGCCGTCACGTGACGTCGCCGTTCCCGCGCATCCCGTTCCGGGAGGCGATGCTGAAGTACGGCTCCGACAAGCCGGACCTGCGCGCCAAGCTGGAGCTCGTCGACATCACCGACATCTTCCAGGGCTCGGAGTTCAAGGCCTTCGCCGGCAAGCACGTGCGGGCCCTGCCGGTGCCGGACGTCTCCGGCCAGCCGCGCAAGTTCTTCGACCAGCTGGGTGACTTCGCCGTCTCGCAGGGCGCCAAGGGCCTGGCCTGGGTCCGCGTCGGCGAGGACGGCACGCTGTCCGGCCCGATCGCGAAGTTCCTCACCGAGGAGAACGTCGCGGAGCTGACCAAGCGCCTGTCGCTGGCCGCCGGTCACGCGGTGTTCTTCGGCGCGGGCGAGTTCGACGAGGTCTCGAAGATCATGGGCGCGGTGCGGGTCGAGGCCGCCAAGCGCGCCGGTCAGTTCGAGGAGGACGTCTTCCGCTTCTGCTGGATCGTCGACTTCCCGATGTACGAGAAGGACGAGGAGACCGGCACGATCGACTTCTCCCACAACCCCTTCTCGATGCCGCAGGGCGGCCTGGAGGCCCTGGAGACCCAGGACCCGCTGGACATCCTGGGCTGGCAGTACGACATCGTCTGCAACGGCGTCGAGCTGTCCTCCGGCGCGATCCGGAACCACGAGCCGGAGATCATGCTCAAGGCGTTCGAGATCGCGGGGTACGACCGGGAGACGGTCGAGGAGAAGTTCGCCGGCATGCTGCGCGCGTTCCGCTTCGGCGCCCCGCCGCACGGCGGCATCGCCCCGGGCGTCGACCGCATCGTGATGCTCCTCGCGGACGAGCCGAACATCCGCGAGACGATCGCCTTCCCGCTCAACGGCAACGCCCAGGACCTGATGATGGGCGCGCCGACGGAGCTGGACGAGTCCCGCCTGCGCGAGCTGCACCTGCAGGTGCGCAAGCCGCAGCCGAAGTAGTCCGCCGACGACACGGCAGAGGGGCCGGCCACCGATCCGATCGGTGGCCGGCCCCTCCGCCGTCCCGCCGCCACCGCCCCGCTTCAGCCGCCGAACGCCGACGCGGGCCCGGGATGGGGCGGGGATCGGTACCGAACAGGTCGTCGGCCCGTGTGACGGAGTACGCCCGGTTCAGCAACCGGGTCAGGACCCGCAGTTCGGAACAGTTGGTGACGCGTTCCCAGACATCGGCGGTGACGAGAACTCCTCGTCCCTGCAGGATTCTGAGTACGGCGATCGCATGTCCCTCGGCCAGGCCGTCCGCCCATCCCTGCGCGTACTCGTCGGTCCAGCCGCCCGCCCGCGCGCGGAGGTGGGTGACCTCCTCCAGGGTCAGAGAGTCACGGCGGCTGATCTCGGTCAGGTGGGCGTTCTCGTCGTCGATCGCTGCCTGCGGGGGAACGCCGAGGGCCGTGCAGAAGGCTGTGGTCATGGCACGGCCGCTCAGCTTGTCCCGGAGCTCCGGGCTCAGGCACTCGCTGCTGAGGTCACGGTTCACGGAGCGTCCTTCGGGAGTTCCGTCGGGTCCGCACCCGGGGTGAACAGGTCCTCCGCCCGCTCCACCGTGCCGGCACGGTCGAGCCAGTCGTTGAGGCGGGCGAGGTCGGTGCAGGCGGTGATGCGCTGACGGACTTCGTCGGTGAGGGGAACGCCTCGTACCTCCAGAGCGCGCAGAATCCCTTTGGCCTCGCCCTTGGCCTCCCCTTCGGCCTTGCCCTCCAGGTATTTCTCCTCGAAGTACGTCTTGTGGCCCGGGAAGTGGGTGACGACGTTGTTCATCTGCTGCCTCCAGTTCTCCCTGTGCGGGGTGTTCGCCAAGCCGAGTTCCACCACCTCGAACCAGTACGCGGTGACCGACGGCTCGAAGGACGCAAGTCCGCGGGCGACCTTTTCCAGCCGGAACGGCGGCGGGGGCGGCAGCTGGGCGGCCAGGCGGTGGGCGAGGAGGGCGGCCGGCCGGATCAGGGGCTCGTTCGGCAGGTTCTCGGTCAGGGCGTGGCGTACGGCGCTGGGGGTGACCTCGCGCTCCAGCCAGGCGGCGACACCTGGGGCGAGGTGCTCGGCGTCGGTGGCGGAGAGGAGGAGGCGCGGGTCGCGGTGGCGCAGACCGGAGAGGACGTCGACGGCCGCCTGGAGGAGGGTGGGCGCGGGACACGAGGGCCGGGGTACGGCGGGGAGGCGCTTGCGCGGCGGTGGCTTCTCCTGGGCCGCGCGTCGTGCCGGCCGCGGGGAGGGCGTCTCACGGGCGGCGCGGTGTCCGGGCTTGTTGCAGGAGACCGTGCGGGTGACGACCCGG
The DNA here is from genome assembly GCF_002005565.1 of Streptomyces sp. JHA26. GTDB lineage: Bacteria > Actinomycetota > Actinomycetes > Streptomycetales > Streptomycetaceae > Streptomyces. The sequence goes on along the minus strand of NZ_BDJC01000002.1, from coordinate 183,472 downwards.
CCGGTGGGCGTGCGTTCGCGGGTGCGGTGCAGGTAGCCGTGGGTTTCGAGCTCGCGCAGGGCGGCGGCGATGCGGGTGGGTCCCTCGGGGAAGCGGGCGGCGAGGGACTTGATGTCGACGGCGGTGCCCGGCCGCACGGACTGGATGCAGCCCGCCAGGCCGATGGCGAGCAGGGACAGCTCCGGGTGCTGGAGCAGGTGGTTGCCGATCACCGTGAAGTTCTCGGTGTGGCGCGCGTTGTCGTGGACGACGCCGGCGAACGGCCGCGCGTCGGCGTGGTTCTTGCCGCGGTTGCGGGACTGGGCGCGCGGGGGCGCGCTAGGGTTTTCGGTACCCATCGGGAAGCCCTACTTCCTCGGTGGTCAGGCCCTCGCTTTGGGATTCCGAGTCCCGGCGAGGGCCGTCGCATGTCCGGGGTGGTGTCGCGCTGAGCGTAAGCCAGACAACAGGTGCCGAATCCAGCCCAGTTGGGCATATTCACCCGCTGGAGTGAATATGCCCCGCGGGAGGGAGGGGAGGGGCTTGGCGGCCCGAGCCCTACCGCGCCACGAACTGGGTCAGGATCGCCTGGACCTCGTAGATGTCGACGCCCTTGGTGAAGGTCTTCTGGATCGGGGTCGCGCTGCCGGAGAGCCAGATCTTCAGCTCGGCGTCGAGGTCGAAGTGGCCGGCCGTCTCCACCGCGAAGTGGGTGATGCTGCGGTACGGGATGGAGTGGTACTCGGTCTTCTTGCCGGTGATGCCCTGCTTGTCGACCAGGAGCAGCCGGCGGTCGGTGAACAGGATGGTGTCGCGGATCAGCAGGTAGGCCGCGTAGACCTGCTCCCCCTGGCCGAGCAGGCGCGCGTACTCCTGCTGAGCCTGGCCCGGGTCGATGCTGTGCGCGTTGCCGAACAGTGCCATGGATGGATCCCCCCACGTGAATGGATCACGCCGACGCGTGATCTTCGCAATCTAGCCCACGCGTCAGGGCCCGGGAACATGTGTTCCCGGGCCCTGACATGGGTGGTGCGAGGTCGTTACGCGGCCTGCGGCTCGCCGCCGAAGCGCTCCTTGTACGCCTCCAGGTCCTCGTCCGTCAGCTTGGCGAAGAGGACCGGCGGAACGGTGAAGGGGACGCCGGCCGTGACCGTGGTCAGGGCGCGGGCCTCCTCGGGGGTGACCCAGCTCGCCGTGTCGTCCGGGAGGGAGAACGCCCGGCGCATGGCGGCCGTCGACGCCGGGATGAAGGGCTCCGAGACCACCGCGTAGAGGTGGATCAGGTTCATCGCCGTGCGCAGGGTGAGGGCGGCGGCGTCCTTGTCGGTCTTGATCTCCAGCCAGGGGGCCTTCTCCTCCAGGTAGGAGTTGCCCGCCGACCACAGGGCGCGCAGCGCCGCGGCGGCCTTGCGGAACTGGAGCGCCTCCATCTGGGTCTCGTACTCCGCGAGGAGCGACGCGATCTCCTCGCCGAGGCGGGCCTCCGCCTCGCCGGGCTCGCCGCCCGCCGGGACCTCTTCGCCGAAGCGCTTCTTCGAGAAGGACAGCACGCGGTTGACGAAGTTGCCGAGGGTGTCGGCCAGGTCCTTGTTCACCGTGGCGGTGAAGTGCTCCCAGGTGAAGGACGAGTCGTCCGACTCCGGGGCGTTGGCGATCAGGAAGTACCGCCAGTAGTCGGCCGGCAGGATGTCCAGGGCCTGGTCGGTGAAGACACCGCGCTTCTGGGACGTGGAGAACTTGCCGCCGTAGTACGTCAGCCAGTTGAACGCCTTGACGTAGTCGACCTTCTTCCACGGCTCGCGGACGCCCAGCTGCGTGGCCGGGAACATCACGGTGTGGAAGGGGACGTTGTCCTTGGCCATGAACTCGGTGTAGCGGACCGGGTTCTCGCCGGTGTCCGCCTCGTACCACCAGGACTTCCAGTCCCGGTTCTCCGGGTCCTGGTCCGCCCACTCCTTCGTCGCGCCGATGTACTCGATCGGGGCGTCGAACCACACGTAGAAGACCTTGCCCTCGGCCGCCAGGTCAGGCCAGGTGTCGGCCGGGACCGGGACGCCCCAGTCCAGGTCGCGGGTGATCGCCCGGTCGTGCAGCCCCTCGGTGAGCCACTTGCGGGCGATGGACGCGGCCAGCTGCGGCCACTCCTCCTCGTGCCGGGCCACCCACTCCTCGACCTCGTGCTGGAGCTTCGACTGGAGGAGGAAGAGGTGCTTGGTCTCGCGGACCTCCAGATCGGTGGAGCCGGAGATCGCCGAGCGCGGGTCGATCAGGTCGGTCGGGTCCAGGACGCGGGTGCAGTTCTCGCACTGGTCGCCGCGGGCCTTGTCGTAGCCGCAGTGGGGGCAGGTGCCCTCCACGTAGCGGTCCGGGAGGAAACGGCCGTCGGTGGGGCTGTAGACCTGGCGGATGGCGCGCTCTTCGATGAAGCCGTTCTCGTTGAGCTTGCGGGCGAAGTGCTGGGTGATCTCGACGTTCTGCTGCGAGGAGCTGCGGCCGAAGTAGTCGAAGGCGAGGGCGAAGCCGTCGTAGACCGCCTTCTGGGCGTCGTGCGCCTGCGCGCAGAAGGCGTCGACCGGCAGCCCCTGCTCCTTGGCGGCGAGCTCGGCGGGGGTGCCGTGCTCGTCCGTGGCGCAGATGTAGAGGACGTCGTGGCCGCGCTGGCGCAGGTAGCGGGAGTAGACGTCCGCCGGGAGCATGGACCCCACCATGTTGCCCAGGTGCTTGATCCCGTTGATGTACGGAAGGGCGCTGGTGATGAGGTGTCGAGCCATCGGGGGCTGCTCCCAGGTTGATACGTACGGAACCTTCAAATCGTAGCCGACACGGGTGCGCCGCCCGCTTCCCGTTTTGCGGGGTGAGAAGCGGGCGGCGGTGGGCGGGCGGTGGCGGGTCAGGGACGCCAGGCGGCCAGGATGCCCTCGTAGAGCTCCTTGTCGGTGAGCTCCTTGGGGGTCTCGCCGGCCAGGAAGTGGGACGCGTTGTCCGTCGTGAGCTTGCGGAGGTAGTCGAACGCCTTGTTCTCCGGGTCGCCGAAGGCGACGAAGGAGAAGTGGATGTCCGGGTGGCTCGCGGCCGCGTCCGTGAGGGCCTGGGTGGCCGGGGTCCTGGCGTCGGGGGCGCCGTCGGTCTGGAAGACCACCAGGGCGGGGGTGCCCGGGGCCTCCTCGTCGTGCCGGGCGAGGACGGCCTCGACGGCGGCGTGGTAGCTGGTGCGGCCCATGCGGCCGAGGGCGCCGTGCAGCTCGTCGATCTTGTTCTCGTGGTCGGTGAGGGTCAGCTCGCCGGTGCCGTCCACGTCCGTGGAGAAGAACGTGACGCGGACCGTGGCCTCGGGGTCGAGGTGGGCGGCGAGCGCGAGGGTCTGCTCGGCGAGGGCCTGGGCGGAGCCGTCCTTGTAGTACGGGCGCATGGAGGCGGAGCGGTCGAGGACGAGGTGGACCTTGGCGCGGGTGCCGGTGAGGGCGTGCTTCTTCAGGGCGGCGCCGGCGGCCTTGTAGGCGGTGGTGAGGCCGGGGGCGCGGGAGCGGATGCGGGCGGCGGGGGTGGCGGGCTTGGGGGTGGGGCCCTGCGGGGCCTTCCCGTCGGCCTCGGCTTCGCCTTCGGCCTCTGTGTTCCCACCCGCACCACCCGTGCTGGTTTCGTCGTCGGGCGCGGGTGGCCCCTGTGGGGCTTCCCCGGCGTCGGCGGCTGCGGGTTCGGGGGTGGTGGGCTCCGGTTCCGGTGCCTGCTCGGGTTCGGGCTGCGGTTCCGGGACCTGCTCGGATTCCGGCTGCGGGGCGGGTTCGGGCTTGGCCTCGATTTCCGGCTGCGGCTCGGGCTTGGCTTCGGCCTCAGGCTCAGCCTCGGCCTTGGCTTCGGCCTCCGGCTCGGGCTCAGGCTTGGGTTCGGCCTTGGCTTCGGCTTCCGGCTCGGGCTCAGGCTTGGGTTCGGCCTTGGTCTCGGCCTCCGGCTCGGGCTCAGGCTTGGGTTCGGCCTTGGCCTCGGCCTCCGGCTCCGGCTCGGCCTTGGCCTCGGCCTCCGGCTCCGGCTCGGGCTTGGCCTCGGCCTCCGGCTGCGGCTCGGGCTCGGTCTCCGGCTCCGGGGTGGACTCGGTCTCGGACTCCGGCTCCGGGGTCGGGGTTTCGTCCGGGGAGCGGGTCGGCTTGGGGACCGTGACGTTGGTGAACGCGGCCTTGACGAGTTCGTGCTCGTCGGTCTCGGCGGTCTCGGTGCGGGGCTCGGGGACCTGGGCGGTCTCCGGCCGCTCCGGGGTCCCGGCCGGCTCCTCGGGCGCGGTGGGCTGGGACGGGAGCGTCGGCTCCGGAGCGGCGGCCGGTGCCGCCGTCTCCTGCGTCGCACCCTCCGCCTGGGCGGCCCGTGCTCTGCGTGACCGGCCGAACGCGTTCCGCAGGAGAGTGAGAATGCCCATGTGCGCAACCCTTCGCGTGAGTTGATGCCCGTCAATCCCTGGCCAGGACGGACACGTAAGGTTAGCGGCCCCCTCTTGTGATCTTGCGCAGGGTTGGGCGGGGGTCACCGGCGCGTCAAGGGCCGGATCCGGCCGCGGCTCATTCCCGTCCCGCTGTCGCGGGTTCACCCGTCGTTCATCCCGATGCCCGGCTCCCGCACGTATGTGCTCTTACGGTCGCGCTGACACCAAGGGCATCACAGGGCATCCCAGGGGAGAACGAGAAGTGCGCAAGCTGCTGCCGTTGATCGGAACGCCGTCCGGTTCGCATCCCGGTGGCCGGTCCGCCATGACCTGCCGTTTCCGGTGTGGTGACGCCTGCTTCCACGAGGTGCCCAACACCAGCTCCAACGAGTACGTCGGCGACGTCATCGCGGGCGCGCTCAGCCGCCGCTCCATGATGCGCGCCGCGGCCGTCGTCACCGTCGCCGCCGCGGGCGCCGGTGCCGTGGGCGTGGCGGGGGCGCCCTCCGCCCAGGCCGCGCCGGCGGCCGGGAAGGGACACGGGCACCGGTCGAAGCCGCAGGGTGCGCGCGGACTGCGGTTCGCGCCGGTGGCCCCCAACACCGAGGACGCCGTCGTCGTACCGGAGGGGTACCGGCAGGGCGTCGTCATCCGGTGGGGCGAGCCCATCCTGCGCGGGGCTCCCGCCTTCGACCCCGAGAACCAGACCGCGAAGGCCCAGGCCGGGCAGTTCGGGTACAACAACGACTTCCTCGCGCTGCTGCCGCTGAAGGGCGAGCGCGGGCGGCAGCTCCTCGTCGCCAACCACGAGTACACCGACGAGGTGCTGATGTTCCGGGGCTACGACCCCGAGAACCCGACCCGCGAGCAGGTCGAGATCGCGTGGGCCGCGCACGGCCTGTCCGCCGTGGTGGTGGAGGAGGACCACCGCAGCGGCAGGCTGACGCCGGTGCCGCGCCACCACCTGAACCGGCGCGTCACCGCCACCACCGAGTTCCGGCTCACCGGCCCGGCCGCCGGCTCCGACCTGGTGAGGACCTCCGCCGACCGGACCGGCCGCAAGGTGCTCGGCACCCTCAACAACTGCTCCGGCGGCACCACCCCGTGGGGCACCACGCTGCACGGCGAGGAGAACTTCAACCAGTACTTCGCCAACAGCAGCCGGGCCACCGACAAGCGCTACGGCATCGGCACCGGCGCCACCGAGCGCAAGTGGGAGCGGTTCGACAAGCGCTTCGACGTCGCCCGGGAGCCCAACGAGGTGCACCGCTTCGGGTACGTCGTCGAATTCGACCCGTACGACCCCACCTCCACGCCCCGCAAGCACACCCTGCTCGGCCGCTTCAAGCACGAGGCGGCGACCGTGCGGCTGACCTCCGACGGGCGCCCGGTCGTCTACACCGGCGACGACGAGCGGTTCGACTACTTCTACAAGTTCGTCGGCAGCAAGCGGATGCGGCACGGCGACAGCCGGGGCGCGCGCGAGCACAACCTGTCGCTGCTCGACGAGGGCACCCTGTACGTCGCCAAGCTCACCGGCGACTCCCCGGCCGCGGACATCGACGGCACCGGGAAGCTGCCGGCCGACGGCGAGTTCGACGGCAGCGGCCGCTGGATCCCGCTGGTCACCGCCACCGCCCACGGCGCCGTCTCGCACGTCGAGGGCATGACGGCGGAGGAGGTCTGCGTCTTCACGCGGCTGGCCGGCGACAAGGTCGGCGCGACGAAGATGGACCGGCCCGAGGACATCGAGCCGTCCCCGCGGACCGGCAAGGTCTACGTCGCCCTCACCAACAACTCCAACCGCGGCAAGGCCGGCTCCGCGGGCCCCGACGAGGCCAACCCGCGCGTCGCCAACAAGCACGGCCACGTCCTGGAGCTCACCGAGCGCCACAACCGGGCCGACGCCACCACGTTCGCCTGGTCGCTGTTCCTGGTGGCCGGCGACCCGGAGGACCCGGCGACGTACTTCGCCGGCTTCCCGAAGGAGGCCGTCAGCCCGATCTCCTGCCCCGACAACGTGGCCTTCGACCCCCACGGCAACCTGTGGATCTCCACCGACGGCAACGCGCTCGGCACCCACGACGGCCTCTTCGGCGTCGCGACGAAGGGCGACCGGCGCGGTGAGCTGAAGCAGTTCCTGACCGTGCCGACCGGCGCGGAGACCTGCGGCCCGCTCGTGCAGGACCGGCGCGTGCTGGTCTCCGTGCAGCACCCGGGCGAGGTCGACGGCGCCTCGGTGGAGCAGCCGGCCAGCACCTGGCCCGACGGCCCCGGCAGGATCGTGCGCCCGGCGGTCGTGGCGGTGTGGCGCGCGGACGGCCGCGACATCGGCGTCTGAGCACCCCGGTACGGCGGGGTCAGCCGGCCGCCGCGTGCAGCGTGAGGTCGACGACCAGCGCGCGGTGGTCGGTGTCGGCGAGGACGAGGAAGCGGGCGCGGTGGGCGGCGAAGTCCCGCGACACCAGCACGTGGTCGATCTGCGTGCCGAGCACCGGGGTGGTCCGGGCCGGCCAGCTGGGCGTGCGGTCCTCGCCGGCCAGGCGGGCCGCGTCGTGCAGCCCGGTGTCGAGGATGCGCCGGAAGGCGGCGTGGTCCTGGGAGGCGTTGAAGTCGCCGGCGAGGACGGTGGGGGTCCCGTCGGCGCCGGCCGCGGCGTCGCGCAGCCGGCCCAGCTCCGTGCGCCACAGGCCGAGCTGCTCCGGCAGCGGCGGCATGGGGTGGGCGAGCTGGAGGCGCACGGCGTGGCCGCGCACGTCGGCGACCGCGCCGGGCATGCCCATGGTGCCGGAGACGCCGGGGGCGGGCGCGAGCGGGAAGCGGCTCAGGATGACCGACCCCTCGGAGCCGCCGCCCTCGACGGCCCGCCGGTGCGGGTAGTCGGCGCCGAGCTCCCGCCGCAGGGCCGCGTCGCACGTGTACTCGCACTCCTGCACGAACAGCAGGTCCGGTTCCTCGCGGCGCACCGCGTCGATCAGGGCGTCGGTGCCCTGCCCGAACTCGACGTTCGACGTCAGCACCCGCACCTCGGCGACGGGCGGCCCGGCCGGCTCCCCGGCCTTGCCGTACGGCTCGGTGAACCAGGCCAGCAGTCCGAGCAGCGCCACGCCCCATACCGCTCCCGGCCACCACCGGGCGAGGAGCGTCAGCAGCAGCCCGGCCCCGGCCGGCACCAGCAGCCAGGGCAGGAAGGCGAGCAGTTGCGGCACCGGGGTGATGCCGTCGGTGTCGGCGATCCGGCAGCCGACGACCACGCTGACCCCGGCGAACAGCAGCCCGGCGCACCAGGCCCCGAACCGCCGCCCGGTCCGGCGGACCGTCGGCCCGCCGGGCGTGTGCGTCCCCTCGTCCCCCGCCGTGTCGGTGTCCACGTCCCGGCCCTCCGCTCGCGGGTGCGTTGCCCGGATCCTCCCCCAAGGACGGCGGACGCGGGCGGAAAGTTTCCCTCCGCCCCCGAGCCGGCTCCCGAACCGGCCCCCGCGCCGGGCCTCACAGCCGGGCTCGGGGCGGGCGGGGCGGCGCCGGGTCGACGGTGGGGCCCGCGGGGCGTCGGCGGCGGCGCAGCAGGTGTCCGTACCGGCCGGTGAGCCAGGAGGCCGCGGCGACCGTCAGACCGAGGCCGACCAGCAGCCAGGAGGCCGTGCGCAGGGTCGCGGTGAGGGCGTCGTACACGGCGCCGGCGGCCGGACCGTCGACCGCGCCGGGCAGCTCGGCCAGGGTGAGCCGGCGGCCGACGAGGACCGCGAGGACGAGCAGCATCCCGCCGACGGCCGTGCCGATGCCGGCGGCCGTGAGCGCACGTCGGCGGCAGGCGGCCACGGCGATCCCGGCGACGGCGAAGACGACGGCCGCGAGCGGCAGCCAGAAGGCGGCGACGTCGAGCACGTGGTAGCCCTTCCTGAGCCGGTCCACCTCGTGGGCCGGGAGCACGGTGACCTCGGTGTGCCGGACCGGGATCCGCTGCGCCAGCGGCACGTTGTCGTGGACGAGGCGGCCGCGGACCCGGGCGGTGACGGGGGCCAGGTCGACCGTGACGGGGTGCCCGGCGGACCCCTCGTCGCGCAGGGCGCGCAGCACGGCGGTGTGGACGGTCCGGTTGGCCGCGTCCCAGCCCGCGCGGAAGGCCCCGGTCCGGGTGAAGGAGCGGGCCGCGTCCTGCACGTAGAGGCGTACGGTCGCGCGCAGGGGACCGGCGCCCACCTCGTTCATGACCCCGTCGCCCACCGTGTCCGCGACCGCGTCCCGCACGCGCGGGTCGGCGGCGAGCGGCGCCATGGCGGCGGCGTACCGGCCGGTGTCGGCCAGCCCGTACGCCGCCCAGGCCGCCAGCGTGCCGCACGGGGCGAGCAGGCAGGCGAGGGCGATCAGGACGGCCGACAGGCCGCGTCGGAGACGTGAGGGCACCCTCCCAGGCAACGCCCGCGGGACGGTCCCGGCGAGCGGGGCGCCTGCAAACGGCCCCGCCGGCGAGCCGAACGGCCGAACGCACGGCCCCCACCGCACCGCCCGGCGCCACCGGGGACCGCGGACGACGCGGCTCAGGAGATCCGGTGACCCTCGGCGTCCTCGCTCGTGTAGTAGCGGTAGAACAGCGCGGCGGCCACCGCGGCGGCCAGGAGCAGCGAGGCGAGGATGCACGTGAACATGGCCACGCCGCTCTGCGCGTACAGGAAGCCCAGCGCGCTGCCGGCGAACGCGCCCCACAGCACCGCGTGCCCCTCGCGCGGCAGCCGCGCGGCCACCGCCCGGACCGCGGCGTACAGGACGACGAACGCGAGGGCGGTCAGGAAGCCGAACAGCAGGTTCCAGCCGGTGATGGGGCCGCCGTAGCGCCGGTTGGCCGCGGCCCAGTAGCCGTAGACGAGCCCGGCCAGGACCGGCACCGCCCACTTCGCCACCCTGTGGGTGCGCGGGCCGAAGACGTCCGGCAGCGCCGTCGGGCGCGTGTCCGGCGCGCGGTCGGACGTTCCCCGGGTGGGTACCGCATGAGCCATGGGAGCACTCCTCTCTCCTCGCCCCCGACTACCAGGGCACACCGGGGAGGTGCGGGTGGCAAGTCAGGATGCGTGGGGTGGGGGCCCGTGCTTCGCTGGGGCCCGTGAGGGGTCGCGGGAAAGGGTCTCCGGAAGGGCCGGTGCACGGCCGGTGGCGTCCGGTCGGCCGGCTCGTCCGGGACGCCGGCCGGGGGGACGCCGTCTCCCGGCGCGAACTGCTGAGCGTGCGCGGCCGGAGCGTCGCCTGGCTGGTCCCGCTGGTGCTGCTCGCCGGCATCGTCGCGGCCGACACCACGACCGACGCGTTCCAGATCATCTCCTGGACCGTGCTCGTGCCCGGCGTCGCGGCCGCGATCTGCGGGACGCTGGAGACGGGGTTGTTCGCGGCGCTCGCGGTCGCCGTCTTCGTCCTGGCCGACACCACCTGGCAGCACCAGGACAGGACCGACACCTCGGGCCTGGTCCTCGTCGTCCTCGGCGGGCTCGTCGCCGTGGCCGTCGCCGCGCTCCGCGTCGCCGGCGAGCGGCGCATGATGCGCATGCGGGACATCGCCGACACCACCCGCCGCACCGTGCTGCGCCCGCTCCCGGAGGGGTTCGGCGGCCTCGACCACGCCGCCGTCTACCTCCCCGCGGACACCGAGGCCCGCGTGGGCGGCGACTTCTACGACATCCAGCCCGGCCCGCACGGCACCCGCGTCCTCATCGGCGACGTCCAGGGGAAGGGGCTGGGCGCGGTGGAGACCGCGGCCGCGCTGCTCAGCACGTTCCGGGAGGCCGGCTACCACGAGGCGGACCTCGGGACGGTCGCCGAGCGCATGGAGACCCGCATGGTGCGCCACCGCCGGCAAACGGCCGCCCTCGGCCGGTCCGACGGCGACCGCTTCGCCACCGCCGTGCTGATCGGCTTCTGCGACGACCTGCCCGACGCCGTGGACGCCGTCGTCCTCGGCCACGACCCCCCGCTGGCGGTCGGCCCGCGCGGCGTGCGGGAGCTGCCGACGGTCGGCGGGCTGCCGCTGGGCATGGCGGAGCTCGCCCCCGGGGCGCGGGTGTCCGTGAACCGGGTGGCCCTCGCCCGGGACGAGACGCTGCTGCTGGTCACCGACGGGGTGACCGAGGCCCGGGACGCCGAGGGGCGCTTCTACCGGCACGGCGAGGAGGTGGCCCGCGCCGTCGCCGCCGATCCGCGCGACGCCGCGCCGCGGCGGTTGGTGGCCCTCGTGCGGGACGGAACGCTGCGGCACTGCCGGGGGCGGCTGGCCGACGACACCATGGTGTTCGCGGTACGGCGGCTGAACGGTTGAGTGCCCCGCTTCGCAGTCGCAGCGGCTACCGTGCTGCCGTACGTGATCGACAGGGGGAGGGGACATGCCCGGAACCGTGCTGCTGCTCGCGGCGTCACCCGTGGGCCGGGGGTGTCTGGTGGACGCCGCCTCCGTGCTCCCCGTGCTCGCCGCCGTGCCGCCCGCCGTGCTGGCCGGCACGGACACCGCGAACGTCGTCGAGCTCGCCGACCCGCTGGAGCCGCAGGCCGTCCTCACCCGGCTCCGCGCGGCCGCGGCGGCCCCGGGTCCGCTGACCGTGTACGTCACCGGGCAGCTCCACCTGGACCGGCGCGAGCGCCTGCCCCACCTGGCGCTGGCCCGGACGACCCCCTCGACGGTCCGCTACACCGCCCTGCCCTGGCACTGGATCCGCGAGGAGCTCCGGCTGCGGCCGACCGGCGCGACGACGCTGCTGCTGGATCTGCACGCCGACCGGGAGACCTGGGAGTGGCTGCGGGCCCACCCGCTGGACTCGGGGCGCAACAACGCCGTCTACGGTCGCATCGCGCCACCGCCCTCGCGGCGGACCGTGGCCGCCCCCGCGTACATGCGCGGTGTCGCGACCGTCCTGCGCAGCGGCCACCGGCCGCCGCCGGACCGGCTGCACCAGGAGGCGCTGGCCCGCTGCGCGGCCGACGGCGGCGGGAGCGGCGCGGACCTGGTGCTGGCGGCGCCCGGGCCGGTGGCGGGGGACCCGCACGCCGTCATCTCCGCCGCCGTGCGGGCGGGACGGCACGGTGACGCCGACGCGCTGGCCGCGCGCCACGAGCGGGCCGCCGCCCTCGCGCTCGGACCCGCCTCCGAGGACGCGCTGCACTGGGCGGAGGTCCGGGCCGACCTGGCGATGTTCGCCGGGGACCCGGCGCGGTCCTGCCGTGCCTGGCTGGCGGTGGCCGAGGCCCGCCTGCGGGCCGGGCAGGAGCCGGGCACGCCCGCCGTGGAGGCGGCCGTGGACCGGGCCCACCACCAGTGGGGGCGGATCCGCGACGCCGCGCGGGCCCGTGAACTGGGTGCCGCGCTCGCCGCGTTGCGCGGCCGGGTGCCCGGCCGGCGCGAGGGCGCGCTGGACCACGTGCAGCGGGAGCTGGGCCGGTTGCAGACCCAGGGCTGACGCGTCCCCTCCGCGCCCCCGCGGCCGCTGCGCGCGCCCGCGCGGCACCAGAGGTCAGCCGGAGTCGGGTCGCGGTGTCGGCGTGCTCCCGTCCAGCCGGACGTCCGACGCGAGGTGGCCGCCGACCTCCTCCACCCGGACGCTCCCGCCCTCCGGGGGGTCCTCCGCCGACGGGGCCGGGCCCGCGTTGCCGGCCAGGACCAGGGCGGCCACGGCCACGGCGGCGGCGACGAGGCCCCTGGCGTACCGTTCGGCGGTGCGTGTGCGGTCGGACACGGCATCCTCTGGGGGAAGGTGTGGGAGGCTTTCAAGCGCTGTTAAACACGCTTAATCCGCAATTTAACCTAGGGCCGCCGGAGCCGAACGGCAAGAGGCGCAGGGGGAGTTGACCGTGGGGGACCGTGAAGACCGTGTGACCATCGGACGTCGGGTGCAGCGGCTGCGGGCCGAGCGCGGGATGACGCAGCGGCAGCTCGCCGAACCGGCGTACACGGCCGCCTACATCTCCACCCTGGAGGCCGGCCGCGTCCGCCCCTCCGACGAGGCGCTGCGGCACCTCGCCGAGCGGCTCGGCGTCGGCTACGAGGAGCTGGCCACCGGCCGTCCGGCACGGCTCGCCACCGACCTGCGGCTCCGGCTCACCGAGGCGCGGCGCACGCTCGCCACCGGCGGCGCCGAGCGGGCGGCCGGGCAGTACGGCGAGCTGCTCGCCGAGGCCGAGGCGTACGAGCTGCCCGAGGAGCGGGCCGAGGCGCTGCTCGGGCTCGGCGAGTGCGCGGTGGAGACGGGCGAGCTGGCGAGCGGCCGGCGGTACTTCGAGCGGGCGGAGGAGTGCCTGGCCGACGCCGACGCGCCGCTGCCGGCCCGGGTCCCGGCCCTGCGCGGACGTGCCCTCACCCATTACCTCGCCGGTGAGCTCCGGTACGCCGTCTACCTCCTGGAGTCCACCCTCGACGAGCTGAACCGCGGCGGCCTGCACGACCCCGACGCGCTGCTGCTGCTCTACGCCAGCGTCATCGGCCCCTACATGGACATGGGCGCCCACGCGCGGGCCGCCCAGGCCGCCGAACTCGCCCTCGCCCTCGCGCCCCGGGCCGGCGACCCGGCGCTGGTGGCCCGCATGCACCGCTCCGTCGCCCGCACGCTGCTCGCCGAGGGCCGCCTCGCCGAGGCGGACGCCTCCCTGGCCAAGGCGGCCGAGCTGTACCGCACGCTGCAGCTCCGCACCGAGCTGGCCAACTGCCACTGGATGCGCGGCTACGTCTGCGCCCAGAACGGCGAGCTGCCCCGCGCCGAGGAGGAGATGCGGCAGGCCCTGGACATGCTGTCCGTCACCCGTGCCGCCCTCTACAGCAGCCAGGTCGCCGTCGAGCTGGCCGACGTGCTGCACCGGCGCGGCAAGTCCGCGGAGGCGGCCGAGCTGCTGCGCGGGGTCCTGGACGACCTGTCCTCCGAACGCGGTGCCGTGCACGCGGCGGGCGCGCACCGGCTGCTCGGCATCATCGCCGAGGACGCCGGCGACACCGAGGCCGCCGAGGAGCACTACGTGCGGGCGCTGAGCCTGCTGGAGCGGGCGGGAGCCGCCGGTGACCTGGCCGACCTGTGCCGGCTGCTGGGCGACCTGCTGCGCCGCACCGGCCGGGTGGAGGCGGCCCTGGACGCCTACCGCACCGGCCTCGGGCACCGCACGGCACCCGGCACGACCACCCTGGGCCCGGCGCCCGCGCAGCCTCCGCTGTAGAGCCGCTCTCGCAACAGGCCCTGGAGCCCCGCGTCCCGGTTTCCACCGGTCGGTCACGGGTAGTCGGGCTTGCGGCCACGCGAGCGAAGGAGGCGGTGCGCGTGCTGCCCGGCGACCACTCCCGCCGGCCCCCGGACGACGGGCACGACGCCGGGGTGCCGGGACGCCTCTGCAGGGTCGCGGTCAGGCTGCTGCCGGTGACCGGCGCGAGCGCGTCGCTGCGCGACGGTGACGGCCTCCCGGTCCGGCTGTGCGCCAGCAACGACCGCGCCTCGTACCTCGCGGAGGTCCAGGCCACCCTGGGCGACGGGCCGTGCGTCCTCGCCGCCGCGACGGGCGCCCCGGTGCTCGCCGGCGACCTGCGGTCCGGCGCCGACGCCGAACGCTGGCCCCTCTTCGCCCAGGAGGCGACGGCCGTCGGCGTGAGCGCCGTCCACGCGTTGCCGCTGGGCAGCGACACGGTGTGCGTCGGCACCCTCGACCTCTACCGCGACACCCCCGGCGGCCTCACCGGGCCCGAGCTGAACACGGCCCGGCTCCTGGCCGGCGTCATGACCACGGCCCTGATGGCGCTGCCGCCCGAGGGGGAGGACGACGACGGGGACGGGGAGGTCGCCTGGCCGAGCGGGCTGACCGACGACCACGACGAGGTCCACCAGGCCGTCGGCATGATCATGGCCCAGCTGGGCGTCGGCTCCGACGAGGCCCTGGCCCGGCTGCGCGGCGCCGCCTTCGCCCGGGGCCGCACCGCCCGCGACGTCGCCCACGACGTCCTCACCCACCGGCACCGCTTCGACCGCGACGACTAGGCAGTGCCGTCCGGATTCCGCCGGAGGGCCCGGTCACCGGCGCGTCCCGCCGCCCGCGCGTTCACTTTTGGGGTGATGTGGACAGACCTACTCGTGTCGCCCGCACGCACCGCGAAGGAGCCCGCGTGACCGTACGCAGCACCACCAGCACGCCCGACCTGTCGTCCAAGGACCCCAACTGGTGGCGGCAGGCCGTCATCTACCAGGTCTACCCCCGCAGCTTCGCCGACGCCGACGGCGACGGGCTCGGTGACCTGCGCGGCATCACCCAGCGCCTGACCCACCTGGCCGCCCTGGGCGTCGACGCCCTGTGGCTCAGCCCGTTCTACCCGTCCGAGCTGGCCGACGGCGGCTACGACGTCGACGACCACCGCGACGTCGACCCGCGCCTGGGCACCCTGGACGACTTCGACGCCCTGGTCACCGAGGCCCACCGCCTCGGCCTGAAGGTGATCGTCGACCTGGTCCCCAACCACACCTCGCACCGCCACGCCTGGTTCCGCGAGGCCCTGGCCGCCGGTCCCGGCTCGGCCGCCCGCGACCGCTACGTCTTCCGGGACGGCCGCGGCGAGCACGGCGAGCTCCCGCCCACCGACTGGCAGTCCGTCTTCGGCGGCAGCGCCTGGCGGCGGGTGCCGGACGGCCAGTGGTACCTGCACCTCTTCGCACCCCAGCAGCCCGACCTGAACTGGGAGAACGAGCAGGTCCGCGCCGACTTCCGCACCACGCTGAAGTTCTGGTGCGACTGCGGCGTCGACGGCTTCCGCGTCGACGTGGCCCACGCGCTGGTCAAGGACCTCACCGAGCCGCTGCGGGACCTCGGCGCCCCCGAGCTGAGCAGCGAGGCCGCCCTCACGGAGTTCGCCCCGGGCACCCACCCCTTCTACGACCGCGACGACGTGCACGAGGTCTACCGCGACTGGCGCAAGATCCTCGACGCCTACAGCCCGCCGCGGACGGCGGTGGCCGAGGCCTGGGTCCCGGGCGCCCGGCGCGCGCTGTACGCCCGCCCGGACGAGCTGGGCCAGGCCTTCAACTTCGAGTACCTCCAGGGCCGCTGGGACGCGGCGGAGCTGCGCGAGATCATCGCCGGTTCGCTGGCCGACGCGCACGCCGCCGGCGCCTCCGCGACCTGGGTGCTGTCCAACCACGACGTGGTCCGCCACGCCTCCCGGCTGATCCTGCCGCCCGGCACCGACACGGACGCCTGGCTGCTGTCCGGCGGCCGCGCCCCGGCGATCGACGAGCGGGCGGGCCTGCGCCGGGCCCGCGCGGCGACGCTGCTGATGCTGGCGCTGCCCGGCTCGGCGTACGTCTACCAGGGCGAGGAGCTCGGCCTGCCGGAGGTGGCCGACCTGCCCACCGAGGTCCTCCAGGATCCGATCTGGGAGCAGACCGGGCACGTCCGCAAGGGCCGCGACGGGTGCCGGGTGCCGCTGCCGTGGACGACGAGCGGGCCGTCGTACGGCTTCGGCGCGGGCGCGGCCTGGCTGCCGCAGCCGCCGCGCTTCGCGGAGTACTCCGTGCAGGCCCAGGACGGGGTGGCGGGCTCGACCCTGGAGCTGTACCGCACGGCCCTGCGCCTGCGCCGCAAGCTGCTCGACGGCGAGTCGCTGACCTGGGCGGACGACGTGCCGCCGGGCGTGCTCCAGTTCGACCGCTCGGACGGCTGGCGTTGCGTCGCCAACCTCTCGGACGCGCCGGTCGCCCTGCCGGCGGGCGAGGTGGTGCTGACCAGCGTGCCCCTGGAGGACGGCCGGCTGGGGCCGGACACGACGGCGTGGCTGGTGAGGTAGCGGCGGTGCGGCGTGCGCGGCCCGCCCGGTGCGGGCCGCGCGGTCCCTCAGTAGCGCACCGCGCGGGCCACCACCGTCCGCACGTCCCCGGACAGGTCGTGACTGCTGCGGGCGGTGGCGCTGCCGGACCGGCCGGCGGGAACGTCGTCGACGGTGACGACGACCGTGTCGAGCAGGGTGCCGTCGGGGCTGGTGAAGTTCACCTGCACCGCGAAGGACTTCGTCCCGTCCGCGGTGTTGTGGACGGTGACGTCGACCGCGGTGCGCCCGTCGGTGCCGGTCTTCGGCGTCCCGGCCTTCACGTCGCCCTTGACGTCGGCGCCCCCCGTGATGTCCTCGAGCCACCGGCCGGCCTCCGCCGTCGCCGAGGCCAGGGCGTCCGAGCCCTCGGAGGCGAGCGAGGACGCGGCCGACGCGGCCCGGCTGACCGCCGCGCTCGCGGGATCCGTGGGGACGCCGCCGTCGCCGTCGCCACCGTCGTCGGAGCAGCCCGCCAGCGCGGTGGCCGTCAGCAGCGCCACCACCGCCGCCGTCCTGAACGTCCGGGGACCGGCCATGTCGCCTCCAGGGACCTCGTACGCGTCAGCCCCCGCGAGGACACGCGGGGGTCCCTCCAGTCAAGGTCCCCCGGCGCCGGACCGCACGCCGACGTCCGCCCGGACGAGGCCGGACGGACGGCGGCGGAGGGTCAGATGCGTCCCGGGCTGCCGCTGCCGAAGGAGCCGCTCGATCCCGGCAGCCAACGGCGCCGGCTCTGGTCCGTTCCTCGTCGGCTGCCCGCGTGGTGGAGCTGGTACGGCATCAGCCGTGGGCTCCCGTCGGTACTCAGCGGGATCTCGTCCGGTTCCCGGATCTCCCGTTCCTCGTAGACGGGGCCGGTGGGGGGAAGGTGAGGCTGTTCGTCGGCGTGGGGGCGGGGCGATTCCTGCTCCATGGCCCTCATGCCGATGCGTACGGCCAGGATCAGCACGCCCGCGACCACCAGTCCGCCGATGAAGGCACCGGTCAGGTTGAGCGCGTGCGAAGCGGCCAGCAGTTCATACGTTGCCGTACTCATGTTCTGATTATGTACCCCAGTTGGGGATAAAGCGCCCGATATGTCCCGGCGAGGGGAGGCGGCGGAGGTCCGGTATCCGGTCCGTGCGTCCCCGGGCCGGGTCGCCGAGTGCCCTCAGGCCCGGGCGTCGCCCCGGCCCGGTCCGGTGCCGGTGTCTCCGGTGCCGGCGTCTCCCGTGCCGGTGGCGCCGCCGCCGGTGTCCTCGCGCCGGACCGTCTCGCCGGGGATCACGCGCGGCGTCCCCGGGGCCCGCTCGTCCTCCGCCGCCCGGGCCTCCGCCTTGAGGATGCGCGCCGACCTGCCCGCCGAGCGGGTCAGACCGGGGAGCTTCTTGACGGCGAGGACGGCTATGACGACGACGAGAACGATCGCGAACTCGCTCAGTCCGAACACGGGACTCCCCAGGTGGCGTGCGGTCCGGGCCCGCGTCGCGGGCCCGGTCGGAATCTACGGCAGGAAGGGCCCCGGGTCGATCGGGGCCCGGCGGTGCCGCCGCTCACCCCTCTTCTGCCTCCCCTTCGTCGCCCTCGAGGAAGTCCACGATCTCGTCCACGGTCTCGGCCGCCACCATGCCGCCGACGACGCCCACCGCGAACCCGGCCGCACCCGCCGCGACGGCGGTGCCGGCGCCCGGGCCGGAGCGGTGCCCCGGCTCGTGCCCGTTCCCGCCCCCGTGCCCGTACACGGCGTGGGAGCCGTAGGACGCCCGGTGTTCGACGAGCTCCCGGACCCAGCCGTCGACGAGGGCGTCCCAGTCCTGCGCCGCGGTCCCCTCGTGCGGCACGGTGAAGCGGCTCAGGGCGTCGTGGCCGTCCCCGGGGCGCCCGCCGCGCTTGTCCGCCTCCAGGACCACCTCCAGCCCGCCGGGCGCGGCCAGGAAGGTCAGCTCGATCTCGTCGACCTGGTGGGCGTACCGCGGGGCCGGGGTGAGCTCGATCTCCTGGTGGAAGGGCAGCCGCTGCCCGGTGCCGCCGATGCGGCCGTGCTCCAGGCCGGCGGAGCGGAAGCCGAAGTCGAGCCGCCCGAGCGCGTCCAGGACGGCCTCCTGCGCGGGCAGGGGCGCCACGGCCAGCGGGTCGAGGTCGCCCTTGTCCCGGGCGCCGGCGACCGCCAGCTCGGTGCGCACGCCGAGGGCGGCGCCCAGCGGCCGCCCGTGCAGCTCGGTGACCGGGGTCTCCCAGGGCAGCGTCACCGTGAAGGGCACGCTGCGCCGCTCGTCGGCGGCCAGCCGGAAGCCGCCGCCGACGGTGAACCGGTCGAAGGTGACGACGCCCTCGCTCCCCCCGTCCGCGTGCTCGGCCCCGACCCGGGCCACCAGTTCCAGGACGACGTGCTCGACGTCGACGTCCGTGGTGCCGCCGACGAGGTCGACCCGGCCCGTCAGCGCACCGCCCGGCCGGGCCGCCGCCGGGTCGAGGGCGGTGTCCACCGTGGGACCGCCCACGCCGAGGGGACCGAGCAGCCGCTTGAACACCATCGAGGCGTTCACTCCTTCACGTTCGTGCCGGGGGACGTGCGTGCGGGGAACAACCGGAACCGTCCGGCCGTTCTCTACAGGCGAGTAGAAGCATAGGGGTCCGCGGACTCCCGCTTTCTTTGCTCGTCCTTTACCCTGTGAGGGAAACCTCGGGCGGACCGCACCGCCCCCACCGACCCCGCTAAGGAGTCCCGTTCCGCAATGGAGCCCCCCAGTACCGGCCGTGCCGACATGGACGGCCCGCCAGTCCCCCTGTATGCGCGTGAGGGAAGCGGGGTGGCGCGGTGACCGAGGTCCTGCTGCTCCTGCTGGCCCTCCTCCTCACCCTGGCCTGCGCGCTCTTCGTCGCGGCCGAGTTCTCGCTCACCACCGTCGAGCGCGGTGACCTGGAGCGGGCCGCCGAGTCCGGTGAGCGCGGCGCCGACGGCGCCCTGAAGGCCGTACGGACCCTGACCCTCCAGCTGTCCGGCGCCCAGCTCGGCATCACCGTGACCTCGCTGGTCATCGGCATGCTCGCCGAGCCGTCGCTCGCGGTGCTGCTGCGCGGCCCGCTGACGGCGATCGGCCTGGGCGGTGCCGCCTCCACGGTGGCGACCGTGCTCGGCGTGGCCGTCTCCACCGTCGTCCTGATGGTCGTCGGCGAGCTGGTCCCCAAGAACTGGGCGATCTCCAGCCCGCTGGCGGTCGCCAAGGCCGTCGCCGGTCCGCAGCGCGGCTTCACCACCGCGTTCGGTCCCTTCATCCGGCACCTGAACGACACGGCGAACCGTTTCGTCCGCCGCTTCGGCCTGGAACCGGCCGAGGAGCTGGCCTCCGCCCGCAGCCCCGAGGAGCTGGTCGCCCTCGCCCGGCACTCGGCCGCCGAGGGCGCCCTGGAGGCGGACTCCGCCGAGCTGTTCGTGCGCACCCTGCACCTGAGCGAGCTGACCGCGCAGAACGTCATGACCCCGCGCGTGGACGTCAAGGCCCTGGAGGCCCACGCCACCGCCGCGGACGCGGCCGCCCTCGCCCACGCCACCGGCCTGTCCCGCTTCCCGGTCCACCGGGGCGGCCTGGACGAGGTCGTCGGCACCGTCCACATCCGCGACGTGCTGGCCCTGGAGCCCGAGCGGCGCGCGGTCACCCCGGTCACCGAGCTGGCCACCGCGCCGCTCCTGGTGCCGGACAGCCTGCCCGCCGACCGCCTCCTGGAGCGCATGCGCGCCACCCGCACCATGGCCGTCGTCATCGACGAGTACGGCGGCACCGCGGGCGTGGCGACCGTCGAGGACATCGTGGAGGAGGTCGTCGGCGAGGTGCGCGACGAGCACGACCCCGTCGAGGCGCCCGACCTGCTGCCCGTCCCCGCCCCGGCGGACGGCCGCGCGGCCTGGGAGGCCGACGGCTCGCTCCGGCTGGACCGGCTCACGGAGATCGGCCTGACCGCGCCCGACGGCCCCTACGAGACCCTGGCCGGCCTCGTCGCCACCCACCTGGCGCGCATCCCCGCCGTGGGCGACGTCATCGACCTGGACGGCTGGCGCCTGGACGTGCTGGACGTCGACCACCACCGCGCCGACCGCCTGCGCGTCACCGCCCCCGCACGGCCCGAGCCGGCCGCGGAGCCGGTGGAGCCGGTGGAGCCGGTGGCCGCCGACCGGTCGTCCCGCCGGGAGCCGGAGGTGGCCCGATGACCGCCGTGCAGCTCCTCGTCGGCGCCCTGACGCTGCTGACCAACGCGTTCTTCGTGGGCGGCGAGTTCGCCCTGATCTCCGTGCGTCGCAGCCAGATCGAGCCGCGCGCCGAGGCGGGCGACAAGCGGGCCCGGATGACCCTGTGGGGGCTGGAGCACCTGTCGGCCGTGATGGCGACGGCCCAGCTCGGCATCACGGTCTCCTCCCTGGTGCTCGGCGCGGTCGCGGAACCGGCCATCGCGCACCTGATGGAGCCGGTCTTCGAGGCCGTCCACATGCCGCACGCGCTGGTCCACCCCGTGGCCTTCGCCCTCGCCCTGGCCCTCGCGACCTATCTGCACATGCTGATCGGCGAGATGATCCCGAAGAACATCGCGCTGGCCGCCCCGGTGACCGTCGCGCTGGTCCTCGGCCCGCCGCTGGTCGCCCTCACCCGGGCCCTGAAGCCGGTCGTCCTCGGCATCAACGCCTTCGCCAACACGCTGCTCAGGCTGCTGCGGGTGGAGCCGAAGGACGAGGTCGAGGCCGTCTTCACCGACGACCAGCTGGCCCGCATGGTCGTCGACGCCAGCGAGGCCGGGCTGCTGACCCCGGCCGACGGCGAGCGCCTGCGGGACGCGCTGGAGCTGGGCACCCGCCCGGTCGGCGAGATCCTGGTCCCCACGCCCAGGATGCGCACCGTCCCGCACACCATCACCCCGGCCGGACTGGAGCGCCTGGCCGCCGAGGCGGGCTACTCCCGCTTCCCGGTCACCGGCCCCGGCGGCACCGTGCTCGGCTACCTGCACATCAAGGACACCCTGGGCGTCACCGACCGCGACCGCCCCTTCCCCCGTGGCGCCCTGCACCGGGTCACCCGGGTCCGCATCGACACCCCCCTCGACGACACCCTCACCGCCCTGCGCGCCGAGGGCAGCCACCTGGCCGCGGTCACCGGCGGGACGGGCACGGTCCTGGGCTTCGTGACGATGGAGGACGTCCTGACGGAACTGGTGGGGCCGGCGCCGGTGGCGTCGTGACCTGACAGGCGCGACACGGCGACGGCGGACCACGCGGAACGTGGTCCGCCGTCGCCGTATGTGTGTCCGCCGCGGCAGATATCCGACGGGCACGACGGGAGTTCAGGTGCGGGGAAACGGATTTCCACGGCGGCCCGCGCCACGGCGGGTCGCGCCCCCGGCGGACCGCGCCGCGCCGCCCGGGCGGTCCGGACGGTCCGGCGGCGTCCACGGTGACGGGGGAAAATCTGATACCGGCGAAACAGATATTCACGGGTAAGCGAGAAGACAACTGCATTCCCATTCCCGCGGTGATTTTCGCCGTGTTTTTTCACCCGGGTCTCCGGGCCATTTCGTGCTAGGGTCGACATCAGTTGCAGTTGTGGTTGCCATGTGCGTTACCGGTTTTCCGGGCAGGTGATCATCGCAGCGATGGGAGGACTCGCACGGTGCGGGTCCCCAGCACTGCCTAGGAGAAAAAACATGGCTTCCGGTACCGTGAAGTGGTTCAACGCCGAAAAGGGCTTCGGTTTCATCGCGCAGGACGGCGGCGGCGCCGACGTCTTCGCCCACTACTCGAACATCGCCACCCAGGGCTTCCGTGAGCTCCAGGAGGGCCAGCGGGTGAACTTCGACGTCACGCAGGGCCAGAAGGGCCCGCAGGCGGAGAACATCGTTCCCGCGTAACACGCGCGAACCGCACAGGAGGGCCCGCACCGTACGGTGCGGGCCCTCCTGCGTGTGCGGGCACCGACGACTTTGCCATCTCTTTGCAACCCGCTCCGTCGCCGCCTCGTCTCTCCGCTCGATCCGCGATCCACGCGACCACGCGTCCCCGCCCGCCGACCACGGGCGGGCGGGCGGACCGACCGACGAGAGAGAGCGACCCGATGCGCCGCACCGTCCTCAGTGCCCTGGCCCTCGCGTGCACCGCCGTACTGGCGAGCACCGTCCCCGCGTTCGCCGACGACCCGACCACCGCACCCGGCAGTGGGCCGAGCCCGGTGCCGTCCGTCAGCTCCCCGGCCACCGAGCCGAGCGAGGTGCCGAGCCCCGTGCCGTCCGTCAGCCACCCGGCCACCGAGCCGAGCGAGGTGCCGGTGCCGGTGCCGTCCGTCAGCTCCCCGCCCGCGGCCGCCGCGCCGGGCGGGTCCTCGGGCGGTCAGGTCTCCACCGTGCCCGAGGGCGCGCCCGACACCGGCGCGACGGACCCGTCGTCCTCCGGGAACGGTGACGTGCTCGTCGGCGCGGGCGCCGGCACGCTGCTCGTCGCGGGCGGCGCGGTCGCCTTCGTCGTACGCCGCCGCCGGGCGACCGGGGCGTGACCGCGTTCTCCGGGCGCGCCCTGACCGGTCTCGTCCTGGCCTCGCTGCTCGTGGGCTGCGGCGGCGGGCACGGGACCGAGGAGGCCGCCACCCCACCGCCCGCGCGCACGGCGCCCCCCGCGCGGTCCCACGACGGGCCGGTGCGGCCCCTGGCGCGGTCGGTCCCGGTCGGCCTGCGCATCCCGGCCATCGGGGTCGACACCCCGGTGATGCGGCTGGGGCTGGAACCGGACGGCACGGTGCAGGTGCCGCCCCTCACGGACCACGACCGTGCGGGCTGGTACCGGCATTCGCCCACGCCGGGCCAGGTGGGGCCGTCGGTCGTCCTCGGCCACGTCACGGTCGGCAGCCACGGGGACGGCGTCTTCCGCCACCTCGCGCGGCTGCGCCCCGGCGACCGGATCGAGGCGCGCCTGGAGAACGGCACGGTCCCGGTGTTCACCGTCACGTCCGTGCGCACGGTGGCGAAGGCCCACTTCCCGACCCGGGACGTCTACGGCGACGTGGACCGCCCGGAGCTGCGGCTCATCACGTGCGGCGGCCCGCACGACGGCGACGGCTACCGGGACAACGTCATCGTCTTCGCCGAGCTGACCGCCACGACCACGACCACGGCGGCGGCCGGCGCGCAGACGGCTTCCGCACCGTCGTGACCACGGGAACGCGCACCCCCGCGCGGGCGTCTTCCCCCCGGCCCCCACACGACCATGGAGAGCGTTGAAACGGTCCCGTGACAGGGCGGCGTCCGAGCTGTTCGCCGCCCTCTACCCCCGCCTGGCCGGCTGGTGCCGCCGCCTCGTCGACGACGACGGGACGGCCCACGAGATCGCCTCGGAGGCGTTCACCCGGCTCTGGGCCCGCTGGACGTCCGTGGACGAGCCGCGCGGTTTCCTCTACGTCACCGCCGCCAACCTCGTCCGCGACCACTGGCGCAAACTGGAGCGCGAGCGCCGGGCCGTGCGCCGGGTCACCGCGGAGGTCGCGGTCCGCCCGCATTCCGAGCAGGCCGACCCCTCGGTGCGCCTGCTCGTGCAGTCCCTGCCGGAGCGACTGCGCGTGCCGATCCTCCTCCACTACTACGCTGACATGCCGATCCGGGAGGTGTCCGCGCTGACCGGGCGCAAGGAAGGAACCGTCAAGGCCGACCTGCACGCGGCCCGCGAACTGCTCCGCGTCCATCTGAGGAGAAGCCTTGACCACACGCTTTGAGGACGATCCGGACGGCCCGGAGTACGCACACGACGATCCGTACGACCCGCTGCTGGTGGTCCTGAGTCCGGAGCCGGACTTCCTGGGCCCGCCGCCGGGCCGCTACGAGGCGATCCGCCGGGCGGCGTCCCGACGCCGCCTGCTGCGGGCCGCCGCCGGGGCCGCGGCGACCTGTGCCGCCGTCGCCGCCCTGTTCACGCTGCCCGTCCCGTGGACGGACCCCGGCCCGCCGGCCCGCCCGGCCGTACCGCTGGCACCCCCGGCCGCCCCCTCGCCGTCGCCGTCCGCGCCGTCTCCGTCGCCGTCGACGTCCGCGCCTTCCCCGTCCGACGTCCCGTCCCGGGACCCGGGCCGGCCGGTCCCCCGTACGTCCGCCCCCGCCGAGCCGTCCGCCGAACCGAGCACGTCGCCGACCGTGGGCCGGCCGGTGCCGGCGACCTCGGTCCCGCCCCCGGGCGGGCCGACGACCCGCCCGGGCACCGCGGCCGCGCCCTCGGCGTGAGGACGCGAGGGCGTACCGCGGGGACAATCGGACGATGATCTATCACGTCGTACCGCTCGCCGACTGGGACGCCGATCCCGGCCGGCCGTACGCGCCCGCGTCGCTCGCCGAGGACGGTTTCGTCCACTGCTCACCGGACGAGGAGACGACCCTCGCCGTCGCCGACGCCTACTACCGCACCGCTCCCCGCCCCCTGCTCGCCCTGGGCATCGACGAGGAGCGGCTCACCTCGCCGTGCGTGTGGGAGGCGGCGGTCCCCGTCCCGCCGCCCGGGGTGGCCGAAGGCACCCTGTTCCCGCACGTGTTCGGCCCGGTCGACCGGGACGCCGTCGAACGGGTCCTGGAGGTCCGGTGGGACGACGAGGGCCGGGCGACCGGTCTGGCCGCCGCCGGCTGACGCCGGGGCCCTCGTCCGTCCCGCGTTCCGACGCGGCCTCAGTCGTCCAGCGGCGAGGCGCCGCCCAGCAGCGCCGACGCGGTCTGCACCGGCGTGGCGGCGGGCGCGGGGTCGGGCACGGCCCCGGGGGCGGGGTGGCAGGTGAAGCCGAGCCGGGCCATGGCCCGGGTGACCTCGCCGCCGGTGAAGTCACGGCGGTCCTGACGGGTGACGACCGCGCCGACCTGCTTGACGGGGTAGCGGCGGCGGCCGATGGTCACGGACTCGCCCGTGACGGGCTCGGGCGTGACGCCCTTCATCGAGCTGATCACTCCGTCCTTGGTCAGGTCGAAGGGGTACCGGGCGATGACACAGCGCATGACGCCTCACAGGGGAAGGGAGGGGATCGGAGGAGCTTGCCGTTCGTGATGGCCGTTCGGCCGGGTGAGGGCCCCGGTGGGGCCCGGTGGTAGAGCCCCGATGGGGGGCCTGGTGGCGGGCCCCGGTGGTGGGGCCCGGTCCACTGCCGGCCTGGGCCTTAGGCGGCCGAGCCGCCGGCGGACTGCCGCCGCGGCCTGCGCCGGGGCGCCTCCCCGGCGGTCCGCCCCTGGGCGGAACCACCCTGCGGGGACCGGCCCTGTCCGGTGCGCCCCTGGCCGGTGCCGCCGCCCTGCGCGGTGCGGCCCTGTCCGGTGCCGCGGCCACGGCGGCCACGGGACGAGGAGCCCCCGGACGCGGCGCGTCGGGGACGCTCCACGACCGGCGCGGTGATGACGACGGGGACACCGGTCGGCGCCTGCGCGCCGGTGATGCGGGTCAGCTCCGCCTCGCCCGACCGGACCGGGGTGATCTGCGGAGTGATGCCGGCCGCCGCCATCAGCCGGCTGATGTCACGCCGCTGGCCGGGGGTGACCAGGGTGACGACGCTGCCGGACTCGCCCGCGCGGGCCGTACGGCCGCCGCGGTGCAGGTAGTCCTTGTGGTCGGTGGGCGGGTCCACGTTGACGACCAGGTCGAGGTTGTCGACGTGGATGCCGCGGGCCGCGACGTTGGTCGCCACCAGCGCCGTGACGTGTCCGTCCTTGAACTGGGCGAGGGTGCGCGTGCGCTGCGGCTGGGACTTGCCGCCGTGCAGGCCCGCCGCGCGGACGCCGCTGTTCAGCAGGTGCTTCACCAGCTTGTCCACGGCGTGCTTGGTGTCCAGGAACATGATGACCCGGCCGTCGCGCGCCGCGATCTCGGTGGTCGTGCGGTGCTTGTCCGTGTCGTGCACGTGCAGCACGTGGTGCTCCATCGTGGTGACCGCGCCGGCCGACGGGTCGACGGAGTGGACCACGGGGTCGGTCAGGTAGCGCTTCACCAGCCGGTCGACGTTGCGGTCGAGGGTGGCGGAGAAGAGCAGCCGCTGCCCGTCGGGGCGCACCTGGTCGAGCAGGGCGGTGACCTGGGGCATGAAGCCCATGTCGGTCATCTGGTCGGCCTCGTCCAGGACCGTGGTCTCGACGTCGTCCAGCCGGCAGTCGCCCCGGTCGATGAGGTCCTTGAGGCGGCCCGGCGTCGCGACGAGGACCTCGGCCCCCGCCCGCAGGGCGCCGGCCTGCCTGCCGATCGACATGCCGCCCACGACGGTGGCCGACCGCAGGCCCACGGCGCGGGCGTACGGGGCGAGCGCGTCGGTGACCTGCTGGGCGAGTTCGCGGGTGGGGACGAGGACGAGGGCGAGCGGCTGCCGCGGCTCGGCACGGCGTCCCGCCGTACGGGCCAGCAGGGCGAGGCCGAAGGCGAGGGTCTTGCCCGAACCGGTACGGCCGCGGCCGAGCACGTCACGGCCGGCCAGCGAGTTGGGCAGGGTCGCCGCCTGGATCGGGAACGGCACGGTCACGCCCTCGCGGCCGAGCGCGTCCAGCAGGGCCGGCGGCATGTCGAGGTCGGCGAAGGACTCCACGGCGGGCAGCGCCGGAGTGATCGTCTTCGGCAGCGCGAACTCGCCCTGGGGAGCGGCCGGCCGGCGTCCGGAGCCCTGGGCGCGGCGCGGACCGCCGGACCGCCCGGAGCCTTCGGAGAACCGGCCACCGCCCTTGCCGGAGCCCGGGGCTCCGGCGCGGGTGCGGGAGAAGCGGCTGTTCGTTCGTGTGCGGTTCATGGGGAACCTTCCTTGATACGGCACGTATCAAGGGAGTCCCGCGGTGAGGAGCAGCGCAGGGAATCGCAAGAACGAGCCGGCCCCGGTCGGCTTCGGCGAGGTGAGCCGGGCGACCGGGAGAATCGGGTGAATCCGGGGAATCGAAGAATTCAGGGAATGCAATGACCGGGGGAGTCCCGGAGGAATGCGGAATCGCGCCCTGAAACGCGGCGAGCTGGGACCCGCACCCCTCGAGGTGCGGGCCCCAGCTGCGAAGTGCGTGTGAGCGTCAGGCGGGAACGATGTTCTCGGCCGTCGGGCCCTTCTGGCCCTGCGCCACGTCGAACGACACCTTCTGGCCTTCCAGCAGCTCGCGGAAGCCCTGGGCGTTGATGTTCGAGTAGTGGGCGAAGACGTCGGGGCCGCCGCCGTCCTGCTCGATGAAGCCGAAGCCCTTTTCGGCGTTGAACCACTTCACGGTACCGGTGGCCATGATGAATCTCCTTCGGAAACGGTGCTCGGAGCCCGCCCTGTGCGCACTCCGGTCGCCGCGATGATCACCCCGTCGGAAAAACCTTCAGGCAACCACTACTGCAACTGCCATCGACACTAGCACGCCGTGATCTCCCGGACGCGTGGAATAATCCGGCCCCGGACGGCCGGGAGGGGAATATTCTCGGCGTGCCGTGGTGAATTCTTCTCCCGCGGCCACAGATATTGCACCGCTCCGGCCACAGGGTCCGCCGGTGCCGCCGCTGTCCGCACCGCCGTGACCTCCGCCGACGGCCTCGCGGGGGCGCCGGCGCCCGTCCGGGCACGGAGGACGCCGCACACGCGTCCCCGTCCCGGACCGAGACAAGGAGCACACCGGCCGCGGGCGGGGGCGGGGCCCGTCAGCGGCGGGCCCTGGCCCGGTCGAGGGCGACCACGCCGAGCGCCGCGAGGACGATCTGGATGAGCCACTCGACCCAGTCCACGCCCCCGGTGTCGGCGACGCCGAACGCCGCGGCGAGGGCCGAGCCGACGAGGGCGGCCACGATGCCGACCGCGATGGTCCACAGGACGCCGATGCGCTGACGCCCGGGGACCACGAGCCGGCCCAGGACGCCGATGACGATGCCGATCACGACGGCGCTGATGATGCCTGATATCTCCATGCCTGCTCCTCGAGTGGTCCTGCCTCGCCCATGCGGATGCCCGTTCGATGCGCGTGCACTCCGGCCGGCCCGGGCGTCTATACGATGTCCGCCCGAAAGCGGGCGGCGGCGGAACGGAGTGCGGCGTGACGGATCACCGGCGTCCCCGGCGGCGGGGACAGGGCGAACTGGAGGCGCTGGTGCTGTCGGTGCTGCGTGAGGCGGAGGGTCCGGCGACGGCCGGCTGGGTGCGGGAGCGCCTGGGCGGGGACCTGGCCCACACGACGGTGGTCACGATCCTGACCCGGCTGCTGGACAAGGGCGTGGTGAGCAGGGAACGCGCGGGCCGGTCGTTCGCCTGGACGCCGGCCGCGGACCAGGCGGGTCTGGCCGCCCGCAGGATGCGCCGGGTGCTGGACGCGGAGAGCGACCGCGAGGCGGTCCTGGCGAGCTTCGTGGCCGGCCTCGACCCGGCCGACGAGCGACTGCTGCGCGACCTGCTGGGGGACGCGCGGGCCGCGGAGGAGGACTGACGCGGCACGCCTTCCAGGCCGGCCGCCGGACGGTCGCCGGGGACCGGGCGAACGGGCGGACGGGCGGAGGCGGAACCGCCACCGGCACGGAACCCTCCGCAGACCCCGTACCCCGACCCCCGCACCCCGCCCCCCGGGCGACGGCTGCCGCGCCGTCGCTCCCGTACTACTTGCTGACGGCGAACCGCATCAGGGCGTGCTCGTCGCCCTGCTTGATCTTCCCCGTCTCGTTGATCACCTGCAGCTTCCACGTGTCACCGACCCGCACCGCCTTGGCCACGGCGCAGCCGTTGTCCTGGCTGAGCAGGCTGGGCCAGATGTCGGCGACCTGCTGGGAGCTGCCGCCGGTCGCGTCGTAGACCTTGAAGCTGACGTTGCGGGCCTTCTGGAAGGAGCTGCCCTTCTTGTAGGCCGCGGCGACGAACACGATCGACGTGATCGCGGACGGGAGCCGCGCGAACTCGACGGTCACCGTCTCGTCGTCCCCGTCCCCGTGCCCGGTCTGGTTGTCGCCGCTGTGCAGCAGCGAGCCGTTGCCCATCGGGTCGAGCGAGTCGATCCCGGCGAGGCGCACGGGGTCGCCGCCCTGCATGGCGATGGCGATCAGGTCCAGGTCGGTACCGGTCTTGCGGCGCAGCTTGCCCATGACCCCGCCGCTGCTTCCGGCGGTCGGGTCCCAGGAGACGCCGATGGACAGATGGGTCACTCCGTCCAGGTCGGCCGGGCCGTCTTCCTTGGTGAGCGTGATCATGCGCGAGTCCTCCTCTGTCAACGGAACTACACCGCAGAGTCTGCCTGGCGCGCGGCGATTCCGGGACGATGGGGCGGTATCGCGCGGCCTCAGCTGGTGTCCGAGTGCGGTTCCGGGCGGCCGGAGCCGCCCGTGTCCCTCGTTTCCTTCGCCCTCGGCCGGGTGGTCGAGGGCCTCCGGCACCCTGGTGCGGGATCAGCGCACCGGGAAGCCGAAGGAGTAGCCCTGCTCCTCGAGCCGGGGCAGGACGCGGCGCAGGGCCTCGACGGTCTGGGAACGGTCGCCCCCCGCGTCGTGGAAGAGGACCGTCGGCCCGTTGGGGAGCTCCCGCTCCACGGTGGCGACGATGGCGTCCGTGCCCGGTCGCTCGAAGTCCTTGGTGTCCACGTTCCAGCCCAGCGGGCGCATGCCGTGGGAGGCGGCGAGCTTGCGGCTGTAGGGGGTGAAGGCGCCGCCCGGTGCCCGGTAGTACATCGGCCGCACGCCCCCGGACGCCTCGACGATCATGCGTTCGGCGTCGAGGATCTCCTGCGACTGGTAGGCCTCGGACTTCTTGTCCATGGCGGTGTCGTGCGAGACCGAGTGGTTGCACAGCCGGTGCCCCGCCGCGACCACGTCCTTCACGAGGTCCGGGTGGGCCTGCGCCTGCGTCCCCGTCATGCAGAAGGTGGCCTTCACCCCGTACTCCCGCAGCACGTCGAGCACTTGGGGCGTCCACGCGGGGTCCGGACCGTCGTCGATGGTGATGTTGACGCCGCGCGCCCCCGCGTCCGAGGCGTGTGCGATGGTCACCGCGACCTTCTCGACGGCACCGCCCGGCGTGGCCGACGCGGTCGCCTTCGGCGTCGACGAAGCGCCCACGGAGTCGGCCTGCGCGGTCCACACCGACGCACCGACGGCGAGCAGCGTCACCCCGACCGCCGCCCCGACGACCTTGCCGTACCAGCCCCGTCCGCCACTGTGCCGTGCCATGCCCGCCCCGCCTTCCCGCAGTTGTCCGCCTCGATCACCTCGAGTCCACCTGACAGGACGGAGAAAGGCGGCCACAGGATGCGTCCGTTACCGATCACGGACAATTCCGGGGAAGTTCGCGGACAACCCGGGGGCCGCCGGGCGATCGAGGCGGCGGCCGGGCCGTGGCCCCTGCCCTGGGGGACTCCCCGGGGAAGGGCGCTGCCGAAGTCGTAAGTCGTATTCCACCGGGCCGCGTTCCTCCTCCCGGGCCCGGACACTGCGTGGCGGCCCGTCGGGGGCGGGTGGGGGGGATCCGTGGTGCCGGTTCCCGGTCGGGCGGAGGCAGGGTGTGGACGCCCGGTCGCGGTCGCGCACGGTCCGGACGGGGCGTCAGACGTCCCGGATGACGACGCGGTCACCGCAGAGCCCGGCCCAGTCGTCCCTGTCCGAGGTGAGGACGACGGCCGGAGCCGGGAGAGGTACCAGTGCAGGCGCGGCATGTCGGTCTTGCCGTGTACCGCCTCGACGACGGTCAGCGCCGGGACGCGGACGGGCAACCCCGCTCTGCGGGTCGCCTCGATCCGGGCCGTCATCGCGCTGTCGCCGCGCAGGAACAGCGACAGCACCGCGAGTCGAGGACGACCGAGCGAGGGCGCGGGAGTTCTTCGGGGCTGGTGAGGCAAGAGCAGTGCTGTTGGCCGTGGCTGCCTCCCGGGCGCAGGTCACGGCGGATGCCGGAGAGCAGGACGACTTCGGCAGGCGTGACTGTCGGTGCCCGGTCCTAGGGTGTCGGGGTGACTACCTTTCGGTCCAGCTTCACGCTCTGGCGCATGGTCCGGGCGGCACGTGAGCTCGCGGAGGAGGCGCTTGTCCGGCGCCGCATCGACGCGGTGCTGGACGTCATGGAGGGGCCCGGCGGGAAGTACGGCAAGGGCAGGCCACTGGTGGACGCCTTGAACGACGTGGCCCAAGAGGCGATCCTCTGCGGGGACTTCGACCTCGCCCAGCGCTTTCAGCGGTTCGCCGCGTATGCCGGCGGCGAGATGTTCCTCGAGATCCTGGAGCACTACTACGACGAGGATGCCCGACGTCGCCACGAGGAGGGCATGCGGAGGTGGGCCGCCCTGGGGGCCGACCGGGCGGTCGCTGCTCTCGATGTCCTGTGCCGGGAGAACCCCGACGCGACAGCGGCAGACGCCCGGGACTTCTTCCGTGGCATAGCTCGGTCGGTCGACCACATGGCCCTCGGGAAGGGGGAGGGCGGCATCCAGCTCTCCGGCCGAGACGTGAGGCGACTCCAGCAGTACGGCCACATGGAGACAGTGCTGCGCAACCTGCCCCGGCCCGCCTCCGCCGAGGCCGCGCTGATGTTGGACGACGCCCTGGCCGATGTCGACGCGGGAATGTTGGCCCAGTTGCTCGAACTGAGAGCAAGGCAGGCCGGTCTGGCTGCCTTGAGTGCCGCGGTGGACGACCCGGAAAGCTCCGAGAGCGTCCTCCACGGGTGTCTGAAGAACCAGGAATGGATCTTCGGCGGGGCCTACGTGGCCGAGCTGGCACGCCGGCAGTACACCCCGGACACCATCCTCGACATCCCGCTCCTGCGCGGCGACGGCTCCCTGCACGTGGTGGAGCTCAAGCGCGCCAACATCAAGAACCTGGTCATACGGGACTCCGGTCACCTCATGCTGGGTGCCCCGGCGCA
The DNA here is from genome assembly GCF_002005565.1 of Streptomyces sp. JHA26. Taxonomy (GTDB): domain Bacteria; phylum Actinomycetota; class Actinomycetes; order Streptomycetales; family Streptomycetaceae; genus Streptomyces. The sequence continues at coordinate 151,485 of NZ_BDJC01000002.1, read as the reverse complement.
CCGCGCGGTCTCCCAGGCCCAGAACTACCTCCGGGCCATGGACGAGAACCGCCCGAGCATCCTGGCCGAGCACGGAGTCGACACCCGCCGGGCGTCGGCGACGGTCGTGATCGGACACCCGCGGTACGTGACCGGAGGCATCACGGCGCATGAGGTCGCGGAGACGCTGCGGACCTACAACACGCACCAGGGCCGCATAGAAGTGATCACGTACGGGGCGTTGTTGGAATCAGCCGCACGCATGCTCGCCCTGTCGTCGGCCCGGCAGGACACCGACTCGGACGAGGAGCCCACCACATGAACGAGACACCGCCCGCGATCGAACCGCTTCTGGCCGACCTGTGCGGTGGTGAGATCACCGACGAGGACTACGTCGGCTACTTCAGGAACGAACACGGGGAGGACCTCGTGTTCGCTCAGCGTCGGGGCGAGAGGACCGCTCGCCTCTGGCACAGTGACGCGGACTGGGAGGTGCGTCGCGTGGACGACCACTCGATCCGGCTCGACGGCCCGGTGGACGGGATGATCACTGTTTCGGACCTGATCATCGACCGCTCGGAGGCGACCTGGCTGTCCTCCTGCCTTGCCGCTTCCCGTCATCTGCGACGTGGGCGCGTCTGACACGCGCCTTTCCGCTCCCTGGGCCGCTGCCGCGACTTCGGCAGGCGAAGGCCACGCCCCGTGATTCCCCGCGATTCCCCCGCTCGATCCGGTGCGGCCGTGGTGCGGGTCGGCCCACGACGTGCGGTGTCGTACGGCGCAGGAATGGTCCGAGGGAGCGGCGCTCCGACGCGGAGTGCCATTGTCGCCCCCACGCGGGTATGCAGGCCTCAGACGTCTCAGGGCTGGGGGGCATATGGGTGGGATCGTTGACCAGCTGCCGACGCTGTTGGGCGTGGTGGTCGGTGGCCTGATGTCGTACGTGGTGGGGGCGCTGACCGAGCGAAGTCGATGGCGGAGGCAGCAGGAGACACGCTGGGACGGTCAGCTTCTTCAGGCATACAGCGATTACGGCCATGCGGTGAAGGAGTGCGCCACCCGCTACCAGCGGTTTGCCGCACACCGCGGTCTCACCGACCATCCGGCGCCCCTCGAACCGACGGATGCGGAGCTGGAACAGGCCGCGACCGTGGAAGGCCGGAGGGCGACCATGGTGGAGGCTCTCAGTCTCCTGACCGACGCTGCCACGGCTGAGGCGGTGCGAAAGCTCAACCGGTGCGTCTGGCATCTCGAATGGCTCGCTCGCGGGCAGTTGGCCGGCGATCCGGCATCGTGGGCACAGGCTTTCAGTGACTACCGGGCCGCCCGCGTCGAGTTCTACCGGCACGCTCGGCGGAGCCTGCGGATAGCTGAGATCGGTACCTTGCGCGAGATGCCCTGGCCTCCACCCTGGCGGCCGGTTCGAAACCCTTCCGATCCGTAGTTCCGGAGGGATCGGTCACTGAAGGTCGTACGGGTTGCGGGGAGGATCGCGCAGGCCCACCGGCGGGCGGTGAACGCTTCCCCATGGCCCGTCCGTACCTCAGCCGACGACAGCCGGCCACGATGGCGGGGCGCCGACCGATCAGGCGCGCATGTGTGCCTTGCTGTATCCCCACCGGCCTCAGCCACGTTTTCGGGGTACCGACCAGAGCGACCCGCGACGGCAGCCGGTGCCCGCCTCGGGGCGCGCCCGGTCCTGTTGTGCGACTGGCGGGGCGATCGTGCGAGATCGTGTCGTACGCCGCGTACTGGTATGTCGTCGACCGGGACATGGGGAAGTGCGCCGGATACATCAATCCGGTACATGGACTGCTCTTGGTACATGTCCATGAAGCGCACCAACGTCTACGCCGACCCCGAGGACCTGGCGATCATTAAGGAGGCGGCCAAGCGCCGGGGGATGAGCGAGGCCGAGATCATCCGCCAGGACATCCACCTCGCGGCCATGGCGAACAGGGTCTGGGACGAGCCGCTGTTCTCGCGCACCTTCGAGGGGACGGGCCGCACGCCCTCCAAGGCGGAGGTCCGTGACGCGGTCGCCGACGCCGTCCGCCGTGAGACCGACCCGGATTCCGGAACCGCCGCGTGATCATCGTCATCGCCGACACGTCCGGCCTCCTGGCGGCCCTGGACTCGGCCCACCCGGAACACCGGGCGGCGAACGAGGCGATCATGGCGGCCGGCCTCCTGGTCATGTCCCCGTTGCTGCTGGCCGAGCTGGATCACGTCGCCACGCGCGAGTTCGGCAGGGCGGCCGCCCTCGGCGCGGTCGACGACCTCCGGCGCTGGATGGGCCGGGGGCGCGTCGTCATGCCGGAGATCACGGAGGACCACCTGGGCGCCGCCCAGTCCGTCCGTGTCCGCTACCGTGCGCTGGACCTCGACCTCGCTGTCGCGGTCAACGTGGCGCTCGCCGCCGACTACGACACGGACGCGATCCTCACCCTCGACCGACGTGGCTTCCGGGCCGTACGCCCCTTGGGCCACCACAAGGCGTTCCGGGTACTCCCCGACGATCTCCCGCTCTGATACGACGAGAGCCGAACTCGCGCTCTTCGCTCGGGAAGTGGCGGTGCTCGGGCAACTCGTGCGGCTCTGGTACGCACGGATGTTGTGCGGCAGGGTGGGGACGGTCGCTGAGAACACATGCAGTCGTGTCTCCACCATGCTGTCCGCGCTGCGTCGGCCTCACCGCAGGAGCGATGACCGGGGGACTGATGGGCCTGCTGCTGCACTACCCGACCGTGAATCCACCCACGGAGGTCGTCCACCAGGCATTGCTCTACGGGGACGGCCTTGCCTCGGTCGTACCACGGGACCCCCGTGTCCATGGTGCAGTGGCGAGCCGCGAGTTGCGGCAACTGGAGGAGCGGGGCCTGTACCGGCCATCGGCCTTCACCCGTGAATCCCTACGCATCTCCTGCGGGCGCTGCCCGCCCGCACCATCGACGAGCCGATGGTGCGGCGCCCGCTCACCGGTCTGGACAACAAAACCCCCGGGTCACTGACCTGGGGGTTTCACATGGAGCGGGTGACGAGAATCGAACTCGCGCTCTCAGCTTGGGAAGCGAGGGCGCTTGGGCGGTCGCCCTCGCGCTGACCTGCAGTTACGCGTTCAACGAAGATGGTGTGCTTCTTCGGTACATGCTCCTGATGACCGTAGTCGTCCGCTCTGAAGGGCACGCGGTGGGCACGGCACGGTGAAGCCGTCCGACCAGAGATGCGGCGGCGTCCGCGTGGGCTCTACGCCTCCGGGCTCTGCTCGCCCGAGGGAGCCTCGGCTGCTTTCGAACATCCGCAGGAGTCTGCCGGGCGCACCACCGCAGGCTGAGCAACCCCTCTGACTGCCCTGCGACCGGTTCAGATCTGGCCGAGGTCGATCTCCGCTGCGAAGGGGGCGGTGATCTTCAGGACACCGGTGAACACGTCCCCGTCCCGGTACGTCCTCGTCGCGGGATCGAGCAGGTATGTATACACCAGCGGTGTGCCCGTCGCGGCCTGCTCGATCCGCCAGTAGAAGCCGATCCCGGCCTTGGCGTACTGGTCCACCTTCACGATCCGGTCGGTGGTCTCCGAGCCCGGCGACACCACCTCGGCCACGAGCAGTACGTGCTCGGGCCGGGTGGGTGTGATGTCGATCGTGTCCGCACGGTAGACGATGACGTCGGGGCGGCGATTGGTCAGCGGGAGGTCCTGAAGCCGGACGTCGAAATCCGTGTCGGCGTTCCAGTCGGGGCCGGCTGCGGCGTCCAGGGCGTTCGCCAGGAGTCGGGCCAGCCGATTGTGCCGCTTGGAGGCGCTAGGGCTCACGACGACCATTCCGTCCACGATCTCGATGCCGGCGCACTGCTCCTCGGACCACGACTCGTACTCCTCGGCCGTGATCTGCTGGTGCATCCACGCCGGGGCCACCATCTCGGCAGTCATGACACGCCTCCCGGACACTGTGCGGCGGGCCCGATCCCGCTGCACTCAGCGTACTGACTCCCACGCGCCGGGGCGGCTCGAAGGCCTCGGCCGCCTCGACGCCTTCCCCTGCCGAGTGGAAGCGGCGTGCTGTGCTCATGAGCACCGGGCTCGCCCCACCACGCTGCCGCTCCGGCGCCGGCCCGCGATTCGTTCATCGGCTCTGCCACCAGACCAGGCCGCACCCGACAAGAGCAGAGCCCGCAGCCGTGGCGACGCCGCGTACTGCGGCGAACAGGGCGGCACGCCCCAGACGACGAGCGGTTCGCTGCCGTTTTCCTTCCGTGAGCTTGCTCATCGGGGTCTCCTCCGGTCGGTCTCGTTGCTGCTGCGAGCTGGCGGTCCGAGTTTTGTGCGGTGATGCGGAAGAGACCCAGTCGGGCGGGAGGACCGGGCGTTTTTCGTTCTACGCTGCTGGCCGACGAGGTGCCCGCTGCACCCGCTGCGGGCGGTCCCGGGCGCGGCCCGGCCGACCGGCCGCCCCCTCCGACTCGCCGTCCTCCACGAGCCCGGTGAAGCCCGCTCGTACTGCAACGGCAACAGAGGAGGAGTCCGCCGAGGAGTCGGACGAGGGGGGCGATGCGGTACCCAAGACGGACGGCCCCGGCCGCCGAGAGCCTGCCCGCGGAGCAGTCGGCGGCCGCTCACGGGACCGGCACCGAGGCCCCCCTCGGCCTCTCCGACCGGCGGATTCCCGTGTTCACACTGGCGTGGGGCTGGCTCTGGTGGGCCTCGGCATCGGCTTCCTCGGGGTGCGGATGCGCCGCCGCTGAGCGGCTCGCGACGGCCCGGGTCCCCCCTGAGTCGGACCTCCGGCGTCCGCCTCAGGACGCTTGTCCACCACGGACTTACTCGGTATACATACTCGGTATGTCCATCCGTCACGGGCTTCTCGCCCTCCTCGAACGCGGCCCGCGCTACGGCTCACAGCTCCGTACGGAGTTCGAGTTCCGCACCGGCTCCACCTGGCCGCTCAACGTGGGTCAGGTCTACACGACGCTCAGCCGGCTCGAACGCGACGGCATGGTCGTGCAGGACGGTGAGGACGAGGACGGCCACTTGCTCTACGCGATCACCGACAGCGGTCGCGTCGAACTTCGCAGCTGGTTCGAGCACCCCGTCGACCGCACCAGCCCGGCCCGTGACGAGCTGGCCATCAAGCTGGCCATGGCCGTCGGGGCGCCCGGGGTGGACATCCGTGACGTCATCCAGTCCCAGCGCCGGCACACCGTGAAGGCCATGCAGGACTACACCCGGCTGAAGGCGCAGGCCCTCACCGCCGTGGAGAAGAACGGGGACCGGGAGCGGGACGACATCGCCTGGCTCCTCGTCCTGGAGCAGCTGATCTTCCAGACCGAGGCCGAGGCGCGCTGGCTCGACCACTGCGAGTCCCGGCTGATCCGTCTCTCGTCGACCGCCCAGGCGGCGGGGCCGGAGCCGGCCCCACCGGGAGCGGTAGCGGGAGCGGCGGGGACGGGGGCGCGGGCGGCGGCCGGGGCGGAGGAAGCCGCACGCCACCGCCCGTGACGTCCGACCTTCACGACCGGCCCCGAGCGCCCGAACGACCGGACCCACAGGGCCGACCGAGTCCACCGGCTCCACCCGACCCACTCGTGGCACCTGAAGACTCCGAACCACCCGACCAGACCCATACCGTACGCACGGCGCTGCCAACGACCGTCCGTCGCACCGACGTCCGGCCGCTCGCCGGCGTACGCCCGAGGGGAAACCATGTCCACACAACAGCGGCAACCCGTGCTGAGCCTGCGGAACCTGACCCGCGTCCACGGCTCCGGCGCCACCGAGGTGCACGCCCTGCGCGGCATCGGCCTCGACGTCCACCCCGGTGAACTCGTCGCCGTCATGGGCCCGTCGGGCTCCGGCAAGTCCACCCTGCTCACCATCGCCGGCGGCCTCGACAACCCCACCTCCGGGCAGGTCTTCGTCGAGGGCACCGACATCACCGCCCTCGGCATCAAGGGGCTCGCCGCCCTGCGCCGCCGCAGCATCGGCTACGTCTTCCAGGACTACAACCTCATCCCGGCCCTCACCGCCGCCGAGAACGTGGCCCTGCCCCGCGAACTGGACGGCATATCGGCCCGCAAGGCCCGCACCGAGGCCCTCGCCGCCCTCGCCGAGATGGACCTCGGCCAACTCGCCGACCGGTTCCCCGACGAGTTGTCCGGCGGCCAGCAGCAGCGCGTGGCCATCGCCCGCGCCCTCGTCGGCGACCGCCGACTCGTCCTCGCCGACGAGCCCACCGGCGCCCTCGACTCCGAGACCGGCGAGTCCGTGCTGGCCTTGCTGCGCTCCCGCTGCGACGCCGGAGCCGCCGGCATCATGGTCACCCACGAGCCGCGGTTCGCCGCCTGGGCCGACCGGGTCGTCTTCCTGCGGGACGGCGCCGTCGTCGACCAGACCCTACGCAGCGACGCCGACTCGCTCCTGACCGGCCGGGCGGCCCAGCGGTGACGACCTGGTTCCACTCCTGGCGGGCCGCGATCCGCATCGCCCGCCGTGACGCCTGGCGCTCCAAGGGCCGCAGCTTCCTCGTCCTCGCCATGATCGCGCTGCCGATCCTGGGCGTGAGCGCCCTGGACCTGACCGTGCGCAGCGCCGAACTCACCCCCGCGCAGCGGATGGAGCGCGCCCTGGGCGCCGCCGACGCTCGCTTCTCCGACGCCCGGACGGGCGGCGTGGCCATCCTGCAGGACCCCGAGGGCGAGCAGTACACCCCGGCCGGGGATGAGTACTACTTGCCGGGCACGGCCTGGCCCGACGGCCCGACCGATGTCACCAAGACCATCCCGGCCGGTTCGGCGGTGCTGACCGACAGCAGCGGCACCGCCAAGCTGACCACCACTCACGGTCTGCTCCAGACCGAGGTCCGTGAGCTGGCCGCCGCCGATCCCGTCGCCCGGGGCATCATGCGGCTGCAGGAGGGCCGCTTCCCCGAGAAGAACGACGAGATCGCCGCGACCACCCGGTTCCTGGAGAGCAGCGGGCTGTCCGTCGGCTCCACCCTCACCGCCCGCGGCTTCGACCGCACCTATGTGATCAGCGGCTCGTACGAGTTGCCCAGCGACCTCACGGCACAGCAGGTCAACGCCCTGCCGGGGGCCTTCCTCGCGCCGTACGCCAAGGCGGTCGAGAAGGCCGGAGCGCCGAAGCCCGACGTCTCCACCACCTACCTGGTGAAGAAGACCGGTGGTTTCACGTGGAACACGGTCCAGGCGATCAACGCCAAGGGTGTCCTGGTCACCTCGCGCGCCGTGGCCCTCGACCCGCCCGCCGACTCCGAGGTGCCGCTCTACCAGAAGGAAGGCTGGGCCAACTACGAGAGCAGCGGGGCCGCCGACGCCGCCGCGCTCGCCGCCGTGGGCACGGTCGTCGGCTTGGCGATGCTGGAGATCTGCCTGCTCGCCGGTCCCGCCTTCGCCGTCGGCGCCCGTCGTTCCCGCCGCCAGCTCGGCCTGGTCGGCGCCAACGGCGGTGCCCGCAGCCATATCCGGGCCATCGTGCTGAGCGGCGGCCTGGTCATCGGCGTCGCGGCGGCCCTGGTCGGCATCGTCCTCGCCCTGGTCCTGACCTTCGCCCTCCGGCCTTTCCTCGAGGACTACATGGGGCAGCGGTTCGGTGGCTTCACCGTCAGGCCGCTGGAACTGCTCGCCATCGCCGCGCTCGCCGTCCTCACCGGCCTGCTCTCCGCGGTCATCCCGGCCGTCACCGCCTCCCGGCAGACCGTCCTGGCCTCCCTCACCGGCCGTCGCGGCGTGCGCCGCAGCAACCGCGTGCTGCCGCTGATCGGCCTCGGCGCCTTCCTGCTCGGCGCGGCCATCGCCCTGTACGGCTCGGTCGTCTCCGACCAGTTCGTCCTGGTCGCGGGTGGCTCGGCCATCGCCGAGCTGGGTGTGGTCGCCATGACGCCCGCCCTGGTCGGCCTGTTCGGCCGGGCCGGTCGCTGGCTGCCGCTCTCGCCGCGCCTCGCCCTGCGGGACGCCGTCCGCAACCGGGGCCGTACGGCACCCGCTGTCGCCGCCGTCCTGGCCGCCGTCGCGGGCACCGTCGCCGTCTCGACGTACGCCGCGAGCCGCGACGCCCAGAGCCAGGCCGAGTACCGGGCCAGCCTGCCGCACGGGGCCGTCGCCGCGCTCGTCACCGAGGAGGGCGGCCGGGACGTCCCCGCCGTCCGCGACGCCGTGCAGCGGACGCTGCCCGTCGACGTCCGCGCCGACGTGTTCCGGATCGCAGTCGGAAAGCCCGGCTGCGCCCCGTACGGGGAGGAAGAGGGCTGTGGCCGCTTCGACGTCGTCATCCCGCCGGCCAACGAGTGCCCGCTGTGGGCCACCTCCCCCGACGGCTCCGACCCCGCGGAGAAGTACAGCAAGGAGCAGCGGCGCGCGCTCGCCAAGGACTGGCGCTGTCTCTCGCCCGACGGCAACGGCATCTACGTCGAGGAGGGTTTCCTCGTCGCCGACGCCCCGCTCCTGAAGGTCCTCGGCATCGACGACCCGGGTGCGGCCGAGGCCCTCGCCGACGGAAAGCTCGTCAGCTTCCACAGGCCCCAGGTCGACAGGAACGGCACCGTCGGCATCAAGCTGATCACCGACCCGGAGGCCGCCGACCGCGCCGCCGAGCAGAACAAGCCGGTCCCGGGCGAGCTGAAGTCCTTCCCCGCCTACCAGGTGTCCGGCTCGCCCGACTCCTACGGAGTGGAGAGCGTGCTCAGCCCCGCCGCCGCCAAGGCCGCCGGACTGACCACCGTCCCCCTCGGCGCCTTCTTCAGCACCGACCGGATGCCCAGCTCCGAGCAGCTGCAGAGGCTCGACGCCGAGATCGCCAAGCTCGGCAGCGACGTCGAGCTGACCGTGGAGCAGGGCTGGGTCGACGGGAACGGGCTCGTCCTGCTCGCGCTGACCGTCTTCGCCGGCCTGGTCACCATCGGTGCGGCCGGCATAGCCACCGGTCTCGCCCAGGCCGACGCGGAGGCCGATCTCAAGACGCTCGCCGCGGTCGGCGCCCCGCCCCGGGTGCGCCGCATGCTCAGCGGCTTCCAGTGCGGTGTGGTCGCCGCGATGGGTGTGGTCCTCGGCTCGGCGGCCGGTGTCCTGCCCGCGGTCGGGCTGCGGCTCACCGAGGAGCGCGAGCAGACGCGCTTCTATCAGGAGGCTCTCGACAATGGCTGGGGCGGCGTCGGTGACGCCCCGCCGTACGTGCCGATCGTCGTCCCCTGGGAGACACTCGCCGCCCTCCTGGTCGCCGTACCCCTCGGCGCCGCCCTGCTGGCCGCGCTGGTGACCCGCTCGCACGGGGCGCTGGCCCGCCGCGAAGCGCACTGAGCCTCCGCTGCCGGACCGTGCCCCTGGACGAGGGTGGATCACCCTCGTCCAGGGGCGCACCGTGTGAGAAAGCACGCGTGCGCGAGAACGGCGGCATGGAGATGCCGAGGAATGACGGGTCGCAGGAGAGCCCCCAGGTCCTCATCCTGGGCCAGGACGGGATGGCGCTCGGCGGCACTGACTAGGGATCACCTTCCGTCCCGGCCGTACTCCTTGGTCGGTCTGCACGCTGTCGCGAACCAGGCAGGCCGACAGGGCACGCCACGTGGTGGTGACGAGGTAGTCCCCGTCCGGAGGAAGCGTCCACCGACGGCGACGCCCTGCTCTTTGGCTCACATGATGAAGTCGGCGACCACGAGGAAGTAGCCGGGGAACCTCCATCTGGATGATGACGCCCATCTCGTACTCGGCCTGCTTCTGGTAGTCCTCGCCCCAGCCCTCCGGTCACGGTCTCCACAGTAGGAGGGGAACCTCACCGCTCCCTCTCGCTCAGTGCGTGAAGCGCCAGTCGGTGGCCGACGGCATGTGTGACGCCATCGAGCGGGCCCGTTGCCACATGCCCTGCCCCTGCCCGGCGTAACGCTGCTGTTCGCCGTGCAGGGCGCTGAGTACCACCAGGCAGCCGGTCAGTGCCGGTACCGCCCACTGCGCGTAGACGAGGCGGCGCTGGGCCTTGTCGGTGTCGATGGGGTGTTTGGCCGCCTTCTCGACGTCCTCGGGGTCGTCCGAGGAGGCCAGCTCCACCTGCTTGCCGAGGACGCGGGAGTAGGCGGTGACGGCCAGGGCCGCACCGGTAAAGACGGTCTTGGCGAGCGTGGCGGCGGCCGCGCCCTGCTGGCCGGCGACACGGGGAGCGTCCGCGGCCAGCATGCCACCGCTGCCGAACAGATGGATGCCGATGGCCACGGCGTTGACCGGCGTCCACTTCGCCCAGCCGGACGAGGAGAACCGGGCGGTGGCCGTCTGCGACCCGCCCTCGGACCGGGCCGCGCCGTTGAGGCCGACGGCACCCATGAGCGAACCACCGAACCACGTTGCCAGCCCCACGTCGTGCAGACTTCGCATAAGAGTGTTGCGTTCGGACATGGGCACCAGACTCCTTTGCAGGGGATGAACCGACGGCGCCGGCGAAGAGCGCCAGCGTCGACCCTCACCCGCCACGGAGCCGGGTGCCAGCACGCTTGGTACGAACGGGTGTTTTCGGCGGAGGCCACGGGTGGGAAGCGGCGCGGCACTCCTCCTCGTGTCCCGCTGTTCCGCTGTCGTGCGCCACCTTGAGCGGGGACAGTGCTTCAGCGGCCACGGCACGCCCGTTTCCGGGGTCCTCCATGAACCGGACCGGGTGGGACGGCGTGGGTGACGGAATCCGGGGGCGGCCTCGCCGAAGATTCATCCGGGACGCTTCTGCGACGCGGCCGACGACACGCTTCCGCGGTCACGCGGGGCCGGAGGAACCACATGAAGCCGGACGGCGAGATCATGCAGGGCCCCGGAGAGCGACGGGTCGCCGAGGCTGCGGAACGAATCGTGGCCGAGGGCCGGCCGCGGCTGCACCGCACCTGGACGTCGCTGGTGGCCACCTCGCTGCTCGGTGGTATCGACGTGGGGGTCGGCATCATGGTGTTGCTGTTCGTGCGGCACGAGACCGGCAGCGAACTGCTGGCCGGGCTGGCCTTCTCTGTGGGGCTCATCGCCCTGTTGCTCGGCCACAGCGAGCTGTTCACGGAGGGCTTCCTGGTGCCCGTCGCCACCGTGATCGCCGGCGCGGCCACCTGGCTCGACCTGGCGCGGATGTGGGCGACGGTCCTGGTGATGAACCTGATCGGCGGGTGGGTCTTCACCTGGATCGTCATGCAGGCCTTCCCCGACCTGCACGGCACGGCGGTCACGGCGGGCGCGCACTTCGTCGACGGGGGGTACGCACTGAGCACCTTCTGCCTGGCCGTGCTGGGCGGCGGCGTCATCACGCTCATGACCCGTATGCACCACGGCACGGATTCCATGACCGGGAAGATCACCGCATCGATCATCGCCGCGTTCGTCCTGGCCGGGCTCGGGCTGTGGCACTCGGTCCTGGACTCCCTGATCGCGTTCGCCGGCCTGCACACCGGCAGGACGGCATACGGTTACGTGGACTGGCTGGTGTGGCTGGCCTGGGCGGTCCTGGGCAACATCGTCGGCGGCCTCCTCCTGACGACGGCACTGCGTCTGGTGCGCAGCGCCCCGGTGCTGAACGACGACGGGCCACCGGCCGAAGCCGGCTCCTGAAGGCCACCGGACGGGCATGAGGTGCCCGGCTCACGCACGCGGGCCGGACAGCCAAGAAGGCCCAAGTCGATGACCTGGGCCTTGCCTGTGGAGCGGGTGACGAGAATCGAACTCGCGCTCTCAGCTTGGGAAGCTGATGTTCTACCATTAAACTACACCCGCGTAATCCGCCGACCGGAGTCGGTGGTGGACGCTCGGTCACTCTACCCCATCCCAGGCCCCCGGTGCTCACGCCGTGGGGCCTGAGGGTCTTTCAGGGAGGGGGAAGCGGCTGCGCGGGGCTGGAGTCGGGGCGTACCGTGGGGGGTGTTCCGAAGGGCGTTCCGGGGGGTACCCGGGAGGGCGGAGTGCCGCCTGGAGAGTCGTCTCTTTGATCCCGTAATGTGGCTTTCGTCGTCAGGGCAGTCCAGCCGACGCGGCTCTTGGGGAAGGGACTTGAAGGACTTGATGGAGCGCACCGTTCTCCGTTGTGCCGACGGGCACGTGTTCACCGCCGCCACGTTTCCGATGCAGCAGGCCGAGCGGCTCGGCCCCGGCCGGCTCGTCCGATGTCCGCGGTGTGCGCGGCTGCGGAGCGCCGTGCCGGTGGTGTCGGAGAAGCGGTAGCCGGCCTCCGGGCACGGAGATCCCAGCAGTACCGGGCGCGCGGCGCGGCGGCGGTTGTCGCTGCTCCGCGCGCCTTGCGTATCCTCGGTGCGTGCTTCTCTCAGACAAGGACATCCGGGCCGAGATCGAATCCGGGCGGGTGCGCATCGATCCCTTCGACGACTCCATGGTGCAGCCGTCGAGCATCGACGTCCGCCTCGACCGCTACTTCCGGGTGTTCGAGAATCACCGGTACCCGCACATCGACCCCTCCGTCGAGCAGGCGGACCTGACCCGGCTCGTGGAGCCGGAGGGGGACGAGCCGTTCATCCTGCACCCGGGCGAGTTCGTTCTGGCCAGCACGTACGAGGTCGTCTCGCTGCCCGACGACCTCGCCTCGCGGCTGGAGGGGAAGAGCTCGCTGGGACGGCTCGGGCTGGTCACGCACTCCACCGCCGGGTTCATCGACCCCGGGTTCTCCGGGCACGTGACGCTCGAACTCAGCAATCTCGCCACCCTGCCGATCAAGCTGTGGCCCGGGATGAAGATCGGGCAGCTCTGCATGTTCCGGCTCACCTCGCCGGCCGACCACCCGTACGGCAGCGAGCGGTACGGCTCGCGGTACCAGGGGCAGCGGGGGCCGACCGCCTCCCGGTCCTTCATCAACTTCCATCGGACCCAGGTATGAGCAGGACGCGCGCATGAGTGATGTACGGGAGAACCTGACCTACGAGCAGTTCGGCGTCGCCGTCCGCGAGCTCGCCCAGACGATCGCCGACGACGGGTACGAGCCGGACATAGTGCTCTCCATCGCCCGCGGCGGGGTCTTCGTGGCCGGCGGGCTGGCCTACGCGCTGGACTGCAAGAACATCCACCTGGTGAACGTGGAGTTCTACACCGGCGTCGGCACCACGCTCGAGATGCCGGTCATGCTCGCGCCCGTGCCCAACGTCATCGACTTCTCCGAGAAGAAGGTCCTCATCACCGACGACGTCGCCGACACCGGCAAGACGCTCAAGCTGGTGCGGGACTTCTGCCTCGACACGGTCGCCGAGGTGCGCAGCGCGGTGATCTACGAGAAGTCCCACTCGCTCGTCCAGTGCGAGTACGTGTGGAAGCGCACCGACGACTGGATCAACTTCCCGTGGAGCGTGCTGCCTCCCGTCGTGCGGCGGGACGGGCAGGTGCTGGACGCCTGAGTCGTCCGGACACGTGGAAGGGCCCCCGGCGTACGGCGCCGGGGGCCCTTCCACGTGGTGGGTGTCAGAACGTGCCCAGCTTGACGATCGACAGCAGGGCGACCAGCTGGATCGCGGACGCGCCGAGCGCCTTCGGCCAGGGCAGGTCGTGGGAGCGGCCGACCATCAGGGTCAGCAGGGCGCCGGCCGCGACCCAGGTGATCCAGCCGAGGATCTGCACGAAGGGCGCGTCGCCGCCGGCGAACATCGCGACGACCAGGCGGGGCGCGTCCGTGATCGACATGATCAGCATGGACAGGCCGACCGTGGGCTGCCAGGCGCCGTCGCCGCCGAGCTGGCGGGCCAGGGTGTGGGTGACGACACCCAGCACGAAGGCGCTCAGCGCCATCGCGACGGCCGTGGTCAGGACGATCGGTATCGCGTTCGAGAGGGTCGCGTTGATCGCGTCCTCGCGGGCGCCGTCGAAGCCGAAGACCGCCAGCAGGCCGTAGAGGAGGGTGACGACGAGGGCGGGGCCCCACATCGTGTAGTCCCGCATCCGGAGGAAGGTCTGGTCGGGGGCGGTGACGATGCCCTTCAGCAGGGCCTTCCAGTGCAGGCGCGGGCCGATCGGGCCGGGGGGCGGTGCCGCCGAGCCGGCCTGGTAGGTCTCGCCCTGGGTGTAGGGGTCCTCGCCGATCGAGAACGCCTGGGTGTGGCCGGGGTTGTTGGCCGCGTACGGGTCGTACGGGGCCTGTGCGCCGTGCGGGTGGTGCGGGCCGCCCTGGCCGTAGCCGCCGTCGCCGAAGTACTCCGGCTCCCCGTGGCCGCCGCCGTGGCCAGGGCCGTGGTGTGGCTGTGGCCAGGGTGAGCCGCCGTTGCCGGGGCCGGGTGCGCCACCTCCGTACGGTTGCTGCGGGTACGGCTGCCGAGGCGTCGCGGGACCGCCGTACGACGGTCCCTGGGGCGCCTGCTGTCCGTACGGGGGGTGTTGCGGTCGCGCGTGTGGAGCGCCGTCGTCCCGGCCGCGTCCGATCCTGAATCCAGCCACGCCCTCGAACGTACCTGGTCCCGGGGAGTGACGTGCGGGGGCCGGGCTTTCGGGGGGTTCTTTGCGGCCGAGCTGTGACATCCCTTACGGGGGGCGGCCGAGGCGGCCCCTAGGGGGCCGGACGGCGGGTCGTACGGCCCCGGTACCCGGGAGTTCCCCTTTCCCGGCCGACGGCGGCGGCCCCCGACCCGCTCGGGATCGGGGGCCGCCGCCGTGGTTGGGCTGCCGGGTGGGCCGGTCACTTCACCGGTTCGGGCTCCGGTGCGCTCTCGGGCTCCGCCTCGCCGGCCGGGTCGGCCGGGGTCTTGACGGAGTCCAGCAGGAGCTGGGCGACGTCGACGACCTGGATGGACTCCTTGGCCTGGCCGTCGTTCTTCTTGCCGTTGACCGAGTCGGTCAGCATGACGAGGCAGAACGGGCAGGCGGTGGAGACGATGTCCGGGTTGAGGGACAGGGCCTCGTCGACGCGCTCGTTGTTGATGCGCTTGCCGATGCGCTCCTCCATCCACATCCGCGCGCCGCCGGCGCCGCAGCAGAAGCCGCGTTCCTTGTGGCGGTGCATCTCCTCGTTGCGGACGCCCGGGACGGCGGCGATGATCTCGCGCGGCGGCGTGTAGATCTTGTTGTGGCGGCCCAGGTAGCACGGGTCGTGGTACGTGATGATGCCCTCGACCGGGGTGACCGGGATCAGCTTGCCCTCGTCGACGAGGTGCTGGAGCAGCTGGGTGTGGTGGATGACCTCGTAGTCGCCGCCGAGCTGCGGGTACTCGTTGCCGAGGGTGTTGAGGCAGTGCGGGCAGGTGGCGACGATCTTCTTCGCCGACTTCGGTTTCCGCGACTCCTCGGTGACCTTGCCGTCGTCGTCCATCTCCTCGCCGAAGGCGGCGTTGAGGGACATGACGTTCTCCATGCCGAGCTCCTGGAAGAGGGGCTCGTTGCCGAGGCGGCGGGCGGAGTCACCGGTGCACTTCTCGTCGCCGCCCATGATCGCGAACTTCACGCCCGCGATGTGGAGCAGCTCGGCGAAGGCCTTGGTGGTCTTCTTGGCGCGGTCCTCGAGGGCGCCGGCGCAGCCGACCCAGTACAGGTACTCGACCTCGGAGAGGTCCTCGATGTCCTTGCCGACGACCGGGACCTCGAAGTCGACCTCCTTGGTCCACTCCAGGCGCTGCTTCTTGGCCAGGCCCCAGGGGTTGCCCTTCTTCTCCAGGTTCTTGAGCATCGTGCCCGCCTCGGAGGGGAACGCGGACTCGATCATGACCTGGTAGCGGCGCATGTCGACGATGTGGTCGACGTGCTCGATGTCGACGGGGCACTGCTCGACGCAGGCGCCGCAGGTGGTGCAGGACCACAGGACGTCCGGGTCGATGACGCCGTTCTCCTCGGCGGTGCCGACCAGCGGGCGCTCGGCCTCGGCGAGGGCGGCGGCGGGGACGTCCTTGAGCTGCTCGGCGGAGGCCTTCTCCTCGCCCTCCATGGTCTTGCCGCCGCCGGCCAGCAGGTAGGGGGCCTTGGCGTGCGCGTGGTCGCGCAGGGACATGATCAGGAGCTTGGGGGAGAGGGGCTTTCCGGTGTTCCAGGCGGGGCACTGCGACTGGCAGCGGCCGCACTCGGTGCAGGTGGAGAAGTCCAGCAGGCCCTTCCAGGAGAACTGCTCGACCTGGGAGACGCCGAAGACGTCGTCGTCGCCGGGGTCGGTGAAGTCGATCGGCTTGCCGCCCGACGTCATGGGCAGCAGCGCGCCCAGTGCGGTGGAGCCGTCGGCGTTCCGCTTGAACCAGATGTTCGGGAAGGCGAGGAAGCGGTGCCAGGCCACGCCCATGTCGGTCTTCAGGGCGACCGTGATCATCCAGATGAAGGAGGTCGCGATCTTCAGGCCGGCGAAGAAGTAGGTGAGGTTCTGGAGCGTGGAGAGGTCCATGCCCTCCAGCCACGTCACCACCGGGTACGAGATGAAGAACGAGGCCTCGTAGCCGTCCACGTGGTGCTGGGCGCCCTCCAGCGCGTGCAGCATGAAGATGCAGACGCCGACGATGAGGATGACGGCCTCGACGAAGTACGCCTGTCCGAAGTTGGAGCCCGTGAAGCGGGACTTGCGGCCCGGCTTCCGCGGGTGGCTCAGCTGGCGGATGACGATCAGGACCAGGATGCCGAGCACCGTCATCGTGCCGATGAACTCGACGAAGGCGTTGTACGGCGCCCAGTCGCCGATGATCGGGAGGATCCAGTCGGCCTGGAACAGCTGCCCGGCGGCGTTGACGATCGTCAGCAGCAGGGAGAAGAAGCCCACCGCCACGAACCAGTGCGCGACGCCGATGACGCCCCAGCGGTTCATCCGGGTGTGGCCGATGAACTCCCTGGCCACGGTGACGGTGCGCTGCCCGGGTGCGTCGGTGCGGGTGCCTGCGGGCACGCTCTGGCCGAGCCGCATGTAGTTGACGATCTGGAGGATGGCGCGGGCGAACAGGGCCACGCCGACCACAATCAGGACCAGCGACACGATGATCGCGGCGAGTTGCATTTGGGGGCTCCTCGGGCCTGCGAGGGATCGGGAGGGGGTTCGTCACCCACCCCGACATTACTAAGCGGTAACTTATGCAGTCTGTCCGAGACTACCCGTATCTCCAGCCGCACTGTAGTCAGGGCCGCGGTGATCTGCGTCGCTGAGGCAACCCTGACCGCCCGGGAGCCGTCACCCGTCGCCGCCACGCCGGTCTGGACAGGACATTCATCGCACATCGTGATATTCGGCCTATTTTAGGTCCGTGCTCTACGGGATCACTGCCGCCACCGTCTCCTTCCTCCTCGCCGCCCTGCTCACCGCCCTGCTGAGGGCGTCCGCCCTGCGTCTGGCCCTCGTCGACCGGCGCCGTCCGCGCCCGGTGCCCCTGCTCGGCGGCGTGGCCGTCGTCCTCGGCACCGGGGCGGTCGCGGGCGCCTGCCAGTGGACGGGCGCCGTCCCGCTCGGCACGGGAGTGGTCCGGCTGCTCGTCGCCGGCTGCGCCGTCGGGGCGCTGGGCCTCGCCGCCGACCTCTGGCGGCTGCGGCGGCGGTGGCTGCTGGCCGGCACGGCGCTCGCGGCGGCGTGCGTGGTGCCGTACGACGGGACCGGGCCGCTGGCCGGTGCGCTGGCGGCGGTCTGGATCGCGCTGGTCGCCACGGCCTTCCGGGGGCTCGACCACGCCGACGGGCTGGCCGGCGCGGTGGGTGTCGTGACCGCCTTCGGCGTCGGCGTCTGCGCGGCGGCGGAGCTGATGGACGGGCTCGCGGTGCTGCTGAGCGCGCTGGCCGCCGCGCTGGCCGGGTTCCTGCTGCACAACTGGCCCCCCGCCCGGATCGCGCTCGGGGCCTCCGGGGCGCTCTTCGCCGGCTTCCTGCTCGCCGGGGCCGCGGTGTTCACCCGGGCGGGGCGGGCACCCGGTACCGGCGCGGGGGTGCTGTTCGCGCTGACCGCGCTGGTGGGCGTCGACGCCGTCCTCGTCCTGCTGTCGCGCCGGCTGGCCGGCCGGTCCCCGCTGCGCGGCGGTCCCGACCACCTCGCCCACCGGCTGCGGCGGCTGGGGCTGACCCCCCAGGGAGTGGTCGTGCTGCTCGGTGCGGGCGCGTGCGGCGGGGTGCTCGTGGGCGTGCTCGTGCACGTCGGCCGGGTGGGGGAGGCGGCCGTGCTGGGGGTGGCGGGCGCCTCGGCCACCACGGTGCTGGGACTGCTGCGGGTGCGGGTGTACGAGCCGCGGTGGACCGGCCCGGGCACCGCCGCCCGGGGGTCGCGCCGGGTCCCCGCCTCGCGTCCCGGCACCGGCGTGCACTCCCCCCTTCGAGGGACGGATTTTCCGGTTCGTCAGGCCACCGGTCCGCAGGAAGCGCAGGTCAGCGCGTCCTTGCGTATAAGGAACGGATAAGAGTTGAGCCCACTCGACTCATGTCTGTTGACCCAGCAGTGCGCGTCATGCACACTTGAGCCTGTTCCACTCAAGTCAGCTGGAGGAAATCACCATGGCACGTGCGGTCGGCATCGACCTGGGCACGACTAACTCCGTCGTCAGCGTTCTGGAGGGCGGCGAGCCCACCGTCATCACCAACGCCGAGGGCGCCAGGACCACGCCGTCCGTCGTCGCCTTCGCCAAGAACGGTGAGGTGCTGGTCGGCGAGGTGGCCAAGCGCCAGGCGGTCACGAACGTCGACAGGACCATCCGGTCGGTCAAGCGCCACATGGGCACCGACTGGAAGATCAACCTGGACGGCAAGGACTTCAACCCGCAGCAGATCAGCGCCTTCGTGCTGCAGAAGCTGAAGCGGGACGCCGAGGCCTACCTGGGCGAGAAGGTCACCGACGCGGTGATCACCGTTCCGGCGTACTTCAACGACGCCGAGCGCCAGGCCACCAAGGAGGCCGGCGAGATCGCGGGCCTGAACGTCCTGCGCATCGTCAACGAGCCGACCGCCGCCGCGCTGGCGTACGGCCTCGACAAGGACGAGCAGATCATCCTCGTCTTCGACCTCGGTGGCGGCACCTTCGACGTCTCGCTGCTGGAGATCGGCGACGGCGTCGTCGAGGTGAAGGCCACCAACGGTGACAACCACCTCGGTGGTGACGACTGGGACCAGCGCGTCGTCGACTACCTGGTCAAGCAGTTCCAGTCCGGTCACGGCGTGGACCTGTCCAAGGACAAGATGGCCCTCCAGCGCCTCCGCGAGGCCGCAGAGAAGGCCAAGATCGAGCTGTCCTCGTCCACCGAGACCTCGATCAACCTGCCCTACATCACGGCCTCCGCCGAGGGCCCGCTGCACCTGGACGAGAAGCTCACGCGCGCCCAGTTCCAGCAGCTGACCGCCGACCTGCTGGAGCGCTGCAAGACGCCGTTCCACAACGTCATCAAGGACGCCGGCATCCAGCTGTCCGAGATCGACCACGTCGTCCTCGTCGGCGGCTCCACCCGCATGCCCGCCGTCGCCGAGCTCGTCAAGGAGCTGACCGGCGGCAAGGAGGCCAACAAGGGCGTCAACCCGGACGAGGTCGTCGCCATCGGCGCCTCGCTCCAGGCCGGTGTCCTCAAGGGCGAGGTCAAGGACGTCCTGCTGCTCGACGTCACCCCGCTGTCCCTCGGCATCGAGACCAAGGGCGGCATCATGACCAAGCTGATCGAGCGGAACACGACGATCCCGACCAAGCGCTCGGAGATCTTCACCACCGCCGAGGACAACCAGCCCTCCGTGCAGATCCAGGTCTACCAGGGCGAGCGCGAGATCGCGGCGTACAACAAGAAGCTGGGCATGTTCGAGCTGACCGGTCTGCCGCCGGCGCCCCGCGGCGTCCCGCAGATCGAGGTCTCCTTCGACATCGACGCCAACGGCATCATGCACGTGACCGCGAAGGACCTGGGCACGGGCAAGGAGCAGAAGATGACCGTCACCGGCGGCTCCTCGCTGCCGAAGGACGAGGTCGACCGCATGCGCCAGGAGGCCGAGCAGTACGCGGAGGAGGACCACCGCCGCCGCGAGGCCGCCGAGACCCGCAACCAGGGCGAGCAGCTCGTCTACCAGACCGAGAAGTTCCTCAAGGACAACGAGGACAAGGTCCCCGGTGAGGTCAAGACCGAGGTCGAGGCCGCCGTCGCCGAGCTGAAGGAGAAGCTCAAGGGCGAGGACACCGCCGAGATCCGCACCGCCACCGAGAAGGTCGCCGCCGTCTCGCAGAAGCTGGGCCAGGCCATGTACGCCGACGCCCAGGGCGCGCAGGCCGCCGGCGGCGAGGCCCCCGGTGCCGGTGACAAGGGCGCCGACGACGACGTCGTCGACGCCGAGATCGTGGACGACGAGCGCAAGGACGGTGCGGCGTGACCGAGGAGACCCCGGGCTTCGAGGAGAAGCCCGACGTCCCCTCTGGCGCAGACCCTGACGCCGCCGAACCGACGGCCGCCCCCGAGGAGGAGGCGGCCCCGGCCGGGGACGCGAGTGAGAACGCGGGCCTGGTGGCCCAGCTGGATCAGGCACGCACGGCGCTCGGCGAGCGCACGGCGGACCTCCAGCGCCTCCAGGCCGAGTACCAGAACTACCGCCGTCGGGTGGAGCGGGACCGCATCGCGGTCAAGGAGATCGCCATCGCGAACCTCCTGTCCGAGCTGCTCCCCGTGCTCGACGACGTCGGCCGCGCCCGGGAGCACGGCGAACTCGTGGGCGGATTCAAGTCCGTCGCGGAGTCGCTGGAGACCGTGGTGGCCAAGATGGGCCTGCAGCAGTTCGGCAAGGAGGGCGAGCCCTTCGACCCGACGATCCACGAGGCCCTGATGCACTCCTACGCACCGGACGTCACCGAGACGACGTGCGTGGCGATCCTGCAGCCCGGGTACCGGATCGGCGAACGCACCATCCGCCCCGCGCGGGTGGCCGTGGCCGAGCCGCAGCCGGGTGCGCAGACCGTCAAGGCCGAGGAGCCGGCCGAGGCGGCCGACGACAAGGAGAACGGTGGCCCGGAGGAGGGCTGACGTCACGACGTACGCGTACGCAGGAGAGGAGGGACGTCGGGGATGAGCACCAAGGACTTCATCGAGAAGGACTACTACAAGGTCCTCGGCGTCCCCAAGGACGCCACCGAGGCCGAGATCAAGAAGGCGTACCGGAAGCTCGCCCGCGAGTTCCACCCGGACGCCAACAAGGGCAACGCGAAGGCCGAGGAGCGCTTCAAGGAGATCTCCGAGGCGAACGACGTCCTCGGTGACCCCAAGAAGCGCAAGGAGTACGACGACGCCCGCGCGCTGTTCGGCAACGGCGGCTTCCGCCCGGGGCCGGGCGCGGGCGGCGGCACCTTCAACTTCGACCTGGGCGACCTCTTCGGCGGCGCCCAGGGCGGGGCCGGCGGCTTCGGCGGCGGTCTCGGGGACGTCTTCGGGGGCCTGTTCAACCGCACCGGTGCCGGCGGTCCCCACGCCGGCCCCGGCACGCGGACCCAGCCGCGGCGCGGTCAGGACGTCGAGTCCGAGGTCACCCTCAGCTTCACGGAGGCGATCGAGGGCGCGACGGTCCCGCTGCGCATGTCCAGCCAGCAGCCCTGCAAGGCCTGTTCGGGCACCGGCGACAAGAACGGCACGCCGCGCGTGTGCCCGACCTGCGTCGGCACCGGCCAGGTCGCCCGGGGCTCCGGCGGCGGCTTCTCGCTGACCGACCCCTGCCCGGACTGCAAGGGCCGCGGTCTGATCGCGGAGAACCCCTGCGACGTCTGCAAGGGCTCCGGACGCGCCAAGTCCTCGCGGACGATGCAGGTCCGCATCCCGGCCGGGGTGTCGGACGGGCAGCGCATCCGGCTGCGCGGCAAGGGCGCGCCGGGCGAGCGGGGCGGTCCGGCGGGCGACCTGTACGTGGTGGTCCACGTCAAGGAGCACCCCGTCTTCGGCCGCAGGGGCGACAACCTCACCGTCACCGTCCCGGTCACCTTCGCCGAGGCGGCGCTGGGCGGCGAGATCCGCGTCCCGACCCTGGGCGGTCCGCCCGTCACGCTGAAGCTGCCGGCGGGCACGCCGGGCGGCCGCACCATGCGCGCCCGGGGCAAGGGCGCGGTCCGCAAGGACGGCACCCGCGGCGACCTCCTGGTCACCGTGGAGGTGAGTGTCCCGAAGGACCTGACGGGGAAGGCTCGTGACGCGCTCGAGGCGTATCGCGAGGTGACCGCGGACGAGGATCCGCGGGCGGAGCTGTTCCAGGCCGCGAAGGGAGCTTGACGGGAATGGACGGTCGTCGACGCAATCCGTATGAACTGACCGAGGACACCCCGGTCTACGTCATCTCGGTGGCGGCCCAGCTCTCCGGTCTGCACCCGCAGACCCTGCGCCAGTACGACCGCCTCGGCCTGGTCTCCCCCGACCGCACGGCCGGGCGCGGCCGGCGCTACTCGGCCCGCGACATCGAACTGCTCCGCCAGGTACAGCAGTTGTCGCAGGACGAGGGCATCAACCTGGCCGGGATCAAACGCATCATCGAACTGGAGAACCAGGTCGCCGCGCTCCAGTCGCGCATAGCGGAGCTGTCGGACGCGCTGGAGGGCGCGGCCACGGCGATGCGGCAGCGGGAGGCGGCGGTGCACGCGTCGTACCGCCGTGACCTGGTGCCGTACCAGGAGGTCCAGCAGACCAGCGCGCTGGTGGTGTGGCGGCCCAAGCGGCAGCAGCAGGTGCCGGACTGACGCCGCGCGAGGGGTCCGGAGGTTCGCCCGAACCTCCGGACCCCTTCGCGTGCCCTGTGCGTGGAAGGCGTGTAAAGGGAACCGGGAGATGATTCCGCTCCGTCTCCACATCGGCTGCGGAGCGTGGTGTTGTCATCTCGTTAAGTGGTTCCGCTTGACGATGGCGGCGGCGACGCGTTGGCTTTTCAGTCACCTGGGTTGCAATGCGGCCCCCGCGTCCGGAAGGCACCAGAAGTGATCTCCTGCATCCGTCGTATCGCCATATCCGTGGCGGCGTCCACGATGACCGTTTCGCTGGTCGGCTGTGGTGCGCTGGGCGCTTCGGAGAGCAGTGACGGCGCGAGCCCGTCGAAGGGCGACGACATCACGGTGGGGCTGCTGCTCCCGGAGACGGCGAACACGCGCTACGAGCAGTTCGACCACCCGTACTTCGAGAAGAAGATCGCCTCCCTGACCCGCGAGCAGGGCAAGGTCGAGTACGCCAACGCCGGGGCGAGCGCCTCCAAGCAGACCGAGCAGATGCAGAAGATGATCGACGCCAAGGTCGACGCCATCGTCCTGGACGCCGTGGACGCGCACGCCATCGCGCCGAGCGTGCAGAAGGCCGAGGACGCCGGCATCCCGGTCATCGCCTACGACCGGCTGGCCGAGGGCCCGATCGACGCCTACATCTCCTTCGACAACGAACTGGTCGGCGAGGTCCAGGGGCGCTCCCTCATCGAGGCGCTCGGCGGCAAGACGGACACCTCCGACAAGATCGTCATGATGAACGGCTCGCCCACCGACCCGAACGCCAAGCAGTTCAAGGCCGGTGCGATGTCCGAGCTGAACGGCAAGGTGACCATCGCCCAGTCCTTCGACACCAAGGACTGGGCGCCGGAGAACGCCGAGGCGAACATGGCGGAGGCGATCGAGGCGATCGGCGCGAAGAACATCGACGGCGTCTACTCCGCCAACGACGGCATGGCGGGCGGCATCATCGACGCCCTGGAGGAGGCGGGCGTCACCGACCTGCCGCCGATCACCGGCCAGGACGCGGAGCTGTCGGCGGTCCGGCGGATCGTCGCCGGCGAGCAGTACATGAGCGTCTACAAGCCCTACCCGCAGGAGGCCGAGAGCGCCGCGGAGATGGTCGTGGCGTACCTCCAGGGGCGGGACATCCAGTTCGACGCGCTCACCCGCGACAGGGTCGACAGCCCCAGCAACCAGGGCATCCCGGCGCAGCTGGTCCCGGTCGTCGCCCTGACGAAGGCCAACATCAAGGACACCGTCGTGGCGGACGGCTTCTACAAGGTCTCCGACATCTGCACGCCGAAGTTCGCCTCGGACTGCGCGGAGATCGGGCTGAAGTAGCCGTCGCCCACCGCACGGGCATACCGGTGCGAACCGGTGTCCCCCGGTCGCCGACCGGCGTGGAGCCGTGTTGCGGACCCGGTCCCGTCCGCGCATAGTTGCGCTGCGGAAAGGGCCGGAACCGGGGGTGGGATGGGCGATGACCGGGCACGGGGCTCAGGAGCATCCACACGGTGCCGACCGGCTGTGCGCGGCCGGGGACCGCGTGTACTCCCGGGCCGTGCGGCTCGGCCGGGTGCCGCGCCGGGACGCGGAGCCGGTGCCCTGCCTGCTGGAGCTGGCCCTGCTGCACCCCGACCCCGACGACATGGACTGGCTCGTGCCGACCTCCCCGCAGGAGGTCATGACGCGGTTGCTGCGCGGGGTGCACGAGGAGGTCAGGGCCAGTCAGCGGCGGGTGGGCGCGGCGGTGGAGGCCTTCGAGCGGTACGCGGGCCTGGGCCGGCACGTCCGGACGCCGGCGGCCGCGGAGGGCACGGCGATCCGGGTGCTGGACGGACTGGCCCGCATCCAGGGCGCGATGGACGAGGCGACCCAGGCGTGCACGACGGAGGTGCTCACCGTCCAGCCCGGCGGCATCCGGCGCGAGCACGAGCTGTCGGAGGGGCTGCACCGGGCGCTGGCGCTGCGCGGGCGCGGGGTGCGGATGCGGGACCTGTACACGCACGTCGCCCGGCACGGGCAGGGGCTGCTCACCTACCTGGAGCTGATGGGCGACGCGGTGGAGGCCCGCACCCTCGACGAGGTCGTCGACCGCCTCATCCTCTTCGACCGCACGGTGGCGTTCATCCCCGCCAACGCCGACTGCACGATGGCCCTGGAGCTGCGCCACCCCGCGCTGATCGCCTACCTGGTGACGGTCTTCGAGCGCCTGTGGCGCCTGGCGGTCCCGCTGACGGCGCCGCTCCCGGACACCGGCTTCGAGGGCGTCTCGCACCGCGAGCGGTCCATCGCGGCGCTGCTGGCGGAGGGGCACCAGGACGCGGTGGTCGCGGAGCGGCTGGGGATCAGCGTGCGGACGTGCCGGGCGCACATCGCCCGCCTGTCGGAGACCCTGGGCGCGACGAGCCGGACCCAGCTGGGGGTGCGCATCGCCCAGGCCGGCCTGGACGGCTCGCCCTCCGTCAGCGTTCCTGGTCGAGAATCCCCGAACGTCCGATGAGGTAACCGAGCTGGGCGCGGCTCTCGCTGCCGAGGGTGGCGGCGAGCTTGGCGATGTGGACGCGTGCGGTACGGACGTTCATGCCGAGGCGGTCGGCGATCGAGGCGTCCGTGTGCCCTTCGACGAGGAGGGCGGCGATGGCGCGCTGGCGGGGGGTGATGCCGTTGAGGGTGGGCTGCCGGACCGCCTGGGGGTACATGGGGACGGCCAGGTGCCAGAAGCGGTCGAACGTGTTGATGAAGTAGGCGATCAGGGCGGGGTGGCGGACTTCCAGAGCGAGTGAACGGTCGGCGCTGGCGGGGATGAAGGCGACGGTGCGGTCCACGATGACGAGGCGGTCGGTGACCTCGTCGAGGGTCCGCGCCTCCACGTCGCCCGTCAGGCGCTCGTAGCGCCCGATGACCAGGGGGGCGTGGCGGACGGTGTGCTGGTACAGCGCGCGCACCCGGCCGCCGTTGTCGAGGAACGCCTGGTCCCGTCGCATGGCGGCTTCGTGGTGGTGGAAGGGCGGGGCGACGAGGCCGTCGTGCGGTTGGATGGCGAGGAGCTGCTCCCGGCCCGCGGCCATGGCCTCGGTGATGGCCCGGCTCGTCCGTTCCTTGCCGCTGAGGATCCTGAGGGACGGGGTGTCCCCGCCCGTGGCGGTGGGCCCCTCGAGTCGCATGAGGGGTTCGAAGGCGTCGGCGAGCCGCTGCCCGCGGCGGCGTTCGCCGACGATGCGCTCCTCCGAGGAACGGAGCAGGCGCTGCAGGGCGACGGCCGGTGCGACGGGCTCCAGCCGGGTCAGGTCGTCGACCGACGGGTGCAGGAGGCCGTTGTCGACCAGGCAGGGCGCCTCGGCCGCCTCCTCGCCGGGCAGGTGCCCCTCCCGCAGGGCGCGGGCGTAGAGGCCGAGGCCCGCTTCGCACAGCTCCTCCCGTGCGTGCCGGTGCGTTCCCCCGGTCACGGGTGGCTCCCTCCCTGGCCGCCCTGGGCCTGTTCGAGGATCCCCGACTGCGCGATCAGGTAGCCCAGTTGGGCGCGGCTGCCGCTGCCCAGGACGGTCGCGAGTTTGGCGATGTGCGCGCGGCAGGTGCGCACGTTCATCCCCAGGCGCCGGGCGATGGCCTCGTCGACGTGGCCCTCGACCAGGAGTTTGGCGATGGAGTGCTGGATGTCGGTGATGCCGTCGGGGGCCGTCTCGTACGGTGTCCCGACCTTGAGCGGGACGGCGCGGGCCCACATGAACTCGAAGACCTTGATCAGGTACCGGACCAGTCCGGGATGGCGGAGCTCCAGGGCGACCTGGCGGTCCTCCCGCGTCGGGATGAAGGCCACCGTCTCGTCGCAGATGATGAGCCGCTCGACCAGTTCGTCGATGGTCCGGACCTCGACCTTGCCGTTGGCGATCCGCTCCACGTAGGCCAGGGTCTCGGGGCTGTGCCGCGCGGTGTGCTGGTACAGCGTCCGCAGCCGTACTCCGCGTTCGATGAGCGGCCTGTCCCGTTCGAGGCCCTTCAGGAGGTTGCTCTCCAGCCGGCGGCCACCGGGCTGCACGGTGAGGACTTCGGTGTGACATTCGGAAGTGGCCAGGTTCAGGGCCGCGTTGATGCGATCCTTGCCCTCCAGCACGGTGATGGCGTGGGTGGTCGCGGCGCTCTGGGCGCTCGCGGCCATGAAGGGCTCGAAGGCGTCGGCGAGTTCGACCGAGAGGCGCCTGCGTTCCGTGATCTCCCGCTCGAGGGGGTGGAGACGCTGTGCCAGGGCGACCGTCGGAGGGACGGGGCGCAGCCAGGTGGCGTCGTCGGGATCCGGGTGGAGCAGGGCGAACTCCATCAGGCAAGGGGCTTCCCCGACGTCCGCGCGTGCGATGCGGCCGGCCCGCAGCGCGCTGACGTAGAGGCGGCTGCCTTCGTCACAAAGTTCGGTTATGGCATGGGGATGCGCCGCTTGTTTCCCGTTTGTCCCCATTTTTCCACCCCCCAGGGTCCTGAACATGCAGGAACATGATGCACCGATTGTGTGGCCATGACGTGCCCGAATGAGCCATCGTCTTACCCGACGGGGGAAGAGGAGACCATCGAGTGAGGACGAAGCCGACTATGAGTAAGAGAATGCTTCGCTCGGTACTTGCCGCTGCTCTTTCCGCCGTTGTGGTGCTTGGGGCCGCGAGCGGCCTGGCCGGCAAGTCCAGTGACGTTCGGGCGAACACCGGGTCGATCACGGTTGTCGTGGGTGGGGACCACACCGACGACACGTCTTGGAATTGATCACGATGACCACTCCACCCGACGACCGTTCCTTCCGTCGCGAGATGGCCACCGCCTACCGCTCCGGCTGGCACTTCATCGATCTGGTCACCGCGATCCCGCATCCCGGTGACTCCCTGATGGTGACGGTCTTCGGCGAGCCGGTCGTCGTCACGCTGGACGAGGACGGCGACGTACGGGCGTACCGATGCCTGCGGCGGCCTCGGGGGGCGCCGCGGCCCGTGCGGTGTGCCGTCCGGTACGGAATGATCTTTGTGAACCTGGACCAGAGGGACCACCGGCTCGCTCAGCCGGAGCTCCCCGAAGTGAGGACCATCTCGGCCACCCCCCGCAGTGCCTGACGCGATTCCCCCGTCGTAACAGATCGCTCAGGTGCTTCCCCCCGGCAGCGGCGTCACCGTGACCTGAACACGGTGACGCCGCTGTCGTCATGCCCGGACATGTCCGGGCATCGATGTGTTTCCCGTCCGGCCGGAAGTCCCTCGCGGCACGGCCCGCCGCCGTTTCCCCCTTGAGTGGAATAGACTCAACTTTGTGCACGTTGGCCGAGTCAGTCATGGAAGACGCGGCCGAACCGCCGACGGTTGACGCAGGAGGGAAGCCAGAACGTGGACGCCGAGCTGACCAACCGGAGCCGGGACGCGATCAACGCGGCCAGCAACCGGGCCGTGACCGAGGGACACCCCGATCTCACCCCCGCCCACCTGCTCCTGGCTCTGCTCCAGGGACAGGACAACGAGAACATCACCGACCTGCTCGCCGCCGTCGAGGCCGACCTCGCGGTCGTGCGGTCCGGCGCCGAGCGCATCCTCGCCGGGCTGCCCAGCGTCACCGGGTCCACGGTCGCGCCGCCGCAGCCCAACCGTGAGATGCTCGCCGTGGTCGCCGACGCCCAGGCCCGCGCCAAGGAACTCGGGGACGAGTACCTCTCCACCGAGCACCTGCTCCTCGGCATCGCCGCGAAGGGCGGCGCGGCCGGTGAGGTACTGGAGGGGCAGGGAGCCAGTGCGAAGAAGCTGCAGGAGGCCTTCCGCAGGGCGAGGGGAGGGCGCCGGGTGACCACCGCCGACCCCGAGGGGCAGTACAAGGCGCTGGAGAAGTTCGGCACCGACCTGACCGCCGCCGCACGCGAGGGCAGGCTGGACCCGGTCATCGGACGGGACCACGAGATCA
The DNA here is from genome assembly GCF_002005565.1 of Streptomyces sp. JHA26. Classification (GTDB taxonomy): domain Bacteria; phylum Actinomycetota; class Actinomycetes; order Streptomycetales; family Streptomycetaceae; genus Streptomyces. The sequence continues at coordinate 123,006 of NZ_BDJC01000002.1, read as the reverse complement.
GGCGCGTCGTGCAGGTGCTGTCCCGCCGCACCAAGAACAACCCCGTCCTCATCGGCGAGCCGGGTGTCGGCAAGACCGCCGTCGTCGAGGGGCTCGCCCAGCGGATCGTCAAGGGCGACGTGCCCGAGTCGCTCAAGGGCAAGCGGCTGGTCGCGCTGGACCTCGGCGCGATGGTCGCCGGCGCCAAGTACCGCGGCGAGTTCGAGGAGCGGCTGAAGACCGTCCTGGCGGAGATCAAGGACTCCGAGGGCCAGATCATCACCTTCATCGACGAGCTGCACACCGTCGTGGGGGCCGGCGCCGGCGGCGACTCCGCCATGGACGCCGGGAACATGCTCAAGCCGATGCTCGCGCGCGGCGAGCTGCGCATGGTCGGCGCGACCACGCTCGACGAGTACCGCGAGCGGATCGAGAAGGACCCCGCCCTGGAGCGGCGCTTCCAGCAGGTGCTGGTCGCCGAGCCGACCGTCGAGGACTCCATCGCGATCCTGCGCGGGCTCAAGGGCCGCTACGAGGCCCACCACAAGGTGCAGATCGCGGACAGCGCGCTGGTGGCCGCCGCGACGCTGTCCGACCGGTACATCACCTCCCGCTTCCTGCCCGACAAGGCCATCGACCTCGTCGACGAGGCCGCGTCCCGGCTGCGCATGGAGATCGACTCCTCGCCCGTCGAGATCGACGAGCTCCAGCGCGCCGTCGACCGGCTGAAGATGGAGGAGCTGGCGATCGGCCGGGAGACCGACGCCGCCTCGCTGGAGCGCCTGGAGCGGCTGCGCCGCGACCTCGCCGACAAGGAGGAGGAGCTGCGCGGCCTCACCGCCCGCTGGGAGAAGGAGAAGCAGTCCCTCAACCGGGTCGGCGAGCTGAAGGAGAAGCTCGACGAACTGCGCGGGCAGGCCGAGCGCGCCCAGCGCGACGGCGACTTCGACACCGCCTCCAAGCTGCTCTACGGCGAGATCCCGGCCCTGGAGCGCGACCTGGAGGCCGCCTCCGAGGCCGAGGAGGAGGTGGCCAGGGACACCATGGTCAAGGAGGAGGTCGGCGCCGACGACATCGCCGACGTCGTCGCCTCCTGGACCGGCATCCCCGCCGGGCGCCTGCTGGAGGGCGAGACGCAGAAGCTGCTGCGCATGGAGGACGAGCTCGGCAAGCGGCTCATCGGGCAGACCGAGGCCGTGCGGGCCGTGTCCGACGCCGTGCGGCGCAGCCGGGCCGGGATCGCCGACCCCGACCGGCCCACCGGGTCGTTCCTCTTCCTGGGCCCGACCGGTGTCGGCAAGACCGAACTGGCCAAGGCGCTCGCCGACTTCCTCTTCGACGACGAGCGGGCCATGGTCCGCATCGACATGTCGGAGTACGGCGAGAAGCACAGCGTCGCCCGGCTGGTCGGCGCCCCGCCCGGATACGTCGGCTACGAGGAGGGCGGCCAGCTCACCGAGGCCGTGCGGCGGCGCCCGTACACCGTGGTGCTGCTGGACGAGGTGGAGAAGGCGCACCCCGAGGTCTTCGACATCCTGCTCCAGGTGCTGGACGACGGGCGCCTCACCGACGGGCAGGGCCGCACCGTCGACTTCCGCAACACCATCCTGGTGCTGACCTCCAACCTGGGCAGCCAGTACCTGGTCGACCCGCTGACCAGCGAGACGGAGAAGAAGGAACAGGTCCTGGAGGTGGTCCGGGCGTCGTTCAAGCCGGAGTTCCTCAACCGGCTCGACGACCTCGTGGTCTTCTCCGCCCTGAGCAAGGACGAGCTGAGCCGGATCGCACGGCTCCAGATCGACGCGCTCGCCCGGCGCCTCGCCGAGCGCCGCCTCACCCTGGAGGTCACCGACGACGCCCTGGCGTGGCTGGCCGACGAGGGCATGGACCCGGCCTACGGCGCCCGCCCGCTGCGCCGCCTCGTGCAGACCGCGATCGGCGACCGGCTCGCCCGGGAGATCCTCGCCGGCGAGATCAAGGACGGCGACACGGTCCGCGTGGACCGCTTCGGCGACGACCTGATCGTGGGCCCGGCGAGCGACAGGACGCCGTAGCCCCGACGGTCCGGACGCGGCCCGTCATCCCCCTGCGGGGTGGCGGGCCGCCCGTACGGACGCCCGCGGCCGTCCGCCGGGGTCCACCCGACCGGCCGGATCGTGTCAGCCCAGGGCTGACAGGGCCACGGCGGGCTTGCCACGCCCCTCCCTGCATGGGGGAGGATGGTGTGATCCGTACGAAGGGAAAAACACGGTGAGCATCGACCCGTCCTCGATTCCGAACTTCGGGGGCCAGCCCGAGCCGCAGCCCCAAGGGCCGGCGGGCCCCGTCGTCCCGGATCAGGACCTCGTGAAGCAGCTCCTCGAGCAGATGGAGCTCAAGTACGTCGTCGACGACGAGGGCGACCTCGCGGCGCCGTGGGAGCAGTTCCGTACGTACTTCATGTTCCGCGGCGAGGGCGACCAGCAGATCTTCTCGGTGCGGACGTTCTACGACCGCCCCCACGAGATCGACGCCAAGCCGCAGCTGCTGGAGTCGCTCGACGACTGGAACCGGCGCACCCTGTGGCCCAAGGTGTACTCCCACACCCACGACGACGGCACCGTCCGCCTGATCGGCGAGGCGCAGATGCTGATCGGCATGGGCGTCAGCCTGGAGCACTTCGTCTCCTCGACGGTCAGCTGGGTGCGCGCCGCCATCGAGTTCGACCGCTGGCTGGTGGAGCAGCTCGGCCTGGAGCAGGAGGTCGACGGGGCGGAGAAGCCCGAGGACGAGGGCGGCGAGTAGTCCGCCCCCACGCACCGGGGAGCCCGGCCAGGGCACCGACCGCCGTCCGGGGTCGTGTGCCGGGGCCGGGCTCTCGCCGTTCAGCCCCCCAGCGTCTTCAGCCGCCGCACGGCCTCCTCCAGGACCGACGTCCGCTTGCAGAACGCGAACCGGACGAAGGGGGCGCCCGCCTCCCGGTGGTCGTAGAAGACCGCGTTGGGGATGGCGACGACGCCCGCGCGTTCCGGCAGGTCCCGGCAGAAGGCGAAGCCGTCGCTCTCGCCGAGGGGGCGGATGTCGGTGGTGACGAAGTACGTCCCGGCGGGGCGGTAGACGTCGAAGCCCGCCTCCGCGAGGCCGGACACGAGGAGGTTCCGTCTGGTCTCCATGTCCGCGCGGAAGCCGGAGAGGTAGGAGTCGGGCAGTGCGAGGGCCTCGGCGACGGCGTACTGGAAGGGGCCCGACGCCACGTAGGTCAGGTACTGCTTGGCCGAGCGGACCGCGGTGACCAGGGCGGGCGGCGCGGTGATCCAGCCGACCTTCCAGCCGGTGAACGAGTACGTCTTGCCGGCCGAGCTGATCGTCACCGTGCGCTCGCGCATCCCCGGGAAGGACGCGAGGGGGACGTGCTCGGCCGTGTCGAAGACCAGGTGCTCGTAGACCTCGTCCGTCACCACCAACAGGTCCCGCTCGAGGGCCAGTTCGGCGACCGCCGCGAGTTCGGCGCGGGTCAGGACGGTGCCCGTCGGGTTGTGCGGGGTGTTGAGCAGCAGCAGGCGGGTGCGGTCGGTGACCGCGTCGCGCAGCTCGTCCAGGTCGAGGCGGAACGCGCCCTCGTGCGGGTGCAGGGTCACCGGCACCCGCGTGCCGCCCGCCATGGCGATGCAGGCCGCGTACGAGTCGTAGTACGGCTCCAGCGCGATCACCTCGTCGCCGGGTTCCAGCAGGGCCAGCAGGGAAGCGGCGATGGCCTCGGTGGCGCCGGCGGTGACCAGGACCTCGGTGTCCGGGTCGTAGGACAGGCCGTAGTGCCGCTGCTGGTGGGCGGCGACGGCGGTGCGCAGCTCGGGAACGCCCGGACCCGGCGGGTACTGGTTGCCGCGCCCGTCGCGCAGGGCCCGTACGGCCGCCTCCCGGATCTCCTCGGGGCCGTCGGTGTCGGGGAACCCCTGGCCCAGGTTGATCGCCCCGGTCTTCACCGCCAGGGCGGACATCTCGGCGAAGACCGTGGTCCCGAACTCGGCGAGCCGGCGGTTGAGGAAGGGGCGTGCGCTGGAGGTCATGGCGGCCATCCTGCGCCGAAGCTCTGGAGTTCCTCAACTCTGCTTTGGGGCGCGTCGGGCGAGGGCATCTCCCGTTCACGCAACGAGCTCCATCGGAAGCGAGGCGCCCACGGGGGGTTGCTTCGGGGGAACTTCCGGGCCACGGGCCCGGGGGAATGGAAGGAGGGTGACGCCATGCTCGTCGGCATCATCCTGGTCGTCGTCGTCGCTCTGGCCCTCGCCGGGATCGTCTCCCGCGTGCGGGGCGGCTCCACCGCCGGCCGCGCGCGCGGCCGGGGTTCGCGGTCGTCCGGCGGTGGCTACAGCAGCAACAACAGCTGGTGGGCCGGAGACAGCAGCTCGTCCTCGGGCGGGCACCACGGAGGCCACTCCTGCGGGAGCGGTTCGTCCTGCGGCGGCGGCTCGTCCTGCGGAGGCGGGTCGTCCTGCGGGGGAGGGGGCGGCGGATGCGGTGGAGGCAGCTGACACGGGGCAGCTGAGCTCCGGCCAGGGGGAACCGCATCCGCTTCGAGGGGACCCGCGCCTGGGTCCGGGTCCCGCGTCCCCATCGAGAGCGCCCATCGGGAATCACACCCGGTGGGCGCTCTCGCACACCGGCGCGCACCGAGCGGGCCGGGCGCACGCCCTGGTTGAACAGTTGAGCTGTGGAGCCCCCCGAGGGATGGAAACGCCACGAAGTTGGGTAAAAACGCTGTGGTACCGCCACAGTTCATGATTCGCTCTCCTTCGTCGACGCAGCCCCTCGGACGACCTGTTGACCCCCCTCCTGACCGGCCGACCGGGCTGACCGGGCCACCTCCCCGACAGTGCCGGGGTGCGCGGGCCCCACGCCCTTTTCCCTTGTGCGCTTGCGGAGCCGATCCATGCTCACGACCCTGAACACCGCCTACACCGACACCCGCGCCGCCGACCTGGCCTGGGCGCTGGGGCGCGAACCGCTGCCCGCGCTGGCCAGCCTCGATCTCGAACTGGCGGGCTCCAGGCTGCAGTTGCGGCTCCTCGGTGCCTCCCACCAAGTGCTGCTGGAGGAGGCGGACGGCGGCAGCTGCTCGGAGACGGTCGCGTGCATCCCGGGCAGCAGCACCCCGCTTCCGCTCGGTGTGGCCAAGCGGGTGGGCGACTGGGAGTACGAGTTCGCCGCCCGCGTGGAGCTGCTCACGCCGGGTTCCTTCGCGGGCCGCGCCCAGGAACTGCTGGCCCTGGTCGCCGACCACCCGCACGGGCTGGCCGGCGTCTTCCCCGGCAGCCCGCACGCCTTCACCGCGCTGCTCGCGCACCGGCACGAGGGGCAGGTGCACTGGCGCACCTGGCACGCCTATCCGCAGGACGGCCAGCTGGTGGCGACCCGGACCCGGGTCGGCGTCCGGGTGCCGGCGCCGCAGCTCAGCTCGTCCGGGGCGTGAGCCGGGTAAACCCGCGGGACCCGTGGAACGGAAGTTTCACACGTGTGGGTGACGAAGCGCAGTGGGAGAGTGACGTAACGTCACTGCGTGATCGAACCGCACGCTCCCGCTCCGCCCGGCCCTCCGCCGTCCTGGAACGGCGCGGACGGGCGCGGCGGCCGCCCGGACGGACCGGACCGTCGCAGCGGCCCTCGGGGGCCGGGTGGCCCGAGCGATCCGGCGGGGGCCGGAGCGGCGGGATCCGGTGAGACCCTCCGGCTGCCCGTCCGGCCCGGCACCGGGCGGTTCCTGGTCCTCGCGGGCGTCTTCGTCTGCGCGGCCTGCGGACTCGTGTACGAACTCGAACTGGTCGCCCTCGCCTCGTACCTGATCGGCGACTCGGTCACCCAGGCGTCCGTCGTCCTGTCCGTCATGGTCTTCGCCATGGGCGTCGGCTCGCTCGCCGCCAAGCGGCTGCGCCGGTTCGCGGCGGCCGGGTTCGGCGCCGTCGAGGCCGTCCTCGCCCTCGTCGGCGGCTCCAGCGCCATGGTGCTGTACGCCGTCTTCGCCTGGACCGGCGGCTGGGGCGGCCTGTGGTCCGACGGACCGCGCTTCCTCCTGGTCGCCTTCTCGCTCGCCATCGGCCTGCTGATCGGCGCCGAGGTGCCGCTGCTGATGGAGCTGATCCAGCGCATCCGCCGCCAGGACGTGGGCGGCGCCGTCGCCGACCTGTTCGCCGCGGACTACGTCGGCGCCCTCGTCGGCGGCCTCGCCTTCCCCTTCGTCCTGCTGCCCTTCCTCGGCCAGCTGACCGGCGCGCTGCTCACCGGCACGGTCAACGCGGCCGTCGGCGCCGCCCTGGTCCTCGGCCTGTTCCGGCGGGACCTGAGCCGCCGGGCCCGCCGGCTGCTGCTGACCGCCAACGCCGTCGTGCTGGCCGTCCTCGCCTCGGCGACCGTCCTCGCCGACGACTTCGAAGGCGCGGCCCGGCGCGCGGTCTACGGCCAGGACGTCCGCGTGGCCGTCCGGACCGACGCGCAGGAGGTGGTCCTCACCGGGGGCACCGACGGCCGGCCGCTCCACCTCTTCCTGGACGGCCGGCTGCGGGTCGGCGGCGACGAGCGCCGGTACCACGAGGCCCTGGTGCGCCCGGCCATGGCCGGACCGCACGCGCGGGTGCTGATCCTCGGCGGCGGCGACGGCCTCGCCGCGCGGGAGGTGCTGCGCCACCCGGGCGTGCGCCGCGTCGACGTCCTGGAACCCGACCCGGGCCTCACCCGGCTGGCCCGGCACGATCCCGCCCTGTCCGCGCTGAACGAGCACGCCTACGGCGACCCGCGCGTCCACGTCGGGGCCGCGGACGCCTTCCACCGGCTGCGCTCGACGCCCACCGCGACGTACGACGTGGTGATCTCGGACCTGCCCGACCCCGGCGTCACGGCCGGCACCAAGCTGTACTCGCAGGAGTTCTACGGCCTGCTGCGGCGCGTGCTGGCACCCGGCGGGCGGCTGGCCGTGCACGCCGGGCCGGTCTCCTCGCGGCCCCGGGCGTTCTGGACCGTCGACGCGACGCTGCGCGCGGCGGGGCTGCGGACCGTGGCCTACCGCGTCGACGGCCGCGGCACCGGCTCCACCGCCGGCACCTCCCGCGCACCCCGGGACTGGGGCTTCGTCCTCGCCGCCCGCACGTCCCCCGGCCTGCGCCTCGACCCGGCGGCCTCCCGCCCGCGCACCCTCACCCGGCGGTCCCTCACCGCGGCCGCCCGGTCGGCGGCCGGCACGCGCGTACCCGGACTGCCGCCGTCCACGCTGGTGCATCCGCGGTACTGAACCCACCGGGTGCGCGGGCCCGGCACGTCCCCCGACGGCCGACGGCCCGAGTGCCGCGGGGCGGACGAGTTCGCGCCGACGGGGGGTGCGCCGGGCGCCCGCTGGGTAGGCTGCGCAGACATGGAGCATGAGGTGTTCGTTCCGGTTCCGGCCGAGCGGCTCAGGGACGTGCTGGCCGACCCCGTCCGGGTCGCCCGGGCGGTTCCGGGGCTCCAGCAGGACGCCGGCGCCGATCCCGTCGCGGGACGGCTGAAGGTCCGCATCGGCGGCAGCTCCATCACCTACCGGGGCTCCCTGCGCCTGACCGCGCGCGACGACGGGGCGTACGTCGTCGAGGGCGACGCCACGGAGTCGCGCGGCACCGGCGCGGTCACGCTCGCGCTCGTCCTGCGGGTGCGGGACGCCGACGGCGGTTCCACCCTCGCGTGCACCGGGACGGCCACCGCGGACGGGCGTGTCACGGAGCTGCCGAAGGAGTCGGTGACGTCGGCCGCCACCCGCCTGGTGACCCGGTTCGCGGAGAACCTGGGTGCGGCGGCCGCGCAGACGGAGCCGGGGCACACGTCGGTCTTCGACACCGAGGTCCCCCCGTCCTCCCTCGACCCGGACGCGGACGCGGACGTGGACGTGGACGTCGACACCGACGCCGACGCGGGCGTGGGCGTGGCCGGACCCGAGGTGCACGACGGCGACGAGGCCGAGGAGGCCCCGGCCGCCCCGCGGTTCCCCACCGCCCCCGAAGCCGCCGAACCCCCCGCCGAGGCCGCGCACGCGCGCCGCACGATGATCGGCCGCAGCGCCGAGGAGGTGGACCACGCCCCGCCGCGCGGCCGCTACGCCCCCGTTCCGGCACCCCAGGCGAACGCGTCCGGCAGCCCCCTGCGCTGGGCCGCCCCGGCGGCGGCCCTGGCCGTGGCCTCGGCGATCGTGGTCGGCAGGGCGCTGCGCAACAAGCGCCACTGACCCGCGGGCGCGCCCCGGGCCGCGGCGCCGGGCCCCGGACCGCCGGCGCCCCCGCCGTCCGCCCCGTGGCCCCGGCCCGGTGGGGCACCCTTGATCACCCCAGTAGGGTCGTGGCGTGAGTAACGAACCCATCACGCTGACCGCGGGTGACGCGGAGGCGACCGTGCTGCCGGGCAACGGCGGCCGGATCGGCGGGCTCCGTGTCGGCGGCACCGAGCTGCTGCGCCAGGGCGACCGCTACGGCTGCTTCCCGATGGTCCCCTGGTGCGGCCGGATCCGCGAGGGCCGCTTCCGGGACGGTGCCGCCGTCCACCGGATGCCGCTGAACTCCCCGCCGCACGCCATCCACGGCACCGCCCGCGACGGTGCCTGGCGCACCGCCCGCGTCACCGGGAACGAGGCCGTCATCACGTACGACCTCGTCGACCCCTGGCCCTACTCGGGTCGCGTCACGCAGGTGATCGCGCTCGCCGGGGACGCCCTGACGCTGACGATGTCCGTGGAGACGTACGAGTCGTCCTTCCCGGCGCAGATCGGCTGGCACCCGTGGTTCAACCGCACCCTCGACGGGGCGGACGTGGCGATCGCCTTCGACCCCGCCTGGCAGGAGGAGCGCGGCGACGACCACCTGCCCACCGGCCACCGCATCGACCCGAAGCCGGGCCCCTGGGACGACTGCTTCGGCATGCCGGACGGTGTCGACGTGACCCTGACCTGGCCGGGCCGGCTGGAGCTGAAGGTGACCAGCCCGGAGCAGTGGGCCGTGGTCTACGACGAGCAGGAGGCCGCCGTCTGCGTCGAGCCGCAGACCGGGCCGCCCGACGGCCTGAACACCCACCCGCGCCTGGTCACGCCGCTGGAGCCGCTGGAGGCCACGACGACCTGGAGCTGGACCCGGCTCTAAGCTGGTGCGCATGACGGACGTACGCGGCGCGCTGCTGCAGCAGATCAAGGACAAGGCCGTGGTGCACGGCAAGGTGACCCTCTCCTCGGGTCTCGAGGCCGACTACTACGTCGACCTGCGCCGCATCACCCTGGACGGCGAGGCCGCGCCGCTGGTCGGACAGGTGCTGCTGGACCTGACCGACGACCTGGAGTTCGACGCGGTCGGCGGGCTGACCATGGGCGCCGACCCGGTCGCCGCGAGCATGCTGCACGCCGCCGCCGCGCGCGGCAGGCGCCTGGACGCGTTCGTCGTCCGCAAGGCCGCCAAGGCGCACGGTCTGCAGCGCCGCGTCGAGGGCCCGGACATCAAGGGCCGCCGCGTCCTCGTCGTCGAGGACACCTCCACCACCGGCGGCTCCCCGCTCACCGCCGTCGAGGCCGTGCGCGAGGCCGGCGCCGAGGTCGTGGCCGTGGCGACGATCGTCGACCGGGCGACGGGCGCCGCCGAGAAGATCCAGGAGGGCGCGGGGGTGCCGTACCGGTACGCCTACGCCAAGGACGAGCTGGGCCTGGACTGATACCAGGGGCCGAGACGGGGCCGGGGTCCACTCGGGTATTCCCGCTTCGTCTGGAAGGATGGGGCCGACGATGACGTCGCCCCCCAGTCCTAGGTCAGGGCCATAAGCACCAACACGCCCACCCGCACATACAAGGAGCGGACAGATGCCCATCGCAACTCCCGAGGTCTACAACGAGATGCTGGACCGGGCGAAGGCAGGAAAGTTCGCCTACCCGGCCATCAACGTGACCTCTTCCCAGACGCTGCACGCCGCCCTGCGCGGCTTCGCGGAGGCGGAGAGCGACGGCATCGTCCAGATCTCCACCGGCGGCGCCGAGTTCCTGGGCGGCCAGCACAACAAGGACATGGTGACCGGCGCCGTCGCCCTCGCCGAGTTCGCGCACATCGTCGCCGAGAAGTACGACGTCACCGTCGCGCTGCACACGGACCACTGCCCGAAGGACAAGCTCGACGGGTACGTGCGTCCGCTGCTCGCGGTCTCCGAGGAGCGCGTCAAGGCCGGCCGCAACCCGCTGTTCCAGTCGCACATGTGGGACGGCTCCGCCGAGACCCTGTCCGACAACCTCGCCATCGCGCAGGAGCTGCTGGAGCGCGCCCGCGCCGCCAAGATCATCCTCGAGGTCGAGATCACCCCGACCGGCGGCGAGGAGGACGGCGTCTCCCACGAGATCAACGACTCCCTCTACACCACCGTCGACGACGCGGTCCGCACCGTCGAGGCCCTGGGCCTGGGCGAGAAGGGCCGCTACCTGCTCGCCGCGTCCTTCGGCAACGTGCACGGCGTCTACAAGCCGGGCAACGTGGTGCTCCGTCCCGAGCTGCTCAAGGAGCTGAACGAGGGCGTCGCCGCCAAGTACGGCCAGCCGGCCGGCAGCAAGCCGTTCAACTTCGTCTTCCACGGCGGCTCCGGCTCCACCGCCGAGGAGATCGCGACCGCGCTGGAGAACGGCGTGGTCAAGATGAACATCGACACCGACACCCAGTACGCCTTCACGCGTCCGGTCGTCGCCCACATGTTCAGCAACTACGACGGCGTCCTGAAGGTCGACGGCGAGGTCGGCAACAAGAAGACCTACGACCCGCGCACCTGGGGCAAGCTGGCCGAGGCCGGCATGGCCGCGCGCGTCGTCGAGGCCTGCGGCCACCTGCGCTCGGCGGGCCAGAAGATCAAGTAAGGCCGCGAAGCGCACGACGGGCCCGGCACCCCAGGGGTGCCGGGCCCTCGCACGTGCTCGTCAGCGCTTCAGCTCGTCGTACGCCTCGGCGCTGCTGTCCTTCAGGAACTGCCAGCACCGCTCCGTCTCGTCCTTCTCGCCGATCGCGCCGGCGGCGCGGGCGAGGGCGGCGAGGCAGCGCAGGAACCCGCGGTTGGCCTGGTGGTCCCAGGGGATGGGCCCGTGTCCCTTCCACCCGGCCCGGCGCAGCGCGTCCAGACCGCGGTGGTAGCCGGTGCGGGCGTACGCGTACGACTCGATCACGCGCCCCGCCGCGAAGGCGTCGTCGGCGAGCATCGCCCAGGCGAGCGAGAACGTGGGGTCCTTCGCCGCCACTTCGGCCGGCGGCAGGGACTCCTCGCCGAGGAGGCGGTTCGCCTCCTCGTTCTCGGGCAGGTACGTCGGATCCGGGCCGCCGAGCAGGTTCTTGTGCGTCGTCATGGAAGCAGTCTGCCACTCGGGGACGGGCGTCCGGGACGCCCGCGAGGGGGAGCGCGAGCGCCGCACGCGGGGCCCGCGACGGGCGGGTCTTGCGATTTCCTGGCAGCATTGCGGAGGATGCCGTCGGGGACCGGGGCCCCGTGCCGGTAACGGCAGGGCGGACCGCTACCCGTAGTGCCATCAGGAGACAGAAATGTCCCACGACGCCCCGAATCTCGACTTCGAGGGCAGCACGCCGTACGAGGACTACGTCAAGGCGGACGTGCTCACCCACCTCCAGCACACCCTCTCCGACGATCCCGGAGAGATGGTCTTCCTGGTCACCACCCAGGTCATGGAGCTGTGGTTCACCGTCATCGTCCACGAGTGGGAGACCGCGGCCCGCGCCCTGCGCGAGGACCGGATCCCGGTGGCGACCGACGCGCTCAAGCGCTCGGTGCGGGAGCTGGAGGCGCTGAACGCCTCCTGGACGCCGCTCGCGGGCCTCACGCCCGCCCAGTTCAACTCCTACCGGGGCGCCCTCGGCGAGGGCTCCGGCTTCCAGTCGGCCATGTACCGCCGCCTGGAGTTCCTGCTCGGCGAGAAGTCCGCGTCCATGCTCGTCCCGCACCGCGGCGCCCCGCGCGTCCACGCGGAACTGGAGAAGGCGCTGCACGAGCCGAGCCTGTACGACGAGGTCGTCCGGCTCCTCGCCCGGCGCGGGTACGACATCCCGGACGCCGTGCTCCGGCGGGACGTCACCCGGAAGTACGAGGCGTCGCCCGAGGTGGAGGCCGCCTGGACGGCCGTCTACTCCGGCGACCAGAACGGGGAGCTGGCCCGCCTCGGCGAGGCCCTCACCGACGTCGCCGAGCTGGTGTGGCGGTGGCGCAACGACCACCTGGTCGCCACCCGCCGCGCGATGGGCGCCAAGACCGGCACCGGCGGCTCCGCCGGGGTGGCCTGGCTGGAGAAGCGCGCCCGCGGAAACGTCTTTCCCGAGCTGTGGACGGCGCGGTCCTATGTCTGAGCTGATGAGCGTCGCCGAGGAACTGGACGCCGCCGACGCGCTGGCCGCGGTGCGCGAGCGGTTCGTCCTCGACGACGTGACCTATCTCGACGGAAACTCGCTGGGCGCCCTCCCGGCGCACGTCCCCGACCGCGTCGCGGACGTCGTGCGGCGCCAGTGGGGCGAGCTGCGCATCCGGTCCTGGGACGAGAGCGGCTGGTGGACGGCGCCCGAGCGGGTCGGCGACCGGATCGCCCCGCTGGTCGGCGCGGCCCCGGGGCAGATCGTCGTGGGCGACTCCACCAGCGTCAACGTCTTCAAGGCGGTCGTCGCGGCCGTCCGCATGGCGGGCGGGGACGCTCCCGGCCGGGACGAGATCCTCGTCGACGCCACCACCTTCCCCACGGACGGGTACGTCGCCGAGTCCGCGGCCCGGATGACCGGGTGCACGCTGCGGGCCGTCGTCCCGGCCGAGGTGCCGTCGGCGCTGGGCGAGCGCACCGCCGCCGTCCTGCTCAACCACGTCGACTACCGCACCGGCCGGCTGCACGACCTGCCCGGGCTCACGGCCGCCGTGCACGCGGCCGGGGCGTACGTGGTGTGGGACCTGTGCCACAGCGCGGGCGCCCTGCCGGTCGGGCTGGACGAGCACGGCGTCGACCTGGCGGTCGGCTGCACCTACAAGTACCTCAACGGCGGCCCCGGTTCGCCCGCGTTCCTGTACGTGCGCCGCGACCTCCAGGACCGCTTCGACTCCCCGCTGCCCGGCTGGAACTCGCACGCCGAGCCCTTCGGCATGCGGCCCGGTTACGCCCCGGCCTCCGGTGCGGTGCGCGGCCGGGTCGGCACGCCGGACATCCTGTCCATGCTCGCCCTGGAGGCGTCCCTCGACGTGTGGGACGGGGTGTCGATCGATGCGGTGCGCGCCAAGTCCCTCGCGCTGACGGACTTCTTCCTGCGCTGCGTCGGGGAGTACGTGCCCGAGGGGCGGGTCGAGTCCGTGACGCCGGTCGCGCACGCCGAGCGGGGCAGCCAGGTGGCGCTGCGCTGTCCCCCCGCTCTCGGATCCGCTCGAGCGGGAGGGGCCCCCGACGCGGGCGACGTCATGCGGCGGCTGATCGCGCGCGGGGTGGTGGGCGACTTCCGCGCCCCCGACGTGCTGCGCTTCGGCTTCACCCCGCTGTACGTCGGCTTCGCGGACGTGGAGCGGGCGGCGCGGGTGCTCGCGGAGGTGCTCGCGGAGGGGCCGGCGGAGGGGGCGGTGTCGACGGCCTGACGGACGGGGCCGGGTGAGGGCGGTGCCGGTCCGGCTCGGACCAGACCGGTCCGGCCCGGCGCCGCAGCTCACCCAGCGTGACATCCCCGTGTCCGCGCACGTCACCGGCCTGATAACGTCCCGCCGACGGCCGATCGTCTTCCCCTGGTCCGCCAACACCGTTTCGTCGCTGAGAGGTTGGAGCATGCCGGACGCCGCCGCAGAACCGGGCACCGCTGCCGCGCGGAACGCCGCGGAGGAGAGGTCGGCCTTCTCGCACCCGGCCGTCGAGCCCGACAGCACCGCCGCGTACGGCGACCACCCCGACCAGGTGATCGACTTCTACGTCCCGCGCGGTGCGGGCGGCGGGCCGGGTGTGCCCGCGCCCGTCGTGGTGGTCCTGCACGGAGGCGCGTGGCGGGCTCCGTACGACCGGCGCCATGTCAGCCCGTTCGCCCGGTTCCTGGCCGGCCGGGGCTTCGCCGTGGCCAGCGTGGAGTACCGGCGCGGCGCGCGGGACGGGGCGGGGGACGGTGTGCGGGGCGGCGCGGGCGACGACCTGGTCGCGGGGCGCTGGCCCGACACCTTCGACGACGTGGCCGCCGCGCTGGACGCCCTGCCCGCGCTGGCCGGGCGGCACCTGCCGGGGGCCGACGCGCGCCGCACGGTGCTCACCGGTCACTCGGCGGGCGGCCACCTAGCCCTGTGGGCGGCGGCCCGGCACGTGCTGCCGGCCGACGCGCCGTGGCGCCTCGACCGCCCGCCGTCCCTGCGCGGCGTGGTCGCCCTCGCCCCGATCGCCGACTTCGAGGTCGCCGGGAAGCTGGACGTGTGCGGGGGAGCGGCGCGGCAACTCCTGGGCGGCGAGGAGCACTACGCCGAGCGCCGGCCGTACGCCGACCCGGCCCTGCTGCTGCCCACCGGCATCGCGACCACCGTCGTCCAGGGCCGCGCCGACGTGGACGTGCCGCAGGCGGTTGTCGAGGCGTACGCCGACGCGGCGGCGAGGGCCGGTGAGATGGTGGGCGTGACACTGCTGGAGGACGTCGGTCACTTCCCGCTGATCGACCCGGCGGCGGACGCGTGCGCGGTGGTGGCGGAGGAGATCGCCCAGCTGGCGTGGTGAGGGGTTTTCGCGGTGGTGCTCCTCCGGGCTCCCCGGTCTTCTCCGGTCTTTCCGGCGGGCGTCATGTCAGACCCGTAGTACCTGAGAGCTACGTCGCGAATGAGCTCTCCGGCGGGACGCCGACTACCCCTTCCGATTCATAACTTCCGTCCCAGGCGAGCCCGATGAGCGGGTGCGCGGGAGGGGAGCGGTCATGGGGTCGGGTACGGCGTCCGGTACGGCGGTACGTCCGCGGCGGCGCGTGGGGAGGGGCCGCAGGGCCGCGCTGGCGGCACTCGTGGCCGGTGCCGTGGCGTTCCCCCTCTCCGCCGCCGCACAGCCCGAGATCCCCGCCCCGCCTCCCGCGGTGCTCGCCGCCCCGACGGCGGACACGCTGGCGGCCACCTACGCCGCCAACCGGGCCAACGCCGCCGAGGCGGCCCGGATGGCCGACGCCCACGGCGACCGCCACCGCGCGGCGGCGGACCGCTCCCTGGCCGATCCGTCCCGGCAGCTGCTCGCCTTCGACGGCCGGGGCGCCGGCCTGGCCACGGAGGTCCTCGGCGACCTGGCCCACGCCGACCGCGTCGCCGTCCTGGTCCCCGGCTCCGACACCGGCCTCGACACCTACGGCCGGTTCCGCGCCGCCGCCCTCGCCCTGCACCGGCAGCTCCGCACGCAGGCACCGGACGGCACCCGTACGGCGGTCGTGGCCTGGCTCGGCTACCGGACGCCCGGCACCGTCAGCACCACGGTCGCCACGACCGGCCGCGCCGACGAAGCCGCCCCGAAACTGCGCGGCCTGGTCGACGACCTGCGCGGCGTCCTCCGCCCCCACGCGCAGGTGACCCTCCTGTGCCACTCCTACGGCTCGGTCGTCTGCGCCCGTGCCGCCGCCGGCCTGGACGTCGCCGACATCGCCCTGGTCGGCAGCCCCGGCACCGGCGCCGACTCCGCCGCGGGCCTGCGCACGGACGCCCGGGTCTGGGCGGCGCGGGGCGCCGACGACTGGGTGGAGCACGTCCCGCACGTCAGCGCCGGACTGTTCGGCACGACCGTCGGCTTCGGCACCGACCCGGTCTCCCCGGCCTTCGGCGCCCGGGTCTTCGACGCCGGCGACGGCGGCCACAGCGACTACTTCGACGCCGGCTCCCGCTCCCTGACGAACCTGGCCCGGATCGTCCTGGGCGAGACCGTCCTGGGCGGGACCACGGAGGTGACCCGTGACTGACGTGACCCCGGCGCACCCGCGCGGCGCGCTGCGTGCCGCCGCCGCCCGGATCGACGCGGCGACGCCCGCCTCCAGGGACCGCGCGGTCGACGCGCTGCGCGCCCTCGCCATCCTCGGCGTCGTCCTCGGCCACTGGCTGGTGACGGCCCTGGTCTCCGACGGCGGCGGCCTGCACACCGCCAGCCCTCTGCAGCACATGCCCCGGCTGGCCCCGGTCTCCTGGGCCTTCCAGACCCTCGCGGTGTTCTTCCTGGTCGGCGGGCACGTGGCCACCCGTGGCTGGGCCGCGGCCCGCGACCGGGGCACACCGTACCGGCGGTGGCTGGCCGCCCGGCTGGGCCGGCTGTTCCGGCCGGTCGTGGCCGTCCTCGCCCTGTGGGCGGTGATCGCGGTCCTGCTGTTCCTGACCGGCGCCGACCACGGGACCGTCCGCACGCTGGTCAAGCTGGCCCTGTCCCCGCTGTGGTTCCTGCTGGTCTTCGCCGCGCTGACCGCGGCGACGCCGCTGCTGGCCCGGCTGCACCCGCTGTGGCCGCTGGCCGTCGTCCTCCACGTCGATCTGCTGCGCTTCGGGCTCGGCGGTCCGTCCTGGCTGGGCTGGATCGATCTCGCCGCGGGCTGGGCCGTGCCCTACACCCTCGGCGCCGCCTGGACACGGGGCGAGCTGGAGCACCGCGGGGTGGGCTGGGCCCTGTTCGCCGGGGGTACGGCGGCGACCGCGGCGCTCGTCGCCTGGGCGGGCTACCCGGCGTCCATGGTCGGTGTCCCCGGCGCCCCCGTCTCGAACCTCGACCCGCCGACGCTGGCCGCCGTCACCTTCGGCCTGGCCCAGTGCGGGCTCGCCCTGCTGCTGCGGGAGCGGCTGCGCCGTGCGCTGCGGCGGCCGGTGGCCTGGGCGGCGGTGGCGCTGGTGAACCTCTTCGCGATGACGATCTTCCTGTGGCACCAGACGGCGATGATGGCCACGACCGTCACCGGTCTCCTCGCGGGTCGGCTGCCCGGACTGCACACGCTCCCCGACGGACCGGACTGGGTCGCGGCCCGGCTCGTCTGGCTTCCGGTGTTCGCCCTGTTCCTGGGCGTGTGCTGGGCGGCGTTCCACGGTTTCGAGCGCGGCGGCGGCCACCGCCGCCCACGGGTCGTCCGCGGGCACCACCCGCGGCCCCGGGCGACGACGAAGGGGGCGCGGCATGTCTAGGCTGGGCGGCGTGATGCCACGGGGGAGCAAGCGCGCGGCCGGCACGCGCTGGTGGGGGACGCTGCGCGACGACCTGTGGACCGCGCGGGCGGATCCGCTGCCGCCGTCCACATGGCTGCGCTGGCTGCCGCACGGGATCGTCTGGCTGGCCGCGTTGGGCGTGCTGCTCGGCGACGCGGCCCAGCTCGGCGACAACGGCGGACTCGACGGAGAGTTCGCCTTCCTGATCGCGCTCGGCCACAGCGGCGCGATGGTCCTCGCCCTGTGGCGGCCGGTCCCGGCGTGGTGGCTGTCCCTGGCCGCCATGCTGGTGGGGGCGACGGCGGTGCGCGCCGTGATGGACGACGGGTACAAGTTCACCTGGCCCTGGACGGTGGCCGGACTCATCGCGCACCTGTTCGTCCTGCTCCTGCTCGCCCTGCGGGTCCGCACCCGGGTGTCGCTGGAGGCACTGGGTTTCACGGTGCTCGTCACCTACGTCGTCCAGGGCCTGGTCGGTGCGCGCAACTACCAGCCGACCGGCCAGGTCGCCGTCGTCCTGTTCGCGGTGGTCGTCGTGCTCGGCATCGCCCTGCGCGGCCGCCGCGAGGCCCGGACCCAACTCGCGGAGCAGACCTCGCTCACCGCCGAGGAACGCGCCCGGCGCACCCTCCTGGAGGAGCGCAGCCGCATCGCGCGCGAGCTGCACGACGTCGTCGCCCACCACATGTCGGTCATATCCATCCAGGCCCAGGTCGCCCCCCACCTCGTGGAGAACCCTTCGGACGAGCTGAAGGAGAACCTCGAGGGCATCCGGGAGAACGCGCTGGAAGCGCTGACCGAACTGCGCCGCGTCCTCGGCGTGCTGCGCTCCGAGGCCCCCGACGTCCCGGGGGCGGCACCCGACCGCGGCGGCACCGCCCCGCACGCCCCGCAGCCCACGCTCGACCGGCTCGACGCGCTGGTGGAGAACACCCGGGCCGCCGGACTGACCGTGACCGTCGAGCACAGCGGCCGACGTCGGCCGCTGCCGCCCGGCGTGGAGCTGTCGGCGTACCGGATCGTGCAGGAGGCGCTCAGCAACGTCCTGCGGCACGCGCCCGGCGCGAGCGCCCGGGTCCAGCTCACGCACCTCCCGATCGGGCTGCGCGTCGACGTCTCCAACACCCGGCCCACGCGGGCCCCGGCGCCGTCGCAGGGGGCGGGGCACGGGCTGCTCGGCATGCGGGAGCGGGTGGCGATGCTCGACGGCACCCTGAGGGCGGAGCGGCTGCCGGACGGCGGCTACCGGGTGTCGGCGTTCCTGCCGACGGACAGCGGCCCCGACCGGCCCGTGCCCGACGCGACGTCCGACTCCGCCCACGAGCCCATCCGCCATTCCACCGAGGACGACACCCCATGACGACCGGCAGCGACGGCCGTGTGATCCGCGTACTGATCGCCGACGACCAGCAGATGGTCCGGCAGGGCTTCACCGTGCTGCTCAACATCCAGCCCGACATCGAGGTGGTCGGGCAGGCCGTCGACGGACTGGACGCCGTGGCCAAGGTCGCCGAACTCACGCCGGACGTCGTCCTGATGGACATCCGCATGCCCGAGCTGGGCGGCATCGAGGCCACCCGGCGGATCACCGGGGCGACCCCGGAGATCAGAGTCCTGGTGCTGACCACCTTCGACCTGGACGAGTACGTGTACGAGGCGCTGCGGGCCGGCGCGTCCGGGTTCCTGCTGAAGGACGCCTCCGCCGACCAGCTCGCCGATGCGGTCCGGGTGGTGGCGGCCGGCGACGCGCTGCTCGCACCGGGCATCACCCGGCGGCTGCTCACCGAGTTCTCCCGGCTGCGCGAACCACCCCGGGCCCCGCTGAAGGAACGGGTCGCGGGTCTCACCGAGCGGGAGACGGAGGTGCTGGCCCTGATCGCGCAGGGCCTGTCGAACGCGGAGATCGCCACGCGGCTGGTCGTCGCCGAGCAGACGGTGAAGACCCACGTGGGCCGGATCCTGGTGAAGCTGGGGCTCAGGGACCGGACGCAGGCGGCGGTGTTCGCGTACGAGTCGGGGCTGGTGCGGCCCTCCGGGTACTGAGGCGAATTCCAGGGGCCGTAGTACTTGAGACGGACACCGCAGGACCCCTCTCACTGGTGACGACCGCGACCCCGGCTGCGCCTACCGTTGCCAGGGTGACCGAGACGACTCAGACGCGGACCGCCCCCTCCGGGAGCAGCGGCGGCACGCGCAGCCCGGAGTTCCGGCTGGCCATGGACGCCCTGGGCGGACTGCGCCGGGACCTGTTCCACGACGCCTTCGCCTACCGTCCGCTGCCGCCGATGGCGACGGACGGCCCGCTGACCCGTCGGCTCTCCGGCAAGCCGCAGCGGTACGCCGCCCGCCTGCCGCACGCGGTCGTGGTGGCCCTCGCCGTGATCGCGCTGTTCGCCGGCTCCGCCGGCGCGGGCACCATGGGCGGTCCGCCGGCCCTGCTGAGCGGGCTGATGTGCGCGGCACCGGTGCTGGCCACGCTGGTCCGGCCGGTCGGCGCCTTCTGGATGTCGATGGCGGCGACACCGCTGGTGGCGTTGCTGGACGGCAGCCTGAGGGAGTGGCCGTGGCAGCCCGGCGTCTTCGTCTGCCACCTGGCGGTGCTGGTGATCGTGGCCATACGCACCCGGCCCCGCACGGCAGCCTGGATGTGGGTCCTCACGGCGGCCTACGCGCTCTTCACGGAGACCGTGATCGGCGACGGCGAGTACAACACCTCCGCGCCCATGCTGTTCCTCTCCGCCCTGGCCCTGCTGATGGTCGCGGTCCGGCACGTCCGCCGCGAGGCCCGGCAGGAGGTGACCGCGCAGCGGACGGTCACCGCGCACGAGCGGTCCCGGCGCACCCTGCTGGAGGAGCGCACCACCATCGCCCGCGAGCTGCACGACGTGGTCGCCCACCACATGTCGGTGGTCGCCATCCAGGCCGAGGCCGCGCCGTACCGGGTGGAGAATCCGCCGGAGGAGCTGGAGCGGGCCTTCGCCACCATCCGGGAGAACGCGGTGGCGGCGCTGACCGAGCTGCGCCGCGTCCTCGGTGTCGTCCGCGCCGAGGACCACGAGGCGCCCGACGCCCCGCAGCCCACGCTCGCCGACCTGGACGCGTTGCTCGCCAACGTGCGCGACGCGGGCCTGACCGTGGACAAGGCGGTGACCGGCGCGGTGCGCGAGCTGCCGCCCGGCGTGGAGCTGTCGGCGTACCGCATCGTGCAGGAGGCGCTGAGCAACACCCTGCGGCACGCGCCCGGCGCGAGCGCCCGCGTCGAGGTCTCCTACGTCCTGGGCGGTCTGGGCCTGAGAGTCGTCAACGGCCCGATGCCCGAACCGTCCCTGGTCAAGCCCTCGCCCGGCGCGGGGCACGGCATCACGGGCATGCGGGAGCGGGTGTCGATGCTCGACGGCGAGATGACGGCGGGCCCGGCCGACGACGGAGGGTACGAGGTGGCGGTGTTCCTGCCGGTCACCGTGCAGACCGAAGGGGAAGCATGACCATCCGGGTCCTGATCGCCGACGACCAGATGATGGTGCGCGAGGGCTTCTCGGTCCTGTTGAACGCGATGCCGGACATCGAGGTCGTCGGCGAGGCCGTCAACGGCCGGGAGGCGGTCGAGAAGGTCCGCGAACTCGCCCCGGACGTGGTCCTGATGGACATCCGCATGCCCGAGTTGAACGGCATCGAGGCGACCCGGCGGATCATCGCCGCGGACGGCGCGGCGAAGGTGCTCGTCCTGACCACCTTCGACCTGGACGAGTACGTGTACCAGGCGCTGCGCGCGGGCGCCTCCGGCTTCCTCCTCAAGGACGCCTCCGCCCGTCAGCTCGCCGACGGCGTGCGGGTGGTGGCCGCCGGTGAGGCGCTCCTCGCCCCCTCGGTCACCAAGCGCCTGATCACGGAGTTCTCCAAGCTGTCCGACGGCCCCCGTCTGATGCCCTCGGCCCAGGCGGCCTACGGCGACCTCACGGAGCGGGAGACGGAGGTGCTGGTCCTGATCGCCCAGGGCCTGTCCAACGCGGAGATGGCCGAGCGCCTGTTCGTGGCCGAGTCCACCGTCAAGACCCACGTCAGCCGCATCCTGGTCAAGCTGGGCCTGCGCGACCGCACCCAGGCGGCGGTCTTCGCCTACGAGGCCCGGCTGGTGACGCCGGGCTGACCGGCGGGCCGGCCGGCGGCCCCTGGTCAGTGCCGGTGCTCTCGCGCTAGCGTCCGGCCATGGCAGCCTTCGACCCGTGGGACCCGGCGTTCGTCGCCGACCCCTACCCCGCCTTCGCCGAGCTGCGGGCCCGGGGCCGCGTGCACTACTACGAGCCCACCGACCAGTGGCTGGTCCCGCACCACGCGGACGTCTCGGCGCTGCTGCGCGACCGCCGCCTGGGCCGCACCTACCAACACCGGTTCACCCACGAGGACTTCGGCCGCACCCCGCCCCCGCCGGAGCACGAGCCGTTCCACACGCTCAACGACCACGGCATGCTCGACCTGGAGCCGCCGGACCACACCCGGATCCGGCGCCTGGTGTCGAAGGCGTTCACCCCGCGCACGGTGGAGCGGCTGCGGCCCTACGTGCACGACCTGGCGGACGACCTGGTGGCCCGGCTGGTCGCGGCGGGCGGCGGCGACCTGCTGACGGACCTGGCCGAACCGCTGCCGGTCGCGGTGATCGCCGAGATGCTGGGCATCCCGGAGTCCGACCGCGCCCCCCTGCGCCCCTGGTCGGCGGACATCTGCGGCATGTACGAGCTGAACCCGTCCGAGGAGACGGCGGCGAAGGCGGTCCGGGCGTCCCTGGACTTCTCGGAGTACCTGCGCGCACTGATCGCCGCCCGCCGCGAGGAGCCGGGCGACGACCTGATCTCGGGGCTGATCGCGGCCCACGACGAGGACGACGACCGCCTCACCGAGCAGGAGATGATCTCGACCTGCGTCCTGCTCCTGAACGCGGGCCACGAGGCCACGGTGAACGCGACGGTCAACGGCTGGCTGGCCCTGTTCCGCAACCCGGACCAGCTGGTGGCCCTGCGCGCGGACCACTCCCTGGTCCCCTCCGCCGTGGAGGAGCTGCTGCGCTACGACACCCCGCTCCAGCTCTTCGAACGCTGGGTGCTGGACGACGTCGAGATCGACGGGACGGTGATCCCGCGCGGCGCGGAGATCGCGATGCTGTTCGGTTCCGCCAACCACGACCCGGCCGTCTTCACCGCCCCGGACCGCCTCGACCTGGCCCGCCGGGACAACCCCCACATCTCGTTCAGCGCCGGCATCCACTACTGCATCGGCGCCCCGCTGGCCCGCATCGAACTGGCGGCGTCCATGACGGCCCTGCTGGAGCGGGCACCGGACCTGCGCCTGGCGGCGGAGCCGGAACGCCGGCCGAACTTCGTGATGCGCGGACTGACGGGGCTACGAGTGGAGCTCTGAGGCCCGCGCCGACTCCCGCCGTAGGCGCCGCCGTCCCAGCAGCCAGGCGCCGAGCCCCCAGAGCACGGCGGGCACGACGGCCCCGGCGAGGAAGACGAACGGCAGCTCGGTGAGCACGGCACCGAAGTCCTGCCCGTTGTTCTCGAACTCGTTGCCCAGGTGCCGCTGGGTGCGTGCGGTCTGCCCCCACACGACCACCGCACCCACGGCCCCGGCCAACGAGACCGCACACCCACCACCCGCCACCGCATCCCGACGCATACCTGTCCGGACGCCCCCACCCCGACCACCGGTTGCGCCTCAGACCGCCGGACCGCCAGGCCGCCGGACCGCCACGCCGCCAGACCGTCACGTCGTCACGCCGCCGAACCGTCACGTCGTCATGTCCCGCCGCCGCAGTCCCGCCAGCCCCGTCCCGACCAGCACCGCCGCGACGAGCAGCAGCACCAGCACCGGCGACCAGCTCATCGCCCCGCCCGGCAGCTTCGGCAGGTGCCCGTACGGGGACACGTCCAGGACGGTCTGCGGCACGTCCAGCGCCGGCCCGACCCACCCCAGCAGCAGCACCGCGCCCGCGACGGCCCACGCGGCCACCGCGGCCCGGGGCAGCAGCCCGTGCAGCAGGACCGCCACGCCGCCGATCACCCACACCGCGGGCACCTGCACGAGACACGCGCCCAGGATCACCCCGGCGTCCCTGCCGTACCCGGCGGCGAAACCGAGCCCGGCGAGCAGCATGATGAGGACCGATCCACCGAAGGCGATCACCAGGTGCCCGGCGGCCCACCGCAGCCGGCCCACGGCGCCCGCGAGCACCGGCTCCGCCCTCCCGGACGTCTCCTCGCCGCCGAGCCGCAGTACCGACGCCACCACGTACAGTGCGGCGATCAGCCCGAGCATCCCGACCATCGCCGACACGAACGCGTCGGTGATCCCGGCCTGCCCGCCCATCCGCTCGATGATCGCGCGGGCCTGTTCGTTGTCCCCGACCAGATCGGCCGCGCCCTCCGTCATCGAGCCGTAGACGACCCCGGCGAGGAGGAAGCCGACGCTCCAGCCGAGGACGCCGCCCCGCTGCAACCGCCAGGCCAGCGCGCCCGCCGAACACCGCCGGTTTCAAGGCCCCCTGATCCGAACGACAGGCCCCAGCCCTACCCCGTAGGCAGCGTCAGCCCCCACGCCCCCTCCCGGGCCACCCACGTCCGGGTCCGCACCGGTCCCGACACCACCGCGTCGGCCCGGTAGCGGTAGTGCGCCCCCGACACGGTCACCGTCCGCCCCACCGCCCTCAGCGGCGACGCCTCCGCGCCCACCGGGACCGGCCGCACCTCCACCTCGGCCAGCCCGCCGGAGCCCGGCAGGACCGACACCGCGTCGACCGGCCGGTCGAGGTCCACCAGCGTCACCCCGTCGACCTCCACCCGCAGCCGGGCCGGACCGGACGCGCCGGGACCGGCGGTGATCCGGGCCGGCCGTGCCGGAGCCAGCGTCCGGACCAGGGACTGGCAGGTCCGCAGCCAGGGCCGGCCCGCCGCGTGCGCCCCGCCCCCGGCGTCCGCGTCCGCGTCCTCGCGCGCCGTGACCGGCGGGATGCCCACCTCGCCCAGCACCACCCCGTCGCTGTCGTCGACGAGCAGGTCCAGCCGCCGCACCGTCCCGTCCAGCACCGCCCGTGCCGCCGCCACCGCGCCCGTCGGCAGCCCGAGCGACCGGGCGAGACCGAGCACCGGCCCCACCGGCACCGCCGACAGCGCACACCCCGCCAGCTCCCGCTGCCGGTGCAGCAGCGCGACGGCCCGCAGCAGCGCACGGTCGTCGCCGATCACGACGGGGCGCCGCGAACCCCGCCGCCGCAGCGCCCGCGCGAACTCCTCGGCGTCCTCCGGCAGGCACACCTTCATGTGCGCCGCACCCGCGCGGAGCACGTCCTTCGCGATCCGGACGGACTCGCCGTCCGCCCGGCGGGCGACCGGATCCACGACCACCAGAAGCTGATCGGGTGTCGCGGACGATCTCGCGGACGATCGTGCGGAAGTCGCCACCTCGGCCATGCCTCGCTTCCTCGGGTAGCATCTTTGTGCAAGAGCCCCTTGCGCTATTGCGCCAGGGGCTTCGTCTATTCCGGGGCATCCGGTCCGACGGTTGGCGGCCAACGACGGTCGCGGTGCACGCGGCGGAGACCTCCGCGTACGCCCTCGACCATGGACATGCCCCGCCCGGAAGGGGTGTACGCGCGTGCCCGCACTTGTGCTGCTCGGTGCTCAGTGGGGTGACGAAGGCAAGGGAAAGGCGACGGACCTGCTCGGTGGATCCGTCGACTATGTGGTGCGCTACCAGGGCGGCAACAACGCCGGCCACACGGTAGTCGTGGGCGACCAGAAGTACGCCCTCCACCTGCTCCCTTCCGGAATCCTGTCTCCCGGCTGCACGCCGGTCATCGGTAACGGCGTCGTCGTCGACCCGTCGGTCCTGTTCTCCGAGCTGAATGGGCTGAACGAGCGAGGCGTCGACACGTCCAAGCTCCTGATCAGCGGTAACGCGCACATCATCACGCCGTACAACGTGACCGTCGACAAGGTGACGGAACGCTTCCTCGGCAAGCGCAAGATCGGCACCACCGGACGCGGCATCGGCCCGACCTACGCCGACAAGATCAACCGCGTCGGCATCCGCGTCCAGGACCTGTACGACGAGTCGATCCTCACCCAGAAGGTCGAGGCGGCGCTCGACGTCAAGAACCAGATGCTCACCAAGCTCTACAACCGGCGCGCCATCGCCACCGGCCAGGTCGTCGAGGAGCTGCTGGGCTACGCGGACAAGCTCGCGCCGTACGTCGCCGACACCGTCCTGGTCCTCAACCAGGCCCTCGACGACGACAAGGTGGTCCTCTTCGAGGGCGGCCAGGGCACGCTGCTCGACATCGACCACGGCACGTACCCCTTCGTGACCTCGTCGAACCCGACCGCGGGCGGCGCCTGCACCGGCGCCGGCGTGGGCCCCACGAAGATCAGCCGCGTCATCGGCATCCTCAAGGCGTACACGACCCGCGTCGGCGCCGGCCCGTTCCCGACCGAGCTGTTCGACGAGGACGGCGAGGCGCTGCGCCGCATCGGCGGCGAGCGGGGCGTGACGACCGGCCGCGACCGCCGCTGCGGCTGGTTCGACGCGGTCATCGCCCGCTACGCCACCCGCGTGAACGGCCTGACCGACTTCTTCCTCACCAAGCTCGACGTCCTCACCGGCTGGGAGCAGATCCCGGTCTGCGTGGCGTACGAGATCGACGGCAAGCGCGTCGAGGAGCTGCCGTACTCGCAGTCCGACTTCCACCACGCGAAGCCGGTCTACGAGATGCTGCCGGGCTGGAGCGAGGACATCAGCAAGGCGAAGACCTTCGCCGAGCTGCCGAAGAACGCGCAGGCGTACGTGAAGGCCCTGGAGGAGATGTCCGGCGCCCCGATCTCCGCGATCGGCGTGGGCCCGGGCCGGGACGAGACGATCGAGATCAACTCGTTCCTGTAGGCCACCGAGGACACACCTCGGACCCGCCGTCCTGTGCACCGGCGCCCCGCGCGGGCGCCGGTGCACAGGCATAGCCTGAAGGTGTCCCTCCACGTGCGTCGACCAGAAGAAGGTGAGAGCGATGCGCGTGATGGTCAAGGCGATGCTGGACACGCAGAAGGCGAACGAGGCCCTGCGCAGCGGGAAAATGCCCGCGCTGATGAAGGAGACCGTGGAGCGGCTGCACCCCGAGGCCGCCTACTTCGGGCCGTTCGGCGGCCGGCGGACCTGTCTGTTCGTCCTCGACTTCCAGGACAGCTCGCAGATCGCGGCCACGGCCGACCCCCTCTTCTCGCAGTTCGACGCCGAGGTTGAGATGACCCCGGTGATGACCATGGAGGACCTGGAGAAGGGGCTCTCCCAGGTGCGGTGACGCTCAGCTGAAGACGATCATCGACCCCTGCGCCAGGCTCCGGGTCGCCGCCGCGTGCAGCCCCAGCCACACGTGGCGCTCACGGGCGAAGGGACTGGGATCGTACGGCGCCGCCGCGGCGGGTTCCTCCAGCTCCGTCGGGGCGAGCGGCGTCTGCGGCGGTGCCGGCGGGTTGACCGGGTCGATGCCGAGGGCCGGGGCGACGGCCTCCAACTCCCGCAGGAGGGTGTGCGAGGAGCCCAGGGGGCCGCCGTTCTCCAGGAGTTCGTCGCTCGACAGCGGGTGCGGGAAGTCGACCGGGACGTAGGCGCCCGCGTGGTCGTAGTGCCAGACCAGGTGCGACTGCTGGGCCGTCGCCTCGAACATCTCCAGCAACTGCTCGTAGTCACCGCCGAGTTCGTCCACCGGCGTCACCGGCAGCCCGCACACCTGGAGCAGGTACGCCCGGCGCAGGAAGTGCAGCGCGTCGTAGTCGAAACCGGCGACCGGGGCGACCTCGCCGGACAGGCCCGGCATGTACTGGTACACCGGCACCGGCGGAAGCCCGGCCGCGGCGAGCACCTTGTCGTATTGCGCGAGTTCCTCGGCGAACGGGTTGTCCGGCGTGTGGCACAGGATGTCGACGAGCGGTACCAGCCACAGGTCACAGGCCAAAAGAGGGCTCCTCACGCAGCACGGTGGTCAGGGAAGCGTAGTCGGTGCGCAGCGCGCGGTGCGCGGCGCGTGCAGGTCCCTTACCCATCTGGGGCCGGGCCACGACACGTCGGGCGCCCGTCCTCGGCCGGTCCCCGTCCGCCGCACGCCCCGCGCTCACCCCCCGGTGAGCCGTTCGATCAGGGCGAGGGAGTGGGCGTTGTAGGCGTCGACGAGCGCGCGGGAGGCCCCGACGTCGCGGCGGGTGAGGGCGTCGACCAGTTCGGTGTGCCCGGACCACAGGGCGCCGCGCAGGTCGCTGAGCCCGCTCAGGTGCTGCACCGTGCACACCCAGCTCTGCACGCGCAGCCGGTGCAGGAAGTCGGAGAGGTAGGGGTTGCCGAACAGGAGGGCCAGTTCCCGCCAGTAGCGCAGGTCGTAGCCGATGAGGACGGTGAGGTCGCCGGCCGCGGCGGCGCGCTGGGCCTCCTCGCCGCGCCGCCGCACCCCCGAGAGGGCGGCGGCGAGCCGCTGGCCGTCGGGGAACCGCAGCGCCCGGGTGTCCGCGGCGAGGGCGGTGAACATCCCGTCGGTGACGAGGCTGCGGGCCTCGACGATGCCGCGGAAGTCGGCGACGGAGTACTCGTGCACGCGGAAGCCGCGGTGGTGGTCGGCGTCGAGGAGTCCCTGCGCGGACAGGTCGACCAGCGCCTCGCGCACGGGCGTCGCGGACACCCCGTACTGCTCGGCGATCTCCTTGACGGTGAACTCCTGCCCGGGCCGGAGCCGTCCGGCCAGCACCTCGTCGCGGAGCGCGTCGGCGATCTGGCGCCGCAGGGTGCTGCGCGTCACGGCGCCGTTGGGGCCGGGCATGGTCGGGCGTTCTCCTCGTCGGGTGCGGGTGGCGTGCTCGTCCACCTGGTCGGCGTGTACGAGCACGTCACCTTACGCGCCCGGGGCGTCCCCGGGTCCGGTCGGCCGACGGGGCCTACTCCGTGTACTCGTCCGCCACGGACAGTGCCGCGTCCAGCGCCGCCAGGCCCTCCTTCAGTTCGGCCTCACCGATGTTGCACGGCGGCACCACGTGCGTCCGGTTCATGTTCACGAACGGCCACACGCCGTGGGCCTTGGCGGAGGCGGCGAAGGCGGCCATCGGGGTGTTGTCCCGCCCGGTCGCGTTGTACGGCACCAGCGGCTCCCGGGTCTCCCGGTTCCTCACCAGCTCCAGCGCCCAGAACATGCCGACGCCGCGCACCTCGCCGACGCTCGGGTGCCGCTCGGCCAGCTCCCGCAGCGCGGGCTCGACGACCTCGGCGCCGAGCCGGGCCGCGTGCTCCACGATGCCCTCCTCCGCCATCACCTCGATGGTGGCGACGGCGGCGGCGCAGGCCAGCGGGTGCCCGGAGTAGGTCAGTCCGCCGGGGTAGGGGCGCTCGGCGAACGTCTCGGCGATCCTCGCGGAGATCGCGACGCCGCCCAGCGGGACGTAGCCCGAGTTCACGCCCTTGGCGAAGGTCATCAGGTCGGGCACGACGTCGTACAGGTCGGCCGCGAACCAGGTGCCGGTGCGTCCGAAGCCGGCCATGACCTCGTCGAGGACGAGGACGATGCCGTACTTGTCGCAGATCTCGCGGACCCCGGCCAGGTAGCCGGGCGGCGGCGTCATGATCCCCGCGGTGCCCGGGATCGTCTCCAGGATGACCGCGGCGACCGTGCCGGGCCCCTCGAAGGCGATCGTCGTCTCCAGGTGCTCCAGCGCCCGCGCGCACTCCTGCTCCTCGGTCTCGGCGTAGAAGCGCGAGCGGTACGGGAACGGCGCCCAGAAGTGCACGACCCCGGCCGTGCCGCTGTCGGAGGCCCAGCGGCGCGGGTCGCCGGTGACGTTGACCGCCTGCTGGGTGCCGCCGTGGTACGAGCGGTAGGCGGAGAGCACCTTGGGGCGGCCGGTGTGCAGCCGGGCCATGCGCAGGGCGTGCTCGACGGCGTCGGCGCCGCCGTTGGTGAAGAAGATCTTGTCCAGGTCGCCGGGCGTCCGCTCGGCGATCAGCCGCGCCGCCTCCGAGCGCGCCTCGACGGCGAACGCGGGCGCGAACGTCGTCATCCTCGCGGCCTGCTCCTGGATCGCGGCGACGACCTTGGGGTGCTGGTAGCCGATGTTGGTGAAGACGAGCCCGCTGGCGAGGTCGAGGTAGCGCTTGCCGTCGTAGTCCCAGAAGTACGACCCTTCGGCGCCCGCGACGGCGAGCGGGTCGATGAGCTCCTGCGCGGACCAGGAGTGGAAGACGTGCGCACGGTCCGCGGCCTTCACGGCGGCGCCGGCCTGGGGGTTGGGCTGAGGAGTCATGCGGCCGAGGGTAGATGTCCGCGATGCGGAAGCGGAATCGGCGTCCTGTATGGGGTCGGGGGCTTTCCGCGACAGGTTGTCCACGCGGTGGCCGAGGCCGTCGGGCGCCGGTCCGGGGCGCCGGGCGAACGCGAGGACCCGCCTCTGTCGAGGACCCGCCTCTGTTACGGAACCGTAGGCGACGCAGGGTCACCGGACGTGCGCACCGCACTATCCTCGGAATGTTGCTCACGTGGGGGAAGGCGGCGCACCATGCACAAGCTCGGGGACGGGGACCCGCGGCAGATCGGCGCCTACCGGCTCCTGGGGCGCCTCGGCGCGGGCGGCATGGGACAGGTCTACCTCGCCCGGTCGGACCGGGGACGCACCGTCGCGGTGAAGCTGGTGCGCGAGGAACTGGCCGCGCAGGAGGAGTTCCGCCAGCGGTTCCGCCAGGAGGTCGAGTCCGCGCGCCGGGTCGGCGGGTACTGGACGGCGCCCGTACTGGACGCCGACACCGAGGCCGCCGTGCCGTGGGTCGCCACCGGGTACGTCGCCGGGCCCAGCCTCCAGCAGGTCGTCGGGCAGGACCACGGGGCCCTTCCGGAACGCTCGGTACGGACCCTGGCGGCCGGGCTCGCGCACGCCCTCCAGGACATCCACGCCGCCGGCATCGTGCACCGCGACCTCAAGCCGTCCAACGTCCTCGTCACCATCGACGGCCCCCGCGTCATCGACTTCGGCATCGCGCGGGCCCTGGAGACGGTGACCGACGGCGGGCTCACCCGCACCGGCGCGCTGGTCGGCTCGCCCGGCTTCATGGCGCCCGAGCAGGTGCGCGGCGACCGGATCACGCCCGCCTGCGACGTCTTCTGCCTCGGCTCGGTCCTCGCCTACGCCGCCACCGGCGACCTGCCCTTCGGCACCGCCAACAGCGGGGTGCACGCGCTGATGTTCCGCATCGCGCAGGAGGAACCCGACCTGGAGGACGTGCCCGAGGGCGTCGCCGACCTGGTCCGCGACTGCCTGCAGAAGGACCCGGCGGCCCGCCCCTCCCTCGCCGAGGTGCTGGAGCGCACGGGCGCGCAGGACACCGTCGCCGAGGGTCGCTCCAGGGACCCCTGGCTCCCCGGCGCGCTGGTGGCCCAGCTCGGCCGGCACGCGGTACGGCTGCTGGACACGGAGAACCCGCAGGACGCGGGGGCGCCGGCCGCGCCGGCACCGGGACCGCCGGGCACCGCGGGGTCCGCGATCACGCCCGGCCCCGGCCTCCCGGGCCCCACGAGCACGCCGGCCCCCGACGCCCCGGACGCTCCGGGCACGGCCCCGGAACCGCCCGTTGTCGCGGAACCGCCCGCCGCCGCGGGCCCGCCGCCCCCGCGCCGGCCGGGCAGCGGCGCTCCGCTCAACCACCTCCCCACCCAGATCGCGGGCGCCCAGAACACCCCGGCGCCCCCGCCCGTACCCCCGCCAGCACCCGCAGCAGCCTCCGCAGCAGCCCTCCCTGCCCCCCGCGCACGGCTACGCCCCGGCACCGGACGCCTGGGGCCGGCCGCCCGGAGGGCAGGGGACGCCGCCGTACCACCCGTACGGCGGACTCGGCTCGACCCCGCCCTACGGGCCGGCGCCCGGCTCCACCCCGCCGTACGGCCCTCCGCCGCCCCCCTACGGGCCGCCGCAGGAGCCGGCCCGCCGAGGACGTTCCACGGCGCTGCTGATCGTCGTCGCGCTGGTCGTCGCGCTCGGCGCTGGCGGCTCGGTCTACGCACTGATGAGCGGCGGCAAGGGCGACCGGGCCGACGGCGACCCGACGGCCACCCCGACCACCGGCGCGCCCCGGACCCCGGGCACCGACACGGCCGGCCCGGCACCGGCGCCCGGAACGAGCACCCCGGACGACCCGCCGTCACCGGACGGCACGATCCCGTCCGCGTACCTGGGCACGTGGGCCACGACCATCGACAACGCCTCCGGCGTGCACACCCGACAGCTCACCATCCGGCAGGGCGAGGTCGGCGACACGGTCCTGTCCCTGGTCGCCGAGGGCCCCGCCGGCAACGGCACCTACCACTGCGTCTTCGAGGCCGACCTGTCCACCGCCCCGGGCGCCGGCGGCCCCCTGCGCTTCGGCCCCTCCACGGTGACGACGGGCCCCGCCGCCACCTGCACCCCGGGCGAGCCCACCGAGGTCACCCTGCTCCCCGACGGCTCCCTCACCCGCACCAACACGGCAACGGGGGAGACCCTGACCTACACCCGCCGGTAGGTACCCCGCCGACGCCGGACCGCGCACCCCACCCGCGCTCCGGCCTCGGCGCCGGCCCGCGCGGCCCCCTCACCGCCCGTCGCTCACCGCGGCTCCGGCGGCCGCTGCCGGGGCATGTTCGGCCGGGTCCCGTTCGCCGGCACCGAGAACCGCCCCACCGCTCCCGCCCCCGCCTCGGGCCGCCCCCCGCCGATCCCCGCCGACTGCAGACCGAGCGGCGCCGCCCCGGACCGGAACCCCACCATCCAGTCCGCCGTCTCCACCCGCACCAGCTCCGTCACGTCCTCCGAGAACCGCCGCAGCACCCCCAGGCACCGCTCGGCCGCCTCGCTCGCCGTGCCGTCCGCGGGCCCCAGCACCTCCCGGACACTCTCCGAGGCCCAGTCGAACTGCAGCACCTGCAGCCGCCGCTGCACCGCCTGCGCCGTCGCCACGTCCCGCATCCACCCGGAGGTCACCCCGAAGTACCGGTCCGCCGCCACGCACGCCACCCCGAGCAGCAACGCGAGGTACCCCCAGGGCGCGACCCCGCCCGCGACGCCCGTCATGTCCAGCAGCGGCAGCACCGCCCCGGCGAGCACGCCCGTCGCGGCCCCGGCCCGCAGCAGCCGCGCCCCCCGCCGCTTCCCCACCCGGTCCGCGAGGTACCAGGCCGCCGTCTCCAGCGCGCCCCGCTCCACCCACCGGTACAGCTCGTCCAGCCGCTCGGCGGGCAGCGCCCAGTCGCCGAGCGGAAGCGCCCGCCCGGTCAGATCGCCCGGAGCGCGTCCGGCCGCCCCCTCGCCGCGCGGCCCGTCCTGCGGCAGCCCCTCGGGCTGCATCTCCGGCTGACCCACCCGGCACTCCCTACTGATCACCGTCCGTCAAGACCTCGCGGCGCTCGTAGGACACCCGAGGCCGACGCGCCGGACCCTTCCTACCGCCCAATGGGTGGCGGAGAACCGATTTCGGCCTCTTTTCCGCCCGGAAGTGGGCCTTGATCAGGTATAGGGCGCACCACCGCATCACTCGAAAGAGTGCTGGGGCGGGGGCCGCCCGGACCACGTAGGCTCGTGCCGAACGGGAAAAACCCGCCGCGACGGCGCGGTGACAGTGGCGACAAGGAGCTGAACGTGATCCCCGGTGGTGGCCAGCCCAACATGCAGCAGCTGCTCCAGCAGGCCCAGAAGATGCAGCAGGACCTCGCGAAGGCGCAGGAGGAACTGGCGCGGACGGAGGTCGACGGGCAGGCGGGCGGCGGCCTGGTGAAGGCCACCGTCACGGGCTCCGGCGAGCTGCGCGGCCTCCGGATCGACCCGAAGGCGGTGGACCCGGAGGACACCGAGACCCTCGCCGACCTGATCGTCGCCGCCGTCCAGGCGGCCAACGAGAACGCGCAGAGCCTCCAGCAGCAGAAGCTGGGCCCGCTCGCCCAGGGCCTGGGCGGCAGCGGCATCCCCGGTCTGCCTTTCTAAGACGGGCCGCAGCCCTCTACCGTACGTAGTGCAGGAACCTCAGGAAGGACGGCAGTCCGTTGTACGAAGGCGTGGTCCAGGACCTCATCGACGAACTCGGGCGACTGCCCGGCGTCGGTCCCAAGAGCGCGCAGCGGATCGCCTTCCACATCCTCCAGGCGGAACCGACCGACGTGCGGCGTCTCGCGCAGGCCCTCATGGAGGTGAAGGCCAAGGTCCGCTTCTGCGCGACCTGCGGCAACGTCGCGCAGGAGGAGCAGTGCACCATCTGCCGCGACGCCCGCCGCGATCCTTCCGTCATCTGCGTGGTGGAGGAACCGAAGGACGTCGTCGCCATCGAACGCACCCGCGAGTTCCGCGGGCGCTACCACGTGCTCGGCGGCGCGATCAGCCCGATCGACGGGGTCGGCCCCGACGATCTCCGCATCCGTGAGCTGCTGGCCCGCCTGGCCGACGGCACGGTCACGGAACTGATCCTGGCCACGGACCCGAATCTGGAGGGCGAGGCCACGGCCACGTACCTCGCCCGCATGATCAAGCCCATGGGCCTCAAGGTCACCCGCCTGGCCAGCGGCCTCCCGGTGGGCGGCGACCTGGAATACGCGGACGAGGTGACCCTCGGCCGCGCCTTCGAGGGGAGACGACTCCTAGATGTCTGACGCCACGCTGCACGCGACGCACCAGAACCCGGACGACTTCGCGGTCCAGATCGCCGACCAGATCGAGAGCTTCCTGGTGGCCGTCACCGAGGTGGCGAAGGGCGACGAGCCCGACTCGGCCGTCCCCTTCCTCCTCCTGGAGGTCTCCCAGCTGATGCTGGCCGGCGGCCGCCTGGGCGCCCACGAGGACATCGTCCCCGACGAGCGCTACGAGCCCGACCCGGGTCCCGAGCTGGACGTGGACGAACTCCGCGAGAACCTCGCCCGCCTCCTGGAGCCGATCGACGTCTACTCCGAGGTCTTCGACCCCTACGAGCCGCGCAGGGCCTCGGTCCCGGCCCGTCTCTCGGACGACCTCACCGACGTCATCACCGACCTCCGCCACGGCATGGCCCACTACAAGGCGGGCCGCACCACGGAGGCGCTGTGGTGGTGGCAGTTCTCCTACTTCTCCAACTGGGGTTCCACGGCCTCGGCGACCCTGCGCGCCCTGCAGTCGGTCGTCGCCCACGTCCGCCTGAACCAGCCCCTGGAGGAACTGGACGGCCTCGACACCGACCAGGACCCCGGCGACGACGCCCTGGAGCGCGAGGCGGGCCGCGTCATGGTCGAGGAGATCGCGGGCCCCCTGGGCCTGCGCCAGCTCAAGTAAGGGCCCCGAACTCCGCGTCTCCGCCACCATCTGATCGGCCTTCGTCGCCGCAGTTCGGCCCGGAGCTCGAGCCCCGGGATCCGAGCTCTTCCCTTGGTTTTCCGGTTTGGTTGACATACCCAACCAACCAGGTCTGCACGTGAGTTGAGCAGGCGTAACTCGTAAGGGTGACGTTCCGTGATCGGCTTGCGTCGCTGTGTCACGCCGTCCTAGGTTCGCGGCACACGACCAGCACATATGTCGGCCCCGGCGGTGCAGCCAACACCAATTCCGGGGCCTGACCGACACATCGAGGAAGAGTCGATGGTGGCTTGCGCCAACACTAGTCCCGCCCTGCCCTCCCCGTCCCACCCCATGGCCAATCCGGGGTACGGGAAGCGCCCCGTAGGTGACGAAGACCCGCACGCGGACCCGGACTTCGCACACCTGCCCCCACGCGAGGCCGAGATCGCCGTCTTCGTCGACCACCTCGACGACGGCCACGCGATGGGCCACAAGGTGCTCGCGGCGCAGCACCCCCGTTACGGCCAGCAGGCGATGCGGACGTCGCTCAACCGCCTCGCCCAAGCCGGCCACCTGCGCTGGATCAGGGAGCACATCACCGTCGAGGACAACACCAAGCGGTGGGTCACGCGGACGTACTGGTCGCGTACGTGCAGGTCGGAGGCCTGGTGGGAGGAGTTCGCGCGGAAGCGCAACGGCCGGATCGTGTCCGGTGACCTCCGCCCCGGCCTGGCCCGCACCGACGAGCCGGAGCTGCCCGAGCCGGAGCTGCCCGAGCCGGAGCTGCCCGAGCCGGAGGCCGACCCTCAGGCCGGTCCGCAGGGCGATCCGCGGGCCGAGTCCGGCCTGGAGGCCTCCGCCTCGTACCTCGCCCTCGCCGGGATCCGCGACGCGGACCCGCGCATGTCCCTGTCCGCATCCGACTGCCGGTCCCTCGCCTCCCTGGCGGAGGAGTGGCTGGCGCGCGGCGCGACGCCCCGGGACATCACCCGTGCGGTGACCGAGGGCCTGCCCGCGACCGTGGACAACCCGGGCGGATTCGCCCGCAACCGACTGGAGAACAAGATGCCCCCGAAGAAGGCGAAGATCCGCCAGAAGGCCGCCCCGCGCCGGGCCCGCGTGACCCGCGCGGTCATCTGCTGCATGTCCTGCGACGCGGACGAGCGGACGACGAGGATCGTGGGCGGCATGTGCCCCGACTGCCTCGCCGAGTTCGAGGCGGCCGAGGCCGCCGAGGCGGCCGGAGAGCTGGACGCCGGGTACGTGCCGGACACGTTCCTGGCCGTCCCCGACGCCGTGTACGAGGTCGTGGACGTCGCCCGTCGCGCGGCGGAGGTCCGCGAGGCGGGCGGCCTGCGCCCGAGGGCCGGGAGGGCGTTGTGAGCGTGCGGGAGACGCCGGTCGGGGCACCATGGTGCCGAGGAGGCGACGCCATGACCCCCGGGACCGAGCCCCTCGAGGCGAAGAGCCGACGGGCTGAGTCGCCCCCGTTTGTGAACGTGTGACTCGGAGCACTTTCCCGAGTGGCCCGTCTCCCGTTGGGCATGAGCCTGCCTGGACGGGCCCTGAGATCTCACCATGCGGTACCGCAGGGGGGAATTTCGGACGCTCGATAGAATGAGCCGACCGCAGTACAGGTACGTACGTGCGGAAAATGACGGATTGAGCGAGGAGCGCACGTGGGCCTTGTCGTGCAGAAGTACGGAGGCTCCTCCGTAGCCGATGCCGAGGGCATCAAGCGCGTCGCCAAGCGGATCGTGGAAGCGAAGCAGAACGGCAACCAGGTGGTCGCCGTCGTTTCCGCGATGGGCGACACGACGGACGAGCTGATCGATCTCGCCGAGCAGGTCTCCCCGATGCCTGCCGGGCGCGAGCTCGACATGCTGCTGACCGCCGGAGAGCGTATCTCCATGGCCCTGCTGGCCATGGCGATCAAGAACCTGGGCCACGAGGCGCAGTCGTTCACCGGAAGCCAGGCAGGTGTCATCACCGACTCGGTCCACAACAAAGCCCGGATCATCGACGTGACGCCGGGCCGCATCCGCACCTCGGTGGACGAAGGCAACATCGCCATCGTGGCCGGTTTCCAGGGCGTCAGCCAGGACAGCAAGGACATCACCACGCTGGGCCGCGGCGGTTCCGACACCACGGCCGTCGCCCTCGCCGCCGCGCTGGACGCGGACGTCTGCGAGATCTACACCGACGTCGACGGCGTGTTCACCGCCGACCCGCGCGTGGTGAAGAAGGCGAAGAAGATCGACTGGATCTCCTTCGAGGACATGCTGGAGCTCGCGGCCTCCGGTTCCAAGGTGCTCCTCCACCGCTGCGTGGAGTACGCCCGCCGGTACGACATCCCGATCCACGTGCGGTCCAGCTTCAGCGGACTGCAGGGCACGTGGGTCAGCAGCGAGCCGATCAAGCAAGGGGAAAAGCAGGTGGAGCAGGCCCTCATCTCCGGAGTCGCGCACGACACCTCGGAGGCCAAGATCACGGTCGTCGGCGTGCCGGACAAGCCGGGCGAGGCCGCCGCGATCTTCCGGACGATCGCCGACGCCCAGGTCAACATCGACATGGTCGTGCAGAACGTGTCCGCCGCCTCCACGGGCCTGACGGACATCTCCTTCACCCTGCCGAAGTCCGAGGGCCGCAAGGCCATCGACGCGCTGGAGAAGAGCCGCTCCGGCATCGGCTTCGACTCGCTGCGCTACGACGACCAGATCGGGAAGATCTCGCTGGTGGGCGCCGGGATGAAGACCAACCCCGGAGTCACCGCCGACTTCTTCACCGCGCTGTCCGACGCGGGCGTGAACATCGAGCTGATCTCGACCTCCGAGATCCGCATCTCGGTCGTCACCCGCAAGGACGACGTGAACGAGGCCGTGCGCGCCGTGCACACCGCCTTCGGGCTGGACTCCGACAGCGACGAGGCCGTCGTCTACGGGGGCACCGGGCGCTGATGTCCGATTTCCCGGGCGCCGGGCGCACCGGACGGCCGACCCTGGCCGTCGTCGGCGCGACCGGCGCCGTCGGTTCGGTGATGCTCCAGATCCTGTCCCAGCACGCGGACATCTGGGGTGACATCCGTCTGATCGCCTCGCCCCGCTCGGCCGGCCGCAAGCTGACCGTGCGCGGTGAGGAGGTCGAGGTGGTGGCGCTCGCCGAGGAGGTCTTCGACGGGGTCGACGTCGCCATGTTCGACGTGCCCGACGAGGTCTCCGCGCAGTGGGCGCCCGTCGCCGCCGCCAAGGGCGTGGTGGTGGTCGACAACTCGGGCGCGTTCCGGATGGACCCGGACGTGCCGCTCGTCGTGCCCG
Organism: Streptomyces sp. JHA26; assembly: GCF_002005565.1. Lineage (GTDB taxonomy): Bacteria > Actinomycetota > Actinomycetes > Streptomycetales > Streptomycetaceae > Streptomyces. Next base: position 85,241 of record NZ_BDJC01000002.1, on the reverse strand, counting down.
AGGTCAACCCGCACGCGGTGCGGATGCGGCCGCGCGGCATCGTCGCCAACCCGAACTGCACGACGCTGTCCATGATCGTGGCGCTGGGCGCGCTGCACGCCGAGTTCGGGCTGCGCGAGCTGGTCGTCTCCTCGTACCAGGCGGTGAGCGGGGCCGGGCGGGACGGTGTGGACACGCTGCGCCGGCAGCTGTCGCTGGTGGCCGGCACCGAGCTGGGGACCCACCCCGGTGACCTGCGGCGGGCCGTCGGCGACGACACCGGGCCCTTCCCGGAGCCGGTCGCGCTGAACGTCGTGCCGTGGGCCGGATCGCTGCGCGAGGACGGCTGGTCGTCGGAGGAGATGAAGGTGCGGGACGAGTCCCGCAAGATCCTCGGACTGCCGCGGCTGCCCGTGGCGGTGACGTGCGTGCGGGTCCCCGTGGTCACCACGCACTCCCTGACCGTGCACGCCCGCTTCGAGGACGAGGTCACCGTCGACAGGGCGCGGGAGATCCTGGCCACCGCGCCCGGCGTCGTCCTCTTCGACGATCCGGCCGCCGGTGAGTTCCCCACCCCCGCCGACGTGGTCGGCACCGACCCGACCTGGGTCGGCCGGGTGCGGCGGGCCCTGGACGACCCGACGGCGCTCGAACTCTTCGTGTGCGGCGACAACCTGCGCAAGGGCGCCGCGTTGAACACCGCGCAGATCGCGGAGCTGGTGGCGGCCGAGCTCGGCTGACCGGGGCGGGTCGGGAGACCCGGTCGCCGCGGGCTTCGTTTGTATGATCCGTGGGCGAGATGTGATCGGGAAGTGGACCCGGGGCACTTGTCCCCGGTACCCGCGGCATCAGAGGATTTGTTCCCCGCCCTCCGCAACCGCGCGAAGGGCGGGGGCGTCTTTGCGGTCATCCACGCGGGGCGCGGGGCGCGTGGGCCGGCGCGGGGGCGCCGAGAGCGGGCGTGGAGACGCCCGTTCGCATGGGACATAGGGGAAGAGCGGGACGATGAGGGCCTATGACGCACCGTCAGTCGAGTGCCTGCCCGGCAGACGCGGGAACGTGACGCCCGGCACGTACAACCCTCGTCGGGACGGGCGTGTCCAACTGGCGTGGCAGAGGTACTCGAATTCACCGCAGCGCGCGGTCCCGCCGTGCGGGCTCCCGTCCGTCCGGCCCGTCCCCGTGCGGCCGGCGCGGCCGGTGGCATGCCGGTGATCGCGCCGATGCCCGCAGCGCGGCCGGCCCGCATCTCGAACCAGCGTGACGGCGCCGAGGACGTCGTGGCGACGGGCACCACCGTCGACCACCTCACCGAGACCTACCGCGCCCACTACCGGTCGCTGCTCGGTCTCGCCGCCCTCCTCCTCGACGACACCGCCTCCTGCGAGGACGTCGTCCAGGAGGCCTTCATCCGCGTCCACTCGGCACGCAAACGCGTGCGCGACCCCCAGAAGACGCTGGCCTACCTGCGGCAGACCGTCGTCAACCTCTCGCGCTCGGCACTGCGCCGCCGCATCCTCGGCCTCAAGCTGCTCTCCAAGCCCATGCCGGACATGGCGAGCGCGGAGGAGGGCGCCTACGACCAGCTGGAGCGCGACTCCCTGATCAAGGCGATGAAGGGACTGCAGCGCCGCCAGCGCGAGGTCCTGGTCCTGCGCTACTTCGCCGACATGACCGAGGCGCAGGTCGCCGAGACGCTCGGCATATCGCTGGGCTCGGTGAAGGCGTACGGTTCACGCGGCATCGCGGCGCTCAGGGTGGCCATGGAGGCACCGGCATGAGCGACGGCAACGAGGCACGGCGTGACGCCCCCGGGGGTCACGGGCCGGCCGAGCCGACCGGGCAGGAACCGAAGCAGACGCACACGGGAAACGGAACAGTGAACGACGGCCCCGCCGACAAGGGCCCCGACACCCAGGGGCCCACCGGGCTCACCCCCGACGAACTGGTGCTGCGCGGGATGCTGCACGGCGCCGTACGGGACGTGGAGCCGAGCGACGGCGCCCTGGAGCACCTCCGTCGGGCGGTACCGGCCCGGCGGGCCCGCAAGCGCCAGGCGGTCGTCGGCGTGGCCGCCGCCGTCCTGTTCATCGGCACGGCGGTCCCCGCCCTCGTCCACGTGACCAACGCCGCCGGCCCCGGCGTCGACCCGTCCGTGGCCGGCAACGCCTCGCAGGCGCAGGGCGGCACCAGCCAGGGCAAGGACCCGGCCGGCGGCCAGAGCGGTGTCGCCGGCTCCTCCGGGCGGACCGAGGGCGAGGAGAAGTCCGGTCCGACGCGGAAGCCGAAGGACCAGGAGGAGACCGGCTCCGCCACGGGATCGGCCACCGGCGCCGGGCCCTCCGCCAGCAGCGCCGCCGGCCTCCCGCCGTGCACGGCGCGGCAGCTCGGTCCGGCCGTCGCGAGCAGCGCCGAACCCGACTCCGCGGGCGCCGTCTACGGCTCCTTCCGCGTCACCAACGTCTCCTCGGACGGTTGTACCGTCACCGCTCCCGGCAGCGTGACCGTCACCCCGCAGGGCGCGGCGGACCCGGCCAGGATCGGCACGGCACGGCACGCGGCGGGCGACGCGGCGACCGCGCTGCCCGACCCGTCGCTGGAGTCCGCCGCGCCGACGCTGGCGTCCGGTGCCTCCTACGAGGTGCGGTTCGCGTGGGTGCCCTCGGAGACCTGCCCGACCACCGGCGGCGGCACCACGGGGGGCGGCACCGGCGAGCCCACGCCCGATCCGTCACCCACCGGGGAACCGGTCGCCTCCCCCGGCACCTCCACGGGCGGTGACACCGGCACCACCACGCAGCTGGTCACCGAGGAGGGCCCGGCCGACGGGAGCGTGACGGTGACGTACGCCCCCGAGGGGGGCTCGGGTCCGGCCGCGGTCACGGTGCCCGACGCGTGCGCGGGGACCGTGTACTGGACGGGCGTGCTGGTCGGGACGTGACCGGCGCCCGGGCGGCGCCGGGCCCGTCCGGGCTCGGACGCCGGTCGGGCGGGGCTCAGATGTCGGGCGGTCGGGCGGGGCTCAGACGCCGGTCGGGCTGGGGCGGGCCTCCTGCCCGGTGCCGGCGGCGGCCTCGTCCCCGTCCGGGGCCAGGCCCAGTTCCGCGTCCCGGGCGAGCTCCGTCTCCCGGCGCAGCAGCCGGAACCACATGAAGACGACGAAGCCCACGAAGGCGAACCACTCGGCGGTGTAGCCGAGGTTCTGGAAGGCCTTCAGGTCCAGGCCGGAGTTCTGCGGCGCGCTCACCGGCACGGCCCGCATCCCGGAGTCGCCCCGGTTGAGCGTGACCCACGCGTCGTACACGTCGTACGGCACGAGGTTCACCAGCGTCGCCGCGCCGATGGCGCCGGTCTGGCCCTCAGGCCACCCGGAGCGGGAGCTGACGCCGTTGTCGCCGGGCGTCTCGGGCGCCTGGAGCGCACCGGTGACGGTGACCTCGCCGGTGGGCGGGGCCGGGGCCTTCGCCGGGTCGGGGTCGCCGGGCAGCCAGCCCCGCACGACGGGCAGCGCCCGGCCGGTGTCGGTGCGCAGCAGCGTGAGGACGTAGTAGCCCTGCCGGTCGTCGAGCGTCCGGTCCGGCACGAGCAGCTGCTCGCCGTACCGGCCGCTCGCGGTGGTCTGCTTGCCGACCGTGGCCTTGTCGACGGGCAGCAGCTCGGCCAGCGGGCGGGCCGGCTCGTGCCGGGCCGACTCCGCCTGGGTGGTGGCGCTGTTGTGGTCCTGCACCCGGTCCTGGAACCGGCCCAGCTGCCACGACCCCATGAAGACGCAGAAGGGGATGGCGAGCACGACGAAGACGTTGATTCCCCACCAGCGGGGGGTCAGCAGAAACCGGTACACGCCCTCCACGGTACGGGGCGCGCGCCGGTGACCGGTCCGCGGGGCTGTGGACGGACGAAGTTTTCCACAGGCTGGGGATCCGGTCCGCGCGTCGTCGGCGCGGCGGGGCAGTATGGGGCCATGACTGAGAGCAACGGGTCCGTGTCACCGGATCAGCAGGACACGCGGGGCGTACGGGACGGCGTGCGGGGAGCGGACGAGGAGATGCCGGACTGGGAGAAGCGGTTCCGGGCGCCGCGCGTCTCGCTGCCCGACTGGGCCGAGGACGCGCCGGACCGCTCCCTGTTCGTGTCGAACGCGACGGGGACGTACGAGCTGTACGCCTGGGACCGCTCGACCGGTGAGCAGCGGCAGGTCACGGACCGGCCCAACGGCACGACGGACGGTGTGCTCTCCCCGGACGGCGCGTGGATCTGGTGGTTCGACGACAAGGACGGCGACGAGTTCGGCGTCTGGCGCCGCCAGCCCTTCGCGGGCGGCGAGGACGAGCTCGCGGTGCCGGGCCTCGACCCCTCCTACCCGGCGGGCCTCGCCCTCGGCCGGGACGGGCGGACGGCGGTGATCGGCCGCTCGACCGACGAGGACGGCACGACGATCCACCTGGCGCGCGCGGGCGCCGCCCCGGTGGAGATCTACCGCCACCGCGAGTCGGCGGGCGTCGGCGACCTCTCCCACGACGGCACGCTGATCGCGATCGAGCACACCGAGCACGGCGACGCGATGCACTCGGCGCTGCGCGTCCTGCGCCCCGACGGCACGACGGTCGCCGAGCTCGACGACACCGAGGGCGGCGAGAAGGAGCTGGGCCTGGAGGTGCTGGGCTTCGCCCCCGTCGACGGCGACACCCGGCTGCTCATCGGGCACCAGCGCCGGGGCCGCTGGGAGCCCCTGGTGTGGGACGTGGCGACGGGCGAGCAGACGGACCTCGCCCTGGAGCTGCCCGGCGACGTGAGCGCCGAGTGGTACCCGGACGGCAGCGGCCTGCTGATCGTGCACGGCTTCGAGGCCCGCAGCGAACTGTTCCGCTACGACTTCGCCGCGCGCGAGCTGGTGGAGATCGGGACGCCCGCGGGCACGGTCTCCGGGGCGACGGCCCGCCCCGACGGCACCGTGGAGTACCTGTGGTCCTCGGCCGCCGAGCCGTCGGCCGTCCGTTCCACCGGCGGGCGGGTCGTCCTCGACCCGCCCGGCATGAAGTCGCCCCGCTCGGTCCCGGTGGAGGACGTGTGGGTGGAGGGCCCGGGAGGCCGCATCCACGCCCTGGTCCAGAAGCCGGCGGGCGCGAGCGGGCCGCTGCCGACCGTCTTCGACATCCACGGCGGACCGACCTGGCACGACAGCGACTCCTTCGCCGCGGGCCCGGCCGCCTGGGTCGACCACGGGTACGCGGTGGTCCGCGTCAACTACCGCGGCTCCACCGGGTACGGGCGGGCCTGGACCGACGCCCTCAAGCACCGGGTCGGCCTCATCGAGCTGGAGGACATCGCGGCGGTGCGCGAGTGGGCGGTCGCCTCCGGGCTCGCCGACCCGGCCCGCCTGGTCCTCACCGGCGGCTCCTGGGGCGGCTACCTCACCCTCCTCGGCCTCGGCACCCAGCCCGAGGCGTGGGCCCTCGGCATCGCCGCCGTCCCGGTCGCCGACTACGTCACCGCGTACCACGACGAGATGGAGGCGCTGAAGGCCCTCGACCGCACGCTGCTCGGCGGCACCCCCGAGGAGGTCCCCGACCGCTTCGAGGCCTCCTCGCCCCTGACCTACGTCGACCGGGTCAAGGCCCCGGTGCACATCTCGGCGGGGGTCAACGACCCGCGCTGCCCGATCCGCCAGATCGAGAACTACGTCGAGCGCCTGGAGGCGAGGGGCGCGGTCCACGAGGTCTACCGCTACGACGCGGGCCACGGCTCCCTGGTGGTCGACGAACGCATCAAGCAGGTCCGCCTGGAACTGGACTTCGCAGCGAGGCACCTGCCGCAGGGGTAGTCCCCGGCGTCCCGGCGACCCGGGCCGGGCGGTGGGCCGGTTTTCCGGCTGCTCGGGTCGGCCTGTGGGTCGGTTCCCCGGCTGCCCGGGTCGCGGCCTGCGGGTCCGCTTCTCGGCCGACCGAGTCGGGTGGTGGGTGGGCATGGGCCGGGGGTCCAGGGGGCCGGTCCCCTGGCGGGGTCGCAGAGGGGCGGCGCCCCTATGACCCCGCCCCCTGCCGCGCCCGCCGCCCCAGCAGCTCGGCCAGCCCCCGCCGCGTCGCCGCCAGCACCACCCGGTCCTCGCCCCGCAGGACGTACGTGTCGGGCAGCTCCCACACCAACCGCGCCCCCCGAGCCCCTTCCGCACCGGCACCGGCGCCGCCGCCGGCACCCGCACCCACCCCGTCGGAGACCTCCCGCGCCAGCACCCGCCACGCCCCCGCCCGGAACGCCTCCCCGACCGTCTTCCCCTCCAGCTGCGGATGCCCCGCCACCCGCACCGCCGCGAACAGCAGCACCTGCCGCTCGACGGGGATCGCCCCCAGGATCTGGCGGCCCGTCATCGCCCCCGCGAACGCGGGCGCGGACAGGTGCGTCACGCTGCGGCTCCGGGTGAGGGCACGAGGATGCGCGGAGCGCAGGGTGCGGTACACGGCGGTCGCGAAGTCGTCGTCGTACAGGCGCAGCACCACGCGCAGGTCGGGCCGCACGGACCGGCCGTACAGCACCGCCTCCAGGTTCGTGGTGTCCACGCTGGTCAGCGCGAGCAGGGAGTGCGCGCGGTGGATCTTGGCCGCCTCCAGGACGCCCTCCTGCGTGACGTCCCCGAGCACCACCGGCACCCGCAGCCGCCGTGCGGTCGCCATGCCGCGTGCCTCGGGATCGCCCTCGACGCACACCACGGGGATGTCCATCTCCCGCAGCCGGGTCAGCACCCGCGTGCCGATCTTGCCGAGACCGAGCAGGACGACGTGCCCACCGAGCCCGCGCGGCGGCTTGCGCAGCGAGGAGGCGGTGCGGAAGGTCCCCAGGGCCTCCAGGACGGCCGCCAGCAGCACCGGCAGCAGCAGCAGTCCGACGAAGCCGGACAGCAGTTGCAGCACCTGGCGCCCGGAGTCCTCGTTGTGCGCGGGCTCGTTGATGGCGAACAGGTCGAGCAGCGTCACGTACGTCGCGTGCAGGGGATGGTCGCCGGTGACCACCATGAGCGCCACGGCGAGCGCGACCACGCAGGCCGCCAGGCCGGCCAGGGACCACCGCAGCCGCCGCGAGAACAGCGAGGCGAACGGCGGCACCCCGGCCCGCCCGGCGGGCAGGGACGGGCCCGAGTACGACACCTGCTCCAGGACGACGGTGCCGCGGCCGGTGGCCGCCCGGACCGCCGCGGCGTCGGGCAGCAGCTGCGGCCCCTGCTCGCCGCTGCCCTCCGAACCGTCCGTACCGGCGGGGTCGTTGCTCGTCGCGGACAGCAGGGCCAGCGTGCACAGCCCGGGGTCGGCGACCTCGCCGGGACGGGGCGGTTGCCGTTCCACCGCGCGCAGCAGCAGCCCGTCCGTCTGGACGACCTTGCTGGTGCCGACGAGCGCGGTCGCCGCGAGGGCGGGCGCCGCCGTGTCGGCGTCGGAGAGCACGGTCGTGGAGGCCTCGGCGCCGTCCGGCCCGGTGGGGCGCCCGCCACCGGCCGCGAGCGCGGCGCTCTGGTCGAGGAGCGCCTCGATGTGCTGGCCGAGCCGCCGGTTGTACAGGCGCAGCACCAGTCGCAGCCGCGGGTTGAGCCGGCGGGCGGTCAGGGCGGCGCGGATGTTGGTCTCGTCGTCGTCGTAGACGAGGGCGAGTGCGGCGGCCCGGTCCACGCCGGCCTCGGCGAGCACGTCCTCGGTCGCCTCGGCGGCCTCCAGTTCCCGCCCGGAGCCTCCCGCGTCGCCGTTGCCCGTCCGGTTGACGGCCGCGTTGAAGCGGTCCAGCAGCGCCGCCGAGGCCGCGCGGGCCCGGCCCACCACCGGCTGGCGCACCCGGCGCCCGGAGGGCGGGACGACCAGCGTGACCTGTTCGCCGTAGACCCCGCGCAGTTCGGCCGCCAGCCGGTGCGCCAGCCCGTCGTCGCCGCACACCACCATGTGCGCGGACGCGTCGCCGGGCGCGCCGCCCGGCGGAACCTGGTTCGGAACGCTCACCACACCGCAGGAGACTCCCCGAGCGGTCCGGCCGGTTCCAGGGCGCGGGGGCGGCGTCGAGGACGCGTGAGGACTGCCGGTCCCGGCGGTGACCGGACGTCACCTCCCGGGTGACGGTGCGTCTCACCGAGACGTGGCGACGGGCGGGAGCCTAGGGCCTGTTGCGAAAGTGGCCCTAGGACCGGTACGGCTGCTGCTGCGGCTGTCCGTACGCCGGTCCGCCCTGGCCGGCCGCGGCCTGGGCCTGGAGCTGCTCGGCCTGCTCCTTGGTCACCTGCTGCTCGGCGCCGCAGAAGGTGCACTGGAGCGCGTACTTGGTGGAGAAGGGGAAGAGCGGCACGAAGAACAGGGTGAACTTGACGACGCGCTTCCTGAGCGTGTGCGCGGAGGGGGTGCCGCAGGAGTGGCAGACCAGCGTCAGTATCGCGAGCTGGTAGAGGTATCCCTTGGTGCCGAAGATGATCACGGGTCGGGTCCTTCCCGGACGGGTGCCTGTGGACAAGGAGGATCTTCTCCCAGAGTGCGCCCGGACGGCTGCCGCCGACCACCCGGAACCGCCCCGCCCGCGTGCGGCGTCACCCGCCCCCGGCGGCCCCGGCGGCCCCAGTGCCCGCGGCGGCCCCGGTGCCCGCGGCGGCCCCGGTGCCCGCGGCGTCCGCGCCGCTCGTGGCGTCCCCGGCCTCCCAGCGGAGCAGGTCCCCGGGCTGGCAGTCGAGCGCCTCGCAGAGCGCGGCGAGCGTCGCGAAGCGTACGGCCTTGGCGCGGCCGTTCTTGAGGACCGCCAGGTTGGCGGGGGTGATGCCGACGCGCTCCGCGAGCTCGCCCACCGACATCTTGCGCCTGGCCAGCATCACGTCGATGTCGACCACGATCGGCATCAGATCACCTCGGCCAGCTCGGCCCGCATCCGCGACGCCTCGACGTCGCGGGCGACGGCCTGGGCGAGGAGCATCCGCAGGACGAGCACGATCAGCGCGACACCCAGGACCGCGACGGCGATCCCGCCCAGCAGCAGGACGACGCCCGGGGCGACGGCCTCGCCCGGTGCCAGGACGGTCCCGAGCGCGAACACCAGGAGCGCGGCCGCCACGAAGGCACCGATCACGATGTGCACGTAGCGGAAGGCGCCGGGGGAGAACACCGTCCCGCGTCGCACCATCGTCACCAGCCGCCACACGCAGACCATGACGACCTGGGCGGTGACGACACCCAGGACGACGATCACGAGCACGGGGGTCCGCGCGGCCACCAGGTCCGGGTCCGCGCCCCGGAGGTCCTCGGCCAGCAGCGGCACCATCACGGCCTGGACGAACACCGAACCGGCGAGCAGTACTCCGATCACGGCGCGCAGCGCGAGCACGGTCAGCTGTCCCATCACCCCTCCTTCGATCGAGCAACGATGGAAAGTTATCGAAATTCGATAGGTGGGGCAAGGTGGCGGACAATGACGAGGGGGCCGGTGCGACGCCTCGGCGTCGCACCGGCCCCCTCGGCCGCGGATCGGTCGAACCAGGTCGGTCCGGATCAGTCCGTGCCGGACTCCATCGCGGCGCGGTCCAGCATCTCGTCCTCGCCGGAGACCTCGCCGCGGGAGGCGATGGCCTCGGCGCCGCCCTCGGGCATGGCGCCGATCAGTCCGGTCGCGGCGGCCTGCGCGGCACCGATGGCGGGGCTGCCGGTGCCGATGAGGCCGAGGCCGGCGTACTGCTCCAGCTTGGCGCGCGAGTCGGCGATGTCGAGGTTGCGCATGGTGAGCTGGCCGATCCGGTCCACCGGGCCGAACGCGGAGTCCTCGGTGCGCTCCATCGACAGCTTGTCCGGGTGGTAGCTGAACGCCGGGCCCGTGGTGTCGAGGATCGAGTAGTCCTCACCGCGCCGCAGCCGCAGCGTGACCTCGCCGGTGACGGCCGAGCCGACCCAGCGCTGCAGCGACTCGCGGATCATCAGCGCCTGCGGGTCCAGCCAGCGGCCCTCGTACATCAGCCGGCCGAGCCGTCGGCCCTCGACGTGGTACTGGGCGAGGGTGTCCTCGTTGTGGATCGCGTTGACCAGCCGCTCGTACGCGGCGTGCAGCAGGGCCATGCCCGGCGCCTCGTAGATGCCGCGGCTCTTGGCCTCGATGATCCGGTTCTCGATCTGGTCGGACATGCCGAGGCCGTGGCGGCCGCCGATGGCGTTGGCCTCCATCACCAGGTCGACGGGGGAGGCGAACTCCTTGCCGTTGATCGTCACCGGGCGGCCCTGGTCGAAGCCGATGGTCACGTCCTCGGCGGCGATCTCGACCGACGGGTCCCAGAACCGCACGCCCATGATGGGCTCCACGGTCTCCACGCCGGTGTCGAGGTGCTCCAGGGTCTTGGCCTCGTGCGTGGCGCCCCAGATGTTGGCGTCGGTGGAGTACGCCTTCTCCGCGCTGTCGCGGTAGGGCAGGCCGTGCGCGACCAGCCACTCCGACATCTCCTTGCGGCCGCCCAGTTCGGTCACGAAGTCCGCGTCCAGCCAGGGCTTGTAGATCCGCAGGTGCGGGTTGGCGAGCAGGCCGTAGCGGTAGAACCGCTCGATGTCGTTGCCCTTGAACGTCGAGCCGTCGCCCCAGATCTGGACGTCGTCCTCGAGCATGGCGCGCACCAGCAGCGTGCCGGTGACGGCGCGGCCGAGCGGCGTGGTGTTGAAGTACGCCCGTCCGCCCGAGCGGATGTGGAACGCGCCGCAGGTCAGCGCGGCCAGCCCCTCCTCGACCAGTGCCGCACGGCAGTCGACCAGGCGCGCGATCTCGGCACCGTAGGTCTTCGCACGGCCGGGCACCGAGGCGATGTCGGGCTCGTCGTACTGGCCGATGTCGGCGGTGTAGGTGCACGGCACGGCGCCCTTGTCGCGCATCCACGCGACCGCGACGGAGGTGTCGAGGCCGCCGGAGAAGGCGATACCGACGCGCTCACCGGTGGGCAGGGAGGTGAGGACTTTGGACATGGAAAAAGTATGCATCACGTCGCATGGTCATGCAAGCCGTCTCCGTGTCCCCCGCGCAGGGGGGAGCGGTGAGCGCCCGGATCCCGGTGACGGAGGGCGACGAGAAGCAGTCCCGGCCGAACCGCGCCACCCTCCCCGGAGCGGGAGGGTGACGCGCCGGGTGAGCGGATCAGCGCAGTCCGGCGAAGAGGTCGTTCTCGGGTACGGCCGCGCCGGTGGCGTCCCGGACGCGCACGAAGGTCTCCATGCCCATCAGCTCGCCGAACCTCTCCTTGCCCATCCTGAGGAAGAAGATGTTCTCGCCCTGACTGGCGTGCGCGGCCAGCGCGTCGAACTTCTGGCCGCTGAACGCGGTGGTGTCCACCCACGTGGTGATCTCGTCGTCGGGGAGGCCGATCTCGGCCATCGCGGCGGCCTCGGCGGGGTCCGGCTCCGGCATGTCCGGCTGGAACTCGCGCATGAGCTCGCCGAACCGCTGCATCGCCGAGCGGGGCACCGTGGTCCAGTACACCTTCGGCGTCAGCGTGGTCATCCGCAGCGCCGCCATCGTGATGCGGTGGGCCTGGATGTGGTCGGGGTGGCCGTAGAAGCCGTTCTCGTCGTAGGTGACGACCACATCGGGCCGGTAGTGCCGCATGAGCTCCGCGAGCCGGGCCGCGCCCTCCTCCACGGGGGTCCGCCAGAAGGATCCCGGGGCGTCGTTGCTCGGCCAGCCCGCCATCCCGGAGTCGGCGTAGTCCAGCATCTCCAGATCGCTGATCTTCAGGACCTCGCAGCTCGCCTCCAGTTCCTGACGGCGCATCCGTGCGACGGCCGCCGGGTCGTGCCCGGGGTCGCCGGGTTTGACACCCCCCGGTCCGTCACCGCAACCGCCGTCGGTACACGTCACGAGGACGGTGCGGATGCCCTCCGCGGCGTACCGCGCGAGGACCCCTCCGGTTCCGGTGGCCTCGTCGTCGGGGTGGGCGTGCACCGCCATGAGCGTCAAGGGACGGTCGGTCATCAAGCAGTCCTCCTGCAGAAGTACGTCTCGGTCCGCGCCACGGCGGGCGCACCGCGATCCCGGGGTCCGGGGCCCGGGGCACGGGTCCCGTCGGGTCGGACGACCGTGCGGTCTCCGGGCTCCGCCCGTGCGGCACCGGCCCCCCGGTCGGTGCAACAGCCCGGGCCGGAGCCCCTGTTCCCGGCGCGGCCGCACGTCTCGGCGCCAGGACGGCCCGGCCGCTCGGCCGTCGAGCGCGGCCGAGCGGCCAGGAGCCTCCGTCAGGCGGCTGCCGGAGCGATGTTCTGGTTGTGGCGGAAGAAGTTGTCCGGGTCGTAGGTGCGCTTCACCCGGGCCAGGCGGTCGTAGTGCCCTCGGTAGGTGGCGCGGACCCGGTCCTGGCCCTCGTCCGCGCCGATGAAGTTCACGTACGCGCCGCCCATCGAGTACGGGTGCAGCTCGCTCCAGTAGTCCACGCACCAGCTCCGGACCAGGTCCGCCTCGGCCGGCTCCGGGCTGATGCCGCCGATCACGCCGGACCAGACGGCGTCCCGGTACGTCCACGCCGTGTCGTCCGCACCCGCGCGGGATCCCGCCGCGTCGACGGGGTACAGGTGCATCGTCGACAGGTCGGTCGGGAGGGCCTCCAGGTACTTCGCGTGCACGTCGATCGCGCCGTCCGGTACCGCGTCGAACAGGTCACCCCGCCAGTACCACTGCAGCCCCTTCGGGATGAGGTGGTCGAACAGCGACTGGAGTGCCGGGAACGGGACCGGCGCGGTGAAGTGGAAGGCCGAGGGCGCCGGTTCGTCCACCACGGCGAACGCCTCGGCCAGGCGCTCCTCGTCCGCCGTCACCCAGCCGGCGCCCGGGATGCGAGATCCACGTCCTCGACCGTGCCACCGATTCCAGTCTCCCCCTGCCGACCAGGCCCTGCACTCCGCACGTCCGGCGCGCTTTCCGCCGAGCGCTCGAGGACGCCGAGGGCGTCAACGCCGGCAAGCGGTCCCGGCCCGTGATCCGGACCGGCGCCGCGGTCGTGGACGGCATCACCGCGCGCCCCTCGCCCGTGGAGCGGGCACAGGACGCCGCGATGCCTTCCCCTGACGCGCGAGGGCGTCCTCGATACGGACGCGCCCGACTCGAAGGGGGGCGTCCCCGTCGCTCAGGCGCCGCAGAACTCGGCGTCGACGACCCGCTGTTCGTGGACGTTCCAGTCGCCGTTGAAGTTCACCGACAGCACGTGACGGCCGTCCGCCGTCGCCATGGTCTGCGAGATGGAGCCCTGGATGCCGCCGTTGTGCCCCCACACCTCGGTGCCGCACGCCAACGTCATCTTCATCAGCCCCAGGCCGTAGGCGAAGGTCGGCATGCCCTTGATCGGCACGGTCGTCATCATCTCCTTCAGCTGGGGCTCCTCCAGGAGCCGGCCGGAGAGCAGGGACCGGTAGAACCGGTTGAGGTCGCGGCTGTCGGAGATCACCTCTCCCGCGGCGCCCGCGAAGGAGGGGTTGAACTCGGTGACGTCGTAGGTCGCGCTGTCCGGGCCTCCCGGTCCGGCGAGCTCCCCGGTCAGCTTCGAGTAGGCGCGGCCGCTGGGCCCGGGGACGCGGGTGCGGGTGCCCGGCAGGCTGGTGGAGTCCAGGCGCAGGGGCCGGAGGATCCGCTGCTCGATCTCGTGGGCGTAGGAGTGGCCGGTGGCCCGCTGGATCACCATGGAGGCGATGACGTAGTTGGTGTCGGAGTAGCTCCAGTCGTCGCCGGGGGCGAAGACGGGCCGGTGGGTCATGGCGAGCCGGACGATCCGGCGGGGCGTCCAGGTGTCGTAGCGGTGCCGGAGGAAGTCGGTGCCGAACTCCCTCCGTTTGAAGTCCTCGTCGTCGGTGTAGCTGTAGATGCCGCTGGTGTGGTTGAGGAGCTGCCGCAGCCTGATCCCGCTGCCGTCGTTGCCGTTTCCCGTCACCAGACCCGGCAGCCAGTGGTCCACCGTGTCGTCCAGGCTCAGCTTTCCCTCGGCCTCCAGTTGGAGCATCACCGTGGCCACGAACGTCTTGGTGATCGAGCCGACCCGGAAGCGGTCGTCGGCCCGCGGTGTGCGGCCGGTCGCCAGGTCCGAGGTGCCCGCGCGTCCCGACCAGGTGGTGTGCCCCAGCTCGGCGAGCGCGATACCACCGGGCGATCCGTCCCGGACCACCGAGTCCAGGGCCGCCCGGGTGGCCGCGTGCCCGCCCCGCGCCGCCGACCCGTCCCCGGTGCTCCCGGCCGACGCGGGCAGGGTGAGACCGGCGGTCATCACGGCCGTCGCGACCGCCCCGACGGCGACGGTCCGCAGGCCGCGCTTTCCCCGCCTGCGGCCACCTCGGCCGGCCGAACGTGCCCCGGCTGCTGCATGCGCGTGTTCGTACACGAAAAGGCTCCCGATCGGTGGGCGGCGGCTGAACCGGGCCCAGTATTTTCGATCGGGGTCCGGTCCGGGATCCCGCCAACCACCTGCTTGCGGGTAGGGCTGCCCCCCGTACGCCGGTCCCGGTCAGAGGTCCCTGGCCGGCCAGTCGAGCAGCCGGGCGCCGATCACCGCGGTCTGCAGCATGTAGCGGTGTGCGGGGTCGGCGGGGTTGGTGCCGGTGAGCTGGTGGATGCGCTCCAGGCGGTAGGTCATGGCCCGCACGCTGAGGGAGAGGCGGCGCGCGGCCTCGGCGGCGACGCAGCCCGAGTCGAAGTAGGCGGTGAGCGTGTCGAGGAGCGGCTGGGCGCCCCCGCGGGCCGCGGTGAGCGGGCTGAGGACGCCGAGGACGAGGTCGGCCATGGCCTGCCGGTCGCGGGTCAGGACGGGGTAGACGAGGAGGTCGGCGGCGCGCAGTACCGGGTCGTCCAGGCCCAGCCGCTCCGCCAGTTCCAGGGTGTTCAGCGCTTCCTCGTAGGACTGGACGACTCCGCCGGGACCGGGTTGCGGGCGGCCGATGGCGACCGTGCCGCCGTCGGTGGCGGCGTGCGCCTGCTTCGCGAAGTAGGGGAGGACCTCGTCCTCGTGGCCGGGGGCGACGCACAGCAGCCGGCCGTCCTTCGTGGTGAGCAGGACGTTGCGGTTGCCGAAGCGGGCCAGGAGCGCCTGCTCCACCTGCCGGGCGACCGGCGCGCCCTCCTCGTAGGCCACCGGGCCTTCCGCGACGGCGACGGCGTGGGCGTGGGACAGGCGCAGCCCGAAGCGTTCGGCGCGCTCGGCGAGGCGGCCCAGGTCGCTGCGGCCGTAGAGCAGGTCGTCGATGAACTCCCGGCGCGCGGCCTCCTCCTGGCGCACGGCGAGGCGCTGGGCGCGTTCGTACCCCTCGGCGAAGGCGTCCACGGCCTGTTGCACGGCGGCCAGGGTGCCGTCGAGCGAGCCGGGGCTCTGCGCGCGGACGGCGCGTGCGGCGGCCAGGTGGGCGCTGACGAGGGACCGCAGCCCGTACCCCGCCTCCGCCGCCTGCTCGCCCAGGGCGCGCCGGGACTCGAGCTCCTCCCGGGTGAGGCGGCGGCCTGTGCCGGAGGCCTCGGCCAGGATGCGGGCGTAGCCGTCCAGGTACTGCTCGGGAATGTCCCGCCCCATCGCGCCGCCCCCCAGGATCTTGACGCGCCGATGACGTTTCCCCAGTGGGTCACCGGCATGCAGACCCTAGTGAACACTGCCGGAAACCGGCAATGCGCGGGCGTGCACCGGTCGCCCATCATGACCCGCGGGGAGCACTGCTGAGGGTCCCGGTGCCGGGCACCGGCAGGTGCCCCGGCACCGGAACCCGCGGCGAAGCAGTGCACCGTCCACTGACGCGCGCCTGTTTCGTCGACCGCTTCTGCCTCAAGGACGTATGCCATGACTGTCATCGGCGTGCTCGCAGCCGCCTCCCTCCTCGTCGTCGCCGTCGTACTGCTGGTCGTCTCCCGGCTGTTCCGCAAGGTGGAGCAGGGCAAGGCGCTCATCGTCTCCAAGATGCGCAAGGTCGACGTGACCTTCACCGGGCAGGTCGTGCTGCCGGTGCTGCACAAGGCCGAGGTGATGGACATCTCGGTGAAGACGATCGAGATCACCCGGGCCGGCAAGGAGGGGCTGATCTGCCGGGACAACATCCGCGCCGACATCCGCATCTCGTTCTTCGTCAAGGTCAACAAGACGGTGGAGGACGTCATCAAGGTCGCCCAGGCCGTCGGCACCCAGCGGGCGAGCGACCAGCGGACGCTGCAGGAGCTGTTCCACGCGAAGTTCTCCGAGGCGCTGAAGACCGTCGGCAAGCAGATGGACTTCACCGATCTCTACACCCAGCGTGAGGAACTCCGCTACAAGATCATCGAGTTGATCGGCGTCGACCTCAACGGCTACCACCTGGAGGACGCGGCGATCGACTACCTGGAGCAGACGCCGCTCACCCAGCTGGACCCGGCCAACGTGCTCGACGCCCAGGGCATCCGGAAGATCACCGAGCTGACGACGATCGAGCACGTGCGCACCAACGAGTTCCAGCGCACCGAGGAGAAGGAGATCACCCGGCAGAACGTCGACGCCCGCGAAGCCATCCTGGAGCTGGAGCGGCGCCAGGCGGACGCCGAGATCAAGCAGCGCCGGGAGATCGAGACCTCCCGCGCCCGCGAGGAGGCCGAGACCGCGCGGGTGGTGGAGGAGGAGCGGCTGCGCGCCCAGTCCGCCTTCCTGCGGACCGAGGAACAGCTCGGCGTGCAGCGGGAGAACCAGTCCCGTGAGGTCGCCGTCGCCGCCAAGAACCGCGAGCGGGTCATCGCCGTCGAGAACGAGCGGATCGAGAAGGACCGCCTGCTGGAGGTCATCGCACGCGACAGGGAGACCCAGCTGACCCGGATCGCCGCCGAGAAGGAGGTCGAGGCGGAGAAGCGGGAGATCGCCGAGGTCATCCGCGAGCGGGTCGCCGTGGACCGCACGGTCGCCGAGCAGGAGGAGGCCATCAAGAAGCTGCGCGCCGTGGAGGAGGCCGAGCGGCAGCGGCAGGCCGTGGTCATCGCCGCGGAGGCCGAGGCGCAGGAGAAGCTGGTCAAGGACATCAAGGCCGCCGAGGCCGCCGAGCAGGCCGCCACCCACCGCGCCGCCGAGGAACTGACCCTCGCCGAGGCCCGGCTGAAGACCGCCGACCTCGACGCGCAGGCCAAGCTGAAGCTCGCCGAGGGCGTGCAGGCCGAGTCCGCCGCCGAGGGACTGGCCGCCGTGCAGGTCCGCGACAAGGAGGCGGAGGTCATCGAGAAGACCGGCCGCGCCGAGGCCGAGGCGGCCCAGGCCCGGCTGCGCGCGGAGGCCGAGGGCGTACGGGCCAAGGCCCTCGCCGAAGCGGAGGCGATCGGCGAGAAGCTCAAGGCGGAGGCCGCCGGTCTCACCGAGAAGGCCGCAGCGATGGCCGCCCTCGACGAGGCGTCCCGCGGGCACGAGGAGTACCGGCTGCGGCTGGAGGCGGAGAAGGCCGTCCGGCTGGCCGGACTGGACGCGCAGCGCCAGGTCGCCGAGGCGCAGGCCACGGTGCTCGCCACCGGTCTGGAGAACGCCGACATCAACATCGTCGGCGGCGACTCGGTCTTCTTCGACAAGCTGGTCGGCTCGATCGCGCTCGGCAAGGGCGTCGACGCGTTCGTCCAGCACTCCGAGACCGCGCGGACGCTGGCCGGGCCCTGGCTGGACGGCACGTCGAGCTTCACCGACGACCTCGGCCGCATCCTCGGCTCGGTCTCCACGGCCGACGTGCAGAACCTCACCGTCTCGGCCCTGCTGATGCGGCTGATGAAGTCGGGCGGCACGAACGCCGGGCACCTCCAGCAGCTCCTCGACAAGGCGGGCGAACTCGGCCTCGCCGACACCCCGCTCACCGCCCTCAACGGCACGGCGAGGGTCTGACCAGGCCAGGCGGTGCCGGAACTGCCGCGCAGGGGACGGCAGTTCCGGCACCACCCGCTCCCGCCACCTCCGCGAAGGGATGAACCGTCCATGGCCACCGCCCTGGAGACCGGTGCGTACGACGCCGTAGACGCCGGCACCTACGAGGTGCTGCGCGACCGGCTCACCGCGCAGGCCGGCGAACTCGCCCGCCGTGCCGAACTCCTCGACGCCCGCCGCGTCGAGGAGTTCGGCACGGCACGGCTGGAACTGGCCGGCACCCGGCGCCTGCGTACGGAACACGCGTGCGTGCCGCGTGACGTCGTGGCCGTCGGGGACGCCCTGCTCGTCGGCGCCACTGGTCGGCCCGGCCCGCGCCCGCGGACGGCGGTCGCCGACGTGTTCGCCCTGTACGACCGCGACCTGAACCGCCTGCCCGGGACGGCCGTACCGGGACTGCTGGACGACCCCGCCTTCGAGCGGGAGTTCGCGGACCTGCACCGCTACTACCGGCAGGCCCGCCTGCTCCGGCTGCGCCGGGTCGAGGGCAGGCTGCTGGCGGTCTTCCGCACCGGCGAGAAGGCCGACGACATCCGCGTGCTGCGCTGGTCCCTGGACGAGGCCGGCCGGCCGGCGTTCCTGGACGCGCGCGGCGAACGCGACGACACCTTCCCGCCCTCCCACGACTTCACCTGGACCGAGGCGACCCGCGAGGACCACGTCCCGGGCCGCCACCCGCACGTCTCCGTCCTGGACGAGCTGTACGTCTCCGCCGTCGGCGGCACGCTGACCGTCAAGCTGGAGAACGACACCGAGACGGGCGAGGGCATCCACCACGAACCGGTGGACGAGCCGCTCCAGGCGCTCGCCGACGCGGACGTCGCCCACGCGCGCGTGGGCGCCCTCATCCTGCTGCGCGTACGGCCGTACAAGGAGGACGCCCACCGGTACCTGGTGTTCAACACCCTCACCAAGACGGTCGTCCGCCTGGACGGCGTCGGGCAGGCGTGCCGCCGCCTGCCCGACGACCAGGGCATCGTGTTCCCCGGCGGCTACTACCTGGTCACCGGCGCCCACAAGACCTACGAGACCGACGCGAGCGGCCTGGAGTTCGAGCGGGAGATCCGCTCGCCCAACGGCGAGGACGTGCTGTACGCGTTCCACGCCCGCGGGGAGAGCCGCGGGCTGCTGCTGTCGCACAACACCATCCGCAAGGAGTTCGCCACCCCGCTTCCCTGCCGCGGCTGGGCCCTGTTCGACGACGGCACCTTCGCGGTGCTGCGCGCCGAGGGCGAGGAACCGGCACAGGTGCACCCGGTGCAGCTGTGGAACTCGCCCTACGCCTCCGACGCCCACGTCGCCACCGCCCCCACCGGGAGCGGCGCCCTGGGGCGCGTGGGCAACGCCGACCTGGTGCGGGGCATCTCCGCCTGCCTGTCCGTCGCGGGCCTGGCGCGGGAGGACATCTCGACGAGCGAGGGCTACCGGGCACTGGCCACCGCCTGTGTGCGCGCCGCCGACGCCCACCACTGGCTGGCCGAGGACGACCTGGGCGACCTGCTGGACGCCCTGGACGCGGTCCGCGGGACGGCCGAGCAGGTGGTGGCCGAGTCCGAGACCGTGCGCGCGCTGACCCGGCGGGCCGCCGACGCCGTGGACGAGGCCGCCGAGCGGGTCGCCTCCGTCGTCCGCCGCCTGCGCGGTGAGGCACCGAAGGAGGCCGCGGCCTGGGTGCGGGGGCTGACCGAGCTGCGGCACGCCCACGGCCACCTGCTGACCCTCAAGGAGATGCGGTACGCGGACGGCGCCCGCATCGACGCCCTCGCCGCCGACGCGGAGGCCGACCTGGCCGCTCTCGGGCAGCGGGCCGTGGTCCTCCTGGCCCGCGAGGACGCCTTCGCGAGCCAGCAGAGGGACGTCGAGGAGCTCGTCACCGACGCCGAGGCCCTCACCACCGTCGCCGAGGGGGCCCCGGTGGCCGCCAGGCTGGACGCACTCGGCGACGCCCTCCGGACGGTCACGGACGTCGTCGCCGCCCTGGACACGGGCGACGCCACCGTCCGCACGTCCGTCCTGGAGCGCATCGCCGGGGTGCTGGCCGGCGTCAACCGGGCCCGTGCCACCCTCGACGCCCGCCGCCGCGCACTGGCCGACCGCGAAGGCCGGGCCGAGTTCGCCGCCGAGAGCGCGCTGCTCGGGCAGGCCGTCACCGCGGCCCTCGCCGCCGCGGACACCCCGCAGGCGTGCGACGACCAGCTCGCCCGGCTCCTGAGCAGACTGGAGGACCTGGAGTCCCGCTTCGCGGAGTCCGACGACTTCCTCGGCGCGCTCGCCGACAAGCGCACCGAGGTCTACGACGCCTTCGCCGCCCGCAAGCAGTCCCTCACCGACGCCCGCGCCCGCCGCGCCGAGCGACTCGCCGCCTCGGCCGACCGCATCCTGGAGACGATCGGCCGACGCTGCGCCGCCCTCGCCGACACCGACGCGATCGCCACCTTCTTCGCCTCCGACCCCATGGTGACCAAGGTCCGCCGCACCGCCGACGACCTGCGCGTCCTCGGCGAGAGCGGACGGGCCGAGGAACTCGACGGCCGCCTGAAGTCCGCCCGCCAGGAAGCCGGCCGCGCCCTGCGCGACCGCACCGACCTGTACGCCGACGACGGCCGCACCCTCCGCCTGGGCGCCCACCGCTTCGCCGTCAACACCCAGCCCCTCGACCTCACCCTGCTCCCGGACGGCGACGGCCTCGCCTTCGCGGTCACCGGCACCGACTACCGCGCCCCGGTCACCGATCCCGGCTTCGCGGCCACGCGCGCGTACTGGCACCGCACGCTGCCCTCGGAGTCACCAGAGGTCTACCGCGCCGAGTACCTGGCCGCCCGCCTGCTGCGCGCACACGGCCCGGCCGCCCTCGCGGCGGCCGAAGACCTCCCGGACCTGGTACGCACAGCGGCACGGGAGGCGTACGACGAGGGCTACGAGACCGGCGTCCACGACCACGACGCGACGCTCGTCCTCACCGCGCTCCTGCCCCTGTACGAGGGGGCCGGTGCCCTGCGCCACGAACCCGCCGCCCGCGCCGCCGCCCAGCTCTTCTGGACCCACGGCACCACCTCCGGGACACGCCAGACCTGGACCAGGCGCGCACGCTCACTGGCCCGCGCCCGGGACACGTTCGGGCTCGCACCCGCGATCGCCGACCTGGAACGGGAGCTGGCGGAGGAGATCGGCGGGGAGCACGCGGAGGCCGCCGCCTCCTACCTCTTCGAGGAGCTGACGACCGCCCCCGACGGCTTCGTCCTCAACGCGAGCACCCGCACCCTGCTGGACAGCTTCCGCCGCACGGCCGGAACGAGCGCCTACGCCGACGACCTGACCGCACTCGACGACCTCGCGGCCCGCCGCCAACTGGCCGAGGCGTGGCTGTCCTCGTACGCGGCGGCCACCGGCACGGAGGTCGCCCCGGGCGATCTGGCCGAGGCCGTGGCGGCCGAACTCTGCCCGGACCTGCCGCGCTACGACGGCGACGCCCCGCTCACGACGACGGTCCAGGGCCTGCTGGGCACGCACCCCCGCATCACCGACCGCCGACTGTCCCTGCGTCTGGACGAGTTCCTCGCCCGAACGGCACGCTTCGCGGAGCAGGAGGTGCCCGCCCACCGCGCCTACCAGCAGCGGCGCACCGCCCTCGTGGCCGCCGAACGCGCCCGCCTGCGCCTGGACGGCCACCGCCCCCGCGTCATGTCCTCCTTCGTCCGCAACCGGCTCGTGGACGAGGTCTACCTGCCGCTCATCGGCGACAGCCTGGCCAAGCAGCTGGGCACCACGGGCGACACCAGGCGCACCGACACCGGCGGCCTGCTGCTCCTCCTCTCCCCACCCGGCTACGGCAAGACGACCCTCATGGAGTACGTGGCCGACCGCCTCGGCCTGATGCTGGTGAAGGTCAGCGGCCCGGCGCTCGGCCACGCGGTCACCTCGCTGGACCCCGCCGAGGCCCCGAACGCCACCGCCCGCCAGGAGGTGGAGAAGATCAACTTCGCGCTGGAGGCGGGCAACAACACCCTCCTCCACCTGGACGACATCCAGCACACCTCACCGGAACTGCTCCAGAAGTTCATCCCGCTGTGCGACGCCACCCGCCGCATCGACGGCGTCCGCGACGGCGAACCGCGCACCTACGACCTGCGCGGCAAGCGGTTCGCGGTCTGCATGGCCGGCAACCCGTACACCGAGTCCGGCAGCCGCTTCCGGGTGCCGGACATGCTCGCCAACCGTGCCGACGTGTGGAACCTCGGCGACGTCCTGACCGGCAAGCAGGACCACTTCGCCCTGAGCTTCATCGAGAACGCGCTCACCGCGAACCCCGTCCTCGCCCCGCTCGCCGCCCGCGACCGCGCCGACCTCGACCTGCTGGTCCGCCTCGCCCAGGGCGATCCGACAGCCGGAGCCGACCGGCTGACCCACCCGTACGCGCCTGCCGAGCTGGAGCGGATCCTGGCGGTCCTGCGGCACCTGCTGACCGTCCGGGAGACGGTCCTGGCGGTCAACGCGGCCTACATCGCCTCGGCCGCCCGGTCGGACGCGACCCGCACCGAACCGCCCTTCCAGCTCCAGGGCTCCTACCGGAACATGAACAAGATCGCCCAGCGCGTCCGGCCGGTCATGAACGACACCGAGCTGACGGCCCTGATCGACGACCACTACCGGGCCGAGGCCCAGACCCTGACGACGGGCGCCGAGACCAACCTGCTGAAACTGGCCGAACTGCGCGGCACCCTCACCGCCGACCAGGCGGCCCGCTGGGCGGAGGTGAAGGCGGCGTACGTCCGTGCCCGGACCCTCGGCGGCCCGGAGGACGACCCCCTCACGCGAGCCGTGGCGGCACTCGGACTCCTCGCGGACCGGATCACGGCCGTCGAGACGGCCATCACGCGCGCGGCGGACCCACGTCACCTGCTCGCCCACCCGAACACCCGGTACACGGCCGAGCGGAGACAGCCGTGAGGGCGTACGCCAGCCACCCCGTATCCAACCGTGTGACACGTGCACGAAGGGGACACAAGGGAGCGATCCGGCCACCATGGCCTGCCACTCGCCAGTACGGCCACAACTCATCACAGGTGGGCTCGACCAGCGGCCGCATCATCGATCAACGCCCCGACTTTCTGCTGAAGTGTCGGTAACCGTCGACGTCGGTCATCGTCCAAACGTGCTCATGGATCGCCTCGGTGACCGTCATGCCGACCGAGTAGGACAGCCATCGTCCTCGCCTGACGAGCCAGGACACGAAGTCGTGGGTGCCGCCGGCGGAGTCCGTGTGGATCAGCGTCCGCCGGCCTCGCCGGTAGCGCTTGGGCAGCTGTGCCAGGGCGAGCCGGGCGGTGGTGATGTGGTCGGTGGTCGAGCACCTGGCCGTGCAGCTCGGCACCGAGGACCCGTCGGTGGCCAAGCGGTACGCGGAGCGACGTCAGTCCGGTGATCACCCGACAGAGGCGGTGCGGGGAATGTCGGGTGATCGGGACAGGTGTCGCTCCACGCTGGGGGCATGGACGACACGACCTTGGTATCCCGTTTCCTCCGCGACGGCTTCGTGAAGTTGGAGGGCGCTGTCGCGCCGCGCGTGGCCGCACACTGCGCGCGGCTGCTGTGGCGGGAGACGGGCTGCGACCCGGACGACCCGTCGACGTGGACGCAGCCCGTGCACTGGGTGGCCGACATGGCGCAGGGGCCGTTCGCCGCCGCGCCCAACTCCCCGTCCCTGCACCGCGCGTACGACCTGCTCGTCGGCGCGGGACGCTGGGAGCCGCGCTACTCGCTGGGCACGTTCCCGCTGCGCTTCCCGCACGAGGAGGAGCCGGACGACGCGGGCTGGCACATCGAGGGGAGCTATCTGCCGGAGGGCGAGAGCTGGTACTTCACCAATCTGCGCTCCCAGGGCCGGGCGCTGCTGATGCTGTTCCTGTTCAGCGAGGTCGGTGAACAGGACGCCCCGACCCGGATCCGGGTCGGCTCGCACCTCGACGTGCCGAAGGTCCTTGAGAAGTACGGGGAGGACGGGGCGAGCGGGCTGACCCTCGCCCCCGATCTGGTGGCGGCGTCCGACCACCGGCCACTCGCCCTTGCGACCGGGTCCCCGGGCGACGTCTTCCTGTGCCATCCGTTCCTGGTGCACGCGGCGCAACCGCACCATGGGGTGCGGCCGCGCTTCATGGCGCAGCCGCCGCTGATGCCGGCGGCACCGTACGAACTGGAGCGGGCCGACGGCGCGTACTCACCCGTGGAGATCGCGATCCGCCGCGGCCTGGGACAGGACACCCCCGGTCCGGACGGAGACGGCACCGACCGCAGCGCCGGATAGACATGCTTCACGACCATCACCGGCAAGGTGATCGTGAGAAGCGGAAAGAGAAGGGAGGCCGGGCATGCTGGAGCGGCTGAACCAGGCCATGGAGCACATCGAGGGCCGTCTCGACCAGGACCTCGACGTGGAGGAACTGGCACGCATCGCGGCCACCTCGGAGCACCACCTGCGCCGGATGTTCTCCGCGCTCGCGGGAATGCCGCTGTCGGAGTACGTCCGGCGCCGCCGGCTCACCCTCGCGGGCGCCGAGGTGCTCGCGGGACGTGAGACGCTGCTGGAGATCGCTGTGCGCTACGGCTACGGCTCCGGCGAGGCGTTCGCGCGGGCGTTCCGTGCCATGCACGGCATCGGACCCGGCGAGGCCCGGCGTACCGGCGCCGCGCTCACCTCCCAGTCCCGGATGGCCTTCCGCCTCACCGTTGAGGGGAGCAGCAGTATGCGGTACCGCGTTGTGGACAAGGCGGACTTCACCGTCGTCGGGCTCAAGACCCGGGTACCGCTGGTGCATGCGGGGCCGAACCAGGCGATCATGGACTTTGTCCGTGGGATCGACCCGCGGACCCTGGAGCGCCTGGAGAAGCTCTCGGACCAGGAGCCGCACGGCATCGTCTCGGTCTGCGACGACATGGACCCCAGCCGCGCCGAGGGCACCGTCCTCGACTACCACCACGGCGTGATCACCTCCGCGGCCGCTCCGGAGGGCACGACCACGTTGGCGGTCCCGGCCGGCACCTGGGCGGTCTTCACCACCTCCGGGCCGGCGCCGCACGCCATCCAGGAGCTGTGGCGGGACGTGTTCACCGAGTGGTTCCCGTCGAACCCGTACCGCACCCGCACCGGCCCTGAGATCCTGCGCACCCGCCTGTCGCCGCAGAAGACCGAGGTCGACGCCGAACTGTGGCTGGCCGTGGAGCCTGAGCACTGCTGAGCACTGCGGCAATCCCCCGGGCAGGCGTGTGCGAGCGATTCGGTTGCCTTAGGCCGATCAACGCCGACGAGTGGACGCCCCGGAAGCTCCGGCACGGCTTCGTGTCCCTGCTGTCCGACCGTGGCGTTCCGCTGGAAGCGATCTCCCGGTTCGTCGGGCACTCGGGGACGGTCGTGACCGAGGAGGTCTACCGGAAGCGGATCCGGCCCGTGATCCAGGCCGGTGCCGTGGTCGTGAACGGGATCTTCTGCGCTGATCCGCAGCGGCTGTAGACACGGGGGAATCGATAGTCACGCAAAGGGACACGCAAACGAAGCAGGTCCTCAACCTACTCGCGTGAGTAGGTTGAGGACCTGGTACTTCACTGTCGGGGTGGCGGGATTTGAACCCACGACCTCTTCGTCCCGAATGAGGTTCGGGCGAGCCCGAGACCTGCCGGTCTGGCATTTCCGCTGGTCAGGTCCTTGGCGTCGAGGGGTCTCGCGAGGTGTGGGGAGGGCCTGGGGAGCAGATCGGCTCCCGAACGGCTCCCGGAGTCGTACGGCGGGGATCTCGGAGTCCCCCGCCGATACGGGGTGCGCTCTGCGCTCCGCCGCGACGTAGATCGAGCTGAGTCCTGGCCTGTCCCTGCTGCTCGCGGGGTGCTCGTCGGTTCGCAGGCGTCAAACCTGGCCCCGATCCTCCTGCATGATACATTCGATCATGTATCATGATACACTGACTGATGTATACGGAGGTGGGTTCATGAGCAGAACCGTCATCGATCTCGACGACGACGCGTTGGAAGCCGCAGCGAAGGAGCTGGGCACTTCCACAAAACGGGACACCATCAACACCGCCCTACGTGAGGTCGTCGCGCGTAACCGTCGCTTGCGCGCCCTGCGCGAGCTGCAGGATCTCGCGGATGAAGGCGCCCTCGCCGTCGAGCTCCTCCTGGACAAGCGCAACTACCGAGGTGGTTTTGCCCGGTGAGCGTTGCGGACTACCTCATCGATACGTCGGCCCTGGCTCGCGTCCTGCTGCGTCAGGCGACCGAAGGGTGGGAACAGAGGATGGGCGCCGGTCTGGTCGCCCTGTGCGACCTCACCGAACTGGAAGTCCTCTACTCCGCACGTTCCGAGAAGGACCGCGAGGCCATCCAGGAACGGCTGAACCAGTTCACCTGGTGCCCCATGCCCGACGGTATCTACCGGCGTGCCCGTGTCGTCCAGCGTGAGCTCACCGCCAAGGGCGAGCACCGCAGTGCCGGGGCCGTCGACCTGCTCGTGGCCGCGGCCGCGGAAGAAGCGGGACTCACGCTGCTGCACTACGACCGCGACTTCGAAACCATCGCCCGCACCACCGGGCAGCCGGCTCGCATGATCGACCTTAAGGGCTGAGACAGGGAACGCCGGAGGGCGCCCTGCCGGCCACCCTGCCCGCCTCGGCGGAACTCGTGGACCACCTGGATCTAGCCGACGAGGTGGGCGTTGAAGTCGTCCAGTTCCTCGGCCGGAACCCAGAGTTCGAGGATCGCCCGCCCGCCGACCTGTTGGACGGGGTGCCGACTCAAGAACTCCGACTCGACCTCGAAACGGGTGACGAAGCCGGCTGAGGCTGACCCTTTGGAGCAGACACCCTGACAATGGATCTTGATGGTCCAGGGAGGGATGTCCAGGTGGGACGGAAGTCTCCGTATCCGGAGGAGTTCCGGAAGGATGCTGTCGCGCTGTATCGCGCGTCGGGCGGTAAGCGGACGTACGCGGCGGTGGCCGCGGATCTCGGGATCACCGGAGAGACGCTGCGTACGTGGGTCCGCAAGGACGCCGGCTGGCCTGCGCCCGGGCCGCCGGGTGGCACCGCGCTCAGCCCGGCCGAGGAGCTGGCCCGGCTGCGGGCGGAGAACCAGCGGTTGCTGAAGGCGGAGAAGGAGTGGCAGCTGGAGCGGGAGATCCTGCGCCGGGCAGCCGCCTATTTCGCTCGGGAGGTGAAGTGAGCCCCGACCGCTGGGACTTCATCTCCGACCATCGCGCCGCCTTCGGCGTGCAGCGGATCTGCCGGGTCATGGGCGTCTCGAGGTCCGGCTACTACCGGCATCAGGCCACCGCGCAGGCCCGCGCCGCGCGTCAGGCCGAGCAGGCCACCGCGGTCGCTGAGATCCGGCAGATCCACGCCGAGCACCACGGCGCCTACGGCGCCCCGCGCATCCATGCCGAACTCCGGGCTCGCGGCCGCAAGATCAACCGCAAGCGGGTGGCCCGGCTGATGCGGGTGAACCACATCGTCGGCCGTCATCTGCGCCGGAAGAAGCGGACCACGATCGCGGACAAGACGACTCCGCCCGCACCGGACCTGGTGATGCGTGATTTCACGGCCACGGCGCTGAACACCAGGTGGTGCGGCGACATCACCTATGTCGCTGTCGGCTCGTCGTGGATGTTCCTGGCGACGGTCATCGATATCTGCTCGCGCCGCGTGATCGGCTGGTCCATTGCTGACCACATGCGCACCCAGCTCGTCACGGACGCACTGGAGATGGCGGTCGCCGCCCGCGGCGGCCGGGTCGACGGTGTCGTCTTTCACACGGACAGGGGCGCCCAGAACGTCAGCCGGGCCTTCGTCGAAGTCTGCCGTCGGCACGGCATCCGCCGCAGCATGGGGCGCGTCGGGACGAGCTACGACAACGCCCTGGCCGAATCGTTCTTCCAGGGCCTGAAGCGCGAGTTGCTCCACGGGCGACGCCTCACCTCGAAGGCCCAGACACGCCTTGAGCTGTTCCGCTGGCTCACCTACTACAACCGACGCCGCCGCCACTCCGCCCTCGGCTACCTCACACCAGCCGAGTTCGAACAACAACTGACCTTGTCGCCTACGCTGTCACTCGTCGCATGAAGCTTGGTGTCCACTCCCGAGGTTGAACCTCAGTGAGCCATTCGGCCTCGCTGCTGGCCGCACGGCCAAGAACCCTGGGAGGGTGCCGGCTCGGATGAGGAGAGACCTGCGGATGGCTTCCTCGTTATCGTCTGTCTCACGCTATGGCGAGCCTCACCCGCACCTGAGTTTGACGGTTTCCTGATGCGTCAGGTGTTGATCTCGTGGGAGAAAACGGCGAGCCGTCTGGGAGCCGAGTTCGTGGTCCGCCTTCCAAGCGGCTCCCCGTCCGATCTCTGGAACCACCCAGGGGCCCGACCCGCACTGCGGATCAGGCCCCTGACCTGGTACTTCTCTGTCGGGGTGGCGGGATTTGAACCCACGACCTCTTCGTCCCGAACGAAGCGCGCTACCAAGCTGCGCCACACCCCGATTGTCGCTGCTCGTCGCGGCGACGTCGTTTACTTTAGCCCACCGGCGCCCGGACACGAAATCGGGTTTACCAGCGGCGACGGAGGGGGTCCGGGCGGATGTGGTCCAGGGCCACGAGGAGGACGGCCAGGGCGTAGAGGGCGAGGCCCAGGAGGAGGGCGTTGCCGAGGACGCCCTTGTAGCCGTGCCGGTCGACGTCGAGGAAGGGGTAGAGGTAGCGGCCCTCGGCGCCGGGGAGGAGGAGCTCGCCGCGGGCCAGGGAGAAGCCCAGGTAGGCCAGGGGGTACAGGAGCCACGCGGCGGTCTGGCGCAGGTGCAGGCGGCCGGGGCCGGTGAGCAGGAGCCAGTCCAGGACCGCGGCGGCCGGTGCCGCCGTGCACATGAGGTGGAAGGCGACGGAGTGCCCGCTCGGGGCGGACGGGCTCGCCGCGTCGGCCAGGAGCAGGTGGTGCACCAGGCCGGCGACGACGGAGTAGAGCAGCGCCGCGCCCGTCAGGGCGCCGGACAGGGGGCGCCCGGCGGACCAGGCGCGGCGGGCCGAGGCGAGCATGACCAGTGCCAGCAGGACGCTGCTCTGGACCGCGATCTGGCTCAGGGCCCGGAGGGCCGGGCCGCCGAGGGTCAGCTCGAGCGCCGCGCCGGTCAGTGCCAGCAGCGCGGTGAACAGACGGAGGGCGGCGGCCGACGGGCGCCGGACCGGCGGCAGGACCGCGCTCGCCGGGACCGGTGAGGGCAGCAGTCCGGGCGGGCGCGGGATCGCGGGCAGGTCCGGGATGTCCCTGGGTATCGGAGCTGTCATGGCCTCACGTTAGGAAGGCCGGACATACCGGACCATGCGGGTGGGCCGAGTGGGTTACCCCCGCTGCTCGCGCCCCACCAGGGTCAGCAGCGTCGCCTCCGGCGGGCAGGCGAAGCGCACGGGGGTGTAGCGGTTGGTGCCGCAGCCCGCCGACACGTGGAGGTAGGCCGTGCGGCCCTCGGCCGTGTGCGCGGACAGGCCCTTCACGCGGTCCGTGTCCAGGTCGCAGTTGGTGACCAGCGCACCGTAGAAGGGGATGCACAGCTGGCCGCCGTGGGTGTGGCCGGCGAGGATCAGGGGGTAGCCGTCCGCCGTGAAGGAGTCGAGGACGCGCAGGTAGGGCGCGTGGACCACGCCCATCGAGAAGTCCGCCGTGTCCGACGGTCCGCCCGCCACCTCCGCGTACCGGTCCCGCTTGATGTGCGGGTCGTCGAGGCCGGTCAGCTCGATCGACACCCCCTCGACCTTCAGCGTGCCGCGCGTGTTCGTGAGGTTCTGCCAGCCCGCCTCGTCGAAGCCGTCCCGCAGGTCCTCCCACGGGTTGTGGACGGCGCCGACGGCGGGCTCGTTGCCGTTGAGGCCGTGACGGCCCTGGACCTTCTCGACCAGGTACCGGGCGGGGTTGCGGAGCTTGGGGCCGTAGTAGTCGTTGGAGCCGAAGACGTACGCGCCCGGGAACTCCATCAGCGGGCCCAGCGCGTCCAGCGTCTCCGGGACGCCCTCCGGGTCGGACAGGTTGTCGCCGGTGTTGATCACGAAGTCGGGGCGAAGTCCGGCCAGCGAGCGCAGCCAGCGCTGCTTCTTGCGCTGGCCGCCGACCATGTGGATGTCGGACACCTGGAGCACGCGCAGGGGACGCATCCCGGAGGGCAGGACGGGGATCGTCACCCGTCGGAGACGGAAGGAACGGGCTTCGAAACCCGCCGCGTAGACCAGGCCGGCGGCACCGACCGCCGTGATTCCCAGGGGTACTCCGTATCGCGCGCGCATACGTCCATCGTGTCAGAAGCGGGGGCCGGAGCCGACCGCGCGGGGACTCCTCGCGGGCTCCCGTAAATCAACGGGCGTCCTTCCCGCCGCACCTGCGACAATCGCCCCCATGACCACGCTCAAGTCGAAGCTGCACGACGACCTCAACGCCGCGATCAAGGAGCGCGACGAGCTCCGCTCCTCGACGCTCCGGCTGACGCTCGCCGCGATCACCAAGGAGGAGGTCGCGGGGAAGGAGAAGCGGGAGCTCTCCGACGACGAGGTGCAGAAGGTGATCACCCGCGAGGCGAAGAAGCGCCGTGAGGCCGCCGACGCCTTCGCCCAGGGCGGCCGCCCCGAGCAGGCCGAGCGGGAGAAGGCGGAGGGCGAGGTGCTCGCCGCGTACCTGCCCAAGCAGCTGTCGGACGACGAGCTGAACGCGATCGTCGCCCAGGCCGTCGAGGAGGCGAAGGCGGGCGGTGCCGAGGGGCCGCGGGCCATGGGCGCCGTCATGAAGATCGTGAACCCGAAGGTGGCCGGGCAGGCCGAGGGCGGCCGGGTCGCCGCCGCGGTCAAGAAGCTGCTGGCCGGCTGAGGTCCAGAAGCTGCCGCCGGCTGAGAAGAGCCGCGCGCCCCGTCCCTGCGTGCCGCCCGCCTCGTCCCTGCGCCTGTCCTGGGTCCGGTCTTCCGGATCCCCGGGGCAGGCGCGGTGCTTTGTGTGCTCTGTTCCCTCCGTGTCACATTCCGGGCCGCTTTTCCTGTTCCCCCTGTTCCCCCTGTTTCTCCTGTCTGTCGATTGCTCCCGTCTTCTTCCCCTGGCGTAATGACGCCGATTTCCCGTCGACGGTTGAGCCGCATTGTCGATCCTGATCGAATTGTGCACGGAACGTGTGTGACCAGTCGTGCCCGATCGACACAAGTGGGGATATCACCATGCGCAGAACCGCCGCGCTCCTGTCCGGCCTTCTCGTCGCGGCCGGACTCAATCTCGTGGCCGCCCCTTCGGCGTCGGCTGCCGCCGAGGCTTACGGATGCCCGGGTTCGCAGATCGACACGTACAACATCAAGGACGAGAACGGGAGTACGTGGGGATCGATCTACCTCTACTACTCCAGCGCCAACGGCGGGACCAACTGTGTCATCAACATGACCAAGAAGTACGCAGGTCAGCGGCACTACATGGACGTCAAGCTGTGGCACAGCGGCGACAGCGACAAGGACGAGGGCTACTTCACCCAGTACGCCGGTCCCGCCACGGTCACCAATTCCAACGGCAAGTGCATCACCCTCTCCGGCTGGGTCGCCGACCCGGCGTACAACAAAATCGTCGGCGACCAGTGGCAGAACGTCCACTGTGGCTGAAATTCCCCGAGAGGGTGTCCTGAAGGCGTCCTGAAGACGTCCTTCTGAATTCGACGACGCGGAAAGCAGCGTGACGGCCGCTTTTCGCGTCGACGTATGTCCATTTCCTTCAGTCATGCCCAGCACGGAAAGGACGAATCGTTGACAGTACGCGATCACGGCAGGTCTCGTACGGGACCTGCCCCACGATCCGGCGGACGCAGACGCGTCAGAGCACCGCTGGCGCTGCTGACGGCCGGCGGACTGCTGGCGGGTCTGCTGCAGAGCGTCGCCTGGGCCGACGAGCCCGCGCCCCGCGAGTCCGCACCGGCCGCCGCCCCTGCACCGGACTCGGTGCCCGGCGAGGACCGTGCGGAGGTGCTCGGCGACGACTACCTGAAGTCGGCCGACATCGCCTGGACCAGCACCGGCGACGCCCAGGGCTTCCACCTGCTGACCGCCACGGAGAAGAGCGGGTACGCGTGGCAGACGCTGGCCTCGCTGGCCGAGCCCGGCTTCGACGCCGACCAGTGGATCGGCAACGTGTGCGTCACCGGCTCCGGCAAGCGCGCCGTGGTCGTCTACGCCCCGCGCACCTTCACCAACGACCCGGCACTGATGGCGCGCGGTGGTTTCACCGCCGTGGTCGACCTGGTCACCGGCGCGGTGACCAAACTGAAGGTCAACGCGTCGCTGTCGTACTACAACCCGGGGTGCGGCACCGGTGAGGAGGCCGTGCTGACGCAGTCCCCGGGTGAGGACAAGAAGCAGACACGGCTGATCCGCGTGGACGCGGCGACCGGCACGGTGAGCCGTCCCGTCGTGGTGGACGGGCAGCTCACCTCCTCGGTGCCGGCCGGCGGCGGGAAGATCGCCGCGGCCTCCGGGCGCACGCTCGTCGAGGTCGACGCCGAGGGCCGGAAGAAGAAGCTCGCCACCACGGGCACGGTGCCGTACCGCATCAGCAAGGACGGCGCCGGCGGGTACGTCTTCCTGGAGCGCGTGCAGCGCGACAGCCTGAAGACCCAGGAGACGGCGCTCGTGCGCCGCTGGGCCGGGAACAAGGTGGCCCAGCTCGGTTCCGGACCGCTCGCCGACACCGGTCTGACCCGGCGCGGCGGTCAGGTCTACCTCACCGGTGGCGTCAAGGCCGCGAAGAGCCTCCCGAAGACCGTCACCCACCTGGCCGGCGCGTCGAAGGACGCCACGGTCTCCACCACGGGCGCCATGATCGTCCAGCGGACGGTGTGGGCGGACGGCAAGGGCTCCCCGAAGTACCTCCAGCCGGAGTCGGCCCTCGACGCCCGGCCGGTCGACATCACCGCGACGGTCCGTGACTCCGGCGCGAAGACCGGCTTCACCGTGACGCCCCTCAAGTCCACGTCGCCGCGGTGGGAGACGTCCCGCGAGCCGTCGCCCCTCCTCGGCACGGCGGGCAAGGCGCCCGGCGCGAAGGGCGGCAGGAGCGGCACGAGCACGCAGACGGCCGGGATGCGGGCGGTCGACGCCGCGGCCGCGGACCCGGGCGATGTGACGGGGACGCGTACGGAGATCGTGGAGTCGGAGCGCACGTGTTCCGTGCCGCGCAACGATCCGCGCAACCAGGCGATGCAGCCGAAGCCGCGTCAGGTGGAGTGGGCGGTCAACAAGGCGATCACCGGGAAGCTGAACATCGGTGCCTCCCGCCCGGCCAACTGGAAGAACCTCGGCATGCCGGCGTACTCGCCGCAGAGCCTCTTCTCGGACTACCAGCTGGACGGCGGCGGCCGGGTCCCGGCGCAGGTGATGCTGGGCGTCACCACGCAGGAGTCGAACATGTGGCAGGCGGCCCGGTCGGCCGTCCCCGGGGTGACCGGGAACCCGCTGATCGGCAACTACTACGGCATCGACTACTACGACGGCAACAGCGACAACGACTGGGACGTGGACTGGTCCGAGGCCGACTGCGGCTACGGCATCACCCAGGTCACCGACCACATGCGGCTGGCCGGGCGCGAGCACGGCAAGGGCGGCGCCGCCCTCCCGTACGACGAGCAGCGCGCGGTCGCCCTGGACTACGCGGCGAACGTGGCCGCCGGTCTGGAGATCCTGGTCTCCAAGTGGAACCAGACCAAGCGGGCCGGGCTGGTCGTGCACGACGGCGACCCGACGAAGCTGGAGAACTGGTTCTTCGCGCTGTGGGCCTACAACTCGGGGTTCTACGAGAACGTCAACGGCAACGAGCCCTGGGGCGTGGGCTGGGCCAACAACCCGGCCAACCCCGAGTGGGACGCGGGCCGTACGCCGTTCATGGAGGACAACCTCGGCAACGAGGACGCCGCGGACGCCGCACGCCCGCAGCACTGGCCCTACCCCGAGAAGGTGCTCGGCTTCGCCGCCCACCCGCCCGCGTTCCTGGAGTCGCCGGGCACGATGGTGCCGGCGTTCCGCGCCGCCTGGTGGAACGGCTCCGCGGGTGACGCGACCATCGAGGGGTCCGCGAAGTACAACCGCGCCCGCGTGAAGCCGCCGGAGGACCTGTTCTGCGGCCCCTACAACTGGTGCGAGCCGTCCAAGATCGGTGACGGCGCCGCCAACGAGCCCGGCCAGGGACCGTGCACCCGCGACGACTTCAAGTGCTGGTACCACCAGTCGGTGCAGTGGAAGACGGACTGCGACTACGCATGCGGCAACGAGTTCTTCCGCTTTCCCTCGCCGGACTACGACGCCGAACAGGCCGACGGCACCGCCTATCCGCCCAACTGCAGCCGCTCCGGCCTGCCCTCGGGGGCAATGATCATCGACGACGTGGCGGGGGGCACGCCCTCCGTACGGCCGGGCTGCTCCAACAGCGACTGGTCGAACGAGGGCACCTTCTCCCTCGACTTCGGCGACGGCGAGGCGGGCCTGGCCCATGACGGGAAAACCATCTCCGCGGTGTGGCCCGCCAAGGTCGACCTGCATCAGCTCGGCGCCGGTTTCGGCGGTCACTTCTACTTCGGCCACTCGCGCGCCGACGACGCCAAGGGCGAGCGGCTGAAGATCACGGGTACCTGGACGCTCGGCCAGAGCGTCGACGGGCCCGCGAAGATCTGGGTGCACCTGCCCGACCACGGCGCCCAGGAGAAGTACGCCGTGTACAAGATCCACACCGCCAAGGGCGTCAAGACCCGCGTCCTGGACCAGAACGGCAGCAAGAACCGCTGGGTGGCGCTGGGCGCGTTCATGTTCAACGGCAAGCCCAAGGTGACGCTGTCGACCATCGCGCAGGACGGCACGGGGGACAAGGACGTCGCCTACGACGCCGTCGCGGTCCAGCCGATCAACGGCCGGTTCGTCGAGCGCACCCTGACGGCGGCGGCGATCTTCGACCCCAACCAGGACCTCAACTCCGACATGCCGGAGGAGCTCAACACGCCACTGCGCACCATGAAGACCCTGTACGACTGGGCGATGGGCCTGGCGTACAAGGGGCCGCGCTGGGACAACCCCGGCGCCGACACGGTGGGCATCACCGGCGCCGCCCGCTGCCCGACCGTCGTGCCCGTGGGCGAGTGCAGCGGCCAGCAGACCTACGACGCGGCCGAGAAGTGGTACCAGGAGATCAAGGCCGGCGGGTACACCCCGCGCGCGGACGGCTCGGCACCGGACAAGTCGATCCCGTGGTGGATGGCGATGGCCAACCAGCGGCCGGACCCGTCGAAGCCCGCCAGCGAAGCGCTGAAGGGCGAGGACAGCTACAAGATCAAGAGTGATATCGAGGTCAGCTTCATCGTCGACGACTCCACCGGGAAGATCATTTCCGGGAGCGAGGGGGCGGGGTACAAGCTCCGGATCGGCAACGCCCACCTGCCGCACTTCGTGACGGACATCATCGAGGCGATCGAGGCGGACTACGGCATCACGCGGCCCGACATCGACTACACCACCGAGAACGCGCTCGAGTACGGTCACGACGAGCGGGCACACCCGTACGCCGACGGGAACACGCCGGGACAGGTCTACTTCCCGCACTTCCGCGGGGCCCGTCTGAACGGGGACCAGACCTGCGTGGACGTCCGCGCGATCGGCGGCGGCGTCCACGGGTACCGGCCGATGATCGCCCACAAGTACATCAACGACAACGTCAAGGCGTGGGTCGACAAGGTCAAGGCGCACCCGGAGACGAACATCATGATCCAGAACTTCGCCGGGGACATCTACTCGATGTTCTTCAAGAACGACGGGAGCAACAACGCGTTCGGCAGCGTGATCGGCAACGCGCCGCCGATCTGGCAGGACATCGCGGCGGCGTTCTGCGCGGACGGCACCGTCAAGCCGACGCACAAGACCGAGAACCGTGACGCGGTCCCGCCGAACGGCATCGTCTTCCAGAGCTACATGCCCGACCTGTACCTCTACATCGACGACAGGATGACCGACAACCTCGGCCGGCCGTCCAACCAGAGGATCAAGCTGGGCGACTGGAAGAACTTCTCCAACCTGCCGATCGGGAACGGCCACGCGTACGGCATGTGCGACGCGTTCGACCGCGGCAGCGGCGGCAACCCCTGGGGCATCGACCCGCCGGTGCCGGTCATCGGCGACGGGCCGGGGCACAACCCGGGCGGCGTCGTCCACTGTGACGAGCCGAGCGTAGGCTTCGTCGACAACATCACGCCGTAGGGCGACGGACCACGGGGGCCGCCGGACGACGACGGCCCCCGTGGAACGCGAGGAGATGCCATGGGTGCCGGCCTGCTGTTCTTCGTCTCCGTTCCACTGTTCCTCTACCTGCTCCCGATGACATGGCTGTGCGTCAAAGTTGGGGAAAAGACCTCGTGGAGGACAGGGTGGGCAATGGCCGCAGCCGGTATCTTTCTACCGCTCGGCCTCTTTATCGCCTTCCTGATTCCCTGATCTCCCGATATCTGTTGCCCATTCAGTCGTATCGCGCCATTCCATGACCAAAGGGCCACTTCTGTCGCAAAGACGTCAAACCGGCCCGGCGTATTCCCCGGGGTCTGGCGTAATTACGCCACCCTAAATGCACGGTTGGTGTGCATGGTCGACTTTGTGCGGCTGTCGACGGAAGCTGTGAGCCACCTAGGATCACCAGTGGGTGAACGGGTGTGACGTGCTCATGGGGGAATCGCGTATGAATCATCCAGCGGTTATCACTGAGGTCGAGCTGCGCATTCTTCGTCTGCTGTTCGAAGGGCTGGGCGAGGCGGCCATCGGCCGGCGCCTGGGACTGGGACACCGGACGGTCCAGCGGAAGATGCGGGGCCTCATGCTCCGATGGCACGTCAAGGGGCGTGTGGCACTGGGCGCCCGCGCGCACGAGCTCGGCCTGCTGCCGTCCGGGGCCGGCTTCCACGGGTCCGTCGGGACCGGGCCGGACATGGTTCGCGAGGACCGGGTGGCCTGAACGGGCCGACTGAATTCCGCCCGTCAATTCATGCTCCGTGCCGCAGTCACGGGGTGGCGGGTCGCGATTTCGCCCCGGATGATCGCTGCGGCATTCTGAAAGTCGAATGGAGACAATAATGCGTCGATACCAGCAGGTCGCGTTCACGGTGGGCGCCGCAGCGGCTCTCACGATCGGGCTGAGCGGCAGCGCGATGGCGGGAACGGACTGCTACACGCAGGCGAAGAATTACTACGCGTCCATGGTGACGTTCACTCACTACGGGGAAAAGGTGAACATCATCGACGAGGAGGCGGACGGCCACTCGGCGGTCGCGATCTTCGATGTCAACACCGGCACGCCGAAGACCTACACCCTGTGGAATTCCAAGGGCAAGAGCACCAACACGCTCTACGACTTCGAGCTTCCCGAAGGAACGCCGGTCGTCATCCAGGCCTGCGTCGGCGAGTACGGGAGCAAGACGGTGATCTGGGACTCCTGCGGCCCGTGGGCCTTCGGCGAGGCCTGATACCCGTAGGAAACGACGAAAGGAAGATGACCATGCGCCGTACGGCGAAATGGGCCGCCACCGTGGCCGCCGCCTGCACGATGATCGGGTTCGCCGCCTCCTCGGCTCAGGCCGACGACGCGA
Source organism: Streptomyces sp. JHA26 (assembly GCF_002005565.1). Taxonomy (GTDB): domain Bacteria; phylum Actinomycetota; class Actinomycetes; order Streptomycetales; family Streptomycetaceae; genus Streptomyces. Next base: position 47,771 of record NZ_BDJC01000002.1, on the reverse strand, counting down.
ACGCGGGCATCTACACGGGCTGGAACCAGGTCGGCTACTGCGAGTTCCGGCCCTATGGAGAGCACCTCATCATCAAGGACCGTGACGCCGACGGTCACTCCATCGTCGCGGAGCTCCGCGTCGACGGCTACGGAACGTACTACTACTGGAACAGCAACGGCAGCGGCACCACGCGCGACGTCAACCTCGACTTCGCCGAGGACCACCATGTGACGCTCCGCTGCCTGGTCGGCGACTGGCAGGGCACGCCCACCGGCGGAATCATCTGGGACAGCTACGACAAGATGATGGAGTGGGTCACGACCTGGACGTGATCCGGGCCCTGGAGCGCTCCGCGGCACCGCGGAGCGCTCCACCGCGCGGGCCGCGCGTCAGCGGCCCCCGGGGCCGTTGCCCGGTCCCTGGACGAAGCCGCCCGGGAAGGAGAAGCCGGGGTTCGGCTCGGTGCCGCCGTTGCCGCCTCCGTTGCCCCCGCCGCCGAGCAGGCCGCCGATCAGGCCGTCGTCACCCCGGCCCTTGTCCTTGTCCTTGTCCTTCTCCTTGTCTTTGTCCTTGTTCTTGTTCTTGTCCTTGTCGGTGTCCACGTCCGGCACGTCGACCAGATTGAAGGACGGGGATTCCTTGCCCTCCAGGGCACCGGTCATGGCGTCCTTCCAGATCGGACCCGGCACGCCGCCGCCGAAGACCAGATCGTGGTACTGGCCGCCGATCGTGATGTCCCGCATCTGGACCTTCTGCGTGGCACTGCCGACCCAGACGGCGCCCGACATGTTCGGCGTGTAGCCGACGAACCACGCGTTCTTCCGCTCGTCCGTCGTACCCGTCTTGCCCGCGTTGGCGCGGTCGCTGAGGCCGGCCGCCTTACCCGTACCGGAGTCGATCACGCCCTGCAGCAGGGTGTTCACCGTGTCCGCGGTCTTCTCGCTCATCGCGCGGGAGCACGTCGACTTCGGAACCTCGAGCGACTTCTCCTTGTCGCCGATCTTCTGCGTGATCGACTCGATCGCGACCGGCGTGCAGTACATGCCCCGGGAGGCGAAGGCGGCGTACGCGCTCGCCATCCTCAGCGGGGAGATGCCCTTGGAGCCGAGGGCGACGGCGGGCACCTCGGGGAGCTTCTCGCCGTTGCCCTGCACGACGTGCAGGGCGTCCGTCATCTTCACCACCGGGCACAGCCCGATGTCGGCGACCATCTGCACGAAGTAGGTGTTGACCGAGAGGGCCATCGCCTCCTTCAGCGGGTACGGGCCGACCTCGGACTTGCTCTCGTTGGGGACGGTCTCGTCGTCCTCGTTGAGCCAGGGCTTGCCGCTGCACGTCTGCACCGGCTCCGGATACGGCATCTCGTACGGCGACGAGTACACCTGGGTGGCCGGCCGCCCCTGTTCGAGCGCGGCCGCCGCGACGAAGGGCTTGAACGTCGAGCCGGTCGGGAAGCCGAAGTTGGATCCGCCCCACTCGTGGTCGACCGAGTAGTTGATCTCGGTCTCGTTCTTGCCGTAGCCGTACGGCTTCGACTGGCCCATCGCGACGATCTTGCCGGTGCCGGGCTCGACCAGCGTGCTCGCCGCCGCGACGGCGTCCGACTGGTAGACGTGGTCCTTGAGGGACTGCTGCACCGACTTCTGGGCCTGCGGATCGAGCGTCGTGCGGATGGTCAGGCCGCCCTGGTTCCAGATCTTGGCGCGGTCCTTGCGGGTCTTGCCGAAGACCGGGTCGTTCAGGAAGACCTCGTGCACGTAGTCGCAGAAGAAGCCCGCGCCCTGCGTCGCCGTGATGCAGCCGTTCGCGGGCTTGCTGATCTTCAGTCCGAGCGGTGCCGCCTTGGCCTTGTCGGCGTCCGCCTGGGAGATGTCGCCGACCTCGGCCATGCGCGCCAGCACCACGTTGCGCCGCTTGACGGCCTCGGCCTCGTCGTTGACCGGGTCGTACCGGCTGGGCGACTGGACGATGCCGGCCAGGAGGGCGGACTCCTGGAGGTTGAGGTCCTTGGCGTGCTTGGAGAAGTACCGCTGGGCGGCCGCCTCGACCCCGTAGGCCTGCTGGCCGAAGAAGGTGATGTTGAGGTAGTTCTCGAGGATCTTCTTCTTGCCCAGCTCCTCCTCGACCTGGATCGCGAACTTCAGCTCGCGGATCTTGCGGCCGATGGTCTGCTGGGTGGCCTGGGCGACCTTCGTCGGGTCGTCACCGGCCTCCTCGACGAAGACGTTCTTGACGTACTGCTGCGTGAGGGTGGACGCGCCCTCGGAGACCCCGCCGCTGCGGGCGTTCTTGTTGAGCGCGCGCAGCACGCCCTTCAGGTCGACCGCGCCGTGCTCGTAGAAGCGCGAGTCCTCGATGGCGACGATCGCCTTCTGCAGGTAGGGCGAGATGTCCTTCAGGCCGACCACCGTGCGGTCGCGCGAGTAGACGGAGGCGATGGTGCCGCCCTCGGAGTCGAGGATGGTGGTGCGCTGGCTGAGCGGGGGAGTCTTCAGGTTGGCCGGGAGTTCGTCGAAACTCTCCACCGAACCCTTGGCGGCCAGCCCCAGCGCGCCCACGGCCGGCAACGCGATGCCGGCCAGGACGGCTCCTGCGAGCACACTGACACCGAGGAACTTGGCGGCCTGTTGCGTTGGCGACAGACCACCGCCCGAGCGCTTCTTTGGCATGGGGGCAGCCTACGTTCTCATTCGCCGGACACGCGTATATGCCTTGGCCTAAGCTGCACCCAACTGTCACAGCAGTGCGGCCATGTATCAATACGTCCGGCGACCCCGAATCGTTCCGGACCCGCTCGATTTTCTTCCGAGAGGCCCCGCTGGGGGGCGCATTGGTGTGTGCGAGCGCGTGTCCGCAGCACAGGGGGTGCGTGTCCGGATCCACCTCGTGTGTCACCTGGTGTCCGTTGTGGTGAGCCGGGGATGACCCGAATGCCGGGTTCGACGCGCATGTCGCCCGCTCACTCCCCCGGGTGATCTGCCGCTTACGCATAGTCCGTTCGGGCCATTCAAGATTGGGCCCGAAGGGGGTGTTGCGCTGTGCCCGCCTTCCGTAACGTCCTCAACTGGCGGCGGTGAATATGCCGCTGCCGCCGTGGGGGAGCCTCGATTCGGGAGAGGACGGCGCCGGTATGGGCTGGGTAACCGACTGGAGTGCGCAGGCCGCCTGCCGCACTACCGATCCGGACGAACTGTTCGTGCAGGGAGCAGCGCAGAACAGGGCCAAGGCGGTGTGCACCGGATGTCCGGTGCGGACCGAGTGCCTGGCCGACGCGCTCGACAACCGCGTCGAGTTCGGCGTGTGGGGAGGCATGACGGAACGGGAGCGTCGCGCACTGCTGCGCCGGCGGCCCACCGTGACCTCCTGGCGCCGACTGCTGGAGACGGCGCGTACGGAGTACGAACGAGGGGCCGGTGTCGTGCCCCTCGACGACGAGGTCTACGAGAACTACGCGGCCGTGGGCTGAGGCGGCCGGGGGCGTTCCTCGGAAGCGGACGCCCCGGTCGGATCAGGCGCCGGGCTCGGGCAGCTCGGGCCGGCCCGTCGCGAGACGGGCCCCGATGTCCCGCAGCCCCGCCAGGTCGTGCACGTCGCCGGGCAGCGCGGCCACTTCGGTGACCGCCACCTCGGGGTGACGCGCGGTGAAGCGGTCACGCGTGCGCTGCTCGCGGGAGAGCAGGTGCATCCGCTCCGCGTGGAGCCTCAGCAGGCCCGCGGCGAGCTGGTCGACGGACCGCTCCGACGTGTCCTCCGACGTGCCCGGAGCCTCGGGTGCGCCCTCGGGAGCGTCCCCGGAGGTGTGTTCGGAGGCGTGCTCGGACGTCGTCGCGGCAGCCGACGGCAGGGGATCGGAATCGTGGTCTCCGGCAGGGTCTTCGGTGTCGGACGAATCTGAACTTCCGTATATGTCGGGGGAGTTACGAACTCCAGCTTTCCCGCCGTCCTGATCCACAATGCGGGGATCCTCAAGATTTTCCGCGGCGGCGAGCGCGCGCTCGGCCGACAGCCCGTCGGCGCCGCTGCCGTGGACGCGGTTGAGCACCAGACCGGCGAGCGGCATGTCCTCGGCCGCCAGTCGCTCCACGAAGTACGCGGCCTCGCGCAGCGCGTCCCGCTCCGGGGCCGCGACCACCAGGAACGCCGTCCCCGGCGCCTGGAGCAGCTTGTACGTGGCGTCCGCGCGGGTACGGAACCCCCCGAACATCGAGTCCATCGCGGCCACGAACGTCTGGACGTCCTTCAGGAACTGCCCGCCGAGCACCTTCCCGAGGACACCGGTCATCATCGACATGCCGACGTTCAGGAACTTCATGCCGGCCCGGCCGCCGACCTTCGCCGGGGCCAGCAGGACGCGGATCAGCCTGCCGTCCAGGAACGACCCGAGACGCTTGGGCGCGTCCAGGAAGTCCAGCGCCGAACGGGACGGCGGCGTGTCGACGACGATGAGGTCCCACTCGTCCCGCGCCCTCAGCTGCCCCAGCTTCTCCATCGCCATGTACTCCTGCGTGCCCGCGAAGCCCGCCGAGAGCGACTGGTAGAAGGGGTTGCCCAGGATCGCGGCCGCCCGGTCGGGATCCGTGTGCGCCTCGACGATCTCGTCGAAGGTGCGCTTCATGTCGAGCATCATGGCGTGCAGCTCACCGCCCGCCGAGTCGTCGACGCCCTTCACCCGGCGCGGGGTGTTGTCGAGCGAGTCGATGCCCATCGACTGGGCGAGCCGCCGGGCCGGGTCGATGGTGAGGACGACCACCTTGCGGCCCCGCTCGGCCGCGCGCAGGCCGAGGGCCGCCGCGGTGGTCGTCTTGCCGACGCCGCCCGAGCCGCAGCACACCACGATGCGCGTCCTCGGGTCCTCCAGCAGCGGATCGACGTCCAGCACGCGCGCGGCGGTCAGACGACGTCCGCCCTCTCCCCGCCGGTCCGGTTCCGGACTCATGCGATCCCCTGCCTCCGCAGCTCGTGGGCCAGTTCGTACAGGCCCGCCAGGTCCATTCCCTCGGCGATCAGCGGCAGCTCGTGCAGCGGCAGGTCCAACGCGCCCAGGGCCGCCCGCTGCTCCTGCTCCAGCGCGTACCGCTCCGCGTACTCGTCGGCCTGCGCCAGCAGCGGGTCCACCAGCCGCTCGGCGTGCCCGCCCCGCCGCGCCCCGCCGAGCCCGGCCCCGGACAGGGACCGCGCGAGCGCCGTGCGCGGCGTGCTCCGCAGGAGTTCCAGGTCGGTCGCGTCCAGCAGCGCGGGCCGGACCATGTTGACGACGACCCGTCCCACCGGGAGCCGGGCCGCGCGCAGCTCGGCGATGCCGTCCGCGGTCTCCTGGACCGGCATCTCCTCCAGCAGGGTCACCAGGTGCACGGCCGTCTCGCGCGACTTCAGCACCCGCATCACGGCCTGCGCCTGATTGTGTATCGGGCCGACCTTGGCGAGCCCGGCGACCTCGTCGTTCACGTTGAGGAAGCGCGTGATGCGCCCGGTGGGGGGCGCGTCCATGACGACGTAGTCGTACGCGAACCGCCCGCTCCTGTCCTTGCGCCGCACCGCCTCGCAGGCCTTGCCGGTCAGCAGGACGTCCCTGACCCCCGGCGCGATGGTGGTCGCGAAGTCGATCGCGCCGAGCTTCTTCAGGGCCCGACCGGCGCTGCCCAGTTTGTAGAACATCTGGAGGTAGTCCAGAAGGGCCAGTTCGGGATCGATGGCGAGGGCGTACACCTCCCCGCCCCCGGGAGCGACGGCGATCTTCCGCTCCTCATAGGGCAGCACTTCGGTCTCGAAGAGCTGCGCGATGCCCTGGCGACCCTCGACCTCGACGAGAAGCGCGCGCTTCCCCTCGGTGGCCAGGGCCAGCGCGAGGGCCGCGGCCACCGTGGTCTTTCCGGTTCCGCCCTTGCCGCTGACGACCTGGAGCCTGCTCACGTATTCGAGCGTAACCAGTCCGCCCGCGGAGTACGCCGGAGGCTGGGGAGAACGTGGCCGCGGTCGGCCGTCTGCCGGGCCCCGGGCAGCGGCTAGAGTCGCCCACATGACCAAGTGGGAATACGCAACCGTGCCGCTGCTCGTCCACGCCACGAAGCAGATCCTGGACACCTGGGGCGAGGACGGCTGGGAGCTCGTCCAGGTCGTGCCCGGGCCGAACAACCCCGAGCAGCTCGTGGCCTACCTGAAGCGGGAGAAGCAGGCGTGAGCGCCGTCGAGGAGAAGCTGGCCGAGCTCGGCCTGACGCTGCCCGAGGTCGTCCCGCCGCTGGCCGCCTACCAGCCGGCCGTGCAGTCCGGCCCGTACGTCCACACCTCCGGCCAGCTGCCCATGGTGGACGGCAAGCTCTCCGTCACCGGCAAGGTGGGCGGCGAGGTCACGCCGGAGGAGGCCAAGGACCTGGCACGCACGTGCGCGCTGAACGCCCTCGCCGCGGTGAAGTCCGTCGTCGGCGACCTCGACCGCATCGCGCGCGTGGTGAAGGTCACCGGCTTCGTCGCCTCCGCGACCGACTTCACCGGCCAGCCGGGCGTGGTCAACGGCGCCAGCGAACTCCTCGGCGCGGTCCTGGGCGACAAGGGCGTGCACGCCCGCAGCGCGGTCGGCGTGGCGGTCCTGCCGCTGGACGCGCCGGTGGAGGTCGAGATCCAGGTGGAGCTCACCCAGGCCTGACCCGCCCCGGCGGCGGTGCGGTCGGGTGCCGGCGGGGTCGGTGGGCCCTGCGCCGTCCGCGGTGCCCTGGTCGTGCTGCGTACGGGCTCCGCGCCCAGCGGGGCGCCCGGTCCCGCCCGTCCCGGAGCCGCCGACCCCTGTGGTGCGGTCGGGCCGGTCCCCGCCGTACGGCCGGGTCGGCCCCGTGTCGCTTTGCCGGAACGGCAACAAGCCTGGCCCACGGCCGGGCCGCCTCGCAGGACGGCCGCGACGCCCCGTGCGGCGGGGACCCGGCGTCCGCCGGGTCCGGCCGCCGCCGGCGCCGTGCCGACCGAGGTGCCCGGAGGAGCCATGCCGCAGTCGCCCGTGTCCGACCAGCCCCCCGTCCACCAGCCCCCCTCCACCGGCTCGTGCCGTCACCGGCGGGCCGGACCCACCTGGTGGAGCAGGGCAGCGGGCCCCTGGTCCTGCTGGTCCACGGCTTCCCCGAGTCCTGGTACTCCTGGCGCCGCCAGCTCCCCGCCCTGGCCGCCGCGGGCTTCCGCGCCGCCGCGATCGACGTGCGCGGCTACGGGCGCTCCTCCCACCCGGCCACCCTGCCGGGCCTGACCGCCTCGCACGTCGTCGAGGGCTGCGGCCACTGGCTCCAGCAGGAGCGCCCCGAGGAGACGAACCGGCTGCTCACCGACTGGCTGGCCGCCCTCCCCGGCTGACGCACTCCGTCCCGGCGGCCACTCGAACATCCGCCCGTCACCGGATAGCCTCCGGCCATGGCGAATGGGCAGGCGAATGGTCAGTGGTACCCCCCGGAGTGGCCGGACCGCATCCGTGCGCTGGCGGACGGCATGCTCACCCCGGTCACCCCGAGACGCGCGGCCACCGTCATGCTCCTGAAGGACACCGGCACCGGCACCGCCGTCCACATGCTGCGCCGCCGCACCTCCATGGCCTTCGCCGGGGGCGCGTACGCGTACCCGGGCGGCGGGGTCGACCCGCGCGACGACGACCGTGACATCGGCTGGGCGGGCCCCACGCGCGCGTGGTGGGCGGACCGGCTCGGCGTCGACGAGGCGGGCGCCCAGGCGATCGTCTGCGCGGCCGTGAGGGAGACGTACGAGGAGGCGGGCGTCCTGCTCGCAGGGCCCACCCCCGACTCGGTCGTCGGCGACACGACGGGCGCGGACTGGGAGGCCGACCGGGCCGCCCTGGTCGCCCGGGACCTGTCGTTCGCGGAGTTCCTGGACCGCAGGGGCCTCGTCCTGCGGTCCGACCTGCTGGGCGCCTGGGCCCGCTGGATCACCCCGGAGTTCGAGTCCCGGCGCTACGACACGTGGTTCTTCGTGGCCGCCCTCCCCGAGGGCCAGCGCACGCGCAACGCCTCCACGGAGGCCGACCGGACGGTGTGGATCACCCCGGCCGACGCGGCGGCGGGCTACGACAAGGGCGAGCTGCTGATGATGCCGCCGACCATCGCGACCCTGCGCGCGCTCGCGGAGTGCGGTACGGCGGCCGAGGCGCTCGCGTCGGCGCCGGACCGCGACATGACGCCCGTACTGGCCCGGGCGCGGCTGGTCGAGGGCGAGATCGTGCTCTCCTGGCCCGGGCACGACGAGTTCACCAAGCACGTCCCGGCCACCACGCCGACGCCGGCGACACCTTCCGACCCGACCGGGGGAGCCCCCGCATGACGGACGCAGCAGCACTGCCCGGCCAGCCGCGCGGCGGGGTCCTCTCGGGGCCCGCCACCGCGCGCGCGGTGAACGTCCTCGCGCCCAACGCCTCCGCGATGACGCTGGACGGCACGAACACCTGGATCCTCGCCGAGCCCGACTCGGACCTGGCCGTCGTGGTCGACCCGGGCCCGCTGGACGACACCCACCTGCGGAACGTCGTCGACACCGCCGCGCGGGCGGGCAGGCGCGTCGCCCTCACCCTGCTGACGCACGGTCACCCGGACCACGCGGAGGGCGCCGCACGCTTCGCCGAGCTGACGCGCACGAACGTGCGGGCGCTGGACCCGGCGCTGCGCCTGGGCGACGAGGGGCTGGCCGCGGGCGACGTGATCACGGTCGGCGGCCTGGAACTGAGGGTCGTACCGACCCCGGGGCACACCGCGGACTCCCTGTGCTTCCATCTCCCGGCCGACCGGGCGGTCCTGACGGGCGACACCGTCCTGGGCCGCGGTACGACGGTGGTGGCCCACCCCGACGGCCGTCTCGGCGACTACCTGGACTCCCTGCGCAGGCTCAGGTCGCTCACGGCCGACGACGGCGTGCACACGGTGCTGCCGGGTCACGGGCCGGTCCTGGACGACGCCCAGGGCGCCGTCGAGTTCTACCTCGCCCACCGGGCCCACCGCCTCGCCCAGGTCGAGACGGCGGTGGAGGACGGCTACCGGACGCCGGGCGAGGTCGTCGCCCACGTGTACGCGGACGTCGACCGGTCGCTGTGGCCGGCGGCGGAGCTGTCGGTGCGGGCGCAGCTGGAGTACCTGGGCGAGCACGGGCTCATCCAGCTGCCCGACTGAGGCCCGTCAGCGGGAGCGCTTGGCCAGCCGCTCCACGTCCAGCAGGATCACGGCGCGGGCCTCCAGCCTCAGCCAGCCGCGCTGGGCGAAGTCGGCGAGGGCCTTGTTGACCGTCTCGCGGGACGCGCCGACCAGCTGGGCCAGCTCCTCCTGCGTCAGGTCGTGCACGACGTGGATGCCCTCCTCGGACTGCACGCCGAAGCGGCGGGAGAGGTCCAGCAGGGCGCGGGCGACGCGGCCGGGGACGTCCGAGAAGACCAGGTCCGACATGGCGTCGTTGGTCTTGCGCAGCCGGCGCGCGACGGCGCGCAGCAGCGCGGTGGCGACCTCGGGGCGGACGTTCAGCCAGGGCTGGAGGTCGCCGTGGCCGAGGGCGAGCAGCTTGACCTCGGTCAGCGCGGTGGCGGTCGCCGTGCGCGGGCCCGGGTCGAAGAGCGACAGTTCGCCGATCAGCTCGCTCGGTCCGACCACGGCCAGCATGTTCTCGCGGCCGTCGGGGGAGGTGCGGTGGAGCTTGACCTTGCCCTCCGTGACCACGTAGAGGCGGTCTCCGGGGTCGCCCTCGTGGAACAGCGAGTCACCGCGGGCGAGGGTCACCTCACTCATGGAGGCGCGGAGCTCGGCGGATTGCTCGTCGTCGAGCGCCGCGAAGAGCGGGTTGCGCCGCAGAACGTCGTCCACGAGTTCTCTCCTTGTCGACCGGCTCAGAGGATCTTGTTCCCCCGGTGTACCAGGGGTCCGTGGTGCCCATTTTGCCGGACAGTCCAAACAGTGTGATCTGTCACAAGGATGCCGCACACATGTCCTGGGGTACGCGGCAGGGGTCCGATCGGGCGCCGATCTTCGGGGTCCGGGGCGGATGACGGTGCCGGGCCGTAGGCTGGCCGGGTGTCCAAATCGCCGGTGAGAGCACAGGCCTAGGGAGCTGCGCGGGTGGTTGTACGTCGCGATTCCGCTGTGGGCGAACAGGGCCCCGATGGCGGTAGGGAAACGGCGAAAACGGCAAAGAGGGCGGCGCCCGCCGAGCGAGTGACCGCGGAGAAGGGTGCCTTGACGAAGAACGCGGAAGGGGAACCGGCCGTGCCCGAGGGGTCGGAGCCCGTGAAGAAGGCGGCGGCCGCGAAGAAGGCGACGGCCCCTGCGAAGAAGGCGGCCCCTGCGAAGAAGGCGACGGCGGCCGAGAAGAAGGCGGCCCCCGCGAAGAAGGCGGCGTCCGCCGGGAAGTCCGTCTCCGTCCCGGCGAAGGCCCCGCGGAGCGAGTCGCGCACCGCCCTGGTCCGCCGTGCCCGCCGCATCGACCGCGAGCTCGCCGAGGTGTATCCGTACGCCCACCCGGAACTGGACTTCGAGAACCCCTTCCAGCTCCTGGTGGCCACGGTGCTCTCCGCCCAGACCACCGACCTGCGCGTCAACCAGACGACGCCCGCCCTCTTCGCCGCGTACCCCACCCCCGAGGACCTGGCCGCCGCCGACCCGGAGGAGGTCGAGCGGATCCTCCGCCCGTGCGGGTTCTTCCGGGCCAAGACCAGGTCCGTCATAGGGCTCTCCAAGGCCCTCACGGAGGACTTCGGCGGTGAGGTCCCCGGACGCCTCGAAGACCTCGTCAAGCTGCCCGGCGTCGGCCGCAAGACCGCCTTCGTCGTCCTCGGCAACGCCTTCGGCCGCCCCGGCATCACCGTGGACACCCACTTCCAGCGCCTGGTGCGCCGCTGGCGGTGGACCGGGGAGACCGACCCGGACAAGATCGAGGCCGCCGTCGGCGCGCTGTTCCCCAAGAGCGACTGGACGGACCTGTCCCACCACGTGATCTGGCACGGCCGCCGCATCTGCCACGCCCGCAAGCCCGCCTGCGGGGCCTGTCCCATCGCCCCGCTCTGTCCGGCGTACGGCGAGGGCGAGACGGACCCCGAGAAGGCGAAGAAGCTGCTGAAGTACGAGAAGGGCGGCCTCCCCGGCCAGCGGCTCAAGCCGCCGCAGGCCTACCTGGACGCGGGCGGCATCCCGGCACCGCCGCTGGGGGCCGGATGACGGAACGATCCCGGGGGCCCCGGGCGTTGGACACGGCAGAACGGGGGTGGCGATGACGCGGGCGGGCAACACTCAGGGCGTGGCGCTCAGCGAGGTGGGCCTGCCCGGCTGGCTGGAGCCGGTGGCGCGGGCCGTCCGGACGGTGCGGCCGGGCCAGCTGAGCCGCTTCCTCCCCCCGGCCGACGGTGCCGGGCGGCAGTCCGCCGTGCTGATCCTGTTCGGCGAGGGCGGTCGCGGCCCCGAGCTGCTGCTCATGGAGCGGGCGAGCTCCCTGCGCTCGCACGCGGGCCAGCCCTCGTTCCCCGGCGGCTCCCTGGATCCCGAGGACGGCGATCCGCAGGGGGAGGGCCCGCTGCGGGCCGCCCTGCGCGAGGCGGAGGAGGAGACCGGGCTCGACCCGGCCGGTGTGCAGCTCTTCGGGGCCCTGCCCAAGCTGTACATCCCGGTCAGCGGCTTCGTCGTCACGCCGGTGCTCGGCTGGTGGCGCGAACCCAGCCCGGTCGGTGTCGTCGATCCGAACGAGACGGCGAGGGTCTTCACGGTCCCCGTGGCCGATCTCACGGACCCGGCCAACCGGGTCACCGCCGTCCACCCCCGCGGCCACCGGGGCCCGGCGTTCCTGGTCGAATCGACCCTGGTGTGGGGTTTCACCGCCGGGATCATCGACCGGCTGCTGCACTTCGCGGGCTGGGAGCGGCCCTGGGACAGGGACAAGCAGGTCCCGCTGGACTGGCGGTCATGACAGGGTGACCGGTGTGAGCGTAGGACGACGAGGCGAGGCCTGAATCAGTGAACGTGCTGGACATCCTGCTGCTGCTGGCCGCCGTCTGGTTCGCGATCGTCGGCTACCGCCAGGGCTTCGTGGTTGGCATCCTGTCCGTGATCGGCTTCCTCGGCGGCGGTCTCGTCGCCGTCTACCTGCTCCCGGTCGTCTGGGACGCCCTGACGGACAACGCGGAGGTGAGCACGACCGCCGCCGTCGTCGCGGTCGTCGTCGTCATCATCTGCGCCTCCGTCGGCCAGGCCCTGACCACGCACCTGGGCAACAAGCTGCGCCGGTACATCACGTGGTCCCCGGCCCGCGCCCTGGACGCCACCGGCGGCGCCCTGGTCAACGTCGTCGCCATGCTGCTCGTCGCCTGGCTCATCGGCTCCGCCCTCGCCGGCACCACGCTGCCGACGCTCGGCAAGGAGGTCCGCAGCTCCAAGGTGCTGCTGGGCGTCTCCCGGGCGCTGCCCGCGCAGGCGGACACCTGGTTCGCGGACTTCTCCTCCGTGCTCGCGCAGAACGGCTTCCCCCAGGTCTTCAGCCCGTTCTCCAACGAGCCGATCACCAACGTCCAGCCGCCCGACCCGGCGCTCGCGGGCAGCCCCGTCGCCGCCCGCGCCAAGCGTTCCATCGTCAAGGTGGTGGGCACGGCCACCGGTTGCGGCAAGGTCCTGGAGGGCACCGGGTTCGTCTTCGACGAGCGCCGCGTGATGACCAACGCCCACGTGGTGGGCGGCGTCGACGAACCCACCGTGCAGATAGGCGGCGAGGGCCGGAAGTACGACGCGACGGTCGTCCTCTACGACTGGCAGCGCGACATCGCCGTCCTCGACGTACCGGAACTGCGGGCCCCCGCGCTGCGGTTCACGGACGAGGACGCCAACAGGGACGACGACGCCATCGTCGCGGGCTTCCCGGAGAACGGGGCGTACGACGTGCGGGCCGCGCGGGTGCGCGGGCGCATCACGGCCAGCGGCCCGGACATCTACCACCGCGACAGGGTCCGCCGCGACGTCTACTCGCTCTTCGCGACCGTCCGTCAGGGCAACTCCGGCGGCCCGCTGCTGACGCCCGAGGGCGAGGTCTACGGCGTGGTCTTCGCCAAGTCCCTCGACGACCCGGACACCGGCTACGCGCTCACCGCGGACGAGATCCGCGAGGACATCATCGAGGGCCGCACCGCGAGCCAGCAGGTGGACAGCGACAGCTGCGCGCTCTAGGGCCCGTGGCGAAAGCGGCCCCAGGGGAGTCCGGTTCCGCGGACGCGGGCCGCGTGGCGCTCAGCCGCGCGGATGACGCAGGCGTACGGAGACCCAGCGGGCCCTGCGGCGCAGAATGCGCGGAATGCCCACCCTCGGATCCGCTCCCGCCAGTTGCGGGGTGCCGCCGCGTCGGTGGGTGCTCGCGCCGCTCGTGGAGCGGCCGTCGCGTGCTACGTCACTGTAGTCGTGCGTCCAGCCCATACCCGGACGTCTGCCCCCGCCCCAAGGTCGATAACCGCTCGGGGGGCGCCCAATTGGCCTATGCGCCGGGCAAGTGGCCGTTCATAGGACAAGCATTCCGGTTCGGGTACCGGATGCGTCCGTTCGGTCACCGATCGGGTTCGGGGTCCTTCAGCCAGTTGATCAGTTCGGTGGAGAAGGTGACCGGATCCTCTTCGTGCGGGAAGTGCCCGAGTCCGTCGAACAGTCGCCAGCGGTACGGCGCTTCGACGTACTGTCCGGATCCCGCCGCGCTCCGCGTCCGCATCACCGGGTCCAGCGAACCGTGCAGATGCAGCGTCGGCACCCGCACCGGCCGCTTCATGCGGCGGTAGAACTGGATGCCGTCGGGGCGGGCCAGGGAGCGGACCAGCCAGCGGTACGGCTCGACGGAGCAGTGCGCCGTGGACGGGATGCACATGGCCCGGCGGTAGACCTCCACGGTCTCGTCGTCCGGCAGCCGCGGCCCCGACCAGTCCTGGAGCAGCCGGCCGACCAGCGCGCCGTCGTCCGCGGTCAGCTGCCGCTCCGGGATCCAGGGCCGCTGGAAGCCCCAGACGTAAGAGCCCGCCCGGGTCTGGCGGACGTCCCCGAGCATGGCGGAGCGCCAGCGCCTCGGGTGCGGCATCGACGACACCGCGAGCCGCCGCACGAGCTTGGGGCGCATCGCCGCGGCCGTCCAGGCCAGGTAGCCGCCCAGGTCGTGGCCGACCAGCGCGGCGTCCGGCTCGCCGAGCGAGCGGATCACGCCGGTGACGTCCAGGGCGAGGCCCGCGGGGTCGTAGCCGCGCGGCGTGCGGTCGCTGCCGCCGACGCCGCGCAGGTCCATGGCGACCGCGCGGAAACCGGCGTCGGCCAGCGCCGTCAGCTGGTGGCGCCAGGTCCACCAGAACTGCGGGAAGCCGTGCAGCAGCAGCACCAGCGGTCCGTCGCCGAGCTCGGCGATGTGGAAGCGGGCGCCGTTGGCGGCGACGTCCCGGTGGGTCACGTCCCGCCCGCCGGGGATGCCGGGTCGTACGACCGAGGTGGATTGCGCCGATGGAGTGGCCGGGTCCGTCATGAGGACGAGCGTGCCACAGCCTCGATGGCCTCGGGGGACCGGTCGGCCGGGAGCTCCGGACGCGGGTGCGGCTTGGCGTTCTGCAGGACGCCCGCCGACTGCTTCACCGAGGCGGCGACCTTCTGCGGACCACGGCCCTTCTTGGCCTTCTTGGCGAAGGAGACGCCGATCAGCGCGAGGAGGCCGGCGATCAGGACGTTCGCCGCGAAGGACAGCAGGAAGCAGACCGCGAGGTTCCAGCCGCTCCAGGTCCGGATCCCGTAGGCCAGGGCGAAGTTCAGCATCGGCAGCGAGAACACCAGGAGCAGGCCCGCCAGCGAGAAGGCGCCGCCGCTGGTCGCCCCGCGCTTGACGTCCTGCTTCAGCTGGGCCTTGGCCAGCGCGATCTCGTCGTGCACCAGCGCCGACAATTCGGTGGTCGCCGAGGCGAACAGCTGGCCGATGCTGCGTTCGGTGCCGACCGGGCTGCCGTCGGGTGCGCTCATCGCGGTCTCCCTCTCCTGCTGGCTTGCTGCGTACGGTTCCGTTGCGGTCGTCGTCTTCTGTCCGATCGCGAACGGTCTCGTCTTTTGTACCGTCTCGTCAGATCATGCCGGACCGCCGCCCTCCTCGCCTGCCCCGTCCGGCACTTCGGCAAGCCGCGCGGCCTCCTTCTCCTCGGCGATCCGCCGGTGCTCGGCGGCCTTCCGCTCGTAGAGGGCCGCCATGCGCAGGTGGTACGCCGGGTCGTCCTCCTCGTAGACGTCCGGCACACCGCTGAGGTCGTCGTCGCGTTCCTCGTTCTCGACCAGGCGGCGGTACTTGGCGTTCCGGATCTTCAGCAGCACGGTCGCCACGGTCGCCGCGATGAGCGATCCGGTCAGGACGGCGGCCTTGACCTCGTCGGTCGTCGCCGCGTCGCCCTCGAAGGCCAGCTCGCCGATGAGCAGGGAGACGGTGAACCCGATGCCGGCCAGGGTCGCCACGGCGAACACGTCGGCCCAGGCGAGGTCGTCGCTGAGCGAGGCCCTGGTGAAACGCGCGGTCAGCCAGGTGCCGCCGAAGATGCCGAGCGTCTTGCCGATGACGAGCCCGAGGACGACGCCGAGGGTCTCCGGCCTGGTGAACACGTCGGCCAGCGCGCTGCCCGACAGGGACACGCCCGCGCTGAACAGCGCGAACAGCGGTACCGCCAGGCCGGCCGACAGCGGGCGCACGAGGTGCTCGATGCGCTCACCGGGGGAGTGCTCCTCGCCCTCACGGGTGTGGCAGCGCAGCATCAGGCCCATCGCGACGCCGGCGATGGTGGCGTGGATGCCGCTGTTGTACATCAGGCCCCAGACGACGAGGCCGAGCGGGACGTACACGTACCAGCCGCGCACGCCCTTGCGGAGCAGCAGCCAGAAGACGACGAGGCCGACGGCCGCGCCGGCGAGCGCGGCGAAGTTCAGGCCGTCGGTGAAGAAGACCGCGATGATCAGGATGGCGAAGAGGTCGTCGACGACGGCGAGGGTCAGCAGGAAGGCGCGCAGGGCGCTGGGCAGGGACGTGCCGATGACGGCGAGCACGGCGAGCGCGAAGGCGATGTCGGTCGCGGTGGGCACGGCCCAGCCGGCCAGGGAGCCGCCGCCCACGACGCCGGTCAGCGTGTAGACGACCGCCGGTACGGCCATGCCGCACAGGGCCGCCACCACGGGCAGCGCGGCGGCCTTCGGGTCCTTGAGGTCGCCGGCCACCAGCTCCCGCTTGAGCTCGATCCCGGCGACGAAGAAGAAGACGGCCAGCAGTCCGTCCGCCGCCCAGTGCGCGACGGACAGGTTCAGGCCAAGGGCCCCGGGGCCGAAGTGGAAGTGGCTGACGCTCTCGTAGCTGTCGTGGAGCGCCGGGACGTTCGCCCAGATCAGCGCGGCGACGGCGGCGGCGAGCAGCAGGACTCCGCCGACGGTCTCGGTGCGCAGCGCGTCCGCGAGGTAGGTCCGCTCCGGGAGGGACAGCCGGCCGAAGGCCTTGCGGGGGGTGTGGGGCGACGTCACGGGGGGACCTCCGGTCGATGGGCAGCACGGAACACGTGCCGACCAGACTTCCCGGCGCACCATGAGGAGTCAGTGGTGACTCCTCGGTGTTCCTTAGCCTACCTAACGGACCGCTCCCGCGCGAACGGGCGGCGGTACCCGCGCCCCGGACGCCCCGTGCGAAGGGGCACCCGGCGGTCTCCCGCCGGGTGCCCCCGGTCAGCCGGTCCGGTCCCGCGGACCGGTCCCGTGGATCAGTCCTCGCCGGGTGCCGCCGGGAGCTTGTCCTGGATGAGCTGCATGACGCTGCTGTCGGTCAGGGTGGTCACGTCACCCAGGGCGCGGTTCTCCGCGACGTCGCGCAGCAGGCGGCGCATGATCTTGCCCGAGCGGGTCTTCGGCAGCTCGGCCACCGGCAGGATCCGCTTGGGCTTGGCGATCGGGCCGAGGGTGGCGCCGACGTGGTTGCGCAGGTCCGCGATCAGGTCCTCGCTCTCCGCCGCCGTGCCGCGCAGGATCACGAACGCCACGATGGCCTGGCCGGTCGTCTCGTCCGCCGCGCCGACCACGGCCGCCTCGGCGACCGAGGGGTGGGAGACGAGCGCCGACTCGACCTCGGTGGTGGAGATGTTGTGCCCGGACACGAGCATCACGTCGTCCACGCGGCCGAGCAGCCAGACGTCGCCGTCGTCGTCCTTCTTGGCGCCGTCCCCGGCGAAGTACTTGCCCTCGAACCGCGACCAGTACGTGTCGATGAACCGCTGGTCGTCGCCCCAGATGGTGCGCAGCATCGACGGCCACGGCTCGGTGAGGACCAGGTAGCCGCCACCGCCGTTGGGCACCTCGTTCGCCTCGTCGTCGACGACGGTGGCGCTGATGCCCGGCAGCGGGCGCTGGGCGGAGCCCGGCTTGGTCTCGGTGACGCCGGGCAGCGGCGAGATCATCATCGCGCCGGTCTCGGTCTGCCACCAGGTGTCGACGACGGGGGTGGCGTCCGCGCCGATGGTCTTCCGGTACCAGATCCACGCCTCGGGGTTGATCGGCTCGCCCACCGAGCCGAGGACGCGCAGGGAGGACAGGTCGAACTTCGCGGGGATGTCGTCGCCCCACTTCATGAACGTCCGGATCGCGGTGGGCGCGGTGTAGAGGATCGTCACGCCGTACTTCTGCACGATCTCCCAGAAGCGGCCCTGGTGCGGGGTGTCCGGGGTGCCTTCGTACATCACCTGGGTCGCGCCGTTGGCGAGCGGGCCGTAGACGATGTACGAGTGCCCGGTGACCCAGCCGACGTCGGCGGTGCACCAGTAGACGTCGGTCTCCGGCTTGAGGTCGAAGACCGCCCAGTGCGTGTACGCCGTCTGCGTGAGGTAGCCGCCGGAGGTGTGCAGGATGCCCTTCGGCTTGCCCGTCGTGCCGGACGTGTACAGGATGAACAGCGGGTTCTCGGCGTCGAACGCCTCCGGCGTGTGCTCGGCGGACTGCCGGTCGACGGTCTCGTGCCACCACTTGTCGCGGGAGTCGTTCCAGGCGACGTCCTGGCCGGTGCGGCGGACGACGAGGACGTGCTCGACGTTGCCGGCGCGCTCGACCGCCTCGTCGACGGCGGGCTTGAGCGCGGAGGGCTTGCCGCGCCGGTAGCCGCCGTCGGAGGTGATGACGACGCGGGCGTCGGCGTCCTGGATGCGGGTCGCGAGCGCGTCGGAGGAGAAGCCGCCGAAGACGACCGAGTGGGCGGCGCCGATCCGGGCGCAGGCCAGCATGGCGATCGCCGTCTCCGGGATCATCGGCATGTAGACGGCGACCCGGTCGCCCTTGCGGACACCCAGCTCCAGCAGGGCGTTCGCGGCCTTGGAGACCTCGTCCTTGAGCTGGGCGTAGGTGATGGCGCGGCTGTCGCCGGGCTCCCCCTCGAAGTGGATGGCGACGCGGTCCCCGTGGCCGGCCTCGACGTGGCGGTCGACGCAGTTGTAGGCGACGTTGAGCTTGCCGTCCTTGAACCACTTGGCGAACGGGGGGTTCGACCAGTCCAGGGTCTCGGTCGGCTCCTGCGCCCAGGTCAGTCGGCGGGCCTGCTCGGCCCAGAAGCCGAGCCTGTCAGCCTTGGCCTGTTCGTACGCCTCCGCCGTGACGTTGGCGTTCGCGGCCAGGTCAGCGGGCGGCGCGAAGCGTCGCTCCTCCTTCAAGAGGTTGGCCAAGGAGTCGTTGCTCACGACATCTCCCTTTCTCAGGGTTGTCCGTTGTGTCCCAGGCCACACCTCATCAGACCCGGGGGGCCGGTGACAAGGGTCGGCGGACAATTGGTTTAGACCTGTCGGGTCGCCCGCCGACTCCGTGGCCAGTGGTCATCCGTACCCACGGGCACCGACGGTGCGGGGTTCAGCGTGTGTAACGCCTCTCACACCCCGCACCGTCGGCGGTCGTACGGTTCAGGCGGTCAGGTCGGTCTCCCGTACCAGCTCGAACCGCCCGGCCCCGTCCTCCTCGGTGAGCAGGTACGCCTGGGCCTCGCCCACGTGGAAGTACATGCCGTGCAGTTCCAGCTCCCCGTCGCCCAGGGTCCGGGACACCGACGCGTGGGCGCGCAGGTGCTCCAGCTGCTGGACCACGTTGGCCAGGCAGAGCTGCTCGGCCGCGTCGACGGGCCGCCGTCCCGCCAGCCGGATCCAGGAGTCCTCGTCCTCGGACAGGCGCCGCAGGCTGGGCACGCCGTGCCGCAGCCACCGCTCGAGCGGCGTCCTCGCGCCCCCGGGCCCGGTGTTGAGCAACGCCTGCACGGCACCGCACCCCGAGTGCCCGCACACCGTGATGGACCGCACCTTCAACACGTCCACGGCGTACTCGATCGCGGCGGCGACCGAGTCGTCCCCGTTCTCCTCGCCGGGCAGGGGCACGAGGTTGCCCACGTTGCGCACCACGAAGAGGTCGCCGGGGCCGCTGGAGGTGATCATCGACGTGACCAGCCGGGAATCGGCGCAGGCGAGGAACAGCTGGGAGGGCTGCTGTCCTTCGCGCGCCAGCCGGGCCAGTTCACCGCGCACCAGCGGGGCGGTGTTGCGGTGGAACGCGCTGATGCCGCGTGCCAGGTCGCGTGCGCTGGACCCGAGCGGTCCGCCGAAGCCGCCGAAGCCGCCGAAGCCGCCGAAGCTGCCAGGCCCGCTGGTCCCGCCAGGGCCGTCGGCCCCGCCGGACCCGCCAGAGCTGCCGGCCTCGCCGGCCTCGCCGGTTCCGCGGTGGCTGCCGGGGGCCGTCGGCTCGCCGGTCCCGGCGGCCCCGGTCGTGCCCTCGACACCGCCGGCCCCGCCGGCCCCGCCGGGACCGCCGGTCCCGGACCGCTGGTCGCCGTCGGAGCGCCGAGCACCGCCGGGCGGGGGCGCGGGGGCCGTCTGCGGGCGTTCGCACTGGTGGTTGCGCCAGGGCGTCCAGGGGTGGCAGCGGCAGCCGCCCGGACCGGCCGGCTCGGAGATGCGGAGACCGGGGCGGCGGCCGGTGATCTCGACGGAGCCACCCTGTGCGGCGTGCGTCTTCTGCCAGTCCTGCAGCGTCTCGTACGCCGCGTGGTCCATGAACGACCCGTCCAGCTCCACGACGGCATCCGCTCCGTGGGGCACGTGGTGCAGGACTCTGCTGAGCCGTGGCACCGCCAGGAACGTCAACTGGCCCCGGACCTGTACGTGATGGACTCCTTCCGTTTCGGTGTGTGTGATGCGGGTGCGGGTCAGCCGGTGCAGGGCGACACCGACGGCCACGGCGATGCCCAGGGCGACGCCCTCCAGGACGCCGAGGAACACCACGCCGCAGGTGGTGACCGCGTAGACCAGCACCTCACGGTGGCGGGTCACTGTGCGGATGTGGTTCAGGGACACCATCTTGAGGCCGACGGCCATGACCAGGGAGGCGAGCGCGGCGAGCGGGATGAGCTCCAGGGCCGGGACCATCAGCAGCGTGGCGATCACTACGAGAACGCCGTGCAGCATCGTGGAGTTCCGGCTGACGGCACCCGCGTGCACATTGGCGGAACTGCGCACGGCCACACCGGCGATGGGCAGACCGCCGAGCGTTCCGGAGACGACGTTGGCGGCGCCCTGGCCGAGCAGTTCGCGGTCCAGGTCGGACCGCTCGACGCGGCGGGCCGGACCCGGCCGGGCGGCGACGAGCTTGTCGACGGCGACCGCACCCAGCAGGGACTGCACGCTGCACACGAGCGTGGTGGTGAGGACGGCGGCGACGAGGCCGAGCACCGGACCGTCGGGCAGCGCGGCCAGGGCGTGGCTGCTCCAGGACGGCAGGTCGACCTTGGGCAGCCGGAGTCCGGCGAGTGCGGCGACCGCGGTGGCACTGGCCACGGCGACCAGGGCGGCGGGCACCTTGCCCAGGAGCTGCCCGACGCGGCCGGGCAGGCGGGGCCAGAGCAGCAGCAGGGTCAGGGTCAGCACGCTCACCGCCAGGTCGGCGGGCTGCGCGTTCGCCAACTGGGCTGGCAGTGCGCGCAGGTTGTCGGGGACCGCGCTCTGCGGGGTGCCGCCGAGGACGATGTGCACCTGGGCGACGGCGATGGTGATGCCGATGCCGGCGAGCATGCCGTGCACGATGGCGGGGCTGACGGCGAGGGCGGTACGGGCCACCCGCAGACAGCCCAGACCCAGTTGGGCGAGCCCGGCGAGAACGGTGATGGCACAGGTCGTGCGCCATCCGTAGCGCTGGATGAGGTCGGCGGTGACCACGGTGAGTCCCGCCGCGGGCCCGCTGACCTGGAGCGGGCAGCCGCCGAGCCGGCCGACGACGATCCCGCCCACCGCGGCGGCGACGAGGCCGGCCTGGAGCGGTGCGCCGGTGGCGAGGGCGATGCCCAGGGAAAGGGGGAGGGCGATCAGGAAGACCGCGATCGCGGCCGAGAGGTCGGCGCCCTCGACGCGGAAGCGCCCGGGGCGGCCGTGCGGCGGACTGTGGGGTGGGTGGACGTGCTTGGTCCGGGCCGAATCGGCGCGGGCGGGGACGCAGGCTGACATGTTTCCCGTCTCCTCCGGGGCTGTGCGGTCGCGGTCAGGGGCCCCCGCTCGGCGGAGGCGGTTCGCGGCCGGGGATCACGGCGTACAGCGGCGGGATGCTCGAGCACTCTCCGAATGCATTCATGAATGCACCCATGAATGCGCTCGGTAAACGGATCGTAATTCAGAGTAAAAGGAAGGCATAGATTTTTCGCGCAAATGGAGTAATGGGCGGCTCTGGAGAGTGAATCAGTCTTTTCATCGGCTTGTCGTATTAATTCCTTCTCGGTCTCGTGCCACCTTGACGGCGCTGACGGCACATCCCGGTACAGCACCCGACATCGCCCTCGTCGGCGTTGGCCCGAGAGAAGGAAGAAGGTGGGCGGAACATGGCCGCCACCCGCAGGATCGCCGCGCGCGCCGTGGTCGCCGCGGTCTGCGCCGCGTCGTTCGCCGGCTGCGCGATCGGCAGCAGCGGCAACCATTCCGATCAAGGGGCGCACGGCCCGCAGAAGGAGAAAGGGGCGCCGGCGCCCGGGAGCGCGGTGCGGCTGATCGGCGACGGCTCGACGGCGTACACCGGCGCCCAGCCGTATCTGCCCCGGCCCGAGCGTCTCAAGCCCGGTCAGAAACCTCCGCAGTTCGTGGTGTTCTCGTGGGACGGGGCCGGCGAGGACAGCCAGAAGCTGTTCTCCCACTTCCGGAAGGTGGCCAAGGAGAACAACGCCACCATGACGTATTTCCTGAGCGGCGTGTACCTGCTGCCGGAGGAGAAGCAGGACCTGTACCAGCCGCCGCAGCACTCCCCGGGCCGCTCGGACATCGGCTTCAACGACGAGGAGGGCATCACCGACACCGTCGCGCAGCTGCGGCAGGCGTGGCTGGAGGGCAACGAGATCGGCACCCACTTCAACGGTCACTTCTGCGGCGCCGGGGGTGGTGTGGGCGAGTGGTCCGTCGAGGAGTGGAAGAGCGAGATCGACCAGGCCAAGCAGTTCGTGAAGACCTGGAAGACCAACACCGGCCTGAGGGACGCCGCACCGCTGCCCTTCGACTACGACAAGGAGTTGATCGGCGCCCGCACCCCGTGCCTGGAGGGCCAGGAGAACTTCATGAGGGCCGCGAGCCAGATGGGCTTCCGCTACGACAGCAGCGGCGTGAACAACCAGGTCTGGCCCAAGAAGAAGCACGGGCTGTGGGACCTGTCGATGCAGCTCGTCCCGTTCCCCGGGCACTCCTTCGAGCAGCTCACCATGGACTACAACTTCATGGTCAACCAGTCGGGCACCGCCACCCAGGGCGACCCCGCCAAGCACGAGTTCTGGGGTGACCAGATGCGCGACGGCCTGCTGCAGGGCTTCCAGCGGGCCTACGACGGCAACCGCGCGCCGCTGATCATCGGCAACCACTTCGAGTCGTGGAACGGCGGCACCTACATGCGGGCCGTCGAGGAGGTCGTCGAGAAGGTGTGCACCAAGGAGGAGGTGCGCTGTGTCTCCTTCCGCCAGCTCGCGGACTGGCTGGACGCCCAGGACCCGAAGATCCTGAAGAAGCTGCGCACCCTGGGCGTCGGCGAGGCCCCCGAGAAGGGCTGGGCGTCCTTCCTGTCGGCCGCCCCCGCGCCGGCGCCGAAGGGCGTGCCCGGAGCGCCGGCGGCCGGGCGGTAGGCGTCACGCCGGGGTGACGACCTCCTCGCCGAGGACGAACCCGGGGTCGACCTGCGCGGCGAGGTCGACCCCGGTTCGCTCGTCGCCCCAGCTCCGGGCGTTCTTCAGGTGGAAGTGGACCATCTGGCGCGTGTAACGCTCCCAGTCCCGCAGCTCGTACGTCGCGTCGACGGCCGTGTGCAGCGCCCGCAGCGCCCGGCGGTTGGCGTCCTCCAGGAGCTCGAACCGTGGCGGGCGGCCCTTCTCCATGGCGCGCACCCAGTCCGAGTGCCCGACGGTCACCAGCAGGTCCTCCCCGACCTCCTCGCGCAGGAAGTCGAGGTCGTCCTGCCCCTGCACCTTGTTGCCGACGACCTTCAGGGCGACACCGAAGTCGCGGGCGTACTCCTTGTACTGGCGGTAGACGGAGACCCCCTTCCGGGTCGGCTCGGCGACGAGGAACGTGATGTCGAAGCGGGTGAACATCCCGGAGGCGAACGAGTCCGAGCCCGCCGTCATATCGACCACGACGTATTCGTCACGGCCGTCGACCAGGTGGTTCAGGCACAGCTCCACCGCTCCGGTCTTGGAGTGGTAGCAGGCGACTCCCAGGTCGGCTTCGGTGAAGGACCCGGTGACCATCAGACGGACGGTGTCGCCGTCGAGTTCCACCGGCCGGGCGCAGGCCTCGTAGACCGGGTTGTCCTCGCGTACCCGCAGCAGCCGTGAGCCGTCGCCGGGCGGCGTCGTCTTGATCATCGTGTCGGCGGAGGCGATGCGCGGATTGGTGCCGCGCAGGTGGTCCTTGATCAGCGGAAGGTGGTCGCCCATCGCGGGCAGCCCGGCCGCTTCCGCCTCGTCGAGGCCCAGCGCGGCCCCCAGGTGCTGGTTGATGTCGGCGTCGATCGCGACGACGGGTGCGCCGGTGGCGGCGAGGTGGCGGATGAACAGGGAGGACAGAGTGGTCTTGCCGCTGCCGCCCTTCCCGACGAAAGCAATTTTCATGTTCACCAAGGGTAGTGGTCTGGTAGCTGTAAGTGGCACGGGATCCCGGAGATGCGTGAAGAAGACCACTCATTCGTGGGGTGGGGCGTCGGGGTGCGTAGGGTCGTACCTATGAGTACGACAGGCGCGACCGCCGATCCGCTCGCGGCCCTGGGCTCGCTGCCCGGTGTGGCCGAGACCGTGGAGTCCGTACGCAAGGCCGTGGACCGGGTCTACGGTCACCGGATCATGCGGCGACGCAGCAACGAGATCACGTCCGAGGCGGCGCTGCGCGGCGCCCGGGGCTCGGCGGCGCTGTCCGGTGCGGACTGGGCGCTGGAGGAGGTGCGCCGCCGGACCGACTTCAGCGGCGACGACGAGGCGCGCACGGTCGGCGCCGCCCTGCGGCTGACCGCCGAGGCGGGCCAGTTGCTGTCCATCTGGCGTCAGTCCCCGCTGCGGGTGCTGGCCCGGCTGCACCTGGTGGCGGCCGCGGACAAGGACGACCAAGTGGGGCGGCCGCGGCAGGAGGGCGAGCCGGTGCGTGAACCGCTCGTCGAACTGCCGCTGCCGAGCGCCGCCGAGGCGCACGGCCGCCTGGACGGCCTGGCCGAACTGGTCATCGCGGGAGGCTCCGCGCCGGCGCTGGTCACCGCCGCCGTCGTGCACGGCGAACTCCTGGCGCTGCGCCCCTTCACCTCGCACAACGGCCTGGTCGCGCGTGCGGCCGAGAGGATCGTCCTGATCGGCAGCGGTCTGGACCCGAAGGCGGTCTGCGCCGCCGAGGTCGGACACGCCGAGCTGGGACGGGCGGCCTACCTGGCGGCACTCGACGGTTACGTCTCCGGCACCCCCGAGGGCATGGCCGCCTGGATCGCGCACTGCGGCCGAGCGGTGGAACTGGGGGCCCGCGAGTCGACGGCCGTCTGCGAGGCGCTCCAGCGCGGGGCGGCCTGAACGGAAACCGGCGGCGCGACGAAATGCGGCGGTACGAGAATTCGTACCGCCGCTGGCATGCTCACCGGGTTACCAAGCGTCCTCGATATATGCCCATCAGGTCGGGACTTTGCCCGTCACCTGGTGCGGCTGGCCCGTAATCGACGGGTCGACGTCGCGTGGGTGCCCGGTGTTCATGCTCGGTCCGTGGGGCCAGATGCGTTGTGAAGGCGATCCTTTCGGATGTCCTTGGTCTCGCGGGCCGTTGAGTCCTTTGTACTCCTGACCGGAAGCAAGCGGAAGCCCTTGCCGCACTTCTTTACTTCTACGGTCAAACACGGGTGAAAGGGTTGTCGTCAGGCCACCGCCGCCCGGCGTCGGCTCGCGTACCAGACGAGGCCCGCGGTGGCCGCCGCGGCGCCTATCGCGGCGGCGGCGACCAGTGCCGGGCGCGGCGGCACGGCGAAGCCGGGGATCCGCTGCTTGAGCCGTACGGGCCGGTGGAACTCGAGAACCGGCCATCCGCGCGCGAGCGCCTCGCGCCGCAGGGCGCGGTCCGGGTTGACGGCGTGCGGGTGGCCGACGGTCTCCAGCATCGGCAGATCGGTCGCCGAGTCGCTGTACGCGTAGCAGCGGGTGAGGTCGTACCCCTCGGACGCGGCCAGTTCGCGGATCGCCTCGGCCTTGGTCGGGCCGTACGCGTAGTACTCCACCTCCCCGGTGAAGCAGCCGTCGTCGCCCACGACCATGCGGGTCGCCACCACCCGGTCCGCGCCCAGCAGCTCGCCGATCGGTTCGACGACCTCGGCGCCCGACGTGGAGACGATGACGACGTCACGGCCGGCGGTGTGGTGCTCCTCGATCAGGGACGCGGCCTCGTCGTAGATGATCGGGTCGATCAGGTCGTGCAGCGTCTCGGCGACGATCTCCTTGACCAGCTGCACGTTCCAGCCGCGGCAGAGCGCGGACAGGTACTCGCGCATCCGCTCCATCTGGTCGTGGTCGGCGCCGCCCGCGAGGAAGACGAACTGGGTATAGGCGGTACGCAGGGCGGCCCTGCGGTTGATCAGCCCGCCTTGGTAGAAGGACTTGCTGAAGGTGAGTGTGCTCGACTTCGCAATGACCGTCTTGTCCAGGTCGAAGAAGGCCGCGGTACGGGGCGAGGAGTGGTTTTCCACGACCCCGAGCATAGGCGCAGCCCATTCGGCGTAAGGTGGGGCGTGTGGGTTTGCCTGAGAGGGCTCTCGGGTACACCATGGAAGTCACGGATCGTTCGCGACCGTGCTAACCCGGTCCGACTCCTCCCCCCCCGAGTCGGCCGTGGAGACGACCCCCGCTCTCCCCCCCGGCGGGGGTCGTCGCATGTCCGGGTGGGTTTTCCTTTCCGCTGGTGGCGCGGTCGGCGCGTCCGGACGGTGTGCGTCCATGCGTTTGTCATGCTCATGATTTATGACTGTGGGTGGTTGTCGAGCTGCGCTGCGGGAGCTGTGTGCAGGGTGCGCCGGGACGGTTCCGGACTCACCGGTATGGGTGACGGCGATATTCACAGCGTCCGTGCCCTCCACAGTTATTGACCAAGATCCACACGTTTTCGCGGATCGCTGCACCGTGATTCCACGCGTTCGGGCCGCGACCACTCATGGCCGGTTCGCTTTGCCGGACGCATATGGCCGGTTTCCGGTTCTTCACACGGTTCGGAGAGGCGGGCCTCGGGATCACGGGACCGCGGACCGCGGACCACGCGAGCAATGGCGAGCGGTGAAGCGAAGAAGCGGGCCGCGACAAGGCGACGACGCGACAAGGCGATGACGCGACGACGCAGGACACGACGTAGGACACGACGAAGGGGGACACGGTCATGACCGGGACCGTCACACACGATCCGCCGCCCGCCGCCGGTGGGCGGCAGAGCGGCCCGCTGATCGTCACCGAGGACACCGACCTCCTCGACGACCTGCTGCGCCTGTGCGCGGCGGCGGGCGCCACACCCGAGGTGCACCACTCGGTGCCCGGGGAGCCCTCGGTGCCCGGGCGGCGCGGCAGCTGGGAGACGGCGCCGCTCGTCCTGGTGGGCGACGACGCCGCACGGCGCGTACGCGGGGCCGTGCGCAGACGGGGCGTGGTGCTGGTGGGCCGCGACCAGGACGACTCCGGGGTCTGGCAGAGGGCCGTCGAGATCGGCGCCGACCACGTCCTGATGCTGCCCGACGGTGAACAGTGGCTGGTCGACCGCATCGCCGACGTCGCGGAGGGCGTCGGCCGGCCCGCCCTCACCGTGGGTGTCATCGGCGGCCGGGGCGGTGCCGGAGCGTCCACGCTGGCCTGCGCCCTCGCCGTCACCTCCGCCCGTCAGGGGCTGCGCAGCCTGCTGGTGGACGCCGACCCCCTGGGCGGCGGACTCGACGTCCTGCTCGGCGGCGAGACGGCCGAGGGACTGAGGTGGCCCGCGTTCGCGTCCTCACGCGGGCGGGTCGGCGGGAGCGCCCTGGAGGAGTCGCTGCCGGAGCTGCACTCGCTGCGTGTCCTCAGCTGGGACCGGGGGGACTGCCTCACCGTGCCGGCCCAGGCCGTACGGGCGGTCCTCGCCGCGGCGCGGCGCAGGGGCGGCACGGTCGTCGTCGACCTGCCGCGCCGGATCGACGACGGGGTCGCGGAGGTCCTCGCCCAGATCGACGTCGGACTGCTCGTCGTCCCGGCCGAACTGCGCGCCGTCGCGGCGGCCGGACGGGTCGCCTCCGCGGTCGGCATGGTCCTGCGCGACCTGCGGGTCGCGGTGCGGGGCCCGTACGCGCCGGGGCTCGACGACCGCGAGGTGGCCCGGCTGCTCGGGCTGCCCCTGGTCGGTGACGTGCCCGTCGAGGCCGGGCTGCTGCGGGTGACCGAGGGCAAGCGGCCGCCGGGCGGAGCCGGACGCGGGCCCCTGGCGCGCTTCTGCCGGGAGTTCTGGGAGCGGGCGCTGGCGGCGGAGACGGGCGGTGCGGCATGAGGACGCCGACGGGTGCCGACGCCGCGGTGGGCGAGGGCGTGCGGGCCGGTGCGACGGACGGTGCGGACCGGCCGACCATGGGACTGACCTTCGGTTCGGCCGGATGGCCCCCGGAGGTGACGGGGCTGGTGGGACGGCCTGCGGGGGCGACCGCGGGGGCTGGTCCCGGGCAGCCCGCCGGGGCGGGCACTGGGGCGGCGTCCGGGCGACCCGCCGGGGTGGGCGCTGGGGTGGCACCCGGGCGGCCCACCGGGGTGAGCCCTCGGAAGGCGTGGAGGCGACCAGCGTGGGCGGCCACGGGGATGGGGCCCGAGCAGTCCCCGGGGCCGACCGCCGGGTCGTGCGCGAGGGCGGAGGCGGGGGCCGCCACGGGGGTTGCTCCGAAGCCGTCCGCCGGTGCGGCCTCCCGGGTGACCACCGGGCCGGCCCGGTGGCAGATGCCGGGCGCTTCGAGGACGTTCCCGGCCCCGGTTTCCACGGTGACGCCGGTCCCGGCTTCCGCGATGACGCCGACGCCGGCTTCCGCGGTGACGCCGGCCCCGGCTTCCGCGGTGGCCCCGGGGGCCGGTCCCGGGACGGCCCCGGGGTCTGCCTCCGGGCTGCTCGACGGCGTGCGGCGGTGGCTCGCCGAGAGCGGGGCGGAGCCGACTCCCGCGCGCGTGGCACAGGCGCTGCGGGAGCAGGGGCGCGTGCTGGGGGATGCCGAGATCCTCGGTGCCGCCGAGCAGTTGAGGTCGGAACTCGTCGGCAGCGGACCGCTGGAACCACTGCTCGCCGACCCGTCGGTGACCGACGTACTGGTGTCCGCGCCGGACAGGGTCTGGGTGGACCGGGGCGGCGGCTTGGAGCTCACGCCGGTCGCCTTCGCGGACGCCGGAGCGGTGCGGCGGCTCGCGCAGCGCCTCGCCGCCGTCGCCGGGCGCCGGCTCGACGACGCCCGGCCGTGGGTGGACGCCCGGCTGCCCGACGGCACCCGGCTGCACGCCGTGCTGCCCCCGGTGGCCGTCGGCTGTACGTGTCTGTCGCTGCGGGTGGTACGACCGCGCGCGTTCACGCTCGACGAGCTGGCGGCGGCCGGCACCGTACCGCCCGGAGGGGACGGCGTGCTGCGGGCGCTCCTGCGGACCGGGCTGTCCTTCCTCGTCAGCGGCGGCACCGGCAGCGGGAAGACGACGTTGCTGAGCGCGTTGCTCGGACTGGTCGGCCCCGGTGAACGGATCGTGCTCGCCGAGGACTCGGCGGAGCTGCGGCCGGACCATCCGCACGTCGTCCGCTTGGAGACCAGACCCGCCAACCAGGAGGGCGCGGGCCTGGTCACCTTGGAGGACCTGGTGCGGCAGGCCCTGCGGATGCGGCCGGACCGGCTGGTCGTCGGCGAGGTGCGCGGACCCGAAGTGGTCCACCTGCTCGCCGCGTTGAACACCGGCCACGCCGGGTGCGGGACCGTGCACGCCAATGCCGCCGCCGACGTACCCGCCCGACTGGAGGCGCTCGGCACCGCCGCCGGGTTGGACCGGGCGGCCCTGCACAGCCAGCTGGCGGCAGCCCTGTCGGTCGTCCTGCACCTGGAGCGGGACCGGGCGGGGCGGCGGCGGATCGCCGAGGTGCACGTACTGGAACGGGACCCGTCGGGCCTGGTGCGGACGGTTCCGGCGCTGCGGTGGGGCGCGGAGGCGTTCGTCGCCGAGCGCGGGTGGGGGCGACTGCGGGAACTGCTGTGCGGTGAAGGGCTCGGGACACGCCCCGCGGAAGGGAGGCGAACAGGTGATGGGCACGGGTGAACTGACGACGGCCGCCGCCTTGGCGTGTCTGGGAACGGGGGCGTGGCTGACGGCCGGGTGGCACTCGGGGGCCCGGCGCGCGCGGGTACTGCTCGCGGGCGGCGGGACGGTCGGGACCGGGCCGCTCACGGTGCGCCGGGTGAGGGACGGGCTGCGGCAGGTCCGCGGTCGGCTGCGGGGCGAGTGGTGGTCCCTGGCGGCCGGGCTGGTGCTGGCGGTACTGGGCGCCTCGGTGCTTCCGGTCGTCGCGGGGGTGGCCGGGGTGCCGGTGCTGCGGAGAGTGCGGCTGGCCGGTCGGGAACGGCGGGACCGGGAGCGGCGGCAGGACGCGGTGATCGCGCTGTGCGGCGCGCTCGCCGGGGAGGTGCGGGCGGGACGGCAGCCGGGCGAGGCGCTGCTGTGCGCCGCCCACGACTCGGGAGGACTCGGCGACGCACGGGCGGGGGTGCTGGCGGCGGCCAGGTTCGGCGGGGACGTACCGGCCGCGCTCGTCGCGGCGGCACGCCGGCCGGGCGCCGACGGGCTGCGGGGCCTCGCGGCCTGTTGGCGGGTGGCCGTCGACCAGGGCGCCGGACTCGCGGCTGGGCTCGAACGGCTGGAGGGCGCGCTGCGCGCCGAGCGGGACCAACGGGCCGACCTGCGTGCTCAGTTGGCGGGTGCCCGCGCCACGGCGGTGATGCTCGCCGGCCTGCCGGTGCTGGGCCTCCTGCTCGGTGTCGCCCTCGGTTCCGACCCGTTGCACGTGCTGCTGCACACCGCAGGGGGTCTGGGCTGTCTGCTGGCCGGCGCGGTGCTGGAGGGCCTCGGGGTGTGGTGGGTCTCCCGGATCGTGCGTGCGGCGGAGGCGGCGGCGTGAACGGGGACGTGGTCCACCGGCTGGGGGTGGTGCTGGGGGCGGTGCTGGTCGTCGGGTGGTTGGTGGGCCGGGCCGACGCCGTGCGGCGGGAGCGGGCGGTGCGCAGGCGGCTCGCGCTGCTGCTGGTCCCGGTGCCGGCCCGCGCCGGTCCACGGCGCGGCGAGGTGCTGGACACCGCGCGCAGGTGGCTGCCCCTGGTGGGGACGGCGGGGGCCGGATGGGTCCTGGTGGGCGGCGTCACCGGTGCCGTGGTGGGGCTGACCGTGGCGGCGGCGCTGTGGCGCCGCCACGCAAAGCGGTCGGCCGCCGGACCGGCCGCGCAGGAGGCCGTCGCCGTGGAGGCCGCGCGTCAACTGCCCCTGGCCGCCGACCTGCTGGCGGCATGCGTCGCGGCGGGCG
This sequence comes from Streptomyces sp. JHA26, assembly GCF_002005565.1. Classification (GTDB taxonomy): domain Bacteria; phylum Actinomycetota; class Actinomycetes; order Streptomycetales; family Streptomycetaceae; genus Streptomyces. The sequence continues at coordinate 16,739 of NZ_BDJC01000002.1, read as the reverse complement.
CCGGCCCGGTGATCGCGGCCCGGGCCGTGGGTGACGCCCTCGGCGGGCCCGTGGGGGACGCGCTGGTGCGCGGCGCCGCGGAAGTACGGCTCGGTGGTGAACCGGTCGGTGCCTGGCGCGGGCTGGCCGCGCTGCCGGACGCCGCTCCCCTGGCGCGGTTGCTGGAACGCGCCGACGTGTCCGGCCTGCCCGCCGCAGGGCCGGTTGCCCGGCTCGCCGCCCAGGCCCGTGCCGACCGGGCGCGCGCCACGACGGTCCGCGCCCGCCGGGCGGCCGTCATGGTCACCGCGCCGGTGGGGCTGTGCTTCCTGCCCGCGTTCGTCGCGGTCGGCGTACTGCCGGTGGTGATCGGCCTCGCGGGCGGGGTGCTGGGCGCTGGAGGGAGTGGTGGGTGACGGGGCGGAACGGAATGGCATGAGGCCGGCGGGCGAGTGCCCGGCGGACGAGCGAATGACGAACGAGTGAACGACGGAACCGGACCTCACGGGGGTTGTGATGAATCGACTGGTACGGGCACGGCTGCGTGCCCTGGTGCGCAGGGCACGTGCGGCGTGGCGGTGGACTGCGCTGCGGCGGGACACGGGAATGGTCACTTCCGAGTACGCGATGGGCATCGTCGCGGCGGTGGCGTTCGCCGTGGTGCTCTACAAGGTGGTGACGAGCGGGGCGGTCAGCGCGGAGCTCCAGGGCATCGTGAAGAAGGCCCTCGATGCGCGGATGTGAGCGGCGGGCGGGGCCGGGGGCCCGCGGGAGAGCCGACGGGGGGTTCGTGACCGCGGAGACCGCCGTGGTGCTGCCCGTGCTCGTGGTGTTCGCGATGGCGCTGGTGTGGGGCCTGCTGGTCGTGGCCGCCCAGATCCAGTGCGTGGACGCCGCCCGCACGGGGGCCCGCGCGGCGGCCCGTCAGGACCCGGCCGACGCGGTCGTCCGGGTCGCCCGGGAAGCGGCGCCGCACGGCGCGCGGGTCACCGTCACCCGGGAGGCGGACCGCGTCCGCGTGGTGGTCGTGGCCGCACCACCGATGCTGCACGGCCTGCCCTTCGAGGTACGGGAGGAGGCCGTGGCCTCGGTCGAGCAGGCGGTGGGCCCGACCGGGGACGGTGCGGGTGGTCCCGCGGTGGACCCGCCTGCGGAACCGGCAGCGGAGCCGACGCCGGGGCCGGAGCCGGACCGGACGGCCGACACGCCGGTGGGCGAAGAGACGGGGGCGGGACCGTGAGGAGCGGCTTCTCGTTCCGCCGGGTGACCGGCCGGTACGCGCCCGGGAGGCGTGACCAGGGGTCCGCGACCGTCTGGAGCGTCGGTGCCATCGCCGTCCTGTGCCTGGTGTTCGGCGTCGTGCTGGCCCTGGGGCAGGCCGTCGTGGTCCGGCACCGCGCGGCCGGCGGGGCCGACCTCGCGGCGCTCGCGGCGGCCGACCACTGGTCGCTCGGCGCCACGGGGGCCTGTACCCGGGCGGACCGGATCGCGCGGGCCCAGGGCGTGCGGCTGGTGCGGTGCGCGGTCATCGGCCAGGTCTCGGACGTGACGGTGGCGTCGGGCCGGGGTCCCTTCGGAGCGGAGATCCGGGCCCGGGCCGGTCCGGCGGGGGCGGACGTGGTGGCCGGGGCGAGACCGGTTCCGGCGGCGGAGTCGGCGGTCGCGGCCCCCGCGGGGTGAGTCCGTGGTGCCGCCTCGGAGACGGTGCCGCCTCGGAGACGGTGCCGCCCCGGAGACGGGACGGCACGGCGCGACGGGACGGCGGGACGGCGGCTGCTCGACGCCTATCGCGCCTCCGTCCCGGTCTCCGCATCCGCGCCCGTCTCCACCTCCACCTCCACCTCCGCGTCCGCCTCCGCCCCAGCCGCTCCCCGCAGCAGCGTCGTGAGCAGGCGTACCGCCCCCCGCTTGTGCAGCGGATCGTTGCCGTTGCCGCACTTGGGGGACTGGATGCACGACGGGCAGCCGGCGTCGCACTCGCAGGAGGCGATGGCCTCCCGGGTGGCCGTGAGCCAGGCCCGGGCCGTGTGGAAGGCGCGCTCGGCGAAGCCCGCACCACCCGGATGGCCGTCGTACACGAAGACCGTCGGCAGCAGCGTGTCCGGGTGCAGCGGCACCGACACGCCGCCGATGTCCCAGCGGTCGCACGTGGCGAACAGGGGCAGCATGCCGATCGACGCGTGTTCGGCGGCGTGCAGGGCGCCGCCGAGGATCTCCGGACCGATCCGGGCCTCGTCGAGCTGGTCCTCGGTGACCGTCCACCACACCGCCCGCGTGCGCAGGGTCCGCGGAGGGAGGTCGAGCCTCGTCTCGCCCAGGACCTCACCGGTGATCAGACGCCGGCGCAGGAAGGAGACCACTTGGTTGGTGACCTCGACGGAGCCGAGACACAGGCGGCCGTCGCCCCACGGCACCTCGACGTCGGTGTCGAGGACGGAGATCGACGTCGTGTCGCGGGCCACCGTCGAGTACGACGGCGTGGCCTGTTCGACCAGGGCGACGGAGTCCTCCAGGTCCAGGGACCGTACGAGATACGTGCGGCCCTGGTGGAGGTGGACGGCGCCCTCGTGGACGGTCGTGTGGGCGGCACCGGCGTCCACCGTGCCCAGCAGCCGGCCCGTCCCGGCCTCGACGACCTGGACCGGGCGTCCGCCCTCCCCGCGGATGTCGGTCAGGTCGGCGGCCCGCTCACGGCGCGTCCAGTGCCAGGCCCGGGTCCGCCGGCGCAGCAGCTTCGCGGCCTCCAGCTGGGGGAGGAGTTCCCCCGAGGCGGGGCCGAAGAGCTCCAGGTCGTCCTCGGTCAGGGGCAGCTCGGCCGCGGCGGCGCACAGGTGGGGGGCGAGGACGTACGGGTTGTCGGGGTCGAGCACGGTGGATTCCACCGGTTGGTCGAACAGGGCCTCCGGATGGTGGACGAGGAAGGTGTCCAGCGGGTCGTCCCGGGCGACGAGGACCGCCAGCGCCCCCTGCCCGGACCGGCCCGCCCGCCCGGCCTGCTGCCACAGCGACGCCCGGGTGCCCGGGTAGCCGGCGATGACCACGGCGTCCAGGCCGGAGACGTCGACGCCGAGTTCGAGGGCGTTCGTCGCCGCGAGACCGAGGAGTTCACCCGAGTGCAGGGCACGCTCCAGGGCCCGGCGTTCCTCGGGGAGGTAACCGCCGCGGTAGGCCGCCACGCGCCGGACGAGCGACCGGTCGGTCTCGGCCAGGCGCTCCTGGGCGATCACCGAGATCAGTTCCGCGCCGCGCCGGGAGCGTACGAAGGCGATCGAGCGCATGCCCTGCACGGTGAGGTCGGTGAGCAGGTCGGCGGCCTCGGCGGTGGCGGTGCGGCGGACGGGTGCGCCCTTCTCGCCCTCCAGTTCGGTCAGCGGCGGCTCCCAGAGGGCGAACACCAGCTCACCGCGCGGTGAGGCGTCGTCGGCGACCTCGACCACCGGCAGCCCGGTGAGCCGGCGGGCCGCCACCGAGGGCTCGGCGGCGGTGGCGGAGGCCAGCAGGAACACGGGCGACGCGCCGTAGCGGGCGCACAGACGGCGCAGTCTGCGCAGGACCTGCGCGACGTGGGAGCCGAAGACGCCGCGGTAGGTGTGGCACTCGTCGACGACCACGTACTTCAGCGACTTCAGGAAGGAGGACCAGCGGGGGTGGGACGGCAGGATCCCGCGGTGCAGCATGTCCGGGTTGGTGAGGACGTAGGTGGCGTACTGGCGGATCCACTCGCGTTCCTCGAACGGCGTGTCGCCGTCGTACACGGCGGTCCGCACAGATGTGCCCAACGGCCGCGCGAGTTCCTTCACGGACCGGCACTGATCGGCGGCCAGTGCCTTGGTGGGGGCCAGGTAGAGGGCGGTGGCGCCGCGCCCGTTGGGGGCCTCGGAGCCGTCCAGGAGCGTCGACAGGACCGGCACCAGATAGGCCAGGGACTTGCCGGAGGCGGTGCCGGTGGCGACGACCACCGAGTCGCCGTCCAGGGCGTGTTCCGCCGCCCGTGCCTGGTGGGCCCAGGGGTGTTCGATGCCCGCGGCCTGCACCGCCGCGACGACCTCCGGGCGAATCCGGTCCGGCCAGACGGCATGACGGCCCGCACGCGGGGGCAAGTGCTCCGTATGAGTGATGCGCGCAGCCCGGTTCGGTCCCGCGGCGAGCCGGCCCAGGACCGTGCCCGGATCCGGCCGGGAGCCGGGCCCCGTCGGGGGTCGATCGGATCGGTGATTCTCGGCCATCGGCACCGAGTGTGTCACTGGCGTGACGGACAATGGGACCAAGGCGTCGTGCACGCCTGCCGGTAAGTGATTGAATGCCATCGCGGCTGGCGAACCGTCCTGGGGGCTTCAAGCCGAGGTGTCCCGAGGGACGACCGCTCGATAGCAAGGTGCTGGAGGATCCGTGGACCTGTCCCTGTCGACCCGTACCGTCGGCGATCGTACGGTCGTCGAGGTCGGTGGCGAAATTGACGTATACACCGCGCCCAAGCTGCGCGAGCAGCTGGTCGAGCTGGTGAACGACGGGAGTTTCCACCTCGTCGTCGATATGGAGGGCGTGGACTTCCTCGACTCCACCGGGCTCGGCGTGCTGGTCGGCGGACTGAAGCGGGTGCGTGCCCACGAGGGCTCGCTGCGCCTGGTCTGCAACCAGGAGCGCATTCTCAAGATCTTCCGTATCACCGGCCTCACCAAGGTGTTCCCCATTCACACCTCGGTCGAGGAAGCGGTGGCGGCCACCGACTGACGACCGGTCCCGGGCCGCGGGCCCGGGACGACCGAACCAAGGAGGGGCCAGGCTGTCGGCGGCCCGGCCCCTCGAAGCACGCCCGCAGTTCCGAGGGGGATGCATGGCCACCGTCGAACTCCGTTTCAGCGCGCTGCCCGAGCATGTCCGCACCGCCCGTCTCGTGGCGGCGGCGGTGGCACGCAGGGCCGGAGTGGACGAGGCCGTCCTCGACGAGGTCAGGCTCGCCGTCGGCGAGGCCTGCACCCGGGCCGTGGGCCTGCATCAGCACGGCGGCATCACGGCGCCGGTCAACGTGTCGCTGATCGAGGAGGAGAAGCAGTTCTCCATCGAGGTCGGCGACAAGGCGCCGCACGCGGCACCCGGGACCGGAGCGCCGGGCGCCGCCGACGACGCGGAGACCGAGGAGGACGAGATGGGCCTCGCGGTCATCAGCGGTCTCGTCGACGACGTGGAGGTCTCGGCAGGACAGGACGGCGGACGGATCCGCATGACGTGGCCGACCACGCCCGCGGTACTGCCGCCGGTCTGACACTCCCGATCACCCGGTACTCCCGGTCATCCGAAGGGCCCTACCTCGTAGGGCCCTTCGTCATGTGCGGAAGGTGCGGGGCGCGCATACAGTGGTGCCGTGCGGGCGATAAGTGAATTCATTCACGATCGATCCCGTGGAAAAGGATGCGGAAAAGGATCAGGTAAGCGGAAAGGATCAGGCGGGCGGAAAAGGATCAGGCGGAGGGATCACGGATTAATGCCGGAAGGGCATTACTACGTCCGGCGTCCTTCCGGTTGACAGAGGTATTCCCTTTGTCGTGCACTGTTTCGATCAGGTTCCGGTACCTACGATCCCGTCCACATCTTGAGCTCAGCCCAAGCGTCAAGGAGGACGAATGGCGGAGCTTTCCCTCCCTCATCGGTCGGTCGACGCCTCGACCGTCGCCGCCGCCGTACTGACCGACGGGAACCGCGCCCTGGTCGCGGTCATCGCGGTCGTCGCGCTGGCCGCGCTGGTGCTCGCGGGAGTCCTGGTACGCCAGGTGCTCGCGGCGGGCGAGGGAACCGACAGCATGAAAAAGATCGCGGCCGCCGTCCAGGAAGGCGCGAACGCCTATCTGGCCCGGCAGCTGCGCACGCTCGGCGTATTCGCGGTCATCGTGTTCTTCCTGCTCATGCTGCTGCCCGCGGACGACTGGAATCAGCGTGCCGGGCGATCGGTGTTCTTCCTGATCGGCGCGGCGTTCTCGGCGGCCACCGGTTATATCGGCATGTGGCTCGCCGTACGCAGCAATGTGCGCGTCGCCGCGGCGGCGCGGGAAGCGACACCGGCCGCGGGTGAACCGGAAAAGGACCTCACCCTCGTCTCGCACAAGGCGATGAAGATCGCGTTTCGCACGGGCGGCGTCGTCGGCATGTTCACGGTGGGGCTCGGCCTCCTGGGCGCCTCCTGCGTGGTGCTGGTGTACGCGGCCGACGCGCCGAAGGTGCTGGAGGGGTTCGGTCTCGGTGCCGCGCTGATCGCGATGTTCATGCGGGTCGGCGGCGGCATCTTCACCAAGGCCGCCGACGTCGGCGCCGACCTGGTCGGCAAGGTCGAACAGGGCATCCCGGAGGACGATCCGCGCAATGCCGCGACCATCGCCGACAACGTGGGCGACAACGTCGGCGACTGCGCGGGCATGGCGGCCGACCTCTTCGAGTCGTACGCCGTGACGCTGGTGGCCGCGCTGATCCTCGGCAAGGTGGCCTTCGGCGACGCGGGACTGGCGTTCCCGCTGCTCGTGCCGGCGATCGGTGTGATCACCGCCATGATCGGCATCTTCGCGGTGGCGCCCCGCCGGGCCGACCGCAGCGGCATGAGCGCGATCAACCGGGGCTTCTTCGTCTCCGCGGTGATCTCGCTGGTCCTGGTGGCGGTGGCCGTCTTCGTCTACCTCCCCGGCACGTACGCCGACCTCGACGGCGTCACCGACGCGGCCATCGCCGGGAAGAACGGCGACCCGCGGATCCTCGCGCTCGTCGCCGTGGCGATCGGCATCGTGCTGGCCGCCCTCATCCAGCAGCTCACCGGCTACTTCACGGAGACCACCCGGCGGCCCGTCAGGGACATCGGCAAGACGTCGCTCACCGGCCCCGCCACCGTCGTCCTCGCCGGTATCTCCGTCGGCCTGGAATCCGCCGTCTACACCGCCCTGCTGATCGGTCTCGGCGTCTACGGGGCCTTCCTGCTCGGCGGTACGTCGATCATGCTGGCGCTGTTCGCGGTGGCGCTGGCCGGCACCGGCCTGCTCACCACCGTCGGCGTGATCGTCGCCATGGACACCTTCGGGCCGGTCTCCGACAACGCCCAGGGCATCGCCGAGATGTCCGGCGACGTCGAGGGCGCCGGCGCCCAGGTGCTCACCAACCTGGACGCCGTCGGCAACACCACCAAGGCCATCACCAAGGGCATCGCCATCGCCACGGCCGTCCTCGCCGCCTCGGCGCTGTTCGGTTCGTACCGCGACGCGATCACCACCGGCGCGCGGGACGTGGGCGAGAGGCTCAGCGGCGACGGCGCCCCGATGAGCCTGATGATGGACATCTCGCAGCCCAACAACCTCGTCGGGCTCATCGCGGGCGCGGCGGTCGTCTTCCTCTTCTCGGGGCTGGCGATCAACGCGGTGTCGCGGTCGGCGGGTTCGGTGGTCTTCGAGGTGCGGCGGCAGTTCCGGGAGAAGCCCGGGATCATGGACCACAGCGAGAAACCCGAGTACGGCAAGGTCGTCGACATCTGTACGAGGGACGCCCTGCGGGAACTCGCCACGCCCGGGCTGCTCGCCGTGATGGCACCCATCTTCATCGGGTTCACACTCGGTGTGGGCGCGCTCGGCGCGTTCCTGGCGGGCGCGATCGGCGCGGGCACGCTGATGGCGGTGTTCCTCGCCAACTCCGGCGGCGCCTGGGACAACGCCAAGAAACTCGTCGAGGACGGCCACCACGGCGGCAAGGGCAGCGACGCCCACGGGGCCACCGTCATCGGGGACACGGTCGGCGACCCGTTCAAGGACACCGCGGGCCCCGCCATCAACCCGCTGCTGAAGGTCATGAACCTGGTCGCGCTGCTCATCGCGCCGGCGGTCATCAAGTTCTCCTACGGCGCCGACAGGAGCGTCGGCGTGCGGGTGCTGATCGCGGTCGTCGCGTTCGTCGTCATCGCCGCGGCGGTGTACGTGTCCAAGCGGCGCGGAATCGCCGTGGGCGACGAGGGCGGCGCCGACCGGGAACCCAAGTCGCCTGATGCGGCGGTGGTTTCGTAACCGCCGCCTTCGACGACGGCGGGAAGTCCCGCTCAAGGCACGGGCGGACGACGCGTACTGACGCGGCGTCCGCCCTTTCCGTCGTTCGCACGCCCTCGCCGTGACCCTTCTCTCTCTGGTGCAAATGGCTGCAATACGGTCCTAATGGATGTTCGTCCTGCGAGTGTCCTCCATCCGGCGTGTATGTTCCGGGGCCGAGAGCCATGGAAGGGACCAATCCGGTGAACAAGAAGCTCGCGGCCGCACTGTCCGGCGGTGCGGTACTGGTACTGGCGCTGACGGGATGCAGCAGCGACGACGGCGACGACAAGCTGGACGCCTGGGCCAAGCAGGTCTGTGACGGGGTGCAGCCGCAGGCCAAGAAGATCGAGGCCGCCAACGCCGCGATCCAGAAGGAGACCTCGGACAACAGCACGCCGGAGCAGGTCCAGAAGACCGACGCGAAGGCCTTCCAGGACATGTCCGACGCCTACAAGGCGATGGCGAGCACGGTGCAGAACGCCGGGGCGCCGGACGTCGAGGACGGTGAGAAGAAGCAGCAGGACGCGGTCAAGGAGCTCAACGGCCTCTCCGCCTCCTACGCCTCGCTGAAGAAGCAGGTGGAGGGCCTGGACACCAAGGACCAGGCGAAGTTCGCCGACGGCCTCAAGGACGTCGCCACCGAGCTGAACAAGCTCGGCAAGTCCGGCAGCGACGCGCTGAAGACCCTCGAGGAGGGTGACGTCGGCAAGGCGATGGCCCAGCAGCCCAGCTGCAAGTCGGCCACCGCGTCACCGGCGGCCGCGGGCTGACACCGTGGCACGGCCGGACGGCGGCCGTGGGGCGGACGGGCCCGCGCCCGGCGGGCACGGGGCGGAGCGCGGGCCACAATGGTGAGGTGAGTAACGCCAGCCTCTCCCCCCTGCCCTCCGCCGACCGCCCCGACGTCACCGCGCGGCTGCGGGACGCCCTGCTCGGGGCGTCCTTCACCGCCGACGGACTGCTGGAGCTGCTCGGCGCCCCCGCCTACGCGGCGCTGTCGCGCGGCGAGGTCGTGCCCGCGCTCCGGGTCACCCGCGGTGACACGCCGCTGGAACTGCTCGTCCGGCTGTTCCTCCTCCAGCAACCGGTGCCCCACGCGCGCGCGGCGGACGTCCTGCCGGTCGAGGCGTGCCTGGAGAGCGGGTGGCTCGTGTCCGTCGACGGCGAGCTCGCGGCCACCGTGGACGTACGGCCGTACGGCGGACCCGACGGCGAGGACTGGTTCATCGTGTCCGACCTCGGCTGCGCGGTCGGTGGAGCAGGAGGCGTGCGCGTCGGCGCTCCCGCGAGGGGCGACGACGGGCGACGGGAGGGCGACGCCGGCAGCCGGGCGGAGAGCGTCGTCCTCGGCGTCGGCGGCGCCTCCACGACCCTCGCCGGCCTCACCGTCCGCACCCCCGTCTCCGCCGCCCTCGACCTCGGCACCGGCTCCGGCATCCAGGCGCTGCACGCCGCCCGGCACGCCACGCGCGTCACGGCGACGGACGTCAACCCGCGCGCGCTGCGCATCACCGCGCTCACGCTCGCCCTGTCCGGGGCCCCGGCCGCCGACCTGCGCGAGGGCTCGCTGTACGAGCCGGTCCGCGACGACGAGACGTACGACCTGATCGTCTCCAACCCGCCGTTCGTGATCTCCCCGGGCGCCCGCCTCACCTACCGCGACGGCGGGATGGGCGGGGACGAGCTGTGCCGCACGCTCGTCCAACGGACGGGGGAGCGCCTGAGCGAGGGCGGGTTCGCGCACTTCCTCGCCAACTGGCAGCACGTGGAGGGGGAGGACTGGACGGACCGGCTGCGCTCCTGGGTGCCGCGCGGCTGCGACGCGTGGATCGTGCAGCGCGAGGTGCAGGACGTCACGCAGTACGCCGAGCTATGGCTCAGGGACGCGGGCGACCACCGCGGCGACGAGACCGAGTACCAGGCGCGCTACGACGCGTGGCTGGACGAGTTCGAGGCGCGCAAGGTCAGGGCCGTCGGCTTCGGCTGGATCACGCTGCGCAGGACGGCGGCCGCGGAGCCGTCGATCACGACGGAGGAGTGGCCGCACCCGGTCGAGCAGCCGCTCGGCGAGACGGTGCGGGCACACTTCGCCCGCCTCGACTACCTGCGCGAGCACGACGACGCGGCCCTGCTGGAGTCGTGCTTCACGCTGGCCGCAGAGGTCGTCCAGGAGCAGGTCGGGCTGCCCGGCGCCGAGGACCCGGAGCACGTCGTGCTGCGGCAGAACCGCGGCATGCGCCGGGCCACCCGGGTCGACACCGTCGGCGCCGGGTTCGCGGGCGTCTGCGACGGCACGATGAGCGCCGGCCGCATCCTGGACGCCATCGCCCAGCTGGTGGGCGAGGACCCGGTGGCGCTGCGCGACCGCACGCCCGCGCAGATCCGGCTGCTGGTGGAGCAGGGGTTCCTGGAACCGGCGTAGGGATTTCTCCCGGCGGCGGAGGAGGCGCGGCCGACCGCCCCCGGAGGCCCTGGCGCCGGGGGCGGACCCGGCGGAACGAGCCACGGGCGGGAGCCGTCGGTTCCTCGTTCACTTCGGGTTCGCCTGCCCGCCGTCCACGCGTGACAGCCTCGCGGAGGCTGGGCACTCGCGGACGGAGAAAAGGGGCACGGGGACCATGGAGAGCGGGCCGGCGGTCTTCGCGGGAATGGTGTTCGCCCTGTTCGGGGCCGGTCTGCTGGTGTGGACCGTGACACGGGTGCGGCACGGTCGGCCCGTCGCGCTGGGTGTGAGGCCCGTCGCATCGGCGACCGTCGCGAGTGTCGTCGCCGTGACCGCGCTGGCCGTCGGGGCATGGTGTCTGACGCGCATGTGAGAGGCCGGATCCGGTCGGCGCCCGTCCCCCGTCCCAGTAACCGGGGGGTTGCGCTCCGGATATGCGTATCCGGGCCGGTGGACACTCCGGGCGGCAGGAACAGGGTTCGTCGGGTTACCGTTCGAGTGGCCGTTGCGGGCTTTTCCCGTTTGACACGGGGGCGGGAGGTACCGTCACACTCCGCAGCGTCACGACCGAAGTGCAGTACGACCCGACCCCGGGAGCACCGCCTGGGTCAGGCCCCAGCGTCGACCGGAGAGAAGAGCGAAGTTGTCCCCGACCAGCGAGACCGCGAACGGCGGCCGCCGACTCGTCATCGTCGAGTCGCCTGCCAAGGCGAAGACGATCAAGGGCTATCTCGGTCCCGGCTACGTCGTCGAGGCGAGCGTCGGGCACATTCGCGACCTTCCCAGCGGCGCTGCCGAGGTACCCGAGAAGTACACCGGCGAGGTCCGCCGCCTCGGTGTGGACGTCGAACACGACTTCCAGCCGATCTATGTGGTCAACGCTGACAAGAAGGCGCAGGTCAAGAAGCTCAAGGACCTGCTGAAGGACTCCGACGAGCTCTTCCTCGCCACCGATGAGGACCGCGAGGGCGAGGCCATCGCCTGGCACCTCCAGGAAGTCCTCAAGCCGAAGATCCCGGTCAAGCGCATGGTGTTCCACGAGATCACCAAGGACGCCATCCGCGCCGCCGTCGCCAACCCGCGCCAGCTCAACCAGAAGCTCGTCGACGCCCAGGAGACCCGCCGCATCCTCGACCGCCTCTACGGCTACGAGGTCTCGCCGGTCCTGTGGAAGAAGGTCATGCCGCGCCTGTCGGCCGGCCGCGTCCAGTCCGTCGCCACCCGGCTCGTCGTCGAGCGGGAACGCGAGCGCATGGCGTTCCGCTCCGCCGAGTACTGGGACCTGACCGGCACCTTCGGCACCGGCCGCGCCGGTGACGCCTCCGACCCGTCGTCGCTGGTCGCCCGCCTGCAGACCGTCGACGGACGGCGCATCGCGCAGGGCCGCGACTTCGACTCCCTGGGGCAGCTCAAGAGCGCGAACACCCTCCACCTCGACGAGGCGAACGCCCGCGCGCTCGCCGCCGCGCTGGAGCACACCCGCTTCGCCGTCCGCTCCGTCGAGTCCAAGCCGTACCGCCGCTCGCCGTACGCCCCGTTCCGTACGACGACGCTCCAGCAGGAGGCCAGCCGCAAGCTCGGCTTCGGCGCCAAGGCGACCATGCAGATCGCCCAGAAGCTGTACGAGAACGGCTACATCACCTACATGCGTACGGACTCGACGACCCTGAGCGACACGGCGATCGCCGCCGCCCGCGCCCAGGTCACGCAGCTGTACGGCGCCGACTACCTGCCCACGCAGCCGCGCACGTACGCCGGCAAGGTCAAGAACGCCCAGGAGGCGCACGAGGCGATCCGCCCCTCCGGCGACCGCTTCCGCACGCCCGCCGAGACCGGACTGACCGGCGACCAGTTCAAGCTCTACGAGCTGATCTGGAAGCGGACCGTCGCCTCCCAGATGAAGGACGCGACCGGCAACAGCGTCACCGTGAAGATCGGCGGCGCGGCCTCCGACGGCCGGGACGTCGAGTTCAGCGCGTCCGGCAAGACGATCACCTTCCACGGCTTCCTCAAGGCCTACGTCGAGGGCGCCGACGACCCGAACGCCGAGCTGGACGACCGCGAGCGCCGCCTGCCCCAGGTCGCCGAGGGCGACGCGCTCACGGCCGAGGAGATCACGGTCGACGGCCACGCCACCAAGCCCCCGGCCCGCTACACCGAGGCGTCGCTGGTCAAGGAGCTGGAGGAGCGGGAGATCGGCCGCCCGTCGACGTACGCGTCGATCATCGGCACGATCCTCGACCGCGGCTACGTGTTCAAGAAGGGCACGGCGCTCGTCCCGTCCTTCCTGTCCTTCGCCGTGGTCAACCTCCTGGAGAAGCACTTCGGGCGGCTCGTCGACTACGACTTCACCGCCAAGATGGAGGACGACCTCGACCGCATCGCCCGCGGCGAGGCCCAGTCCGTGCCGTGGCTGAAGCGGTTCTACTTCGGCGAGGGCGAGAGCGGGGGCGGCGCGGCCGACGCCGGCAACGGCGACGGGGACCACCTCGGTGGCCTCAAGGAACTGGTGACCGACCTCGGCGCGATCGACGCGCGCGAGGTGTCGTCCTTCCCCGTCGGCAACGACATCGTGCTGCGCGTCGGACGCTACGGCCCGTACGTCGAGCGCGGCGAGAAGGACGCCGAGAACCACCAGCGCGCCGACGTGCCCGACGACCTGGCGCCCGACGAGCTGTCCGTCGAGCTGGCGGAGGAGCTGCTCGCCAGGCCGAGCGGCGACTTCGAACTGGGCACCGACCCGGCCACCGGCCACACCATCGTCGCCAAGGACGGCCGCTACGGCCCCTACGTCACCGAGGTGCTCCCCGAGGGCACCCCGAAGACCGGCAAGAACGCCGTGAAGCCGCGGACGGCCTCGCTGTTCAAGTCGATGTCCCTGGACACCGTCACCCTGGACGACGCCCTGAAGCTGATGTCGCTGCCGCGCGTCGTCGGCACCGACGCCGAGGGCGTCGAGATCACCGCGCAGAACGGCCGCTACGGCCCGTACCTGAAGAAGGGCACGGACTCGCGGTCCCTCCAGTCCGAGGAGCAGCTCTTCACGATCACGCTGGAGGAGGCGCTGGCGATCTACGCCCAGCCCAAGCAGCGTGGCCGGGCCGCGGCCAAGCCGCCGCTGAAAGAACTGGGCACCGACCCGGTCAGCGAGAAGCCGGTCGTGGTCAAGGACGGCCGCTTCGGCCCGTACGTCACCGACGGCGAGACCAACGCGACCCTGCGCTCCGGCGACAGCGTCGAGGACATCACGCCGGAGCGCGGCTACGAGCTGCTCGCCGAGAAGCGCGCCAAGGGGCCCGCCAAGAAGACGGCGAAGAAGACCGCGGCGAAGAAGACCACCGCCAAGAAGGCCCCGGCCAAGAAGGCGGCGGCGAAGAAGACCGCGGCCAAGTCGACGACCGCCAAGTCGACGGCGAAGAAGACGACGGCGAAGAAGACGACGGCCAAGACGACGACGGCCGGGACGACGGCGAAGGCGGCCGCCGAGAGGGCGACCACGTCCCCCGGGTCGGAGGACTGAGCCGGTCTCAGGTCCTCCGCGCGGCACGTACTGTCGTTCGCTGAGCGAACGCCCCGGCATCGATTCGGTGTCGGGGCGTGCGTACGTTCGGCCGGGTACCACGGCCTGACGGTGGCGCCCGATAGGCTGAACGCATGACGCGAGCCGAGCAGCCAACGGCCTCTCACCCCGCCCCGGACGACGCCCTCGTCGCGGACTCCCGCGAGCGTGCCGTCCGCGCCCTGCTGCGACGACCGCAGTTGAGGCGGTTGTGGGGCGCACAGCTCGTGGGGGGTGTCGGCGACACCCTCGCCCTGCTGGTGCTGGTCCTCCTCGCCGTGCAGGCCGCCACGGGAGCGGGCTCGTTCGGCGGGGGCTACCGGGGCGTGGCGTTCGCAGTGGCGACGGTTTTCGGCGTCCGCATCCTGGCGACGCTGCTCTTCGGCGCGGTCCTGCTCGGCCCGCTCACGTCGCTCACCTCGCAGGACGGTCCGCTCGACCGCCGCTGGACCATGGTGGGCGCGGACGGTCTGCGGGCGGTGCTGCTGATCGTGGCGCCGCTGTGGATCGACTGGACACCGGACGACGCCCTCGCCGCCCTCCTGGTGACCGGCTTCGTCACCGGCGTCGCCGAGCGCTTCTGGACCGTGTGCCGGGAGAGCGCGGCCCCCGCCCTGCTGCCCGCGCCGCCGCCGGAGGGCGCGACGGTCCGCCCCCTGCCGGACCACATGGACGCCCTGCGCCGCCTGTCGCTGCGCACCGGCTTCGCGGCGATCCCCCTCGCCGGAGCCGTGCTCGTCGTCGCCGGACTGCTGAACAACCTGCTGGGCGCCGGCGTCGACTGGTTCGCCCAGCACCAGGCGGCACTCGCCTCGTACGTCGCGGCCGGACTGTTCGCCGCCTCCCTGTCCCTGGTGGCCTTCCTCGAGCTGCCCGCGATCCGCACCCCGCGCGCCCGGTCGCCGCTGGAAGGCATGCGCCGCCCGCGGACGGCCGCCGGTGTCGACAAGGGCCGCACCGGCGCCCTGCCGCTGCTGGTGTTCGCCTGCGCGGCCGTCGCCGCGGTCGTGTCCGCCGCCGTGGCCGTGGCGGTCCTGCACGCCAAGGACCTGGGCGGCGGCCCGGTGCTGTACGGGCTGATGGTCGGCGCCCTGACCGGCGGGGTGGTCGTCGGCATCCGCACGGCGCCGGCCCTGCTGCCGTCCCTGTCGCGGCGGCGGCTGCTGGCCCTGGCGATCGCCTTCGTCGGCGTCGCCCTGCTGGCCGCCGGCCTCGTCCCGGACGTCACCACCGTGCTGCTGCTCCTCGCCCTGGCCGGCGTCGGCGCGGGCGTGGCCGCCAACACCGGGCACGCGCTGCTCGACCAGGAGACCGAGGACCACCGCCGGAGCCGGACGACCGAGCACCTGCACGCCGTCGTCCGGGTCTACGTGGCGCTCGGCGCGGTGATCGCGCCCGTCGTGGCGGCGGCGATCGGGCCGCACCGGCTGGAGAACGGCAAGTTCGTCTTCGCGCACGGCGGCGCCGCGTTCGTGCTGATGCTGGTCGGCGCGCTGCTGCTGCCGGTGGCCGCGCTGGTGCTGGCCAAGGTCGACGACCGTTCCGGAGTGCCCCTGCGGCAGGACCTGAAGGACGCGCTGCTCGGTGGCGACGACCCGGTGCCGAGCCCCGCGGCGAACGGTTTCTTCATCGCCCTGGAGGGCGGCGACGGCGCCGGCAAGTCCACCCAGGCGGAGGCCCTCGCCGAGTGGATCCGGGGCAAGGGGCACGAGGTCGTGCTGACCCGCGAGCCGGGGGCGACGCCGGTCGGCAAGCGCCTGCGGTCGATCCTGCTGGACGTGTCGAGCGCGGGTCTGTCGCACCGCGCGGAGGCACTGCTGTACGCCGCCGACCGCGCGGAGCACGTCGACACCGTGGTCCGGCCCGCGCTGGAGCGCGGCGCCGTGGTCATCTCCGACCGGTACATCGACTCCTCGGTCGCCTACCAGGGCGCCGGGCGCGACCTGTCGCCGACCGAGATCGCCCGGATCAACCGCTGGGCGACCAACGGGCTCGTCCCGCACCTGACGGTCCTGCTGGACGTCCCGCCGGAGACGGCGCGCGAGCGGTTCACCGAGGCACCGGACCGCCTGGAGTCGGAGCCCGCCGAGTTCCACGCGCGTGTGCGGGCCGGTTTCCTGACGCTGGCCGCCGCCGACCCCGGCCGCTACCTCGTCGTGGACGCGGGCCAGGAGCCCGAGGCCGTCACCACCGTCGTCCGCCACCGGCTGGACCAGGTGCTGCCGCTGTCCGAGGCCGAGATCGAGGCCCGGGAAGAGGCGCGCCGCAAGGCCGAGGAGGAGGCCCGGCGCAAGGCCGAGGAGGAGGCCGCGCGCAAGGCCGAGGAGGAGCGCCTGGAGCGCGAGCGCCTCGAGCAGCTGGAGCGGCTGCGCGCCGAGGAGGAGGAGCGCAAGCGGCGCGAGCTGGAGGAGGCGCAGCGGCGCGAGGCCGAGCGGCAGGCCGAGGAGGCCCGGCAGCGGGCCGAGGAGGCACGCCGGAAGGCGGAGGAGGAGCGGGCACGGCTCCTCGCGGAGGAGAAGGCGCGGGCCGAGGAGGAGGCCCGCCGCCGCGCCGAGCAGGAGCGGCTGCGCAGGCAGGCCGAGGAGGAGGCCCGGCTGCGCGCCGAGGCCGAGGCCCGGCGCCTGGAGAAGCAGCGCAAGGCCGAGGAGGCCCTGATGCGCGCCGAGGAGGCGCGCCGGGCGGCGGAGCGGGCGGCGGCCGCGGCGGCGGC
>NZ_BDJC01000001.1 GCF_002005565.1 Streptomyces sp. JHA26 | reverse complement strand
CACCCCGCTGGTGCGCAAGCTCGCCGCCGAGAACGGCGTCGACCTGTCCACCGTCAAGGGCACCGGCGTCGGCGGCCGCATCCGCAAGCAGGACGTCACCGCCGCCGCCGAGGCCGCGAAGGCCGCCGCTCCGGCTCCGGCCGCCGCTGCCGCCGCGCCCGCCGCGAAGAAGGCCCCCACCCTGGAGGCCTCCCCGCTGCGCGGCCAGACCGTCAAGATGCCCCGCATCCGCAAGGTCATCGGCGACAACATGGTCAAGGCGCTGCACGAGCAGGCCCAGCTGTCGTCGGTCGTCGAGGTCGACGTCACCCGCCTGATGAAGCTGCGTGCCCGGGCGAAGGACTCCTTCGCGGCGCGCGAGGGCGTCAAGCTCTCCCCGATGCCGTTCTTCGTCAAGGCCGCGGCCCAGGCGCTGAAGGCCCACCCGGCCGTCAACGCCAAGATCAACGAGGCCGAGGGGACCATCACCTACTTCGACACCGAGCACGTCGGTATCGCGGTGGACTCCGAGAAGGGCCTGATGACCCCGGTCATCAAGAACGCCGGTGACCTCAACATCGCCGGCATCGCCAAGGCCACGGCCGAGCTGGCGGGCAAGGTCCGCGCCAACAAGATCACCCCGGACGAGCTGTCCGGCGCGACCTTCACCATCAGCAACACCGGTTCGCGCGGCGCGCTGTTCGACACGATCATCGTGCCGCCGGGCCAGGTCGCCATCCTCGGCATCGGTGCCACGGTCAAGCGTCCGGCCGTCATCGAGACGGAGGAGGGCACGGTCATCGGCGTCCGCGACATGACGTACCTGACCCTGTCCTACGACCACCGCCTGGTGGACGGCGCCGACGCCGCCCGTTACCTGACGGCGGTCAAGGCAATCCTGGAGGCGGGCGAGTTCGAGGTCGAGCTCGGCCTGTAATTCCCCTGCCAGTGGGCCCCCACGGTGCCCCCGCCCGGAGCTTCCCGGGCGGGGGCACCGTCGCGTTCCGGCGGCGGCACGCTGTGTAAGTCTCGTCTCACCTGCGTAAAAGCGCCCCCGTGCGCCCCTCCCGCCCGGCGTGACGGCCGTATTGTCTAAACGTCGAACGCCCCAGGGGGCCGAAAGGGGCCCTTCCCGAAGGAGCTCTCATGACCGCGCCCGTCGTCCACTCGCTGCGCGAACAGATCCGCGAGCACATCCTGGAAGGGATCATCAGTGGACGCTGGCAGCCGGGCGAGCGGATCGTGGAGCGGCGGATCGCCACCGAGCTGGAGGTCAGCCAGACCCCGGTGCGGGAGGCGCTGCGCGAGCTGGAGTCGCTGCGGCTGATCGAGTCGGCGCCGAACAAGGGCGTGCGGGTGCGCAATCTGACCGCCGCCGACCTGGAGGAGAGCTACCCGGTCCGGGCGGGCCTGGAGGCCATCGCGGCGGAACTGGCGGCGGAGCGGCTCGCCGAGGACTGCTCGGTCCTGGAACCGCACGTGGCCGCGCTCTACGAGGCCGACCGGGTGGCCGACGGGACGGCCCAGGTGCGGCACACGGTGGGCTTCCACCGGGAGCTGGTGCGGGCGGCCGGCAACTCGGTGCTGCTGCACACGTGGGAGGGGCTGGGCATCGAGGTGTTCACGGCGCTGTCGATACGGTGGCTGGGGACGGTGCAGCAGTCGTACGCGGAGGAGCACGAGGAGCTGGTCGCGGCGTTCCGTCGCCGCGACCCGCGGATCGCCGACCTGGTCAAGTCCCACGTCCTGGGCTGCGCACCCCGCGCCTGACGACTCCGGGGCCGTGCCCCCCGGGAGGGGCGTGGGCGGCACCCGTGCGCGGCTCCGCCGCGCGGGCGCGATCGGCCACGGCGCACCGGCGGCCGCCGCATCACCGAACCACCCGAGCTCCCCCGCGCTCACCTGCACGAACGCCCGCCAGGACAGTCACCCCGTGCCACCGCCGGAGGCACCCCGTGCCGACTTTCTCGGGATCGAGAGGTTTTGCCCCTCAACCCTTTGATCGATCATCGATCAGGGAGTTACAGTCACCGACGGGCTTGCACCCCAAGCTCCAGCCCTGTCCTGCCAAAGACCTAGGGCACCCCCGAACCCTTGACTTGAGGGAACCCCCTTCGACTGAGGAAGGCGGCGACATGACCGACCCCAACGCCATCCAGCCGAGCGAGCTCGACCAGCTCCCGGACCGCGACCCCGAGGAGACCGCCGAGTGGCAGGCCTCCCTGGACGCCGTCACCCAGGCGGCCGGGCCGCACCGTGCCGCGTACCTGATGCGCCGCACGCTGGAGCGCGCCGAGGGCGCCGGCATCGCCCTGCCGAAGCTCCTCGAGACGGACTACGTCAACACCATCCCCACCTCCGCCGAGCCCACCGTGGACGGCGACGAGGAGATGGAGCAGCGGATCACCGCCTGGAACCGCTGGAACGCGGCGGCGATGGTGACCCGCGGCAGCAAGTACGGCGTCGGCGGCCACATCGCCACCTTCGCCTCCGCGGCCTGGCTGTACGAGACCGGCTTCAACCACTTCTTCAAGGGCAAGGAGGGTGACGGCTCCGGCGACCAGCTCTACGTCCAGGGCCACGCCTCCCCCGGCATCTACGCCCGCGCCTTCCTCGACGGCCGCCTGTCCGAGGAGCAGCTGGACAACTTCCGCCGCGAGGCCGGCGGCAACGGCCTGCCGTCCTACCCGCACCCGCGCCGCCTGCCCTGGCTGTGGGAGTTCCCCACCGTCTCCATGGGCCTCGGCCCGATCTCCGCGATCTACCAGGCGCGGTTCAACCGCTACCTGACCAGCCGCGGCATCAAGGACCTGACGAACTCCCACGTGTGGGCGTTCCTCGGCGACGGCGAGATGGACGAGCCCGAGTCCACCACCGCGCTCACCCTCGCCTCCCGCGAGGGCCTGGACAACCTGACCTTCGTCATCAACTGCAACCTGCAGCGCCTCGACGGTCCGGTCCGCGCCAACTTCAAGATCGTGCAGGAGCTGGAGGCCCAGTTCCGCGGCGCCGGCTGGAACGTGGTCAAGTCGCTGTGGGGCACGGCCTGGGACGAGCTGTTCCAGCTCGACACCACCGGCGCGCTCGTACGCCGGCTGCGCGAGGTACCGGACGCCCAGGTCCAGACGTACCAGACGCGCGACGCCGCCTACATCCGCGAGGACTTCTTCGGCAAGGACCCGGCGCTCGTCGAGATGGCGAAACTGCTGAGCGACGACAAGATCCTCGAGTGCTTCCACTACTCGCGCGGCGGCCACGAGTCCCGCAAGGTCTACGCCGCGTACAGGGCCGCGCTCGCCCACAAGGGCGCGCCGACCGTGATCCTGGCCCAGACGGTCAAGGGCCACACCCTCGGCAAGGGCTTCGCGTCCAAGAACGCCAACCACCAGATGAAGAAGCTCTCGGTGGACGAGTTCAAGGACATGCGCGACCTGCTCGGTCTGCCGATCGCGGACAGCGCCTTCGTCGACGGCGTGGTCCCCTACGGCCACCCGGGCGCCGACTCCCCCGAGGTCCGCTACCTCCAGGAGCGCCGCGCCGCCCTCGGCGGTCCGGCCCCGGCCCGCCGCGTGCACCCGCTGGCGCCGCTGCCCGCGCCCGCCGACAAGGCGTTCGCGTCCTTCGACAAGGGCTCCGGCTCGCAGAACGTGGCCACCACCATGGCCTTCGTCCGCCTGGTCAAGGACCTGGTCCGCGACAAGGAGACCGGCAAGCGCTGGGTGCCGATCGTCCCCGACGAGGCGCGCACCTTCGGCATGGAGTCGCTCTTCCCGTCCCTGGGCATCTACTCCCCCAAGGGCCAGACGTACGAGCCGGTCGACCGCGACCAGCTGATGTACTACAAGGAAGCCACGAACGGCCAGATCCTCAACGAGGGCATCACCGAGGCCGGTTCGATGGCCGACTTCATCGCCGCTTCGACGTCGTACGCGACGCACGGCGAGGCGATGATCCCGTTCTACATCTTCTACTCGATGTTCGGCTGGCAGCGCACGGCCGACCAGATGTGGCAGCTCGGCGACCAGCTCGGCCGCGGCTTCCTGGTCGGCGCCACGGCCGGCCGGACCACGCTGACCGGTGAGGGCCTGCAGCACGCGGACGGCCACTCCCCCGCGATCGCGGCGACCAACCCGGCCGCGCTGTCGTACGACCCGGCGTTCGCGTACGAGATCGCGACGATCGTCAAGGACGGTCTGCGCCGCATGTACGGCGAGACGGCCCCGGGCGAGGACCCGAACGTCTTCTACTACCTGACCGTCTACAACGAGCCGCTGCCGCAGCCGGCCAAGCCGTCGGCCCCCGGCGTCGACGAGGGCATCGTCAAGGGCCTGTACCGCTTCAACACGGCGGAGTCGGCGGGGCTGACCCCGACGGCGAACGCCCCGCGGATCCAGCTGCTCGGCTCGGGCACGGCGATCCACTGGACGCTCCAGGCGCAGAGGATGCTCGCCGAGGAGTGGGGCGTGGCCGCCGACGTGTGGTCCGCGACCTCCTGGACCGAGCTGCGCCGGGACGCGCTGGAGGCCGACGCGGCGCTGCTGCGCGGCGAGGAGCGGGTGCCGTACGTCCGTCAGGCGCTCCAGGGTGCCGAGGGCCCGGTGCTGGCCGTCTCCGACTACATGCGCCAGGTCCCGGACCAGATCGCGCAGTGGGTCGAGCAGGACTGGTCCTCGCTGGGCACCGACGGCTTCGGTCTGTCGGACACCCGTGAGGCCGCCCGCCGTCACTTCGGCGTCGACGCCGAGTCCATCGTGGTCGCGGCCCTGGCCCAGCTCGCCAGGCGCGGCGAGGTCCAGGCGACGGCCGTGAAGGAGGCGCGCGAGCGCTACGGCCTGTGAGGCTCTGGCCTGTGAGGCTCTGACCTGTGAGGAGGCCCCCGCCCCGGCGGGGGCCTCCTGCATGATGTGGGCATGCGCGCTGCCCGCCTCATCAAGATGCTGCTGTTGCTCCAGTCCCGTCCGTCGATGACCGCCGCCGAGCTGGCCCAGGAGCTGGAGGTGTCGGAGCGGACCGTGACGCGGGACGCGCAGGCGCTGTCGGAGGCGGGCGTGCCGGTGTACGCGGAGCGGGGCCGGGCCGGGGGGTACCGGCTGATCGGCGGGTACCGGACGCGGCTGACGGGGCTGGCCCGGTCCGAGGCGGAGGCGCTGTTCCTGTCCGGGGTGCCGGAGGCGCTGCGCGAGATGGGGCTCCAGGACGCGGCGTCGGCGGCCCGGCTGAAGGTGTCGGCCGCGCTGCTGCCCTCGCTGCGGGACGCCTCCCGTACGGCGGCCCAGCGGTTCCACCTGGACGCGCCGAACTGGTTCCGGGAGCCGGAGACGCCCGAGCTGCTGCCGGCGGTCGCGGACGCGGTGTGGGACGACCGGCGGCTCGCCGCGCGTTACCGGCGCGGGGAGGAGGAGGTCGTCCGGGAGCTGGAGCCGTACGGGCTCGTGCTGAAGGCGGGGGTCTGGTACCTGTGCGCGCGGGTGCCGGACGGTGGCTCGTTCCGGGTGTACCGGATCGACCGGTTCACGGCGGTGGAGCCGGGCGGGGAGCGGTTCGCGCGGGACCAGGAGTTCGACCTGCCCGCGTTCTGGGCGGAGCGGGCCGAGCAGTTCGCGCGCTCGATCCTGCGCACCGAGGTCGTGGTGCGGCTGTCCCCGCGGGGGCTGCGCGCGCTGCCGCACGCCGTCGAGGCGCTGTCCGCCCGTCAGGCCCTGGAGACCGCCGGCGCGCCGGACGCGGACGGGTGGGTGACGGTGACCCTGCCGGTGGAGTCCGAGGAGGTCGCCCACGGCCAGCTGAGGGCGCTCGGGCCGGAGGCGGAGGTGCTGGCGCCCGGGGACCTGCGCGAACGCTTCGCCCGGGACGCCCGGGGGCTCGCCGCGCTGTACGGGGAGGAGACCCGGCCGGCCCGGCGGCCCACCGGGGCGTGACGGCCCGCTCCGCTCCACGTGCGTCGCGTCCCTCCAGGGCCGATGCTGGAGCCGTGATGGACGAGACGGAGTTCTGGGAGCTGATCGACACCGCCCGGCGGGACGCCGGCGGCGATCCCGAGGAACAGGCCGACCTGCTTCTGGAGCGGCTCCTCGGGCTGGACCCGGACCTCGTCCTGGACTTCGCCCGCCACTTCGAGGCCCGCTACAACCGGGCCTGCACGTGGGACCTGTGGGGTGCCGCGTGGGTGCTGCTCGGCGGGGCGAGCGACGACGCCTTCGACTACTTCCGGTGCTGGCTGATCGGCCAGGGCCGCGAGGTGTACGAGGGCGCGGTGCACGACCCCGACGCGCTCGCCGAGCTGCTGGACGACTTCGACGAGGAGCTGGACGGCGACGGGGAGGAGCTGGGCTACGCGGCCGACGAGGCCTACGAGCAGCTCACCGGCACCGTCGCCCCCGACCTCGGCATCGCTCCCGCGCCGGCGGAACCGCTGGGCGCCCCGATCGACCTGGAGGACGACCGGGCCGTCGCCGAGCGGCTGCCGAGGCTGTGGGAGCGTTTCCGGGAGCGCTGAGGCACCCCGGCCGTCCGGGCGGTGCGGCGGCCCCGTGTACGGCCCGGGCGGTGCGGCGGCCCCGCGCACGGCCGGGTCAGCCGGTCCGGCCCTGGAGGCGGGCGGCGAGGTCCCTGATGTGCGGGAGGCGGGCGGCGAGGGCCTCGCCCGGGCAGCTGGTCCGGTAGCCGTCCCCGTGCCCCGCGACGGCGGGCAGGGTGGCGGTGCTGCCGGCGGCGTACCGGCTGAGGCCGTTGCTGGAGACCAGGCGGACCGTCCCGCGCGGGTCGGTGTCGGTCGGGCCCAGCTTCCAGGCGGCCAGCGCGGCGATCGCGTCGGTCAGCGCGTCCGGTACGGGGACGCCGGCGGTGAAGGTGCCGAGGGCGGCGATGCCGGTGGTGCGGTGGTTGAAGCCCTGGGTGTGGGCGCCGGTGACGGGGCGGTCGATGCCGCCGGCGCGGCCTTCGTAGACGGTGCCGCAGCGGTCGACGACGAAGTTGTAGCCGATGTCGTCCCAGTCCCGCGCGCCGGTCTGGCCCGTGTAGACGCCGCGGAGGATGGCCGGCACGTCGGCGCAGTCGTAGTCGTTCGGCGTGTCGGTGTGGTGGACGAAGACGGCGCGGACCTCGTCGTCGTAGCGCGGGGCCGGCTGGGCGCGGGCGTCGTCGCCCAGCCAGACCGAGCGGGGCACGACGGGCGGCCGCGGCGCGGTGTGCCGGTGGACGGCGCCGGGCGTGGCCGGGCGGGCGCCCGGCTCGGCGCCCCGTTCCTCGTCGCCCGCGCACAGCGTCAGCGCCACGACGACGGCGAGGCCGGGCAGGCAGCCGAGCAGCGCCCGGGCCGGGACCGGTACGCGGTCCGCACGCCGTTCCCGCGGGCCGCGCGGACCTCGGAAGACACGCATGGTCCCACTGTCCGGCGGATCCGGTCCGTCCGCGACGCGAGCCGTGCCGGCCGGCGGATCCGCCCCGCGGTGCCGGTCCTCAGTGCAGCGGCTGTCCCATCAGCACGTCGTCGACGTACCGGCCGTCGAGGAGGAACTCCTCCGGCTGGACGCCCTCCACGGTGAAGCCCTCGGACTCGTAGAGCCTGCGGGCCGCGGTGTTGTGGCCGAGGACGCGCAGGGTGATGCGGCGGGAGCCCCGGCGGCGGGCCTCCTCGACGGCGGCGCGGACGAGGGCCCGGCCGACGCCGTTGCCGCGGGCCGCGTCGGCGACGACGAGGCCGCGGATCTGGCGCACGTGGCTGTTGGAGGCCAGGGACGTGGGGAAGCCGAGGCGGACGTAGCCGACGAGGGTGCCGTCGAGTTCGGCGACGAGGTGGTCGGCGGGGCCCGCGTGCTCCCGGAAGAAGGGGTCGTCCGGCCCCGGCGGGGGCGAGACGGCGTGCTGGTACGACCAGGCCGTGCGGTCGAGCAGGCGCAGCGGCCGCTCGTCCTCGGGCCGGGCGCGGCGTATGTGCGGAACGGGCATGGCGGTCACTGTACGGCGCGTGTCCGCGGTCCGGATCGCGGTTCCCCGACGGTCCCGGGCAGGATGGGCGCATGGACTCGGAACGTTCCCGTATCGCGGTGGCCGGCGCGTCCGGTCTCATCGGCAGCGCACTGGTGCGGTCCCTGACCGCGGACGGCCACGAGGTGGTGCGCCTGGTGCGCCACGCACCGCGGGGCGCGGACGAGGTCCGGTGGGACCCCGCCGCCGGGCGTGTGGACGCGGCCGGGCTCGAGGGGTGCGACGCCGTGGTCAACCTGGCCGGTGCGGGGGTGGGCGACCACCGCTGGAGCGAGGCGTACAAGGCGCGGATCCGTGACAGCCGGGTGCGGGGCACGAGGGCGCTCGCCGAGGCCGTCGCCTCGCTGGAGCGGCCGGTGCGGGTCTTCGTGAACGGCAGCGCGATCGGCTTCTACGGGGAGACCGGCGGGCGGCCCGTCGACGAGAGCGCGCCCGCGGGCGAGGGTTTCCTGCCGTCGGTGTGCGTGGAGTGGGAGGGCGCGGCGGCGCCCGCCCGGGATGCGGGCGTGCGGACGGTGTTCGCCCGGACCGGGCTGGTCGTCGCCCGGCACGGCGGTGCCTGGGGGCGGCTCTTCCCGCTCTTCCGGGCGGGGCTCGGCGGGCGGCTGGGCGACGGGTCGCAGTACTGGTCGTTCGTGGCGCTGCACGACGAGGTGGCGGCGCTGCGGCACCTCCTGGACCAGGACGACCTGTCCGGGCCCTTCAACCTCACCGCCCCGCACCCGCGGACGAACCGTGAGATCACCGCGGCGATGGGGCGGGTGCTGCACCGGCCGACGCCGTTCGCCGTGCCCGCGCCGGTGCTGCGGGCCGTGCTCGGCGAGATGTCCGGCGACGTCCTGGGCAGCGCCCGCGTGCTGCCGGCCCGCCTCCTGGAGTCGGGGTTCCGTTTCGCGTTCCCGGAGATCGACGGGGCGATCCGGGCGGCGCTGTGAGGCGGGGCCCGTCCCGGGCCCCGGTGACCGTTCTGCGACCGAACGGCGCCCTCATGCGACCGCCGTGCGACCGTGCCCTGCCCCCGTGCGACTCCCGATGACCGGTTCCGGCCCTAATCTCGACACGAACTCGGGTATCCCTCAAGCCGGTTGGGGGCATGACGTCTCCAGCGGCCGCGCAACCTCGAGGAGGGGCACGTGCTTGAGCCCGCGTACCAGGCGGACGTCGTCGTCGTGGGGGCCGGGATCTCCGGTCTCGCCGCGGCGCATCGGCTGACCAGCGCAGGAGTGACGACCACGGTCCTGGAGGCCGCCCATGGCGTGGGCGGCCGGATGGCGACCGAGAAGGTCGACGGATTCCGGCTCGACAGGATCGGACAGCTGCTCTCCACGGCGTACCCCGAACTGCGCCTCACCCCCGGGCTGGACGGCCTCGCGCTGCTGCCGTTCGCGCCCGGGGTGCTGCTGCACAGCGAGGGGCGCCACCACCGCGCGGGCGCTCCGGCCGGCGCACGAGGCGCACGGGGCGCACTCCATACGGTGCGTGCTCTGGCGAGCGCCCCCCGGTCGGTTTCCGCGCCCCGGTTGCCGGGAAGGCCCGTACCCGCTCCCCGGCCCCGGCCGGGTGCCCCGTTGGGCACCGCCGTCGACCAGGCCCGGCTCGGCGCCGCGCTGAGCCGCCTCGCGGGCACCCCGGTCGAACGGCTGCTGGCCCGCCCGGAGCTGCCCGCCGCCCAGGCGCTGGCGGCCCGCGGGCTGCCCGCCCGCACGATCGACGGCTTCCTGCGGCCGCTGCTCGCCGCCCTGCTGTACGACCCGGACCTCACCACCTCCAGCCGGTGCGCCGACCTCGCGCTGCGCGCCTTCGCGAGCGGGCGGCCGGTGCTGCCCGAGGGCGGGGCGGAGACCGTGCCGGAACTGCTGGCGCGGACACTGCCGCCGGGCACCGTGCGCACCGGCGTCCGGGTCACCTCGGTCGCCACCAACGCGGTGACCACCGCCGAGCACGGCGTCGTCCGCTGCCGGGCCGTCCTGGTGGCGACCGACGCCCGCGCCGCCGCCGAGCTGCTGCCGGGCCTGCGGGTGCCGGACTTCCATCCGGTGACGGTGGTGCACCACACGACCGACGAACCCCCGGCGACCGGCGCGTCCCTGCTGCTCGACGCGGACCGCGGCGGGCCGGTCGCCCACACGGCGGTGGTCAGCCACGTGGACCCGTCGCGCGCGCCGGCCGGCCGCGCCCTGGTCTCGTCGACGGTCCTCGGCCCCGTCCCGTCCGACGTCGACGCCGCCGTACGCATCCACCTGGCCCGCCTCTACGGCACGTCGACCGACCGCTGGGAGACCCTGGCCGTGCACCACACGGCCGAGGCGGTGCCCGCCATGCGCCCGCCGCACGACCCGCACCGGCCGGTGCGGCTGCTGGCCGGTCTGTACGTGTGCGGCGACCACCGCGACACCAGCACCGTCCAGGGCGCGCTGCACTCGGCCCACCGGGCGTCGGCGGCGATCCTGACGGACCTGGGCGCGGGCCGGCCGATGCACACGGCCGAGCCCCTGTCCACGGCACGGGCCGCGTAGGGAGGTCACCCCAGGGCCGCCACCTTGTCCCGGTAGCCCCGCACGGGTGCCGCGTCCCGGTACGGCTCCAGGCGCCGTTCGAAGTCGCGCACGTACTCCGCCGCCCGCACCGACCGCATCTCGGCCGCCTGCCCGGCCGCCTCGGCGGCCAGCTGGCAGGCCTGGTCGAGCTCGCCCAGGCCGAGGCGGGCGGTGGCGAGGACGACCCGGCAGAACAGCCGGCTGCGGGCGTAGGCGGGGGCGCGCAGTTGCAGGGAGCGCTCCGCGTGCTGGGCGGCGGCGCGGTACTGCTGGAGGTCGCGGTGGCAGTGCCCGAACTCGTCGGCGAGCTGGGCCTCGTCGAAGAAGCGCGCCCAGTGCGGCACCTCGTCCCCGGGCCGGGCGGTCTCCAGGGCCCGCTCGGCCCGCACCAGGGCGGCGGTGCAGGCCCGCACCTCGCCGAGGACGGCGTGCGCCCGCGCCTCGGCGGCGTGCAGCAGCGTCTGCACGACCGGCGGCGCGGAGGTGCCGACGCCCTGCTGGGCGACGCGTACGAGCTGCACGGCCTCGCGGCCGTGGCCGAGGTAGACGGCCTGCCGGCTCATGGTGACCAGCACGTACGAGCCGTACGCCCGGTCGCCGGCCGCCTGGGCGAGCCGCAGCGCCTGCACGAAGTAGCGCTGGGCGAGGCCGTGCGCGGCGATGTCGTACGACGTCCAGCCCGCGAGCCGGGTCAGGTCGGACGCGGCGGCGAACAGCCGGCGGCCGGTCTGCTCGCCGTAGGTGCCGCGCAGCATCGGCTCCAGCTCGTGCTCCAGGTAGCGCACGAGGGCCTGGCGGGCGTGGCCGCCGCCGTAGCGGTCGTCGAGGGTGCGGAACAGCTCGCCCACCGAGCGCAGCGCGGCGAGGTCGCCGCCGGTGACCTTCTGGCCGGGCCCGCGCTCGGCCGGTGCCCGCCGGCGCGAGGAGGCGAGCGGCGCCGGGCCGCCGCGGAACGCCGGCCGGCCCTGCGCGGGGATGCGGACGGGCACCTCGGTGCGGGCCACCTTCTCGTCGGCGCGGCCGATCAGCCAGTCCCGGCTGGGCACGACCAGGCCGGCCGGGGTGAAGGCGATCTTGCGCAGCTCGGCGTGGCTGCCGGAGTCCTTGCGCCACAGCCCGCCGACGATGTCGACGGCCTCCTCCGGGGTGGCGGCGAACTCCAGGCCCGCGTAGACGGGGGCGCAGGCGTCCAGGCCGAGGTCCTGGGCGGTGAGGCGGCGGCCGAGGCGCCGGGTGAAGACCTCGGCGATCAGGGCGGGGGTGGTGCCGCGCGGCTGCTGGCCACGCAGCCACCGGGTGACGGACGTCTTGTCGTATCTCAGGTCCAGGCCGTGTTCGAGTCCGAGCTGGTCGACGCGTCGTGCGAGACCCGCGTTGGAGAACCCCGCTTCGGCGATGAGGGCGGCGAGCTGGCGGTTGGGGGTGCGCTGCGCGGGTCGTTCCGTCATGGTGCGGTGCGGTCTCCTGCCTTCCGGGCCCCTCGATGTGCCCGGAGCGCCTGTGAGCAGCCCTTATGGCCTCGTGAACGGCGCGAATGTAGCGGAGAGTGAGCACCCGGTCGCACGCTTCCCCCGGCATTCATCCGATCGTGTGAGGAATTCCTGTCGGGCTGACGGGCGGCGGCCCCCCGACGGAGGCCGGACGGCCGGTCGTACAGTGGCGTGGGCACGGTTCGTGCCTTACGACCTTCCAGGGAGGCTCTTGCCGTGAGTGAGCTCCGGTTCATCCGCATGGGGTTCGGTGCCGAGCGCGTCGAGTACCAGGAGGCGTGGGACGAGCAGCGCCGGGTGCACGCCGCGCGGTTCGCCGACGAGGTCCCCGACACCGTGCTGCTCCTCGAACACCCTCCGGTCTACACCGCCGGCCGGCGCACCGCGGACGACGAGCGCCCCCTCGACGGCACGCCGGTCATCGACGTGGACCGCGGCGGCAAGATCACCTGGCACGGGCCGGGCCAGCTGGTCGGCTACCCGATCCAGAAGCTCCCGCGCCCGGTCGACGTCGTCGCGCACGTGCGGCGGCTGGAGGAGGCCCTGATCCGC
Organism: Streptomyces sp. JHA26; assembly: GCF_002005565.1. Taxonomy (GTDB): domain Bacteria; phylum Actinomycetota; class Actinomycetes; order Streptomycetales; family Streptomycetaceae; genus Streptomyces. The sequence continues at coordinate 278,505 of NZ_BDJC01000001.1, read as the reverse complement.
ACCTGCGCGGAGTTCGGCGTCGAGACCACCCGGATCGAGGGCCGCAGCGGGGTCTGGGTCCTCGGCGACCCGGTGGAGCAGCGCCCGGTGCTCGGCGGCCTCTCCCTGGACTTCGACCCGAGGCTGACCGACGAGGAGTTCGACCCCCGCCTCAACGGGCCGGAGTACGCCCCGTCCAACGCGGGCCAGCGCCGCGAGGACCGCAAGATCGCCGCGATCGGCATCCGGGTGGCGAAGGGCGTCACCATGCACGGCTTCTCGCTGAACGTGAACCCGGACAACACGTGGTTCGACAGGATCATCCCGTGCGGCATCCGCGACGCGGGCGTCGCCTCCCTGGCCAACGAGCTGGGCCGGGACGTGACCATCGAGGAGGTCCTCCCGGTGGTGGAGCGCCACCTGCGGGACGTCCTGGAGAACGCGGAGCTGAAGCCGAGGGTGATCGAGAAGACGCCCGCGGCATAAATCCGGCCCGACCGGCGTTCGACGTCGTGGTCGGGCAGGCCCGTCCACAGGCCCCGGAGCGGCCCCCGTCCAGGCCGCCACCGCCGCCGACCCACACATCCACGGGCGTACCCTGGGGCACGCCGAAGAATCAATTGCTAGGGAGCCGGTCGTGTCCGCAGTCGCACCCGACGGACGCAAGATGCTGCGCCTGGAGGTCCGCAACAGCCAGACCCCCATCGAGCGCAAGCCCGAGTGGATCAAGACCCGGGCGAAAATGGGCCCCGAGTACACGAAGATGCAGAACCTCGTGAAGAGCGAGGGCCTGCACACGGTCTGCCAGGAAGCCGGCTGTCCCAACATCTACGAGTGCTGGGAGGACCGCGAGGCGACCTTCCTCATCGGTGGCGACCAGTGCACGCGGCGCTGCGACTTCTGCCAGATCGACACCGGCAAGCCCGAGGCGCTCGACCGCGACGAGCCGCGCCGGGTGGGCGAGTCCGTGGTCACCATGGACCTGAACTACGCCACCATCACCGGTGTGGCCCGCGACGACCTGCCGGACGGCGGCGCCTGGCTGTACGCCGAGACGGTGCGCCAGATCCACCAGCAGACCGCCGACCGCCCCGACGGCCGCACCAAGGTCGAGCTGCTGGCCCCCGACTTCAACGCGGTGCCGGAGCTGCTGCGCGAGGTCTTCGACTCCCGCCCCGAGGTCTTCGCGCACAACGTCGAGACGGTCCCGCGGATCTTCAAGCGGATCCGCCCCGGCTTCCGCTACGAGCGCTCCCTCAAGGTGATCACCGACGCCCGCGACTACGGCCTGGTCACCAAGTCGAACCTGATCCTCGGCATGGGCGAGACCCGCGAGGAGATCAGCGAGGCGCTGAAGCAGCTCCACGAGGCGGGCTGCGAGCTGATCACCATCACGCAGTACCTGCGCCCGTCCGTGCGCCACCACCCCGTGGAGCGCTGGGTCAAGCCGCAGGAGTTCGTGGAGCTGAAGGAGGAGGCCGAGCAGATCGGCTTCTCCGGCGTGATGTCCGGTCCGCTGGTGCGCTCCTCCTACCGCGCCGGCCGGCTGTACCGGATGGCCGTCGAGAAGCGCGACACCGTCGTCGCCGGCCAGGCCGTCTGACGGGACGCCGGCCTCCGCCCGCCCGGCGGAGGCGCACCCCGTGTGAATTCACGCACAAGAAGCTACTCCACAGTAGTGGCCGATACGTCGCGGCCCCGACCGTCCTCGCAGATGAGGGCACCGGTCGGGGCCGCGGCGTCGTTCCGGGGCCCGGCACCACCGCTTCACGTGCGTTTGACCGGCGGGTCACGCCCTGGTAACACCAATCAGTGACCCTGGAATCACAGCACGTACGCCCACACCCGGACCCGTACCGAGGGGGGACCTCCACGATGCAGGCCGCGCCCGTCCGCGCCACCGCCATCCCGTCGTTCACCGACGCCCTGCGGGCCGTCGAGTCGCTGCTGATGAGCAGCGGCCAGCGCACCGCCCGGCGCAACGCCTGGACCTCCGTGCTGGAGGACCGCCGCCGGGCCAAGGAGCGGATCGAGACCGAGCGGGTCCTGCAGCAGCAGGTCGTCACCGACAGCCTCTGACCTCCCCCGTTCGGCGGCGCCGGGCACTGCCGTCGTCGGCGCCTCCCGGGCCACGTAGACTTCACGTCATGGCGAGGAAGGAACCTGCAGCGGACGCTGCGAACCCCGGGCGACTGAAGCAGATCGCTCTGACCTACAAGATGACCCGCAAGGCCGACAAGAAGATCGGTCTTGTACTCGCGGGTGTCGGCATCGTCGTCTTCGGTGTCCTCCTCGCGATCGGTTTTCTGATCGGTCACCCCATCTATCTCGGCATCCTGGGCCTGCTGCTCGCCTTCCTCGCGACGGCGATCGTCTTCGGGCGCCGGGCCGAGCGGGCGGCCTTCGGGCAGATGGAGGGCCAGCCGGGCGCCGCCGCGGCCGTGCTGGACAACATCGGCCGGGGCTGGACGACGACCCCCGCGGTGGCGATGAACCGCAACCAGGACGTGGTGCACCGCGCGGTCGGCAAGGCCGGCATCGTGCTGGTCGCCGAGGGCAACCCGAACCGGGTGAAGTCCCTGCTGGCGGCCGAGAAGAAGAAGATGAACCGGATCGTCGCCGACGTGCCCGTCCACGACCTGATCGTGGGCACCGGCGAGGGCCAGGTCGAGCTGAAGAAGCTGCGCACGACCATGCTCAAGCTCCCGCGCGTCCTGACCGGCCCGCAGGTCACCACGACCAACGACCGGCTGCGCGCCCTGGGCGACCTGATGAGCAACATGCCCCTGCCCAAGGGCCCGATGCCCAAGGGCATGCGCATGCCGAAGGGCGGCAACCCCCGGCGCTGAGCCCGGCGGGATCCAGCACCCGGCACCACCCGAACGCGTTACGGCGACGGGGGCGCCCGGAGCCACGCGGCGGCAGCCGCGCATCGGCTCCGGGCGCCCCCGTCGCCGTAGAGGCGTGTGGGAGGAACCCCGGAGAAACCGCGGGGGGAACCGCGGGCTAGATCCGCACCTCCACGGTGCGCGCCAGCCGGTCGTGCAGCCCCCGGCCGTCGCGGTCCCAGATCATCGCGGGGATCGCGACGCACAGCAGGACCGACCGCAGCAGCGCGCGCACCGGGCTGACGCGGCCCGTGCGCAGCTCCACCACGCGCAGGCCGAAGAGGCGCTTGCCCGGGGTGAAGCCGATCGTGCCGACGGTCAGGACGCTGAGCACGAAGAAGATCAGCAGCGTCCAGTTGCTCGCGGCCTGGCCGTAACTGCCCGTGATCAGGCCGTATGCGATCAGGGAGCACAGCGCCCAGTCGACGGCGAGGGCGCCGAGCCTGCGGCCCGGACGGGCGATGGAGCCGGGTCCCTCCTCCGGCAGCCCGAGCTGCTCGCCCCGGTAGCCGAGATCGGCGCCGGCCCCTTCGACGGCCGCGCGCGGCCCGGAGAGCCACGATCCGATTGCTTGCCTGTTGTCCACCCGTCCACGGTACTGCGCCCCCCTGTATCCCAGGGGCGGCGGGGTGCGGGCGGGGGCGCGGCGGGGTGCACGGCGGGGTGTGCCGGGCCCGGATGGGGCCTAGGCTGGAAGGCAGCCGGTTAACTTCTGCGAAACAAATGGGTCACGCCCGAGAAATCACCCGTCCCTAGGGTCGAGGCAGCGTGTGCCACCCGCACTGGCCGCACGAACGATCTACCACCCCGGCGGGACGGTCGGGAGTAGGAGGAGCTGGATGTTCCAGAACGCCGACGAGGCCAAGAAGTTCATCGCGGACGAGGACGTCAAGTTCGTCGACGTCCGGTTCTGCGACCTGCCGGGCGTCATGCAGCACTTCACGTTGCCCGCCGAGGCGTTCGACCCCGACGACGAGCAGGCCTTCGACGGATCCTCGATCCGCGGCTTCCAGGCCATCCACGAGTCGGACATGTCCCTGCGCCCCGACCTGTCCACCGCGCGCATCGACCCGTTCCGCCGGGACAAGACCCTCAACATCAACTTCTTCATCCACGACCCGATCACGGGCGAGCAGTACTCCCGTGACCCGCGCAACGTGGCGAAGAAGGCCGAGGCCTACCTCGCCTCCACCGGCATCGCCGACACGGCGTACTTCGGCCCCGAGGCGGAGTTCTACGTCTTCGACTCGGTGCGCTTCGCCACCCGGGAGAACGAGGCCTTCTACCACATCGACTCCGAGGCCGGTGCCTGGAACACCGGTGCCCTGGAGGACAACCGCGGCTACAAGGTCCGTTACAAGGGCGGCTACTTCCCGGTCCCGCCGGTCGACCACTTCGCCGACCTGCGCGCCGAGATGTCCCTGGAACTGCAGCGGTCCGGTCTCCAGCTGGAGCGCCTGCACCACGAGGTGGGCACCGCCGGCCAGGCCGAGATCAACTACAAGTTCAACACGCTGCTGGCCGCCGCCGACGACCTCATGCTCTTCAAGTACATCGTGAAGAACGTGGCCTGGCGGAACGGCAAGACGGCGACCTTCATGCCGAAGCCGATCTTCGGTGACAACGGCTCGGGCATGCACGTCCACCAGTCGCTGTGGAGCAACGGCGAGCCGCTGTTCTACGACGAGCAGGGCTACGCCGGCCTGTCGGACACCGCCCGTTACTACATCGGCGGCATCCTCAAGCACGCCCCGTCGCTGCTGGCCTTCACCAACCCGACGGTGAACTCCTACCACCGCCTGGTGCCGGGCTTCGAGGCGCCGGTGAACCTGGTGTACTCGCAGCGCAACCGCTCCGCCGCGATGCGCATCCCGATCACGGGCTCGAACCCGAAGGCCAAGCGCGTCGAGTTCCGCGCCCCGGACGCCTCCGGCAACCCGTACCTGGCCTTCTCGGCGCTGCTGCTGGCGGGTCTGGACGGCATCAAGAACAAGATCGAGCCGGCCGAGCCGATCGACAAGGACCTCTACGAGCTGGCTCCCGAGGAGCACGCCAACGTCGCGCAGGTCCCGACCTCCCTCGGCGCCGTCCTCGACCGCCTCGAGGCCGACCACGAGTTCCTCCTCCAGGGCGACGTCTTCACGCCGGACCTGATCGAGACGTGGATCGACTTCAAGCGCGCGAACGAGATCGCCCCGCTGCAGCTGCGTCCGCACCCGCACGAGTTCGAGCTGTACTTCGACGTGTGATGTCGCCCCGGGTCGGAGCGGGTGGCTGCTCCCCCGGGCCGTCCGTGGGCCGTGGGCCGGTCCTCCCCGCGCGGGAGGGCCGGCCCACGGCTTTTCGGCCCCGGGGCTTTTGGGCCTGCTCGGAATCGGTCGTCACGTCGCTCCTGGAGCGCCCGGACGTGCAGGAGTGCCTCAGAGCGTGCGAACCGTGCTCGCGCGATTCTTCGGACCGGCTCCTCCCCCGGTGACCGCTCAGGGGTCACGCCTGCCGGGACCAGGGCGGGTCCACCGGCGCGGTCACCGACGGGGAACAGCCGGTCACACCACCCGCACGTGACTGGTGATCCGGCCCCCCTCGTAGAGGTGGAAGGCCAGCGCGGGCGGCGCCTCGTGGCTCGTCCAGGAGGAGTCCGGGCCCTGTTCCCAGGGCAGCAGGGCCGTGGAGATGATTCCCGGGGCGCACAGCAGGGGACGGCCGGCGAAGGAGGTCGTGGCCGGGGTGTGGGCGTGACCGCAGAGGACGGCGGCCACCTGGGGATGGCGGTCGAGGACCTTCGCCAGGGCGTCCGGTTCGCGCAGGCCGATGCGGTCGACGTACGGCAGGCCGAGCGTCGCGGGCGGGTGGTGCAGGGCGACGAAGGCCGGTCGGTCGGGGGCGGCGGCGAGGGACTCGTCGAGCCAGTCGAGGGTCTCCGGTTCCAGCAGGCCCTCGGCCCGTCCGGGTATCGAGGAGTCGCACATCAGGATGCGGACGCCGGCGACGTCACGAGCCTCGTTGACCGGCCCCGTCGCCGTACCGCCGCCGCCCCCGAGCAGCACCTGCCGGTACTCCGGGCGGGAGTCGTGGTTGCCCGGGCACAGCAGCACCCGGTGGCGCTCGTACAGCGGGGCGAGGACCTCGCGGGCCTGGCGGTACTCCGCGACCGTGCCCCGGTCCACGATGTCCCCGGTGATCAGTACGGCGTCCACCGCGCCGGGCAGCCCGGTCAGACGCGCGACGGCCCGGCGGGTGCGCTCGGCGCTGCGCGCGGTGCCGTCCAGGTGCAGGTCGCTGAGGTGGGCCAGGACGGTCACGCCTTCACCTCCGCCTCGGCGGTGAGGTCCCGCTCGGGCTGCCCGGCGTCCTGCTTGCCCGCCCGCCAGCGGGCCCAGGTGCCCAGGCACATGGCCAGGGAGATCGCCAGCACGCCGTAGAAGGTGTCCTGGGACTGGTGCAGACGCGGGTCGAAGAACTGGACCACGTAGGTGATCAGCAGATTCGTCCCGAACAGCATGGAGACCGTGATCGGTTCGGTCCGCACGATGCCCTGCTGGAGCAGGTACAGCGAGATGATCACCCCGACGAGGCTGATCACGAGGATGGCGCCGACGTTGCCCCGGGAGTACGCGCCGAAGCTGTCGCGTGCGATCAGGATGACGAAGGTGGCGACGATCAGGACCACGAACCGCGAGGCCATCATCTGCCGCACCGCCATCCCCGCGTCGCCGAGCCGCTTGGTGTAGTACGTCACCCCCGACAGCGAGATGGTGGTCAGTACACACATCACCAGCCCGAAGATCAGCTTCCCGGTGGGCAGTTCCCCGATGGCCGACTCGCCGTCGGAGGCCGTGACCAGCAGGTACGCCATGGCGGCGAGCATCGCCCCGGCCGCGGCCACCTCCAGCGGCAGCGCCTTCGTGCCGGGTCGCAGCTTGAACCCCAGCACGATGGTCACGGCCGGGCCGAGACCGATGATCAACGAGTTGGCCAGGGCCGGTTCGAACGCGGTGAACGCGTACAGCACCGCGATCCAGCAGACCGCGGTGGACACGTTGAGCATCACCACGTCCGGCAGACAGCGCCGGACCGCGGCCCGCAGCTCCCGCTTGTCGCGCAGGGTCAGGAAGTAGAACGCCTGGGCCATGACGAAGGAGTTGAAGGCGATGAACTCCGGCGAGAGGTCCTGGACCAGGGCGCCCTCGAAGACCGACTTGGTCGAGTTGATGACGCAGTAGCCGAGCACCAGCAGCGGTCCGGCGGCCACGGCGAGACGGCGGCTAGGCGACATCGTAGAAACCCTCGCCGTCCAGGTACCGGGCGGTCATGTAGTCGTGCGTCACGACGCCCTCGACCTCGTGCAGCAGATGCACCAGCATCGGGTACGTGAGGTCGTTGACGGTCCGTGAGATCTCCTCGCCCGGCCGCACCTTCAGCAGCACGTCGTGGAAGCTCTCCAGCGCGCGCAGGTCGGCCAGCTTCGGGTAGGCGACGAGCTTGCCCGCCTCCGGCGCGACCATGTTGACGCAGACCGCGTGCCGGGCGACCTCGTAGTCGGTGTGCCGACGGGCCTCGAAGGCCGCCGGGTCGGTGTACGCGAGCACCGTCCACTCCAGCTGGCTCTCGCCGATCGCCGCCCGGGTCAGCAGGGGCAGCATGGCGCCGCACACCCGGGCGCCGGTCTCGACCAGCCGGGGACCCTGCGGAGTCAGCTTCAGCTCGGTGTGGGCGGGGCCGTTGCGGACCCCGAGGGCGTCCAGCACGGAGAACGTGTACTCGGTCAGCAGGTCCTGCTCGGGCCCCCGGCGGACCATCAGCGCCGATCCGCCGAGCAGGTCGCGCACGCCGTTCACACCGAGGTGCTGGGTCTTCCAGACGTCGCACACGTAGTGCCGGCCGTCCAGGCTCACCGTGTTGACGTAGTACTCGGCGCCCACCAGGTACTCCTGTGCGACCACGGCGTCGTTGCGCAGGCCGACCGCGCTCTCGGCGCCGACGAGCGCGGTGAACGCCGCCCGGACCTCCTCGGCCGTGCCGCAGAAGGACACCCCGTCGTTCAGTGAGCTGCGGACCGGCTTGAGGACGACGGTCCGCCCGGTCTCGCCGTACCACTCCAGCAGGGTGTCCAGGTCGGTGGCGAGGATCTGGTCGGCGGCCGGCACCCCGGCCGCCTTGACCGTCTCCACCATGCGGAACTTGTCCCGCCGGGCGCTGCTCAGTTCGGTGCCGTTGGTCCGCAGCCCGAGCGCCTCGCTGAGGACGTCCGCCAGCTCCACGCCGATCTCCGCGCCGGCCAGCAGCGCGACGGGGGCGTACGGGGCCAGCGCGGCGAGCGTCTCGGCCACGTCGCCGCCGTGCACGACGGTGGTGAGGAAGTCGTCGGGCCGGAAGGTCGCGCCGAACGCGGCGGGCGGCCGCGCGAGGCTCTGGACGTGTACGCAGTCGTAGCCGCGGGCGTGGAAGAGCGGGGCGAGATGGCTCGCCGTGGAGAAGGCGTCGACTATCGCGACGACCGGGCGGTGGCCCTGCGAGATACCCATGCGGGGGCTCCTTTATCGGTGTGTGGGGGTGGCCGCGGACGGGACGGTGGTGATGCGGTCGACGGCGGCCCTGACCAGGCCGGCGAAGAGGGGGCGCGGGCGGGTCGGGCGGGAGCGCAGCTCCGGGTGGGCCCGGGTGGCGACCGGGCAGGGGCGGACCTCGCGCGGGTACTCGACGTACTCGACGAGCCGGTCGCCCGGGGAGGTGCCGAGCCGCACGGTGCCGCCCAGGTCTCCGTCACCGGCGACGATGTCGGGCTGCTCGGCCGTGGTGGAGACCACCGGGTGCGCGGTGTCGGGGGCGAGGATGTGCTTGGTCGTCGTGGGCGGCGAGGGGCGGATCTGCGTGTCCAAGGGGGCTCCCGTGGGTCGCGGGTGGAAGGGAGAGGGGGCCGCGCCGGGTCAGCCCGACGCGGCGTCCACGGGCCTCTTGGTGCCGGCCCCGGCGTCGGCGCCCCCGGCGCGGGATGCCGGGACGCCCTCCGCGGCGAACGCCCCGCGGGCCACCGCCCGTTCGAGCCACCAGCCGGCGATCTGCGAGGTGACGATCGCCGTGAGGATCAGGGTCGTGAACAGCGAGGCGTTGACGATCCCGGCGTCGAAGGACACCGTCGCCAGCACGATGCCCGGCCCGCCGCGCGCGTTCAGCGCGACCGCGAGATCCAGGGACTCGGCCTTCGAACGGCTCGCCAGCCGGGCCCCGGCGTAGGCGCTGGCCGCCTTCGCCAGGCAGGCCACCAGGATGAAGCCGACCGTGAACCACAGGTCGAAGGAGTGCACCAGGTCGAGCTTGAGACCGACCGTCGCGAAGTACACCGGGATGAAGAACCCGGCGGCGAACCCCCGCAGCTGTCCCAGGGGTTCGCTGCCCGAGGTCCGCCCCGTCATGCCGGACAGCAAGCCCACGACGAACGCGCCGAACATGGGCGCGACCCCCAGGTACACACAGCTCGCGGCCACGGCCAGCAGCACGGCCATGCGCACGGCGACCGCGCCCAGCGGGCTGCCCGCACCGTCCGGCCCGCCGCGCGCCGGGCGCGGCAGGCGCCGCATCGCCAGCGCCACCAGCGTCATCACGACGAAGAAGACCACCGAGGCCACCGAGTGGTAGGCCGCGGAGGCGTTGGCCGAGCCGACGCCCAGGGTGTGGGCCAGTCCGAAGCCCTCGCTCCCGGCGCCCGCGACCATGCCCAGCGCCACGGACAGGATCACGTTCAGCACGACGTCCTCGACCACCGCGACCGACAGCACGACCTTGGCGAACCGGGTCCGGATGATACCGACGTCGAGCATGATCCGGGAGATCACCGGGATGCTGGTCACGGCGATGGCGCAGGCCAGCACCAGGGTCAGCGCGGTCACGTCGTCGGCCGGTCCGACGAGGTCGCCGGTGTCGACGACCTCGACGGCCAGCAGGCCGATCGCGAAGGGCACGGCCATCCCGGCCGCGGCGATCACCGCGACCGAGCGGCCGTCCTTGCGGGAGAAGACCGTACGCATCTCCACCCCGGCCGTGAACATCAGCAGGAGCATCCCCAGCTGGTAGACCAGCGCGGGCCCGAAGGCCACCGGCCCCTCGGCGGGGAACAGCCAGTTCTCGACGCCGGGCAGCAGCTGCCCCAGCACGGTCGGCCCCAGCACCAGGCCGCCGAGGATCTCCCCGACGACGGGCGGCTGCCGGAACCGGGCGAAGAGCCGGCCCGTGAGGTGCGCGGCGGCCAGCAGCAGGGCGAGGGCGAGCAGGACCCGGCAGAGTTCAGTCTGTGACACGGGCGTCCAGACTGAAGCGGGAGGCGACGGCGGAGGTGGAACCCGTGTACTTGCCGTCGTAGCCGGTCGAGTCGCCCTGCATCGACCAGAAGGCCAGCTTCCCGATCGTCATCCCGGGATAGACCCGGACCGGGTGGGCCACCTTCATCTCCAGCGTCCACGGGAAGACCGCGCCGCTGTGCCCGAGCGGGGCGGAGAACTGGATCCAGATGCCGAGGGTGGAGGCGGACCGGCAGGCGTAGAGGGTGGCCGCGTAGTGCGGGCTGCCCATGGCCTCCATGGTGCCGCCGAGGTAGAAGCGGCCCGGTTCGAGGACCATGCCCTCGGGGCCCATCTTGACGTGCTCGGCCTTCGGCGGCTCGTAGCAGTCGATCACGTCCTGCTCGTACCAGAGGAGGTCGTCGGCGAGCCGGAAGCCGTAGCTGTTCGGCTCCAGGCGCTCCGGGTCGAAGTCGTCGATGTGGATCCGTCCCGCGCGTACCTCGGACAGGATCTCGGGTCCGCTCAGGATCACAGCCAGCTCCCCAGCAGCTCGTGCACGGCGACCCGGTACTCGTCCAGGCCCGCGCCGTTGTCGATGACGGCGTCCGGGGTGATCAGGTCGATCTCCCGGGTCGAACGGTCGGCGCGGGACGGGTCGCCCCGGCCGGCCAGCCGCTCCCGGCGCAGCTCCTCGTCGCAGGTGATGCGCAGCACACGGAAGCCGTGGCCGCGCAGCGCCGGCGCGTCCACGTGCGGGTCGCGCAGGTCGTCGTTGACGATGACGTCGGCGTCGGCCCGGGCGAGGCGGGCGGTGAAGTCGGCGGCGAGCGCGTCGGGGCGGATGCGGCGCATCGCGTCGGCGAGCGCCTCCATCAGGACCTGGTCCTGCGCCCCGTCCGCCAGCGGGCCGCCGGCCCTGCGGTACACCTCCGCCTGGAGGTCGTACAGCGGCTCGGCGAGCTTGATCCGGGTGTGGGTCAGGCCCTTGTCCCCGGCGAACTCCTCGATGAGCGAGGCGCAGGTGGACTTCCCGGCACCGGCCAGACCCACCACGGATATCCGCAGGCCGCTGCGGGCGTCGCTGCTCATCGTGCGGTCTCCTTCCCGGTCTCGGTGGGGCGCCGCAGCACGGCGTCCGGGTCGACGTCGAGCGTGCCGCGCAGCCGCACCATGTCCACGGATCCGAGGACGGCGCGCAGTTCGGCCAGGCCCTGGTAGAACGCGGTGTAGTCGGGGACCAGATAGGTCTGCCAGGTGAAGAAGGTGGTGTCGACCTGGCGGTCCACGATCTTGTTCAGGTGCGCCCAGCGCTCGTTGCCGTCCGTCAGGTGGCGCACGGTCAGCGGCTCGCCCGGCCTGACCTCGGGCAGCAGCAGCGCGGCCAGCCGCTTGGGTTCGGCCGTGAACTCGGCGCCGAGCCAGGACTCGAAGACGTCGGGGTCCATGAGGATCTTGTGGCCGGGCTCGTAGGCGTCGATCCGGTCGTCGACCGTGTCCCGGACCAGCCGCTCCAGCCGGGCGTCGGCCCGGATGGTGCCGACCCCGACGTACGGGTAGTCGCGCCACGGGTGCGCGAGGATGTGGCCGTCCTCGATCGTGCAGAAGAGCTTGTCGCCGGTGAAGTACTGCCAGCCGGGCCGGCGCAGGGCCGACAGCAGGGTGGTGGTCTTGCCGGCGCCCTTGGGCCCGGCGATGATCACGGCCTCGCCGTCCCGGTGCAGACCGGAGGCGTGCAGCACCACCGTGCCGAGGTTCTCCTCGTGCCGGATGACGAGATCGCGCACGAAGTCGAGGATCTGCACCGTGGAGCCCTCGGTGATCCGGACCAGGAAGGTGTTGTCCTTCGCGGTGTCGGCCGGGGCGTCGAGCAGCGTGGCGCGGTTGACGTACGTCCGGCGGCCCCCGGTGTCGACGACGTGCGCGTCGAAGTTGAACTCGGCGGCGTTGCTGCGCCGGATCACCGACTGCGGCACCTCCCACACCTCGGGGGCGACGTCCGTCCGCGGGTCGTAGGAGCGCACGTCCACGGAGAAGGTGACGTCGCCGGCCGGGGCGGGTGCCATCAGGTGGCGGAAGAAGCGGCGCACGGGCTCGAAGACGGCCGTCGCGTCCTCGGCGACGTCGAAGCGCACGGTGGTGTGCAGGAAGTTCAGGTACAGGTTCATGCCGAGGTCGCTCCCCGCTGTGCGGCGCAGGCCGTGAGGGCACGCAGCAGTTCGTCCGCGTGGGCCTGGAAGGACTGGGACCAGATGGGCTCGAGCAGCGGCGCGAGACCGTCGACGCCCAGCTCGTAGTCGAGGGCGAGGGTGACCCGGGTGTCCGGGCCGGCCGTGGCCACCGACCACTCGCCGGACAGTTTCTCCAGGTCACCGGCGGTCTGCTCGAAGCGCAGCCGCAGACCGGGGCCGGCGGCCTCGCGCTGTCTCCAGGTGACCTCGCTGCCGTTGAGCAGCACGGTCCATTCGTTGATGCGGAACGTCTTGTCCTGTTCGGACCGCGGCCGTACGGCCACCACGTGCCGGGCGCGGGAGGCGACGAGCGAACTGTCCTTGACGAACTCCCACACCGTTTCCGGGGCGTGCCCCTCGATCAGGGTCTCCGCCTGTACTTCAGGCATGTGCAACCTCGTTTCCGTGGTGGCGGTCTCAGGCGGCCTTCATGAACGGGGCCAGGAATCCGATGTCGAGCCCGGCCGTACGGGCGAGTTCCGCCCAGACCCGCAGGGTCCGCAGCATGTCCCGCTGCCCCTCGGCGACCAGCCGGTCGGGCAGCTCGCCGGGGAACGCGTCCAGCAGCCGCTCCCACAGCACGTGGATCTCGTCCACCGCGCAGCTGTCGCCGCCGAACTCCTCGTGCAGGCCGAACACCCCGGCCAGCTCCGGGCCGGTGGCGTCGACCACCTCGCGCATCCCGTACTCGAGCGCGAGCGCCAGGCAGTGCGCGTCGTCCACGGCGACACGGCCCGCGAGCCGCTGGTCGATGTCGAGCAGCTGCTCCAGGAACCGCAGTTTCGCCGCCTGCTGCATCTGCGGCTGCTCGGTGCCCCCTTCGAGGTCCTCGATGTAGGCCCGGCCCTCGGCCAGCATCAGCCAGGCGGCCTGCACCCAGACCTGTACGGCCTGCGGGCCCGCCATGACGTGCCCGGCCCGTACCGAGGGAAAGGCGGTCAGCTCGTTCGCGCCGCGCGTGGTGCGCGCCGCCCGGCCGCGGTCGTCGGTCATCTCCGCGTCGCCCCTGTCTGTCGTGGTGTACGTCGTCATCGCCCGGCCTCCTCGTCCAGGTAGCCGATCCGCAGCCGGGCCGCGCCCGCGCGCAGCGCCCGCAGCAGGGCGGCGGCGGCCGGCGCGCCGAGCGCGGACAGCTCGTCCAGGCGGGCCGGGGCCCCGGTGAGCGGCAGGTCGGACTCGGTGGCGACGCCCGGTAGCACCACGCCGCTGTCCTGGCCCAGGAGGACGGCGGCGCCCGGCAGGAAGGCCTTCACCCGGCCGGTGAGTTCGACGCTCACGGTGACGGTCCGGGCGGTCCCGGTGGCCCGTACGGCGTCCAGGGCCAGCTCCGTGAGCGGTGCCGCCAGCGGCTCGGCGGCCGCGGCGGGGTCGAGGAAGGTGTGGACCTCCTTGCGGAGGCGTTCCAGTCCGGCGGCCGCCGACTGCAGCCGCTCGTCGTGCCAGCCGCCCTCGGACATCAGCCGGGTCCAGCGCAGCGCGTACCACTTGCGGGTGGTGTACACGTCGCCGTGGTGCGAGAGCAGGCCGTCCATCAGGTGCAGCAGCACGTTGTACGCGTAGCCCACGCGTCCGCGTGTCTCGCCCGCGGCCTCGGCCAGCGCGGCGTGCGTGACCTGTTCGACCGCGGTCTGCAGGGCGGCCCGGCACCAGACCCGGCTGAGGGCGGGGAGCCACGGCAGGTAGGGGGCGGAGCCGTCCATCGCGATGCCGTTGACGATGCGCTCGGTCTGCTTGCGGCGGGGCTCGCGCTGCTTGTCCCAGGCGCGGAAGCCCGCCACGGTCTGCTCGGCCGGGAGCGCGGCGAGCCGGTTCAGCTCCTCGAGGTTCGAGGCGAGTTCGGTCTCGCTGAACGAGACGACCTCCAGGTGGTGGCCGTCCTCGAAGATCTTGGTGGAGATCCGGGGGCCGTCGATCGCGGCCTCCTGGATGCGGATGAAGTCCAGGTCGCTGGTGGGGTTGGCCAGTCCGTGCACCGGAGAGCTGGTCAGCAGCAGCAGGCCGGGGCCGACGCGTTCGCGCATCAGGTCGGACAGCCATCCGGGCTCCAGGCCGCGGCCGGTGAGGAAGGTCGTCACCTGGGCGTGGCGACGGGCGGTGAGCTCGTCGGGGGAGAGGAAGTGGGGAAAGGCGGACGGCATGACCATCATCCTTCGTCGGTCGGTTCGAAAGGGCCGGAGTCGTACAGGCGCTCGGCGTCCGTGCCCAGGCCCAGCTGACCGAGGACCAGCGCGGCCGGCAGGGTGTTGTCGAGGACGCCCACGGCGCGGCCGGGCCGGATGCCCGGTCCGATCGCGGCGTGGATCGCGTGGAGCCTGCTGTCCCCGGTGTTGACCACGTGGGCGCCGGTCTTGGCGACCCGCCGCACGACCGGGCCCTCCCCCAGCAGCAGGGAGCTGGGCTGGTAGTCGTCGGCGAGGGCGACATAGGTCACCGCGGGGTCGGCCCGGGTGTCGGTGAGCGGTGAGCCGTCGCCGTCGAGGAAGCCGGCCACCACGGGGCGGCCCGTCTCGGGGTCGGTGATCGCGGACAGGGCGGCCCGCGCCCGCGCCATCGCCTGCCGGGCCCGCGCGGGATCGCCGGCCGTGCGTTCGCCGGGCCACAGGGAGCCGTTGTTCGCCGGATGGTAGAAGACCTGGGAACCCGCCGGGTCCGGCTCCCCGTCGGCACCCCGCACCGCGAGGCCGGACCGCACCAGCTGGTCGTTGAGATGCACCAGGCGGGTGCTGCCGACCATGCCGTGGTCCGCGCCGAGCACCACGGTGTCCTCGGTGCCGGCCCGGTCCAGGACCCGGCCGAGAATCGCGTCCGACCAGCGGTGGCAGCGCCGCACGTACGACCACACGCGGGCGGCGAGGTCCGGGCGGTGGGCCGCGCTGCGCTCGTCGCACCAGCCGAGGAACTCGTGGCCCACGTCGTCGGTCATCGGCAGGTAGACGACGACCAGGTCGGCGTCGTGGGTCTCCAGGACCGCGTCGGCCGCGGCGCCGAAGGACCGGGCGACGCACTCCACCGAGGACAGGAAGACCTCCTCGGCCGAGCCGTCCCCGCCCTCCGCCAGCCGGGGCCCGAACGCCGCCCTGCGGTAGAGCGGCCCGACCCCCTCGCCGGCGAACGGCGGGCACTGCGCGAGCCGGTGCAGCATCTTGGTGTTGCGCCCGGCGGTACGCGTCCGCCAGACCCCGGTGTGCACCAGCAGCAGCCGCCCGTCCACCCGGACGCAGCGCACCCAGGTGCCGTGGCGCGGGTCCAGTCCCAGGGGCTGCCATCCCTGGTCGGGGTCCAGCAGCAGCGGTCGTCCGCCGCCGATGAGCCGTACCCGCTCGGTCCCGTCCGGGGCCCGTTCGACCAGGGCGTCGACGCGGTGGCCGCCGATGTCCCAGGGCTGTTCGCCGGGGCCGGGGTCCAGGGTGCGCAGGGCGTGCCGGGTGAGCCGGTCGCTGTACGCCTCCACCGCGCCGTCGATGTGCGGCCCGACGTGGTCGTCGGCGTCGAAGACCCAGGGGGCGTGGACCAGCGCGCTGGTCAGGTCGTTCTCGGACATCGCCTCCCACACGGTGGGCATGGCCGGGAAGCCCGGGGAGAAGCCGCTGACGTGGCTGGCGACGCCGTTCCCGGCACCCGGCACGGTGAAGCCGGTGACCCGGTGCTCGGCCGGCCAGGTGCCGGTGAACAGGGTCGCGAGGGACGGCGGGGTCTGGCAGTTGGGCCGGGCCGGGCGCGCGGCCGTGAACACGCCGCGCTCCCGCATCCGGCTGACGTTGGGCAGGGCGCCCTCGCGTTCCAGCCGGTCCACCACCCAGTGCGCCCCGGCGTCCCAGACCACCCAGTAGACGGTCATAGGACGCCCCACTCCCGGATCAGCCCCGGCAGTCCGGCGACGGAGTCCAGCTCGTGCGAGGCCTGCCCGGTCAGCCCCTCGGCCTTCTGGTCGGCGTACTTGCCCGTGCGGACCTGCACGGTCCGCAGCCCCGCCGCACGGCCCCCGGCGATGTCGGTCGTCGCGTCGTCGCCGACCACCACGCACGCCGTGACGGGCACGTCCAGGGAGCCGGCCGCGAGTTCGAAGAAGTCGGTCGCGGGCTTGCCCAGCACCCTCGCCTCGGTCCCGGCGGCGTACGTGACGGCGGCGACGACCGCGCCGGTGTCCAGGTGGTCCCCGTCGGCCCGCTTGAAGTAGCGGCCCGTCTGCAGGGCCAGCAGCGCCGCCCCGTCCCGCACCGCGCGGAAGGCGCCGTCGAGCGCGGCGTAGTCCAGGGTGTCCCGGCAGTCCCCGATCAGCACGTGGCTGTACGGCGGTTCGTCCACCAGGGTCGGCAGCGCCGCGCGCAGCTCGCGGGAGACCAGGGGGTAGGTGCGGGCCCCGGCGGCGGTCAGCAGCCGGCCCGCCGCCACCACGGGGGTGAACAGCTCCTCCTCCGCCACCGCCAGGCCGTACCCGGCCAGCTCGCCCCGGAGGTGTTCCGCCGTCCTGGAGTCGGTGTTGGTCAGGAAGCGCAGCCCCACGCCCAGTTCGCGCAGGGCCGCCACCGCCTCCACCGCGCCGTCGATCACCGCGCCCCGGGCGTACAGGGTGCCCTCCAGGTCGAGCAGGACCGCCCGCACGGCGCCGCCCGTCATCAGCCGACCTTCCGGGCCAGCTCGGGCCGGGCCGCGACGGCGTCCTTGAGGAAGGTGCGCTTGGAGTAGAAGCCCCGCCGGTCGTCCAGTCCGTGCTCGCGCAGGAACGCCTCCAGCCAGCCGGCGATCTCCTCCATCTCGGCCAGCACCTCGGCCTCGTCGGGCTCGACGGCGACCCGGCTGCGCAGGTACTCCAGCTCGCACTGGTTGAGCGTCACCTCGCGCGCCTCGACCAGGCTGCAGTGGTCGAAGAAGACGCCGTAGACGTGACCGGTGCGCACCGACTCGAAGTTGATGTCGTAGCGGACGCGGCGGAACGACGGCAGCCGGACGGCCTCCACCTTCAGTTCGTCGCGGACGTACCGCTCGAAGCCGCCGTCGTCGGCCAGGTCGAGCCCGTAGGTGTGGCTCTCCCTGCGGTCGAAGGTGTCCTCGGCGTACCACTTCCGCTTCAGCAGGTGCTTGCCGTCGGTGGTGGGGATGAAGGAGGCGTAGCCGCGCTCGGCCTCGGTGGGGCCGGTGACCTCGAAGAGGTGGTTGAGGTAGTCCCAGGCCTGGTACTCGTCCCGGTACTCCATGACGTAGCCGGGCAGTTCGCCGTCCAGCAGGCTCCGGTACAGCTCCACCGTCAGCGTCCAGGAGTCCACGGGCGGGGTGAGCGTGTACTTGTACTCCAGCTCCTTGCCGCTGAAGCACTTGCGGTAGTACCGCTGGTGGTTGTTGAGGAAGAGGAACTGCTCCGCGTGCAGCCGGACCGCCTCCGGCAGCCAGGCCAGCTCCTCGACGCCGGCCGTGTCCACGGCCTCGGGCGTGATCCGGATGAAGCAGGCGTCCTCGGCCAGGAAGCGGATCTGGCTGTGCACGTGGGCCCGGTC
The DNA here is from genome assembly GCF_002005565.1 of Streptomyces sp. JHA26. Taxonomy (GTDB): domain Bacteria; phylum Actinomycetota; class Actinomycetes; order Streptomycetales; family Streptomycetaceae; genus Streptomyces. The sequence continues at coordinate 260,641 of NZ_BDJC01000001.1, read as the reverse complement.
GCCGTCCGCGGTGACGTAGAACAGCGGCACCAGCGGGCCGGTGTCCCGACCGGTCACCTCGGTGACGGCCGCGCGCAGCTTCCGGCCGGGCAGCATGCCGGGGAAGAGCTCGTCGCCAGCCGCCTTCGCGGTGTGCCGGCGGGTTCCGTCGACGGTGCGGACGGCCAGCTCCAGCGGGCCGAGCCGGTCCCAGCGCAGGACGACCGTGTTGCTCGGGAAGGCCTGTTCCACCGGGGAGCCGAGCTCGACGAGGACGACCGGGTCGGATCCGGCGAGCGGGGCCGTGCCGTTGAGGAGGTGCAGGCCGCCCAGGGCCAGCCAGGCCCGTCGTCCGGCGGGGGTGGGGGTGGTCTCGCTCACGGTCACTCTCCCTTGCGGCCGGTCGTCGCGACCGTGCCATCGCTGATCACTGCCTCGGTTCCGCTGATCCCGGCGGCGGTCACCGCGGGGATGCGGGCCTCGCGCAGCAGGATCGCCAGGTGTCCCAGTGCCGAGCCCTGGTCGAAGACGAACCCCGCGACGTGCTCCAGCAGCACGGAGAGCACCGCGTACGGCCGGGCGGCGCTGATCACGGGCTTCTCGTCGTAGGACCTGACCAGGTCGAGGATGCGGGCCAGGCCCTCGTGCTCGGTGACGTCCTGGGACTTGTCGATGCTCACGGCCGGGCCGATGGACAGGCGGCGCAGCAGCGCGTCGTCGTCCAGGCGCAGCAGCGGTCCCCGGGCGGTGCCGGGGGAGATGCAGACCTCTCCGTGGGCGACGGTGACGGTGTCGTCGCCGCCGAGCACCGAGTAGTCGACGAAGTACAGCGTGCCCCGGTCGAAGACCCACTCCAGGGTCACCGGCCCGTGCTTGGCGTGCATCGCCGCGGTGAAGCGGGCGAGTTCGTCGAGGTGCGGACGCAGCACCGTGCCCCCGGCCGGGCAGGTCACGTTGGCGTCGTCGTCGTAGCCCGCCGTCACGTCCTTGACGACGATCGCCTCGCCGCCCGCGGTGCCGCGGTTCAGGGCCATCAGGCCCTCGTCGGTGTACTCGACGACGAGGCCGGCCTCGCCCGCCCGTCGGGAGATCACCCCGAGCTCGCCGCGGACGAAGTCGCGCACCACCACCGTGTGCAGGTCGGTGCCGTCCGCGGACGCGCCGGTGGTGACGGCGAGCTGGCGGGGCACCTCCTCCTTGGGCACCACGATCTGGCGCAGGGTGTCGCCGAAGTCGAGGACGCACTCGTCGGTGCCGCCGGCCAGCGTGTCGCGCAGCGCCCGGGCGCCCTCGTCGCCGTGCAGGCCACGGCCGTTGAAGCGGATCACCCAGCCGGCGCCGGTGGACACCCCGTGCTCGTGGGCCAGCCGGTGCGCGGGACCGCGCTTGGCGCTGTAGCCGCTGTAGACGGCGGCCACCGCACCGAGGTTGAAGTCGGCGGGCAGTTCGTCGACGTACAGCCGGTGCGCCTCGGTGACCGGCTCGGTGCTGGCGTGGACGGTCTCGCGGGCCGCGGTGAGCGGGCGCACCTGGACGAGGTGGACGCCGTCGGCGTCGGCCGCCCACTCCAGGTCCACGTCCTGTCCGCGGCTCGCGCGCAGCCGCCGGGCCAGGTCCACGACCTGGGCCAGAACCCGCTGTTCGGCCGCGTCCGGTACCTCGGGACCGGTGCCGGGCGCGGCCGACTCGGCACGCCGCGGTACGGCGACGCCGGCGACCAGCTCGTCGGCGAGGCCCTCGACGTACTCGACGGACACCCGGTCGCCGTCGCCGTCCAGCCCGGTGAACGCGACACCCGCGAGAGCCGGGCGGACGAGCCGCTGGACGATCACGGCGAGCCGGGGCGCGGGCGAGAAGTCGCCGGCGCGAATGCGGGCGGCGACGGCCGGGGCCTCGTAGTAGGAGCGCCAGCACCGCTCGACGGCGTCGACGACCGCGTCCACGCCGCTGACCCCGAGCACGGACTGGTGGATCCCGGCGAGGCTGGAGGCCTCGGTGTCCTCGTCGAGGCCCGAGGAGCGCACGGCCAGTTCGGTCCGGTCGTCCCCGGCGTCCGGGAACATCTCGTGCAGCCGGGCGGCCAGCAGCTTGCGGGCCTGCTCGGGGACGCGGATCTCGGCGCCGATCTTCTGGATCTTGGCGACGGAGTCGGTGAAGAACGCGCCCACGGTGGCCTTCAGGTCGCCGAAGGCGTCGGCGAGCGCGGCGTTCTGCTCGGCACTGAGCGCGTCCGTGAACTCGCCCGCGGGCACGCAGAAGGCGGCCGGTACGGGGAAGTCGTGGCTGGAGACGGCGAGTTGGGCGAACTTGGGGCCGACGTCGTTCGCGTCGAAGCTCGCGCCGAGCCCGGGGAAGCGCTGGCGGGCGAACTGCTTGTCGAAGTCGACGTGGATGTCGCTGGAGCGGGGGCCGACGGACCCCTGGTACTTGCCGTCGTACAGGACGATCTCGCCCTGCGGACGCCACCACATCATCTGGCCGATGTTGATGCCGGGGTACACCCGCACCCGGTTCATCGTGTACAGCTGCAGCGTCCACTGGCCGGTGTAGCCGATGTCGCCGAGGCTCGCGGAGAGGTTGATGAACAGACCCAGCCGGGCGACCGAGGAGCGGGCCGCGAACGTGGGCGCGTAGTGCTCGCTGCCCAGCACCTCGACGGTGTGGGCCAGATAGAGCCGTCCGGGCTCCAGCACATAGCCGTCGTCCGGGATCTCGACCTCTTCGAAGTCGTTGGTGCGCCGGGCGTCCAGCGGCATCTCCTGGTAGACCCGCAGGGTCTTGCCGAGGCGGAAGTTGTAACTGTTGGGGTTGACCTGCTCGGGCGTGAACGGCTCGATGGTGATACGACCATTCGCCCGTTCGCGCGCGATCTCACTCCCGGTCAGAATCATGGGGTGACCTGTTCGCTCGTTCTCGTGAGAGAGGTGTGAGGAGCCTCGGAGAGCCGTCCCCGCGCAGGGGCCCGGAAGGCCGCGGCCACGGGAAGGGTGGCGGCGAGGGATGCGGAGAGGCCCGGGTGACGACAGGACCTGGGGGCGCGGCCACGTGACGGGGGGCGCCGAAGGAACAGCTGTCGGAACTGACGGAGCTGTCGGACTACCTGAACTGACGGAACCAGCGGGGTCGGGGATCAGCCCCAGCCGGTGTCGAAGGTCGAGGCGCCGCCGGCCGTGCTCACGGTGTCGGTGCTCGCGGTCGCGCCGCCGAGCACACCGAGTGCCGCGGCCAGGATCCAGCCGGCGAGAACCGTCTTGCGCGCAATCTTCATGTTCCCTGCCTTCATCTGCATGGTGGTCTTTGTTCACCGACCCGCCACAGAAGCTCCTTCGCGTCGATGGGGGCTGGATGAATCACCATGCCAGGACTGGCAGGTGCATGAGGGCGCAGAATGACTCATCTAGCTGCATGGCAGGTTGATGCCAGGTCTACATATGACCTTATGGGGGGATGAGTTGACCGATACGGATGGAAGCGGAGTAAGCAGTACGGTCCTGCGGAGTGTGTATTCCTATGCACTACAACACGCCATGGGGGAGACCATTTCAGTCAACTCCTTCAGCCGGGCGACCGGCCTGCCCGCGGAGCGCGTCGGCGCCGCCGTCCGGGAGCTGCTGGACCTGGGGCTGCTGCGCGGCGGCCCCGCCGACGAACTGCGCGCGGTGGCACCCGAGGAGGCCGTGGCCCGTGTCGTCAGCCCGGTCGAGCGCGAGATCCGCTCCCGCCGCGCCTTCGCGGAGGAGGCCAGGGCATCGATCATGTCCTTCCTCCCCGACTTCGAGACGAGCCAGTTCGCCCGGGAGCGGGAGAGCAGGTTCGAAGTGGTGCCGGACCTCGACGAGGTCCGCGCGGTCATCGCCGACCTGACCGCGCGGGCCCGCACCGAGATACTGACGGCCCAGCCGGGCGGCGCCCGTGAGGAGGACGTCCTCAACGAAGCCGCGCCCCGGGACCGGGCAGCCCTCGGCCGGGGCGTGCGGATGCGCGTCCTGTACCAGCACACCGCCAGGTTCAGCCCGGGCACCGCCGCCTACGTCGACCACATGTCGGAGCTGGGCGCGCAGGTGCGTACGCTGGACGACCACTTCAGCCGGCTGCTGGTCTTCGACGGGGAGACGGCGGTCATCTCCCTGCCCGGCAACCGGCTGGGCGCGGCCGTGGTCCGCGAGCCGAACGTGGTCGCCTTCATCGTGGAGACCTACGAACGGCTGTGGCTGGCGGCCGAGCCCTACGCGGTGGCCTTCGGCACCCGGGCCGAGGTCGCCGGGGACATCAAGCAGGCCATCGTCCGGCTGCTCGTCGAAGGCCTCACGGACGCCTCCATCGCCGCCCGCCTGGGCATGTCGGTGCGCACCTGCCGACGCCACATCGCGGACATCATGGAGGAGCTGGGCGCGCAGAGCCGCTTCCAGGCCGGCTATCTGCTGACGGTCCGCGCCCAGCACGACGACTGACGGCGTCCGCCCGGAGGGGCGCAGGCGTGCCGGTGCGGCCGCCTGGGCAGAAACGATGCACCGCGCAACGGAACCGACACGGACGACACGGAACCGACAAGGGGAGAGACGGTTGACCGACCACGGTGGGACTCACAGCGGCACGACCGGCGACGGCGGACCGACGGGCGGGCCGACGGTGCGTGGACACGTCCACGCCGGATACGAAGGGGTGCGTGAGGTCTTCGCGCGGCTGGCGCGGGAGCAGCCGCAGCCGACCGGGCAGCAACTGGCGGTGTACCGCCGGGGCGTGCGGGTGGTGGACCTCTGGGCCGGGCCCGTGACCGACGGGGACACGCTGACCGGCGTGTTCTCGGTGAGCAAGGGCGCGGCCCATCTCGTCGTCGCCCTGCTCGTCCAGGACGGCGTCCTCGACCTGGACCGCGCGGTGGCCGCGTACTGGCCCGAGTTCGGCGCGGCCGGCAAGGACGAGGTCACGCTGCGGCAGCTGCTGGCCCACCAGGCCGGGGTGCCGGGCGTCGACGAGGTCTTCACGATCGAGGAACTGGCCGACGACCGCCTGCTCGCCGACCGGCTCGCCGCACAGGCTCCCTACTGGAAGCCCGGCACGGCCTCCGGCTACCACGGGCTCGTCATCGCCGCCCTCACCGGCGAGGTCGTTCGCCGCGTCACCGGGCGGACCCTCCAGGACTGGTGGGAGCAGCGGGTGCGGCGGCCGTACGGCGTCGACTTCTATCTGGGCCTGCCCGAGGAGTTGGAGCCCCGCTACCTGCCCGTGGAGCCCGCCGTCCCGGACCCGGACGAGATCGTGCCGGAGGTGCCGCGGCTGGTCTCCGTCGCCTTCAGCACCAAGTACATGCCGGACCTGTCCGTCTTCCCGAACTTCCGGCGCACCCGGGCCCTCGGACAGGGCTCGGCGGGCGGGGTCGCCTCGGCCCGCGGCGTGGCCGGCGCCTACGCGGCGGTCATCGGCGGGCTGGACGACAGGCCGGCGCTGCTCACCGCGGACACCATGGCGACGTTCAGCGAGATCCACTTCACGGGTGTCGACGCCGTGGGCGGCCAGGAGAGCCGGTTCGCGCTGGGCTTCCAGGTCTTCGACGACCTTCACCCGGCCCTCGGTCCGGACTCCTTCGGCCACTCCGGGGCGGCCGGCTCCGTCGCCTTCGCGAGCCCGCGCCTCGGCCTCGCGTACGGCTACGTCCGCAGCCGGTTCGCGCTCGGGGAGAGCGCGGACCGGGAGAACAGGCTGCTGATCGACGAGGTGGTGAAGTCGGCGGCCGGCGACCAGGAGTAGCGGCCCGGCCCCGGGGGTCGGCGGACCGGGAAGCCGAACGCCTACCCCCGGTCCTTCAGCCCCGGCGGGATCTCGCGCAGGGCGGCCACCGTCCGGGAGCGGTCGCCGCCCGCGTCGCGGGAGAGCAGGAGTCGTTTGCGCGGGCCGACCTCCCTGGTGTACCAACACGGATGTTCGACCGGCGAAACGGGGAGAGGGGCGGGGATGTCCGAACGGGACGACGAGCAGCGGGAGTTCGACCTGGAGTGGGCCGAGGGGGCCGAGTACAAGGAACCCTCCGCCCGCGCCCGGATGCTCGCCGCGCGCTGGAAGGAGAACCCGCCCGGACCGGTCCCCTTCCGCGCCGACCCCGACCACAGGGGATCCGGCCGCCGGTCGTCGTGGGTGTCCACGGCCGTGGTGCTCGGCTGCGTGGCCGCCGTGATCGTGCTGCTCGGGTACGCCGACTTCCGGTCGTCCTACTAGGACCCACCGGTGGTACCGCCCGGTACCGGGTGGTACCGCCCGGTACCGGGTGGTACCGCCCGGTCTCAGCGGAACGCGTCGACGTTGCGGGCCGCCCAGTCGGCGAAGGGCAGCGGTGCGCGGCCGAGGATGCGCTCGACGTCCGGGCTGACGCGCAGCTCGGCGGGGCTCGGCTCGCCGAGGATGTCCAGGGTGTCGTCGGCGATCTCGGCGGGCATGTTCCGCACCAGGGCGGCCCTGGCCTCGTCGCGGGTCAGCTCGTGGAACGCCACGGGTGAGCCCAGCGCGGCGGCGATGGCCTCCGTCTGCCCGCGCGGAGTGATCACCTCCGGGCCGGTCAGTTCGTACGCGCCGCCGGTGTACCGGTCGTCCAGCAGGCAGGCCGCCGCCACCGCGGCGATGTCCGCCGGGTCGACGAGCGGCATTCCGACGTCGCCGAAGGGCGCGGCGACGACCCGCTGCGCGCGGACGGACTCGGCCCACCACAGTGCGTTGGAGGCGAAGCCGCCGGGTCGCAGGACGGCCCACTCCAGGCCGGACTCCCGCAGTGTGTCCTCCAGCGCGCGCATCGCGATCCGCGTCGCCCCGAAGGGTCGGGTCACCACGCTGAGCGTGGAGAGCAGGACGATGCGCCGGACACCGCTGTCCGCGGCTGCGCCGATGACGGCGGCGGGGTCGGCTCCCGTGGCGTGCAGGTCGCCGGGCAGCAGCAGGAACAGCGACTTGGCCCCGGTCAGCACGGGCTCCAGGCCGGCCGGATCGGCGAGGTCGGCCACCACGTGGCGGACTCCGTCCGGCACCGCCGCCGGACGCCGTGACACCGCCGTCACCTGCTCGCCCGCCTCCGCCAGCGCCCGCGTCAGCGGTCGGCCGATGTTCCCGGTGGCCCCGGTCACCACGATCATGTTCAGCTCCTTGTCGGATGTCCTCCGTATGCCTTCACACTAGGAGCAGGGGCTAACTTTTGGTAAGGACACACTTTGAAGTAAGCTCCTGTCATGACGGAAGGTGTGCAGCGCGGAGAGGCCGGGACCGGTCAGCGCTACGACGTGTTCCGGACGGACTGCCTCGCGCGCGACATGGTGGACCGCGTGACCAGCCGGTGGGGCATCTGGGTGCTGATATCCCTGCGGCGCAACGACCTCCGGTTCTTCGAGCTGCGGGAGAGCATCCAGGGCATCAGCGAGAAGATGCTCGCCCAGACCCTGCGCGCCCTGGTCGAGGACGGCCTGGTCTGGCGGAAGGTCGAGCCGACGACGCCGCCACAGGTCACGTACGGGCTGACCGAGTTCGGCCGGGACGTCGGCGAGCCGCTGATGGACCTGTTCGGCCGGATCACCCGGAGGCTGTCGCTGCCCGGCGCGCCGTAGCGCCGAGGACGCCGGGTGCACACTGGACAGCGGGACGAGTTCGCGACCGCGGGGTGATGCAGATGCAGAGCCGCTTCCACAGCGACCGGCGACTGACCACGCGCATGGGGATCACGCTGTTCCTGCTCGGCCTGCTGTACGTGGGCTTCGTCGCCGCGCTGATCGTGCTGCTGAAGTCCTGGGTCCTCGTCGTGGTGATCGTGGCCCTGATGCTGGGCGCGCAGTACTGGTTCTCCGACCGCGTCGCGCTGTTCGCGATGCGGGGGCGGGTCGTGGAGCGGGACGAGTACCCGCAGCTGCACGCGGTGGTCGACCGGCTCTCGGCGATGGCCGGCATGCCGAAGCCGGTGGTCGCCGTGTCGGCGATGGACATGCCGAACGCGTTCGCGACCGGGCGGAACCCGGACAACGCGGTGGTCTGCGTGACCACCGGCCTGCTGCGCCGGCTGGAGCCGGCCGAGCTGGAGGGGGTGCTCGCGCACGAGCTGTCGCACGTGGCGCACAAGGACGTCGCCGTGATCACGGTCGCGTCCTTCCTCGGCGTGATCGCGGGGCTGATCGTGCGGTTCGCCTTCTACTCCCAGCTGTTCGGCGGCGGACGGCGGGACCAGAACACCCTGGTCGTGTTCGCGGCCGTGATGGGCGTCTCCGCGGCGGTGTACACGGTGAGCTTCGTGCTGATCCGGGCCCTGTCCCGGTACCGGGAGCTGGCCGCGGACCGGGCCGCCGCCCTGCTCACCGGCCGCCCCTCGGCACTGGCGGCGGCGCTCACCAAGGTGACCGGCGACATCGCCCGCATCCCGACCGAGGACCTGCGCACGGCCCAGGCCTTCAACGCCTTCTACTTCACGCCCGCCCTCGGCGCCGAGCCGGGTCTCGGGCGGTTCTTCTCCACCCACCCCGGCCTGGAGCAGCGGCTCGAGCAGCTGGGCCGGATCTCCGCCGAGCTGGGTGAGCCGGCGGCGCCCGGGAAGGCCTGAACCGATGGGCCTGCTGGACATCCTGCTGGGCCGCTCCAAGCCCGTGACGCCCGATCTGGACCGGCTCTTCGCGCTGCCCTCGGCGGCGGTGGCCCTCGAGGCGGCGACCGGTCTCACGCCGACCGGGCAGGGCGCGGTGTGCTTCGCGACGGTAGAGGGCGCCGCCTTCGAGCAGACGCACCGCGAGGTGCGGGCGCTGCTGGACGCGGACGCCGGCCGCACCCCGGTGGAACTGTGCCAGGACTCCTACGGCTACTCCTGGCTCGTCTCGCACCGCTCCCCCGGCGAGCTGCCCCTGCTGGTGAACGACCTGCACGCGGTGAACAGCTCGCTGGAGGTCAACGGCTTCGGACCGCAGCTGCTGTGCTCCCTGGCCGCTTTCCGCCACGACGACGGGCGCCGGCTCGCGCTGGTCTACCTGTACAAGCGGGGCACCTTCTACCCCTTCGCGCCCCTGCCCGGTGACCGGGAGCAGCGGGACACCGCGCTGGAGCTGCGGATACGGGCGGTGCTCTCCGGCGAGCTGCCGGTCGAGGAGGACCTGGGCCGGTGGTTCCCGGTGTGGGGCGCGCCCGGGCTGTGACCGGCGCGGGCCCGGGGAGACGGCAACGGCAGCGCGGGGCGCCGTCGGAAGGAGACGGTGCCCCGCGCCCGCGTCACCGCGAGTACCGCATCAGCGCCCGCACCATGTGGCACGTCGTGTCCGACGGCGGGTGCACGCCGATCGTCTCCGCGGCGCTGCGTATCGTCTCGTTGCGGGCCTGGTTCGGCAGGTAGACGCCGGAGTCGAGCAGGGCGATGGCGAGTCGCATCGCCTTGAGCCGGCGGTTGTGCGTGACGTACCACTCGCGGGGGCGGCCCGCCGGCAGCGGACGCTTCACCACGGGCTGGTACGGCAGGTCGAGCAGGACGGGTCGCTCGGCGGTCGACTGGGTGGGCAAGGGCTTCTGCTTCAGTGCGGCTGCGGACACGGGCATCCTCCTGTCGCGGTCGGGGCGCCGTCCGGACACCCCGGCGACACCCTCGAACACTGCTTCTATTTTACCGCTCCCCACTGACAAAAGCCCCTGGCCACAAGGGCTTTCGGGGGTGCCGAGGCGTGTGGGGAGAACGGGTTCCGCGCCCCTCGGGCTACCGTGTGCGGCATGGAGATCTGGATCAACCCGGCCTGTTCCAAGTGCCGCAGCGCCATCAGCCTGCTCGACGCCGAGGGCGCCGACTACACCGTCCGCCGCTACCTGGAGGACGTGCCGAGCGAGGACGAGATCCGCGAGGTCCTCACCCGTCTCGGCCTCGAACCGTGGGACATCACCCGCACCGGCGAGGCCGACGCCAGGGAACTCGGACTGGAGGACTGGCCCCGTGACGAGGCGTCACGCGACCGCTGGGTCGCCGCGCTCGCCGCGCACCCGAAGCTGATCCAGCGCCCGATCATCACGGCGGACGACGGAACGGCCGTCGTGGGCCGCTCCGAGGACGCGGTACGGGACGCCCTGTCCCGCTGAGCACCGCACCGCCGGTGGCCGGACCCGGGGCCCCCGGCGCGCCCCCTCGACCCGGCTGTGACGCAGGTTACTCCGGTGGATCCCCGTGACCCCTGAGCAACCGCGTTCGATATCTCGTACCTAGCGACGTACGCTCCCCTACCTCTTCAGGAGGCGCGCATGTCGCGCAGGAGAAGTCTCGGTACGAAGAAGAAGATCGCACTGCTGGTGAGCGCCGCGTCGGTGGCGGGCGCCGGGGCCTTCGTGATGGCGAACACCTCGAACGCCGCCCAGACCACCCAGGACGCGCAGACCAGGTCCGCGCAGGACTCCACCGTCTGCCAGGGCCTGGCCACCGCACTCGGCAACAACCAGCGCTTCATCGAGGGCCAGCGGGCCGCACCCGACGCGCAGTCCGAGGCCCGGATCGCCAACCGCGAGGCGGTCGTCGCGGAGATCGAGCGCAAGCAGGAGGCGTCCGGGTGCGCGGTGGGGGAGTCGGCTCAGGACTCCCAGGCCGCGCAGCCGCCGCAGGACGGCCAGGACGCGGGCCAGGACGCCGGGCAGGCGGGAGCCGGGCAGGAAGCGGCCGGTCAGCAGGCCGGGGACCAGGCGGGCGGCGCCGCGCAGGCCGGTGAACAGGTGTGCAACGGCTCCACCGTCACCCTCTCCGGCGAGGGCGGCGCCCCGGCCGCCTCCAGCAACCAGTTCCCCGTGGGCACCAAGCTCAGGGTGACCAACCTGGACAACGACAAGTCCACGACCGTGGAGGTGAACTCGGTCTCCGGCAGCTGCGTGCTGCTCAACGACGCCGCCTTCGAACAGGTCCGGGAGCAGGGCAAGTTCCTGATCCGCCGGGCCCTGATCGAGAAGGTGGGCTGACCCATGACCCATGCTCCATGACCCATGCTCCATGACCCATGCTCCATGACCCGCTGACCGGGTGACTCCCTCTCTCCCCGCCCCCGGCCTCCGCTCGCCCGCACCGAGCGGAGGCCGGGGGTCGTGAGTCGCGCCACACCTTCCCCAGGTAACACGGGGTTCACATACGGGCAACGGACGGGAAATCGCCCGTTGACACTCTGCACGGCAGTAGAGGCGGCGCCTCGATGCCGCAGCGCCGCAGCACCCGCAAGTGCGCCCAGACCCACCCCGAAGGATGTGTCCCCGTGACCTTCAAGGCCGAGTACATCTGGATCGACGGCACCGAGCCGACGGCCAAGCTCCGTTCCAAGACGAAGATCATCACGGACGCCCCGGCCGGTCTGGACGCCCTCCCCCTGTGGGGCTTCGACGGCTCCTCCACCAACCAGGCCGAGGGCAGCTCCTCGGACTGCGTGCTCAGGCCGGTCTTCTCCTGCCCCGACCCGATCCGCGGCGGCGACGACATCCTGGTGCTGTGCGAGGTCCTCGACACGGACCTGACGCCGCACCCGACGAACACCCGTGCCGCGCTGGCCGAGCTCTCCGAGCGGTTCGCCGCGCAGGAGCCGATCTTCGGCATCGAGCAGGAGTACACCTTCTTCAAGGGTGCCCGCCCGCTCGGCTTCCCCGAGGGCGGCTTCCCGGCTGCGCAGGGCGGCTACTACTGCGGTGTCGGCTCGGACGAGATCTTCGGCCGCGACGTCGTCGAGGCGCACCTGGAGAACTGCCTGAAGGCCGGCCTCGGCATCTCCGGCATCAACGCCGAGGTCATGCCCGGCCAGTGGGAGTTCCAGGTCGGCCCGCTGGCGCCGCTGGAGGTCTCCGACCAGCTGTGGGTGGCCCGCTGGCTGCTCTACCGCACCGCCGAGGACTTCGGTGTCTCCGCCACCCTCGACCCCAAGCCGGTCAAGGGCGACTGGAACGGCGCCGGCGCGCACACCAACTTCTCCACCAAGGCGATGCGCGAGGGCTACGACGCGATCATCACCGCCTGCGAGTCGCTCGGCGAGGGCTCCAAGCCGATGGACCACGTCAAGAACTACGGCGCCGGCATCGACGACCGCCTGACCGGCCTGCACGAGACCGCCCCGTGGAACGAGTACTCCTACGGCGTCTCCGACCGCGGCGCCTCGGTCCGCATCCCCTGGCAGGTCGAGAAGGACGGCAAGGGCTACATCGAGGACCGCCGTCCCAACGCCAACGTCGACCCGTACGTGGTGACCCGCCTGCTGGTGGACACCTGCTGCTCCGCCCTGGAGAAGGCCGGTCAGGTCTGATCCGCACCGTCCCGGAAGGGGGCGTCCGCCACGACGGCGGGCGCCCCCTTCGGCGTCGGTCCCCGGCCGACGAGGTGTCAGGAGGACGCCGGCGGACGTCCAAGCAGTGAGAGGAGTCTCCTGAACCGGGCGGCCTTCTGCTTCAATGGACCCATGTCCGCCTTCCAGAAGCACGCAGCGACGGGTCGCCACGACCTCGAGCCCTTCTGGCCCTCCCGTCAGCACCACGACTTCGACCGGGTGTGTTGCCGCGCGACGACCGCGCCGGCCCTGTGAAGCCGTAGTCCCGGCTTTCGCCGACGCGCACGACGTACGTCCCCGACGCCCCGGCCGCCGTGCCGCGGCCGTCGTCCTCCCGACGAACTCCTCGCGCGAAAGAGCTGACCTCTCATGGCGACCACCCGTTCCCTCTCCCCCGCTCCCGCTCCCGCCACCGCCCCCGCTCCCGTCTCCCCGGCCCGCCACCGGCTGCGGGCCGTGGACCGGGACGAGGTGGTGGACGTCAGGGACTTCCTGCCGCCGGGCGCCACCTGGCTGCCCGCTCCCCCGCACACCCTGCCCACGCTGCCGGGCCGACCGCCCATGGTCGGCTACCTGGTGCTCGTCCCCGCCGGCCAGCAGCCGCCCTTCGCGCCGGCGGCCGCACCCGACGAGGCGCGGCAGGACGCGCAGGAGGCCGACGTCCTCGACGACCCGCTGGTGCGGATCGACCCCGCGCGCCGGACCGCCTCCGTGGACGGACGCCGACTCGACCTCACCTACCTCGAGTTCGAGCTGCTCGCCCACCTCGTGGCGCACCCGCACCGGGTCCACACCCGCGACCAGCTCGTCACCACGGTGTGGGGCTACGGCCACGTCGGCGACGGCCGCACCGTGGACGTGCACGTCGCCCGGCTGCGCCGCAAGCTGGGCAACGAGCACCGCCGGACGATCCAGACCGTGCGACGCGTCGGCTACAAGTACACGCCGCCCACCGGACACTGAGGACGCGGGCGCTCTGCCGTCGGCAGAGGACCGTTCCCCGGGGCCGCCGCACCGGGCAGAGTGGTCCGCATGAGGCTACTGGTGCTGGGCGGTACGGAGTTCGTGGGGCGGGCCGTGGTGGAGGCGGCCCTCGGGCGCGGCTGGGAGGTGACCGTCTTCCACCGGGGGCGGCACGCGCCGCCGGCCGGGGTGCGGTCGCTGCACGGCGACCGCACCGCGCCCGACGGGCTCACCGCCCTGGCCGAGGGCACCTGGGACGCCGTCGTCGACACCTGGTCGGCGGCGCCCCGCGCGGTGCTGGACGCGGCGCGGCTGCTGGCCGGCCGTGCCGGACGGTACGTGTACGTGTCGAGCTGCTCGGTGTACGCGTGGGCCCCTCCCGCCGGGTACACCGAGGACGCCCCGCTGGTCGAGGGCGCGGCGGCGGACGCCGGGCGGAGCGACTACGCCCGGGACAAGCGGGGCGCCGAACTGGCCGTCCAGGACGCCTTCGGCGCGGACCGCTCGGTGCTCGTGCGCAGCGGACTGATCCTCGGCCCGTACGAGAACATCGGGCGGCTGCCGTGGTGGCTGGGCCGCGTCGCGCGCGGCGGCCCGGTGCTCGCGCCCGGACCCCGCGACCTGCCGTTGCAGTACGTCGACGTCCGCGACCTCGCCGCCTGGGCCCTCGGCGCGGTGGAGCAGGAGCTGAGCGGGCCGTACAACCTGGTCTCCGCGCCGGGGCACACCACCATGGGCGCCCTGCTCGACGCCTGCGTCCGGGCCACGGGAGGCGCGGCCGAACTGCGCTGGACGGCCCCCGACGCCGTCCTCGACGCCGGTGTCGAGCCGTGGACGCAGCTGCCGGTGTGGGTGCCGCCGGGCAGCGACCTGCACGACGCCCTGCACACGGCCGACGTCTCCCGGGCGCTGGCGACGGGGCTGCGCTGCCGTCCGGTCGCCGAGACCGTCTCCGACACCTGGGCCTGGCTGCGGGCCGTCGGCGGCACGGCGCCGCGGCGCCCGGACCGGCCGCCGGTGGGGCTGGACCCGGAGACGGAGGCGAAGGTGCTCGCGGCGGCCGGGGGTGTACCTGGCACCACCCCCTGACCGGGTGCCCGGCCCCGTGACCCGCCTTCCCGGCTCCGCGAGACTGGGGCCATGAGCTTCGAGACGACGCGCGACGGCAGCAGCGGGATGCGGATACGGGACGTGGGCCTGGCGGCCGTACGGGGACTGGCCCTGGCGCTGGTCTGCCTCCCCGGCGCGGTGCTGTGCTTCTGCCTGACCCTGCTGTCGATCGCACTCGTCCCGATCGGCGTCGGCATCGTCACCACCCCGTGGGTGCTGACGGGGGTGCGGGCCTTCGCGGACCGGCGGCGGCTGCTGGCCGCCGAGTGGGGCGGGGTGCGCGTCCCGCGGACGTACCGGCCGCTGCCGGCGGACGCCAACCCGTGGGCCCGCACCTTCGGCATGCTCGGCGACCCGGCGACCTGGCGGGACTTCCGCTGGCTGCCGGCCGACATGACGGTGGGCTTCGTCACCGCGCTGCTCGCCTTCGCGCTGCCCCTGTATCCGCTGGAGGGGCTCGTGATCGCGGCGGGGCTGTGGCGGGCGATGCCCGACGGCTACTGGTACGGCTTCGTGCACGTCACCGACCAGACCTCCGCGTACTACGCCGCCGCGCTGGCCGTCGTCCTCCTGGTGCCGGCCCTCTGGCTCGCCCCGCGCATGCTGCGCGCCCACTTCCGGCTCACCGCCGGCCTGCTGGGCGGCGGCGAGGGCGAACTGGCCGAGCGGGTGCGCGTGCTGACCGAGACGCGCCGCGACGCCGTCGACACCTCCGCCGCCGAACTGCGCCGCATCGAGCGGGACCTGCACGACGGGGCGCAGGCCCGGCTGGTCGCCATGGGCATGGACCTGGGCACCGTCGAGGCACTGATCGAGAAGGACCCGGCCAGGGCCCGCGAACTGCTGGCGCAGGCCCGGCGGTCCTCCGCCGAGGCGCTGACGGAGCTGCGCGAGCTGGTGCGCGGCATCCACCCGCCGGTCCTCGCCGAACGCGGACTCGGGGACGCCGTACGGGCGCTGGCGCTGCGGCTGCCCGTCCCGGTCGAGACCGACGTGGACCTGCCCGGCCGCGCGGAGGCGCCCGTGGAGTCGGCCGCGTACTTCGCGGTCAGCGAGGTGCTCACCAACGCCGTGAAGCACTCCGGCGCCGACCGGATCTGGGTCGACGTGCACCACGCCGAGGGGCGGTTGCGCATCTCGGTCACCGACGACGGCAAGGGCGGTGCGGTGGCCGGGGCGGGGTCGGGGCTGGCCGGGGTGGAGCGGCGGCTGGGTACATTCGACGGCGTCCTGGCCGTCAGCTCCCCGGCGGGCGGCCCCACCATGGTCACCATGGAGATCCCTTGCGCGTTGTCCTAGCCGAAGACCTGTTCCTGCTGCGCGACGGACTGGTCCGGCTCCTCCAGGCCCACGACTTCGAGATCGCCGCGGCCGTCGAGTCCGGCCCCGAGCTGTCCCGGGCGCTGGCCGAACTGGAGCCGGACGTCGCCGTGGTCGACGTCCGGCTGCCGCCCACGCACACCGACGAGGGCCTGCAGTGCGCGCTGGCCGCCCGCCGGGAGCGGCCGGGGCTGCCGGTGCTGGTGCTGTCGCAGCACGTGGAGCAGCTGTACGCGCGCGAGCTGCTCGCCGACGGCAGCGGCGGGGTCGGGTACCTGCTCAAGGACCGGGTGTTCGACGCCGAGCAGTTCGTGGACGCCGTGCGGCGGGTGGCGGCGGGCGGCACGGCGATGGATCCGCAGGTCATCCAGCAGCTGCTCAGCCGGCGTGCGGCACAGGACCGGCCGCTGGAACGGCTGACGCCCCGGGAGCTGGAGGTGCTGGAGCTGATGGCGCAGGGGCGCACCAACGCGGCGATCGCGGGCCGGCTCGTCGTCACGGAGCGCGCGATCGCGAAGCACACGGCGAACATCTTCGCCAAGCTGAGCCTCGAGGTCTCGGACGACGACAACCGCCGTGTCCTGGCGGTTCTGGCGTATCTGGACCGCGGCCGCTGACCTTTCCCGCGTCCCGCCCGTCCCACAGCCCTCAGTAATTTCCGGAACGGCTGAACATCCTCGGAGCGGCTCCCGTAATCAAGGGAGCCGCTTCACTCAGGTCGGGCGCCTCGGTGCCCGGTGCTCCTCACGAAGAAGTCGGAGGAGTTCCGTGACTCCGCCTCCGTCGACACGGTGGCTTCCGGCCCGGAGGTCGCGGTCCAGCCCGAACCGGCCCCTGACGGGATGAAGGACACATCACCAGAGCAGGGAAGCCCCCTCGGCCCCGGCCGAGCGCCCTTCGCTAGGAGACTGATGGGACGCAACACGAGAAAACGCCGCATGCCACTGGCCGCCAAGGCCGTCGCCGGGGTGGCGGCCCTGGCGCTCGGCGGGGGCGGGCTGGTCTGGGCGAACTTCTACGCCTCCGCCCACGAGGAGCACGGGGGTCACAACCGGACGAGGTCGGCCGGGGCGTGGGTCGCGACCATCGACTGTCCCGACGTGGGCCAGCGGATGCGCGACGTGCCGGACCGGGCCCGCGGTGAGGTGGACGGTGAACTGGCCACGCTGGACAGCCAGATCACCGACGCCTACCAGCGGCTCGCCACCACGCGGCGCGCGCAGGCCGGGGATCCCCGGTTCGTCGACAACGCCATCCTCGGACCCCTCAGGGACCGGCGGAAGGTGATCATCGACCGGATCCAGCTGGAGATCAACCGGGTCGGCGGCCGGGCGGACGACACCCTGGACGACCTGGCCGGCTGCCAGGGCCGGCCCGCGGGCCAGCAGCAGGGCGGTGACGGCCAGGGGGACGGCGGCCAGGACGACGGCGGTGGTCAGAACGACGGCGGTGGCCAGGGCGGTGGAGGCCAGAACCAGGACGACAACGGCAACGGTGTCGCGGGCCCGGTGGCCGACGACTTCATCGACATCAACGACGTCCGGCCGAACTCGCGCAACAGCCGCAACGGCCTCGCCGCCGACGGCGACGGCGGCTCCACCGGCACCTTCACCACCGACTGCGGCGTCAACGAGAACAACCTGTTCAACAGCGACAACCTGATCGCCGCCCCCGGTGTCGACAACGGCGCGCACCACACCCACGACTACGTCGGCAACCAGGACAACAACGCCTTCTCCAGCGACGACGACCTGGCGAACGCCGACACCTCGTGCCGGAACCAGGGCGACAAGTCCACCTACTACTGGCCGGTGCTGCGGCTCCAGGACGGTACGCAGGAGTTCGACGCGGGCGACCAGGGCGGTGGCGCCGAGGGCAACATCGGCCGGATCCTCAAGCCCGCCCAGGCCGAGCTGAGGTTCGTCGGCAGCCGGCAGGGCGACGTGGTGGCGATGCCGAAGTTCCTGCGCATCATCACCGGTGACGCCAAGTCCTTCACCAACGGCGACGCGAACGCCAACAGTTCGTGGAGCTGCACCGGCTTCGAGGACCGGCAGGTCACGGACAAGTACCCGCTGTGCCCCGACGGCAGCCAGGTGGTGCGGACGACCAACTTCCAGAGCTGCTGGGACGGCCGGAACATCGACAGCGCCAACCACCGCACCCACACGGCGTTCGTCGACGAGAACGGCAACTGCCCGGACGGCTTCCAGGCCATCCCCCAGCTCCAGGTCCGCCTGGTGTACGACATCCCCACCCCGGTCGTCGAGAACGGCCAGGTGCGGAACCCGTACGCCGTGGACAGCTTCCCGGAGCAGCTGCACAAGCCGATCACCGACCACAACGACTTCATCAACGTCATGGACGAGAACCTGATGAACAAGGTGGTCGACTGCATCAACGACGGCCGGGACTGCACGTAGTCCCACCGGAGAAACGGACGGAGACGGAGACGGAGACGGGGAGGCCGGTGGCGGGTGTCCGCCACCGGCCTCCCCGTCTCCGCGGGCGGTCAGCTCGCGTGGCCGCCGTGTCCGGCCGGGTGCGTGCCGCCCCCGTGCCGCGCGCCCTGTTCCAGGGTGCCGCCGAGCCGGTCGCGCAGGGCGGTCACGACGTCCTCGTGGCCGACGGCGACCCATTTGCGGCCGACGAGGTAGTAGCCGCCGTAGTCCTTGGCGGTGTCGATCCACTCGCGCTGGCCGCGGTCGGTGGCGAAGGTGGCGAGGACGTACTTCCCGTCGCCCTTCCCGCACAGGGCCTGGCGGATGGTGTCGGCGTCGGTCTGCATGTCCGGGGTGCACTCGGCCTCGGCGGCGAGGTGTTCCAGGCTGCCGGTCGCCGTCGCGGGCACGGCGTCCGTGCCGTCCCCGTCGGCGCCGCAGCCCGTCAGCGCCAGTACCGCCGCCAGGGCGGCCGGCGCGAGCATCGGTCGGGTCAGCCTCATGTGTTCCTCCGGTCCGCTGGGGCGACATGCCGCACGGAGCCCCGGCGAGGGGCCCCGGTCATCGATACGGCGGCGGGGCGCGGAACGCTCAAGGGTTCCCGGGTGACCACGGGCCGGTTGGCTCGTTGCGCTGGACGTGCAGCCACAGGATGTCGCCCCGCGCCCCGCATCGTCCTCGGCCTCCTCGGCCGATCCGGTCGTCGACGTCGAGCAGGCCGAGGCCGCGCTCGTCGAGCACTATCCGGGCCTGGTCCGGCTCGCCTACCTGGTGCTGCCGCCGGACCTCGGCCGCAGCCGCCGGGTGCTGACCGCGCACGCCCTGACCCAGCGCGCACTGCCCCGGAACCGGACGGCGACGCCCGTGATCCCGGCCCAGTCGGCCGGCCGTGAGGGCGACCCGGGGTACGCCCTGGTGCGGCTGCGGGTCGTGCGTACGGCGCTGGAGGCGGGGCTGCCGCTTCGGCGCCGGGCGTGGCCCAGGCGCTCCCAGCTGCCGCCGCTGCTGCCCCAGGTGTGGGGGCTCAAGCTGTTCCCGCGTTCGGGCGGCGCCGACGAACTCGCCCTGGACGAGCGACTGGCCGCCCTGTCCGGTCCGGCCCGGGCGGCGTACGCGCTGCGCGGTCTCGACCGGCTCCCCGACGGCGACGTACGGCGGCTGCTGACGGCCGCCGGGGTCGCCGACGCCGACGCCGCGCTGCGTGAGGCCGACGAGGTGGCGGACCGGTACGCGCTGCTCGGCTCCCCCGAGTTCGACCCCTGCTCGCTGCAGGCCCGGCCCACCGATCTGATGCGGCGCCGGCGGCACGCGAAGGCCGCGCTGGTCGCCGGGGCGGCGCTGGTGGTGTGCGGGGCGCTGCTGGGCCTGCCCGGGGACGGCTGGGGGCCGGACGGCGCCGCCGCCCCGGCGTACGCGCGCAATCCGGCGGCCGAGGCGGCCCTCGACCCCGGCAAGCTGACGCGGGCCGCCCCCGCCGCCTGGAAGACGTCCGCGCGCACCGACTTCTCGGTGTGGCCGGCGCGCGGCGGCCTGACCGGCGACCGGAAGCTGCTGCGCCGGGCGCTCGCCGTCTGGGCCCGCCCCGGCGGGAGCGTGCGGGTCTCGGCGACGGCGGGCACCGCGACCGGCGGACCGGCCGGACCGCCGCAGCTGCTGTACGCCGGGACCGTCGACACGGCACACGTGGTGATCTTCTACGACGGTCTGCGCATCGTCCGCTACGCCGAGCCGAAGGACGGCACGGCGGGCGCCGCCCTCGACTTCGCGCGGGCCGACGGGGCCGGCCGGACGGAGGCGAACGCGGTGGTGCTGGGCCGGACCGACGGCAACGTGCGCTACCTGACGGCGCCCTGGGTGACGAAGGCGGCCGAACGGGACCTGGCGAAGCCGGGGTCCGGCGCGATGGACCTGACGCTGACCGGCGGGGTGACCTCGCCGCTGGCCACTCCGGTCCAGCGCACCGGGGCCTGCACGTCGTGGAACGTGCTCCAGGTGACCGACGGCTCGCACACCCGCCTGCTGAGCGACCTCGGCGAGCTGGTCCCGGCCCGCCTCACCACCGGGCGGCCCGGCAAGACCAAGGACGTCTCCGGTGCCAAGGCGCTGCACGCCTGGGCGCCGTACGCCTGCTCCCTGGGCGCCGTGCGCGGGCAGGGGGTGCGGTCGGTGAACGCCTGGGAGTTCGCGAGCCAGCCGCTGCCCGACGAGACCGGTTCGGGCGAGTGGACGTGCACGCGGGCCGAGACCTGGCGGGGCGACGGGGCCCGGGTGATGGCGCAGTTCCGCACACCGGGCGGGGCGCGGGGCGCGGTGGCCGCGAAGGCCCAGGACGTACCGGCGTGCGGCAAGCGCGACCCGCACGTGCTGGCCGGGGTGCTGTGGAAGTCGGAGGACGGGGACTGGTACCTGCTGGCCGCCGGCAGCCGGGACACGGAGTCGATCGAGGCGACGGGCGGCGTCAGCGGTTCCGCCGACGGCAACCTGCTGACGGCCGGGGCCGAACGGGGCGCGCGGGCCGAGTTGAAGGGCACCCTGGAGGACGGGCGGACGATCGGCGGGCTGCGCTAGACGCGGACGCACCCGCCGGCACCGGCCCCCGATCCCGCCCGTGCCGGGCCCGTCGGGCCGGTGAACACCGACGGTGCTCCGGCCCGTTCGGGGACCGGAGCCGATCGGTAAAGTGTTCGTATGACTACCGGGGTACGCCGCAGAATGGGCGTCGAGGAGCGACGGCAGCAGTTGATCGGCGTCGCGCTCGAGCTGTTCAGCCGCCGCTCGCCCGACGAGGTCTCCATCGACGAGATAGCGTCGGCCGCGGGCATCTCGCGCCCGCTGGTCTACCACTACTTCCCCGGCAAACTCAGCCTGTACGAGGCCGCGTTGCAGCGCGCCTCCGACGACCTGGCCGCCCGGTTCGTGGAGCCCCGGGAGGGCCCGCTGGGGGCGCGGCTGCTGCGGGTGATGGGACGCTACTTCGACTTCGTCGACGAGCACGGCCCCGGCTTCTCGGCCCTGATGCGCGGGGGCCCGGCCGTCTCCGCGGGCGAGGCCTGCTCGCTGAGCACGACGTCCACGGCGCACGCGCTCGTCGACTCCGTGCGGCAGGCCGCGTACGTCCAGATCCTTTCGCACCTGGGGGTCACCGATCCGCCCGCGCGCCTGGAGCTGGTCGTCCGTTCCTGGATCTCGCTCGCCGAGTCGACGGCCCTGCTCTGGCTGGACGGCCGGCGCATCCCGCGCGCCGAGCTGGAGGTCCAGCTCGTGCACGACTTCGTCGCGCTGCTGGCGGTGAGCGCCGCCCACGACGAGGAGATGGGCGCCCTGCTGCGCGGCATCCTGGAGGACGAGCCGGCCGACGGCCCGTTCACGGACCTGGCCGGCCGGCTGGTCGGCGTCGTGGCTCAGACCTCGGCCTTGCGGTAGGACGGGTCGAGGTCGCGCACCTCGGCCGACAGGTGCAGGGTGATCCCGTCCCTCGGCGTCACGTGCTTGCGCAGCAGCTCCACCACGGCCTCGCCGAGCCGTGCCTTCGTCTCGTCGCTGCGTCCGGCGAGCAGGGCGATCGAGACGTTCACGACGGCGTGCCGTTCCTTCTCGGCGCCGACGACGTCCTCCTCGCTGCGCAGGACCCGCGTCTTGCAGGCCTCCAGCCGCGCGGCGGCCGTCTCGACGACCACCGGGTGCAGGGCGACCGCCACCTCCTCCCAGTCGACGTCGTCCAACCGGGCGGAACGCTCGATGGTGATCTGCGGCATGGGTGCTCCTGTTCTCGGGCGGACAGGAGCACCCTAACCGCGGCTGCCGCTAGCCCGCGCGGGTGAAGACCGCCACCGTGCGGGCCGGGACCGTGAAGGTGCCCGAGTCCTGCGCGTAGGCCGCGTTCTTCACGACGGGGTCCGCTCCGGACGCCTGCACCGGGTGCAGTCGGTAGCCGGTCCCGGCGGCTCCGCTCACCCGCTGCCGCTGCTCCTCGGGGGTCGCGTTGAAGACCACGACCAGGTCACCGAGGCGCATGGTGATCACGCCGGGTGTCTCGTCCTTCCCGGAGAGCGGGAAGGAGAGCGCCGACTGCACCTGCGCGGCCGTGTCGAGGGAGAAGGTCTTCTCCGTCGTACGGATGCGCAGCAGGTCCCGGTAGGCGGCCGAGGCGCCGGTGATCTGCGGGCAGCCGACCTTCACCGAGGTCAGCAGGGGTGCCGCGTAGGTCCACTTGTCCTGGTTGTCGGCGGCCGGCGGCAGCCCGCGGCCGAAGCCGTTGCCGTCGGCGCAGTTCCAGTGGACGGCGTTGAACCAGTCGCCGCTGTCGAAGGAGTTGCGGTCCAGGGACTTGGAGCGCAGCAGGTCGGTGCCGGCCTGGGAGAGCGCGGGGCCCTGGGAGAGAGCGGCGGTCGCCATGGCGAGGACCTGCATGCGGGCCCGGTCGTCGGCGGACGTGCCCGCCGGCAGCTTGTACGCGAGGGCGTCGAACAGGGACTCGTTGTCGTGCGCGTCGGCGTAGGCGAGGGCGTCGCCCGGGGCCGCGGCGTATCCGGCGGGGGCGCCGTTGTAGTCGACCTGGGAGCCGGTGACCTCCTTGCCGTCGGTGCCGGTGAAGCGGTAACCGGCGAGGTTGCCGGTCAGGCCGACCTTGATCAGGTCCTGGTAGTGCAGCAGGCGGGCCTTCTGCTCGGCCTCGGTGCCGTTGGCCTTCGAGGAGTTGGGGTCGGTGTACAGGCCGGAGGCGAAGCCCTGCACGCCGGGGTCGGCGTCGAAGGGGGAGCCGCCGCGCACGGCGTCGCGGGCCCGGTCGGAGAAGGTGGCGACGCCGGTGCCGGCCATGTTCTCCTGCGTGGCCTGGACGAAGCGGGCGTCGTCGGCGACCTCGCCGAAGTTCCAGCCCTCCCCGTACAGGATGATCTTCTTGCCGTCGACGCCGTCCTTGGCGAGGGTCAGCTCGTCGAGGGCCTTCCTGACCGCGAGGATGTTGGCCTTCGGGTGGTGGCCCATGAGGTCGAAGCGGAACCCGTCGACCTTGTACTCCTTGGCCCAGGTGACGACCGAGTCCACGACCAGCTTGCCCATCATGGCGTTCTCGGTGGCGGTGTTCGCGCAGCAGGTGCTGTTCGCGACCGAGCCGTCGGCGAGGAGGCGCTGGTAGTAGCCGGGCACGATCCGGTCGAGGACGGAGGTGTCCGCCTGGCCGCTCGCCGCGGTGTGGTTGTAGACGACGTCCATGACGACGCGCAGGCCGTCCTCGTTCAGGGCCTTGACCATCCTGCGGAACTCGACGGTGCGGGCGGTGCCGTCCGGGTCGGTGGCGTAGGAGCCCTCGGGGACCGTGTAGTGGTACGGGTCGTAGCCCCAGTTGTAGGCGTCCTCGGCGGCCGTCTTCGCCACGCACTCCTGCTGCTTGTCGGAGTCGGCCGGGTAGGAGGCGAGGTCGCAGTCGGCGGTGGCCCGGTCGGCCTCGTCCTCGGGGATGGTGGCGATGTCGAAGGCGGGCAGCAGGTGCACGTAGGACGTGCCGGCCTTCGCCAGCTCGCGCAGGTGCTTCGAGCCGTCGCTGTCCTCGTCGGTGAAGGCGAGGTAGGTGCCCCGGTGGTCCGGGTCGGCCGTGCGGTCCGCGACGGAGAAGTCGCGGATGTGCAGCTCCTGGATCTGGGCGTCCTTGAGCGGTACGGCCTTCGGCTTGTCGTACGTCGACCAGTCGCGCGGCTTCAGGGACCGGTCGGCCAGGTCGACGACGAGGCTGCGCTCGGAGTCGGTGGTCAGGGCGACCGAGTAGGGGTCGGTGACCTTGTTGGTGACGACCTCGCCGACGCTGGGCGCCCAGACCTGGACGACGTACCGGTAGGGCTCGCCCTTCCAGGACGCGGGGCCGGTGACGGACCAGACGCCGGTGGCGTCGTCGCGCCGCATGCCCACCGTGCGGTTCCCGATCTCCAGCTTCACGCTCTGCGCGGTCGGCGCCCACACGGACAGCGTGGGCCGGCCGTGGCGGAACACCGGGCCGAGGCCGGCCTTCGTGGCACCGGCGTAGAGGTCGTCCAGGGCTCCGGCGGTCTGGACGCCGGTCGCGGCGAGGACGGCGCCGGTGGCGGAACGCTGGGAGGCGACGACCTGGCCGCGCAGGGCCTCGCGGACCCGGTCGCGGTCGCGGGGGTCGACGGACCAGGCGGTGTACGCCTTCAGGTGGGGGAACTTCGCCTTCTGGGCGTCGGTGAGGGTGGTCCTCGTCAGGCGGAGCCACCGGGCGTCGTCACCGGTGAGGGTGCCGTCGGCGGCCTCGATCGAGCCGGTGCGGGAGGCGAGCAGCTGGGTGGAGGCGGCGCCCTCGGAGCCGTTCCAGGCGACGGTGTTCCGGTCGATCCAGACCGCCTTGGCGGTGGTGAGGTCGACGGCGGCGGCCGAGCCCGCGGGCTGCGGCAGCAGGTACTCCTCCTGGCCGCCCACCAGCCACACCTCGTGGCCGTTCGCCTTGAGGTCCAGGGCCTGGTCGGTGGGCAGGTCCTTCTCGTCGCCCTTGTGCAGGATGTAGCTGAGGCTGGTGGCCCCCTCGGCGAGCGGCACCTCGAAGACGGCGCCATAGGCATCGGTCTTCACCGGCTGAAGGGGCTTCGACCAGTCGGTGGGGTGCGCGGCACCGGTCCAGGTGTGCAGGCCCCAGCCGTCGTAGTTCCCGTCGGCGCGGTGGTAGTGCAGGACGGCCTTGGTGGTGTCCTGGGCCGGGTAGTCGGGCCGCTCGGTGGTGACGGTCTCCTCGCCCTGCTCGATCCACACCTCGCCCGTCCTCGTGACGTCGATCGTGCGGTCGGCGGCGACGTCCTTGTTCCCGTCCTTGTCGATGACGAGGAAGCCGACGTTCGACGCGCCCGGCTTGAGCTTGACGTAGGCGAAGGCGCCGTAGGCGTCGCGGCCGATGAAGGGGTGGGTGGCGGGCCAGGTGGTCGCCTCGCCGTCGGCGAGGTCGCCCCAGGCGTACAGGCCCCAGTCGCCGTAGTTCCCGTCCTGCCGCTTGTAGTGGACGATCGCGTGGTCGCGGGAGGACGCGGTGGGCGGGGCCTCGACCGGCGGGGTGCCGGTGGTGGAGGCGGCCAGGGCGCTCGCGGTGCGGCCGGCCGAGTCGATCACGACCGCCTTGTAGCGCAGGGCGGTGCCGGCCGGGGTGTCCTCGCCGATGGTCTGGGTGACCTTGTAGGGGGCGTGGTCGGCGGAGCCGAGGGTGCGCCACCTGCCGTCGCCGGTCTGAGCGGCGAAGACGACGCGGTTCAGCCGTCCGCCGGTGACGTCGGCCGTCAGCTCGACGGTGCCGGTGGCGCCGGGCGCGGGCGCGGTGAGGGTGATCGCCGGTGCGGTGGCGGGTGCGGCGGGCCGGCCCGCGGCCTTCAGGACGATCGCCGTGCCGGCGGGCACGGTGACGGTGACCTTCGTGTCGGCGCCGGACGTCACGGTGGCGTCGGTGCCGTAGAGGCCGCGGAAGGTCGTGTGCGCGGAGCCGGTCGCGAAGGTGGCCGTCCTCGGCCCGTCCGCGTTGTTGAGGGCGACGACGTACTCGGTGCCGGTCGCGGCGTCGGTGCGGGAGAAGGCGTAGACGCCGGCGCCGTCGGCGGCGTACCGCTCGGTCTGGACGCCGTCGGCGAGGGCCGGGTTGTCCCTGCGGAGCTCGGCGAGGGTGCTGATCTGCCGGTACAGCGGTGCGCCGGTGTCGTAGGCGGCCTCGGCGTGGGTGCGGTCGGTGCCGAGCTGGTCGTCGTCGAGGTAGTCGGCGGTGCGGGAGGCGAACATGGGCTGGCGGGCGTCCTTGTCGCCGCCGGCGCCGGTGAAGCCCTGCTCGTCGCCGTAGTAGATCACCGGGTTGCCGCGGCTGAGGAACATCAGCTCGTTGGCGAGCCTGTCCTTCTTCAGCAGCTCGGCGTCGGTGGCCTCCGGGTCGTCCTGCTTCAGGAAGGTGCCGAAACGGCCCATGTCGTGGTTGCCGAGGAAGGTGACCTGCTCGTAGGCGTTGGCCTTGTCGGTCGTGTACTTCCAGTCGTCGCCGAAGACGGAGGCGAGCTTCTTGGCGCTGCCGCCCTGGGAGACGTAGGCGCGGGCCGCGTCCTGGAAGGGGAAGTCCAGGGTGGAGTCCAGGCGGCCCTGAGTGACGTAGGGGGCGGTGACGGAGGTGTCGGCGGAGTAGACCTCGCCGAACATGAAGAAGTCGTCGCGGCCCTTCTTGGCGGCGTAGGCGTCCAGCGCGGTCGCCCACTGGGTCCAGAACTCCATGTCGACGTGCTTGACGGTGTCGATCCGGAAGCCGTCGATGGCGAAGTCCTTCACCCACCGCTCGTAGATCTTCTCCATGCCGCTGACGACCTCGGGCCGTTCGGTCCACAGGTCGTCGAGGCCGTTGAAGTCGCCGTAGGTGGCCGACTCGCCGGCCCAGGTGGAGTCGCCCCGGTTGTGGTACATCGTCGGGTCGTTGAGCCAGGAGGGGACCTTGAGGTTCTTCTTCGCGGCCGGGACGACCGGCGTGCGCGGGAAGGACCCGGTGTCCACGCGGGGGAAGCGGCGCGAGCCGTCGGCGTCGTCGAAGGGCTGCCCGTCCTCGGTCAGGTACGGGAAGGCGCCCTTGGAGAGGTAGTCGTAGGACTTCTCCTCGTAGTCGACGACGTCGGCGGTGTGGTTGGTGATGACGTCGAAGAAGACCTTCATGCCCTTGGCGTGCGCCTTGGAGATGAGGTTCTTCAGGTCCTGGTTGGTGCCGAAGTGCGGGTCGACCTGGGTGAAGTCGGTGATCCAGTAACCGTGGTAGCCGGCGGAGGCGTCCTTGCCGGTGCCCTGGACGGGCTGGTTCTTGAAGATGGGCGCCATCCAGATGGAGGTGGTGCCCAGGCCCTTGATGTAGTCGAGCCGGTCGGTGAGGCCCTTGAGGTCGCCGCCCTGGTAGAAGCCCTTGTCGGTGGGGTCGTAGCCGGTGGTGAGACGGGTGCCGGTCAGGCCGCCCCTGTCGTTGCGGGTGTCGCCGTTGGCGAAGCGGTCCGGCAGGACGAAGTAGAACTGCTCGCGGGTCAGGTCGTGGCGGGCGGCGGTCCTCGCCAGCTTCGCGTCCGACGGGGGTGCGGGCGGGGCGTCGGCGTGGGCGGCGAGCGGCTGCACCAGCGCGGCCGCGAGGGCGGCGGCGGTGACGGCTGCGGCCCGTCCGCCCCGTGCACTGCGGCGCCTCACGGGCGCCGGGCATCTCGGTATCACAGGCGGAAACTCCTTGTGCTTGCGGCTCGTTCGGGTCCGACCCCGACGCCACGGCGCAGCTGCGCTGCGGGGCGCCCGCGGGGACGGTATCGCCGGGGAAAGACTTACAGCAAGAGTCCTGAAAAAGTCGGTAAGAATTTTCACCAGGTGTCCGGGATGCGGGTCCGGCCGGGCGCCGGGCAGCGGCGTTGCCGTTGCGGCATACGCCGCGTGGGGGAAGAGTGGTGGGTGTGGCGCAGTTCCTGCGCGAAGCCCCCTCCGGATCCCTCATGGCCAGAATCCCCCGGCGACACGTCCCCCACCTGACCGGTGCGACCACCCTGGTCACGGCGCTCGCGTTGACCATGGGGCCGGTGGCCCCGGCGGCCGGGGCGCCGGTGCCCGGCGGAGCCGGGTCGGACCCGACCCCCGCTTCGACGCCGGCCGACACGACGCCTTCTCCCACGCCCACCTCGGACCGGTCGGGGACGGCGCCCCCGTCGACGGCCCCGTCGACACCGACGCCCACGTCGGATTCCTCCCCGTCGCCGACGTCCGGGACGACCTCGGACGGCACACCGGGCACCACGACGCCGTCCGGGACGGACCGGGGCGGCGCGGCGGCCTCCGCCGCCCTGGAGCAGCAGCAGGAAGCCGTCGACGACGTCACGGCGGAGCTGGACGCCAAAAAGCAGGACATCCCCGATGAACTGGCGCCGAGCGTGGACCGGTTGACCGACGCGCTGGTGGCGGTGAGCGATCCGCGGACCCCGCCGCAACAGCGTGACGGGACCGTCCGCAGCGCACAGCGGGTGGCCGCCGCGCTGGACGCGATCGCCGACCCCGCGACCCCCGGAGCGGTGCGCGCGCAGCTCACCGGGCTGGTGCGGCAGGTGGCCTCCGCGCTGGACGCGGCGAGCCGGCCGGGGACCCCGACCGAGGACGCGCGCCTGCGCACCCTGGTCGTGGCACGGACGACCTCCGTCCTGCGGCTCGTCGCCGACCAGGACGCGCCACCGGACGTGACGAGCGACCTGGTCGACACCGCGCACCACCTGTTGTCGCCCCGGCAAGGGGCAGCAGCGACCGCGGACCCGAGCGCGCCTCCGAGCGCGAGCAGCGGTGCCGCCGCCCACGAGTCGGCGGAGTCCCTGCACGAGGCGACCGCGGTGGAGACCGCGAGCGACCCGAACACCTCGGACGGCCGACGGAAGGAGCTCGCGGAGAGCGCCCACCAGGCCGGTTCGTCACCGCCCGGCGACCCCGGGGCGAAGGAGAAGAGGGACCGGATGGAGAGGGACGTCAAGAAGGCGGTCCAGGACCAGGGGCTGCCGGACGAACCGCTCGGCAAGGCGGCCGAACTCTGCACCAACTCCGTCTTCGAGGCCGTCCCGGACGCCACCCTCGCCGAGGACCTCCGGCACCTGGTCCCCGCCGCCTGGGACAGCGAGGGCGTCCGGGACTTCTGGAAGTCCGAGGAGGCGGCGAACGACACCCTGGACGTGTACGCGCAGCTGCGGAACGAGAAGATCGCCGAGAGCGCGCTGGCCATCAGGCGGATGATCCCCGGGCTCGCCGACTCGCTGCCGGCGGACGAGCTCTACCACTCCCTCGGTCTTCACGCGCGCGACTGCCTCCGGGCGGCCGTGCTGCTGGACAGCGAGGCGGGTGTCGAGTCGGGGAACTGGCTCAGTGCGGCGCAGGAGGTATGAAGCTCAGCAGCTCCGCGACGGAGATCTCACCGTCGGCATGACGTGTCGCGATGCCGAACCTGCCGATCTCCCTCCTGTCCGCCGCGGGATCGATCCAGCCGCCCGTGAAGTGGAACGAGGACACGGAGTAGAGCGGGTGGGACGTCGGCGACCAGAACGCCGTCACGTAGAGCGGTTTCCGGGTCACGTTGACGAGGTTGTTGTTGTGCCACACCCGGCCGGTGTAGGCGAGCGTGTCCGCCGGGCACCGGGCCGCCCGGCAGGTGTAGCGGGGGTGCCGCCACGACTCGTGCTGCTCCCGGAAGTGCTCCACGTCGATGCGGCCCCGGTCCTTGCGCATGTAGGTGAGCTGGAGGTCGACGTGGAGCAGGTCGTACGGCATGTTCCTGGGGATCTGGACGACGTGCTCGCGGGTGTCCTCCTGCCCGGCCTCCAGCACGTCCCCGGGTTCGTACAGCCGTCCGCTGCTCAGCCGCTGGTAGGTGAGCCCGTCGACGTGCCGCTCGGCCTCCTCCTCGCGCTGGAAGCTCTCCTTCCACGCCTGTGCCGAGGAGTCCCCGCGCTCGGAGTACCGGGCGGTCCTGCCGTAGACGGTGAAGTCGTTGATGATGACGTAGACCGACACCTCTCCGGTGTTCTTCACGGAGAGTTTCAGCGGGACCTGGACGAAAGGGAGGGAGCGGTCCTCGCGGACCCTGCCGAACTCTGCTTCGAGGGCGAAACGCATGGGGGCCGTCGCGGGCTGGTAGAGGGTGGAGTACGCGAGACTGACGCCGGTCAGCAGGGCCGTCACGAACACCCCCGCCGCGAACTTCTTCGGCTGCGGCACGCCTTTCCAGGCCTTCTCCCTGACCAGCAGGACCAGAGCCCACACCGACCAGCAGCCCAGGGGCAGGAAGGCGAGCAGACAGGGCGTGTACTCCGTCTCCTCCAGCCACATCAGGAACAGCAGGCCGTCCGTGGCCAGCGCGATCAGGACGCCGAGCAGGACGACCGCCCCCGAGGCCCGGAACTCGCGCCGGCCCCAGTAGCCGGGTGCCAGGACCGCCCCGGCCCCCTGGACCAGGCCGGACAGCACGAACAGGGCCCCGCTGACACGCTGGGCGAAGGTCAGCGCCCCGGAGGCGTCGGGCCAGCCGATCAGCACGTTGAGGACCATCGAGGCGAGCAGTCCGACCACCATGACCACCATGGTCGTGCGCCGTCGCCAGGGGCGGTCCGGCCAGGCGTTCCGGTCGCCGCCGCGCCAGCACACGGACGTGGGGTCGTCCAGGTCGGTGTCCGCGTACCCCATCCGGTCGAGCAGTGCGCGCAGGCCGCGCGGGGACCAGACGCTGCCCGCGGTGGCGCCGCCCACGGTCACCCGGCGCAGGCCACGGCCGTCCGGTGGCTCGACGACGACCCACGGACGGATGCTCATGCCGCCAGCCTCGAACCCGTGCGGGGCCTGCGCATGCGCTGTTGCTCCGCTTGGCGGGGCCCTCCCACCGGGCCCCCGGCGGCCTTGTACGGCACCGTGGGCCCGGTCCCCGAGGACCGGGGCGGGAGGGTCAGCAGCCGGACTTGCCCGCGTACACCGCGAGCGCCGTGTCGGCGCCGAGGGTCGCGGTGAGCCGGCCCGAGCCGTCCACCGAGACGGTCGTGTTGTTCTGGACGTTGCAGTAGGTCCCGGCGGGCAGGGACGTCTGGTAGGTGCGGGAGATGCTGGAGGACTCGTGGTTGACGGCCACGAAGCCCTTCGAGCCGCGCCCGAAGGCGATGGCGTCGCCGCCGTTGTCCCACCAGTTCGTGACCGCCTGGCCCCGGGTGGCGTTGCGGAAGGCGACCATGGACCTGATCTCCGGCCAGTTGTGCTGGCACTTCCAGCCGTTCTGCCAGCAGGCGTCGACCCGACCGCCGTTGGGGGGCCCGGCGTCCGTGCTGGACCACTCGTAGCCGGAGTTGACGTCGGGAGCGCCGTAGGGCCAGGCCAGCATGAAGACGTTGGCCAGGGTGTAGGCGGCGCCGTCCTTGTAGTTGAGCGTGGAGCCGTTGCGCTCGGTGTCGTGGTTGTCGACGAAGACGCCGGAGACGGAGCTGTTCATATAGCCCCAGCCCTCGCCGTAGTTCTTCAGGTAGGCGAGGTTCTCGTTGGTGAAGACCCGCTTGAGGTCGTAGGCGTAACGGAACTCCTGGACGTCCCCGTTGCCCGTGTACTCGGTGGGCTGGACGGCCTCCCCGGCGCCGTAGATGACCTCCTGCTTCCAGTAGGCGTTCGGATTGCTCAGCCGGGACTTGATGTTGGCCAGGTCGGCGGCCGGCATGTGCTTGGCGGCGTCGATGCGGAAGCCGTCGACGCCCAGTGACAGCAGGTCGTTCATGTACCGGGCGATGGCGCCGCGGACGTACTCCTCGCCGGTGTCGAGGTCGGCGAGGCCGACCAGCTCGCAGTTCTGGACGTTCCAGCGGTCGCCGTAGTTGTTGATCTGTGAGGTGCAGTTGTCGAAGTCGTACGAGGAGTACAACCCGGGGTAGTCGTACTTCGTGTACGACGAGCCGCCGGTGCCGGTGCCGCTGCCCGCGGACATGTGGTTGACGACCGTGTCGGCGACGACCTTGACGCCGGCCGCGTGACACGTGTCGACCATGTTCTTGAACGCGGCGCGGTCACCGAGCCGCCCCGCGATCCGGTAGCTGACGGGCTGGTACGACGTCCACCACTGCGAGCCCTGTATGTGCTCGGCGGGAGGGGAGACCTGGACGTAGCCGTAGCCGGCGGGGCCGAGGGTAGTGGTGCACTCCTTGGCGACGGAGGCGAAGTTCCACTCGAAGAGGACCGCGGTGACGTCCTTGGTGCCGGGTGGGGAAGCCTGCGCGCCCGTTGGGGTCATGACAAGGGCGGCCGCGGCCAGAGCGACGGCGCCCGTGAGGGCTCTGCGTGCCATGTGGGGTTCCTTCGTCGTTGAAGGCTCTTGCTGAAAGCTTCAGCAAACTGTGGGTGACGCAGATGGTAAAGGCCCGCCGCCCGAAAGGGCAGCGGGCCGTACGCGATTGCCCGAAGATTCTCGTGGATCCCCGTCGACGCGGGTGTCAGGCCGTCGTCCACCACACGGTCGTGTCCGCCGGCACCTCGGCCTCGCCGTCGGCCTCGGTCACCTCACCGCTGGCCAGCAGCAGCCGCCCGTACGCGGGCACCGTCACCGACTCGCCGGTGGTGTTGGCCACGCACGTGAACTCCCCGCGCCGGAAGGCGAGGACGCCCTCGGGCGCCCGCAGCCACTGCACGGCGTCGCCCGCGCCCAGGTCGGCGTGCTCACGGCGGGCGGCCAGCGCGGCCCGGTACAGCTCCAGGGTCGAGCCGGGCGCGCCCGTCTGGGCCTCGACGCTCAGCTCGCCCCAGTTCGCCGGCTGCGGGAGCCAGCTGCCGCCGTCGCCGAAGCCGTACGACGACCCCGTGCGCGTCCACGGGATCGGCACCCGGCAGCCGTCGCGGAAGCCGTCCTGGCCGGCGCCGCGGAAGTACGCCGGGTCC
Organism: Streptomyces sp. JHA26; assembly: GCF_002005565.1. GTDB lineage: Bacteria > Actinomycetota > Actinomycetes > Streptomycetales > Streptomycetaceae > Streptomyces. The sequence continues at coordinate 228,150 of NZ_BDJC01000001.1, read as the reverse complement.
TGGCGGACCTCGTCGGGCAGGTCGACGACGTCCGGCAGGCCCAGTTCCTCGCCCTGGTAGACGTAGGCCGAGCCGGGCAGCGCCAGCATCAGCAGGGTGGCGGCGCGGGCGCGGCGCAGGCCCAGCTCGCGGTCGCCGGCCAGGCGGATCTGGGTGCCGAGGCCGGGCGGGTTGGCGAAGCGGGTGGCGTGCCGGGTGACGTCGTGGTTGGACAGCACCCAGGTGGCCGGGGCGCCGACCGGGCGCATGGCGTCCAGGGTGCGGTCGATGACCGTGCGCAGCTCCTCGGCGTCCCAGTGGGTGCCCAGGTACTGGAAGTTGAAGGCCTGGTGCAGCTCGTCGGGCCGGACGTAGTTCGCGGTGCGCTCGACGGTCGGGGTCCACGCCTCCGCGACGAAAATGCGCTCGCCGGAGTACTCGTCGAGGATGAGCCGCCACTGCCGGTAGATGTCGTGGACGCCGTCCTGGTCGAAGAACGGCATGACATCGTTGCCCAGCAGCTTGAGCTGCTCGTGGGATCCGAGGTCGGGCAGGCCCTCGGCCTTCACCATGCCGTGGGCGACGTCGATGCGGAAGCCGTCCACGCCCATGTCCAGCCAGAAGCGCAGGATGGAGCGGAACTCGTCGCCGACGGCCGGGTGCTCCCAGTTGAAGTCGGGCTGCTCGGGGGCGAACAGGTGCAGGTACCACTCCCCCGGCGTGCCGTCGGGCTCGGTGACCCGGGTCCAGGCGGGGCCGCCGAAGATGGACTCCCAGTCGTTGGGCGGCAGTTCGCCGTTCTCGCCCTTGCCCGGGCGGAAGTGGTAGCGGTCCCGCGACGGGGAGCCGGGGCCCTCGGCGAGGGCGCGCTTGAACCACTCGTGTTGGTCGGAGGAGTGGTTCGGGACCAGGTCGACGATGATGCGCAGGCCCAGCCCGTGGGCGTCGCGGATCAGCGCGTCGGCGTCCAGGAGGGTGCCGAACATGGGGTCGACGGCACGGTAGTCGGCGACGTCGTACCCGGCGTCGGCCTGCGGGGATGCGTAGAAGGGGCTGAGCCACACGGCGTCCACGCCCAGGTCGCGCAGGTACGGCAGGCGGGTGCGGACACCCTCCAGGTCGCCCATGCCGTCGCCGTTGCTGTCGGCGAAGCTGCGCGGGTACACCTGGTAGATGACCGCGTCGCGCCACCAGTCGCGGCGCCTCGCGACGGTGGCGGTGGCGGAGGTGGGGGCCGGTGCGGCGGAGTGCTGCTGGCTCATGACGTCCTTGTACGTGACGGAGTGGAGGCGTGGTGGGGGAAAGGGGCGGCCGGCCGCGGTGCAGCGGGGTCGGATGGCACCGCGGCCGGACGTTTTCCGGGTGGGGCGGTCAGCCCTTCGTGCCGCCCGCGGTGAGGCCGGTCACCAGGTTCTTCTGCACCAGGTAGAAGAACGCGGAGACGGGTATCGCGACGAGCACGGCGGTGGCCGCCATCAGGTTGCGCTGCGCGTCGTGCTCGCTGACGAAGCTCTGCAGTCCGACGGCGAAGGTGTACTTCGTGTCGCTCAGCATGAACGTCGAGGCGAAGGCGACCTCGCCGAAGGCCGTGATGAAGCTGTAGAAGCCGGCGACCGCGAGGCCCGGCCGGGCCAGCGGCAGGATCAGCCGGAAGAAGGTGCCGAACGGGTTCAGCCCGTCCACCCGCCCGGCCTCGTCGATCTCGAACGGGATGGTGTCGAAGTAGCCCTTGAGCAGCCAGGCGCAGTACGGCACCGCGGTGGAGCAGTAGACGAGGACCAGGCCGAAGTAGTTGTCGATGAGCTGGAGCTTCGACAGGATCTGGTACATCGGCACGATCAGGACCGCGATGGGGAACATCTGGGTGACCAGCAGGATCCACATGAGCTTGCGGTAGCCGGGGAAGCGCATCCGCGAGACCGCGTAGCCGGTCGTCGCGGCGACCAGGACGCCGATGACCGTGGTGCCCAGCGAGACGATCAGCGAACTCTTCAGCCAGTCGAAGAAGTTGGTGTCCTGGAGCACGAACGCGTAGTTGTCGAAGGTCATCTTCGACCAGATGCGTCCGGGGTGCAGGTAGTCGTCCTTGTCCGGGCCGAGGGACAGGAAGACCAGCCAGGCGACCGGGAAGAGCGCGACGAGGCTCGCGACGATCAGCACGCCGTGGGAGGCGAGGGACGCGGCGCGGCCGCGTTCGCCGCGGCGGCGCACCCTGCGCGGCGGCGCGGCGGGCGCGGCGGTCTGCTCGGCGGGGGCCTGGGTGGGCGCGGTGCTTGTACTCATGGCGGCTCCTGCCTCAGTTCGCGAGCTGCTGCTCATTGCGGTTCAGCCAGCGGCGGTAGAAGGAGGTGAAGACGATCAGGATGGCCAGCAGCAGGATGCCGTAGGCCGCGGACTGCGCGAAGTCGCGCGGCTGCTGCCCGAAGCCGAGCTGGTACGCCCAGGTGACGAGGATCTGCGCGTCGGGGGCGGTGTTGCCGAACAGCAGGAAGATCACGGCGAACTGGTTGAAGGTCCAGATGATGCCGAGCAGCACGACGGTGGAGCTGACGGCCCTGAGGCCGGGCAGGGTGACGTGGCGGAAGCGCTGCCAGGCGTTCGCGCCGTCCATCTCGGAGGCCTCGTAGAGGCTGGCGTCGATGGACTGCAGGCCGCCCAGGAGCGAGATCATCATGAACGGCACACCGCACCAGGTGTTGACCATGATCGCGGAGAAGCGCTGCCAGAAGGTGTCCTCGAGCCAGGCGGGCGTCGGCAGGTGCAGCCAGTCCAGGGCGGCGTTGATGACGCCCTCGTCGGCGAGCATGAAGCGCCAGCCGAAGACGGTGACGAAGGTGGGCACGGCCCAGGGCAGGACCAGGATCAGCCGGTAGAGGGTGCGGCCGCGCATCTTCTGGTTGAGCAGCAGGGCGAGCCCGAGGCCGAGGAAGAAGTGCAGGCCGACGCAGACGGCCGTCCACACGATGGTCCAGATGAAGTGCGACCAGAAGCGGTCGTAGGCCGTGGGCCCCACAGGATGTCGGCGTAGTTGTCCAGGCCGACGAACTTGTAGGTGGCCTCGATCTCGTTGACGCCGATGGTGCGCGCGCTGTTGAGGCTGTTGGCGTCGGTGAGGGTGAGGTAGAGGCCGTAGCCCAGCGGGTACAGCACGAGGACGCCGATCACGACGGCCACCGGCGCGATCATGGCGTAGGCGTACCAGTGCTTCTGGTAGCCGTCTTTCAGACGCCGGCCGAGGCCGGGCCGCGGGGTGCGGTCACCGCGGCGCTTGCCGGTCGCGCGGTCGATGGCGACTGTCATGGTTCGACACCTTCGGGAGCATCGGGAAGGTCAGGGGCAGCGGCCGGGACCGGGGGCCCGGCCGGTGACCGCCGGGCCCCTCCCCCGGTGCGGGGGCCCGGCGGTCGGGGGACCTACTTGCTGAAGTCCGGCACCAGCTTGACGATCGCCGCCTCGGCGTCGCCCAGCCCCTCGTCCAGGGACTTCTTGCCGCCGGCGATCTGCGGGAGCTCGTCGTCCAGCGGGGTCCACAGGGAGCTGTACTCCGGCAGCGCCGGGCGCGGCCGGGCGGCGGGCAGGACCGTCTGGTAGCCGGCGATGCCCGGGTCGGTCTTGACCTTGTCGGTGTAGGCGTCGTCGCGGGTCGGCAGCGTGGAGTTCTTCAGGGCGACGGTCTCCTGGGACTTCGCCGAGGTCATGAACTTCACGAACTTCAGCGCCGCCTCCTGGTGGGCCTGGTCCGAACCGGCGTACACCGACAGGTTGTGGCCGCCGGTCGGGGCGCCCGCCTCGCCGGTGGAGCCGGCCGGGACGGTGGCGATGCCGAGGTTGTTCTTGTCCTTGAAGGCGGAGCCCTTGTAGAAGTTGGTGATCTCCCACGGGCCCTGGATGATCGAGGCGACCTTGCCGCTGACGAACGCCTCCTGGATGTGGGCGTAGGCGTCCGCGGTGGTGTCGGCCTTGTGCAGGCCCTTGCCGTCGAAGAGGCTCAGCCAGGTGCCGTACGCCTTCTTCGCCTGGGGCGAGTTGACGGTGATCTTCTTGCCGTCGGCGTCGACCGTGTCGGTGCCCTCGCCGTACAGGAACGGCTGCCCGTAGTAGCCGGCCGTGGAGCCCCAGTAGCCGTCGGCGCCGGTCTTGTCCTTGATGGTGGCGGCGGCCTTCTTCAGGTCGTCCCAGGTCTTGGGGGGCTGGACGCCGGCCTTCGCGAACAGTTCCTTGTTGTAGACGAAGGCGAGGGTGTCGGTGACCAGCGGCACGCCGTAGGTCTTGCCCTCGTACTTGGCCTGCTCGATCAGGTTGGGCTGGAACTTGTCCTGCTCGGCGAGGGCCTCGGTGCCGTCCAGCGGCAGGAAGAAGCCCTTCTTGGCGAAGGCGGGCGTCCAGCCGACCTCGGAGCGCAGCACGTCCGGGGCGCCCTTGGAACCGGCGGCGGTGTCGAACTTGTTCTGCGCCTGGTCGAAGGGCACGTTGACGAAGTTGACCTTGATGCCCTTGTTGGCGGCCTCGAACTCCTTGACCAGGGCCTTGTAGGTCGGCGCCTCGTTGGTCGCGTTGGAGGTGTCCCAGTAAGTGATGGTGACCGGTCCGCCCGACTTGCTGTCGCCGTCGTCCCCGCCGCACGCCGTCGCCGCGAGGGCGAGGGACGCCACCAGAGCGGTGGCCGCTATGCCACGCCGCATGAGTTCTCCTTGAGGGTGAAAGCCCGTGTGGTGCAGGGTGCGGGCCCGTCCGCCGCTCCTGCCGACACCGACGCGCCGTTGCTGCCGTCGGGCGACGTGAACGTAACAGCGATGTAAGCGCGGCGAAAGGTCTTGCTGCAAAAAAGTGCAAGAGATCTCCGAAGTTATCCGGGTGTGACCTCCTGGCGACCATCGTGAGACGCTTGCTTACAGGCCACGAGCGGTATCGGGCCGGTTGTGCAAGACTCTGCAAGCTCTTGCCGCCACTTTCTCGAGGGAGCGCGATGACGCAGCAGTCCGCGCCGGGCCGTCCGACGGGGCGCCCACGGCGCCCCGTCGGTGTGCAAGGCGCCATCCGGCAGGTACAGTCCACCCCTGTGACCACACGGCTTGCCGACATCGCCGCCCAGGCGGGCGTGAGCGAAGCGACGGTCAGTCGCGTCCTCAACGGGAAGCCCGGCGTCGCCGCCACCACCCGGCAGTCCGTGCTCGCCGCCCTCGACGTCCTGGGCTACGAACGGCCCGTGCGGCTGCGGCAGCGCAGCGAGGGCCTGGTGGGGCTGATCACCCCGGAGCTGGAGAACCCGATATTCCCGGCCCTGGCCCAGGTCATCGGCCAGGCGCTGACCCGCCAGGGCTACACGCCGGTCCTCGCCACCCAGACCCCGGGCGGCTCCACGGAGGACGAGCTGACGGAGATGCTGGTCGACCGCGGGGTCGCCGGCATCATCTACGTCTCCGGACTGCACGCCGACACCACCGCCGACATGGAGCGCTACGAGCGGCTGCGCGCGCAGGGCGTGCCGTTCGTCCTCGTCGACGGCTTCTCGCCGAAGGTGCAGGCGCCCTTCATCTCGCCGGACGACCGCGCCGCGATGAGCCTCGCCGTCACCCACCTCGTCTCGCTGGGCCACACCCGCATCGGGCTGGCCCTCGGCCCGAAGCGGTTCGTGCCGGTGCAGCGCAAGATCGAGGGCTTCGTCCGCACCGTCCAGGAACAGCTGGACCTCGACGCGCGGACCGTGGAGACGGAACTCGTCCAGCACTCCCTCTACACCCTGGAGGGCGGCCAGGCGGCGGCCGCCGCGCTCATCGAGCGGGACTGCACGGCCGTGGTCTGCGCCAGCGACATGATGGCGCTGGGCGCCATAAGGGCGGCCCGGCAGCGCGGGCTGGACGTGCCCAAGGACGTCTCGGTCGTCGGCTTCGACGACTCCCCGCTGATCGCCTTCACCGACCCCCCGCTGACGACCGTCCGCAAGCCGGTCCCGGCGATGGGCCAGGCGGCGGTGCGCACGCTGCTGGAGGAGATCGGCGGGACGCCCGCGCCGCACAGCGAGTTCGTGTTCATGCCGGAGCTGGTGGTGCGCGGTTCGACCGCCTCGGCGCCGGGTGAGCGGAGCCGTCCCTGAGCCGTCCCGTAGTGGCCGGATGCGCCGCGTATCCTCCCGGGGGATGATCGGTGGGACAGGGCTTTTCTGGCAGACTTCATGCCTATGGGTGACGTGACCGTGAGGACTCCGGAACGCTCGGAAGAGGGCGTTCCGCATCCTGTCACGGAGGTGGCGGGGCGGGGCCTGATGCGTCGGCTGCGCACACCGCGCCGGCCCCGCCTGTGGTTCGAGATCCTGCTGATCGCGCTCAGTTACTGGACGTACTCGCTCGTCCGCAACGCCGTGCCGGAGCAGCGGGGGCAGGCACTGCGCAACGCCGACTGGATCTGGCAGGCCGAGCGGCAACTCGGCATCGCCGTGGAAGAAACGGTCAACCATGCCGTCAACTCGGTGACTTGGCTGGTCGTCGGCATGAACTACTACTACGCCACGTTGCACTTCGTGGTGACGCTGGGCGTGCTGGTCTGGCTGTACCGCAGCCATCCGGGGCGGTACGCGGCGACCCGTCTGGTCCTCTTCGCGACGACGGGAGTGGCCCTGCTCGGTTACTACCTGTACCCGCTCGCCCCGCCCCGGCTGATGAACGGCGGGCGCTTCGTCGACACGGTGATGGTCCACCAGACGTGGGGGTCGATGGCGTCCGGGGACCTGAAGAACATGTCCAACCAGTACGCCGCGATGCCGTCGATGCACATCGGGTGGTCGGTGTGGTGCGGGCTGACGATCTTCGCGTTGGCGTCGGTGCCGTGGGTGCGGGTGCTGGGGCTGGCGTATCCGGTGCTCACGCTGGTGGTCATCGTGGCCACGGCGAACCACTTCTGGCTGGACGCGGTGGGGGGTGTGCTGTGCCTGGCCTTCGGTTACGCGGTGGCCCGGGTCTGGTGCGGGAGCCTGCCGTACGCGTTGCCCCGGGTGGTGCCGGGGGGCGGCGGGGTGCGACGGCGCGCGTGGGCGCCCACGCGCGCCTGAGGGCGCCGGGCGCCGGTGCCGGGGGGCGAGCCCCGCGTCCCTGAGGGTGCCTCCCGGGCCGTTCAGGCGCTGAGGGAGGCACGGCCGCCCGCAGCGGTGGCGGCCGGGGCGGTCACGCGTAGAACAGGTCCTCCACCACCGTGCGGGCGCGGCGGGCCGTGCGGCGGTACTCGTCGAGCATGTCGCCCGCGTGGCCGGAGCCGTGGCCGAGGTAGCGGCCCACGGCCGCCAGTTCGCGCGGGTCGGTCGGGAACGTGTCGCCGGCCCGTCCGCGCACCAGCATCACCGCGTTGCGCACCCGCGTCGCCAGCACCCACGCCTCGTCGAGGGTCGCGGCGTTCTCCTCGGAGACGAGTCCCGCCCCGGACGCCGCCGCGAGGGCCTGCCGGGTGCTGGTCGTGCGCAGGCCCGGTACCGCGTGGGCGTGCCGCAGCTGCATCAGCTGCACGGTCCACTCCACGTCGGACAGGCCGCCCGGTCCCAGCTTGGCGTGCAGCTTGGGGTCGGCGCCGCGCGGCAGCCGCTCGGACTCCATGCGGGCCTTGAGCCGCCGGATCTCCCGTACCGCCTCCTCGGAGAGCCCCCGCGCCGGGTACCGCAGCGGATCGACCAGCTCGGTGAACCGCCGTCCCAGGTCCTCGTCGCCGGCGACGAACTCGGCCCGCAGCAGCGCGTGCGACTCCCACGTCAGCGACCAGCGCCGGTAGTAGGCCGCGTACGACTTGAGCGTGCGCACCAGCGGTCCGGACTTGCCCTCCGGGCGCAGGTCGGCGTCGATGATCAGGGGCGGGTCCGCGCTGGGCACCTGGAGCAGGCGGCGCATCTCGGCGACCACCTTGTTCGCGGCGTCCGCGGCCTCCCGCTCGTCGACCCCGTCCCGGGGCTCGTGCACGAACAGCACGTCGGCGTCCGAGCCGTAGCCCAGCTCGCGCCCGCCGAAGCGGCCCATGCCGATGATCGCGAACCGGGTGGGCAGGGTGTCCCCCCAGCCCTCGCGCACCACGGCCCGCAGGGTGCCGGCCAGCGTGGCCGCCGTCAGGTCCGACACCGCGGCGCCGACCCGGTCCACCAGGGCGCCCTGGTCGGCCTCGACGGGGTGCGCCTCGGTGCCGTAGGAGCCGACGATGTCGGCGGCGGCCGTGCGGAACAGCTCGCGGCGCCGCATCCCGCGCGCCGCGGTGACCGCCTGCACGGCGCCGTCTGCGCGACGGACCGCGGCGAGCACCTCCTGCTCCAGCTGGGCCCGCCCGCGCGGCTCCAGTCCCCCGGCGTCGCCGTCGCCGAGGAGCGCCACGGCCTCGGGCGCCCGCATCAGCAGGTCCGGGGCGAGGCGCCCGGCGGACAGCACCCGGGCGAGGTTCTCGGCCGCCGCGCCCTCGTCCCGCAGCAGCCTGAGGTACCAGGGCGTCCGGCCGAGCGCGTCGGAGACCTTGCGGAAGTTGAGCAGGCCCGCGTCCGGGTCGGCGGAGTCGGCGAACCAGCCCAGCAGCACCGGCAGCAGGGTCCGCTGGATCGCGGCCTTGCGGGTGACGCCGGAGGCCAGCGCCTCCAGGTGCCGCAGGGCGGCGGCCGGGTCGGCGTACCCGAGGGCGACCAGCCGCTCGCGGGCCGCGTCGGGGCGCAGCCGGGTCTCCCCCGGCGTCAGCTGGGCGACCGCGTCGAGCAGCGGCCGGTAGAACAGCTTCTCGTGCAGCCGGCGCACGACGGCGGCGTGCCGCTTCCACTCGCGCAGCAGCCCGGTGACCGGGTCGTTGCGCAGACCGAGGGAACGGCCCAGGCGCCGCAGGTCGGCCTCGTCCTCGGGCACGAGGTGGGTGCGCCGCAGCCGGTGGAGCTGGATGCGGTGCTCCATGGAGCGCAGGAAGCGGTACGCCTCGTCGAGCTGGGCCGCGTCCACCCGGCCGACGTAGCCGCCCGCGGCGAGGGCCCTCAGCGCGTCCAGCGTCGTACCGCTGTGCAGGGACGTGTCGGCCCGGCCGTGCACGAGCTGGAGCAGCTGCACGGCGAACTCGACGTCGCGCAGGCCGCCCGGTCCCAGTTTGAGCTGGCGGTCGACCTCGGCGACGGGGATGTTCTCCACCACCCGGCGGCGCATCTTCTGCACGTCGGCGACGAAGTTCTCGCGCTCGGCGGCCTGCCACACCAGGGGCTGGAGGGCGGCGACGTACTCGCCGCCCAGGGCCGGGTCGCCGGCGACCGGGCGGGCCTTGAGCAGCGCCTGGAACTCCCAGGTCTTGGCCCAGCGCTGGTAGTAGGCGAGGTGGCTGCTGAGGGTGCGCACCAGCGGGCCGTTGCGGCCCTCGGGACGCAGGTTGGCGTCGACGGGCCAGATGGAGCCCTCGACGGTCGTCTCGGAGCAGATCCGCATCATGTGCGAGGCGAGGGAGGTCGCGGCCCGCAGCGCCTTGCTCTCGTCGGCCTCGCCGGCCGCCTCCCCCACGAAGATGACGTCGACGTCGGAGACGTAGTTCAGCTCGTGGCCGCCGCACTTGCCCATCGCGATCACCGCCAGCCGGCACAGCGCGGCGTCCTCGGGCGCGGCCTCCTCGGCGAGGCGGAGGGCGGCGCGCAGGGTGGCGGTGGCGAGGTCGGCGAGCTCGGCGGCGGTCTCGGCGACGTCGATGGTGCCGCACACGTCGCGGGCGGCGATGGACAGCAGGCAGCGCCGGTAGGCGACGCGCAGCGAGACGGGGTCGGTGGCCTCGGCGAGGCCGCGCTCGAACTCCTCGACACCGCGGTGCAGGTCACGCGGCTCGTAGGTGACGAGGGCCTGCCAGTCGCCGGCGTGCCGGGCGAGGTGGTCGGCGAGCGCCTCGGAGGCGCCGAGCACGCCGAGGAGGCGGTCGCGCAGCGGCTTGGCCGCTATCAGGGTGTCCAGCAGCTCCCGGCGCGCGACGGGACCGGGCTGTGCCTCCAGCAGCCGGACCAGGCCGTGCAGGGCGAGGTCCGGGTCGGCGGTGGCGCCCAGCGCCTCCAGCAGGACCGGGTCGTTGCGGACCGGCGTCAGCTCCACGCCGTCCAGCAGCCGCTCGGCGGCCGAGGGATCGGTGAAACCGTGCCGCAGCAGTCGCGTGAAGGTACTGCTCCTGCGCCCCGGCGCCGTCATCTCGGCCTCCTGTCGGACCTGCGGGCCGGTGGTGCCGGCCCCCGTCGGATCAAGGTCGTACGGCCTTGAGCGTAACCGGGGAGCCGCGAGTGGGCGCAGGGGCGGACGGCGCCGTCCGTGATCCGGACGCCGTCGCGCGCGGGATTCCGCCTCTTCCGCCTTTTCGGTGGCGGGGCGTGCCGCCATCCGCTTCGGTGAGGGCATGGACTTCACCCTCGAAGTGATCCCGCTGCCCGTGACCGACATCGACCGTGCCCGGGACTTCTACCGGGACAAGGTCGGCTTCCACGTCGACGTCGACCAGGAGGTGATGCCGGGGATGCGGATCGTGCAGCTCACGCCCCCGGGCTCCGGCTGCTCGATCGCCCTCGGCGACAGCGTCTGGGAGCTGACCCGGGGGCCCCGGCCGGCTCCCGGTTCCTACCAGGGGCTCCAGTTGTGCGTCGCCGACATCGAGGCGGCCCGCGCGGAACTGGTGGGGCGCGGCCTGGAGGTCTCCGAGCCGGTGCAGTACGCGCCGGACGACGGTGCCACGTTCATGTACTTCTCGGACCCGGACGGCAACGGCTGGTCGATCCAGGAGTACCGGCGCCGGCAGACGGAGCCGCTGCACCGGGTGCTGGCGGATCTCCGGCGGCAGCGCTAGGGGCCCGGGGCGCGGCCGTCGGCCGGGGTCGTGGAGTCGGGCGTTCCGGTGTCATGCCCGCGGTCGGGCGCCGCGCTCCGCCAGCAGGTCCGCCATCAGCCGGATCTCCGACTCCTGCGACTCCACCATGCCCCGGGCCAGCCGCTTCTCCACTCCGACCGTGCACCGGGCGGCGCACCCCTCGGCCATGTGGACGCCGCCCTTGTGGTGCTCGGTCATCAGCTGGAGGTAGTACACCTCGGCCTGCCTGCCGCTCAGGCCGGCGAGCTTGTCCATCTCGGCGTCGGTGGCCATCCCGGGCATCAGCGAGCCCTCCCCCGCCGACGGCATGTCGCCCATGCCCATCCAGGTCATGGGCGGGTCGGACGACACCTTCGGCAGCCCCCACAGGTCGAGCCAGCCGATCAGCATGCCCCGCTGGTTGGCCTGGGTCTGCGCGATGTCGTAGGCGAGCCGCCGCACCTCCTCGTCGTCGGTGCGGTCGCGCACGATGTACGACATCTCGACGGCCTGCTGGTGGTGCACCGCCATGTCCCGCGCGAACCCGGCGTCCGCCGAGTCCGCGGCCGGGGTGCCGGCCCCGCCGTCGTCGTCGGCGCCGGCGTAGGTGAGGGCGCCGGCGGCGACGAGCACCGCCGCGGCGGCCCCCGCGATCCAGCCGGCCCTCCGGGGTGTCACTGCGACAGCCCGTTGGTGCAGGCGGCGCCCGGCTCGGGGGTCTGCTCGCCCTGGACGAACTTCTCGAAGAACGCGTCCACGTTCGGGTCGCTCGCGCCCGTCACGGTGCGCTGGTGGCCCCAGGCCGTCAGCACGATCGGTTCCTTCTGCTTGTCGTCGGGGCTCATCAGCGAGTACGGGGTCTTCTTCACCTTCGCCGCCAGCGCGTCGACGTCGGCCTTCGGGGCCTTGTCGTTGTACGTCACCCAGACCGCGCCGTGCTCCAGCGAGTGCACGGCGTTCTCGTTGTTCAGCGGCTTGGTGTAGACGTCGCCGTCGCAGTTCATCCAGACCTGGTTGTGGTCGCCGCCGACCGGGGGCTCGACCGGGTACGTCACCTTCCGGGTGACGTGGTCGCGGGACAGCGTCCCCTTCCAGGTCTGCACGCCGTCCGCGCCGGCGACGAACTTGCCGGAGGTCTTGGCGTCGGGGGCCGCCGTGTCGTCGGAGTCGTCGGACTGCGAGCGCACGAGGACCACGCCGCCGACGACGAGACCGACGACGACCACGACGCCGATCCCGATCGTGAGGATGCGGTTCCGGCGGTCGCGGGCCTCCTCGGCACGTCGCATCTCCGCTATGCGTGTCTGCCGCGCCGTGCTGCTGCTCTTGTTGGCGGAACCCATGGGGTGTGTGCCCTTCTAGAAAGGGAGGCGTTGAGTGCGCTGATCGTAATGATGCGGGAGTGCTCTCCCGTAGGGAAGTCACATGTTGTGACGCGGCGGGACCGCAGGAATGGCCCGATCGAACACGCGGCCTCTACGCTGCGGGTGAGCGGTGCACACGGCCGGGTCCCGTTCAGGCCGGGGTCGGCCGGCCGATCAAGGTCCGCAACGCGCACGAAACGGTGCTGTGGTGTGATGCTCAGGTGCCCGACCGCCTTCCGCCGTACCGGAGACAGGCGGCCTGACCAGCAAGGATGGGGAAGCGGAAGATGGACAAGCAGCAGGAGTTCGTGATCCGGACGCTCGAGGAGCGCGACATCCGGTTCGTACGCCTGTGGTTCACGGACGTGCTGGGCTTCCTCAAGTCCGTGGCCGTGGCCCCGGCCGAGCTGGAGCAGGCCTTCGACGAGGGCATCGGCTTCGACGGCTCCGCGATCGAGGGCTTCGCCCGGGTCTACGAGTCCGACATGATCGCCAAGCCGGACCCGTCGACGTTCCAGGTCCTGCCGTGGCGCGCGGAGGCGCCCGGCACGGCCCGGATGTTCTGCGACATCCTCATGCCGGACGGCTCGCCGTCCTTCGCGGACCCGCGCTACGTCCTCAAGCGCGCCCTGGCCCGCACCTCCGACCTGGGCTTCACCTTCTACACGCACCCGGAGATCGAGTTCTTCCTGCTGAAGGACAAGCCGGTCGACGGCTCGGTGCCGACGCCCGCGGACAACTCCGGCTACTTCGACCACACGCCGCAGAACATCGGCATGGACTTCCGCCGCCAGGCGATCACCATGCTGGAGTCGATGGGCATCTCGGTGGAGTTCTCCCACCACGAGGGCGCCCCCGGCCAGCAGGAGATCGACCTGCGCTACGCCGACGCGCTGTCCACGGCCGACAACATCATGACGTTCCGCCTGGTCATGAAGCAGGTGGCCCTCGAGCAGGGCCTGCAGGCCACCTTCATGCCGAAGCCGTTCTCGGAGTACCCGGGCTCGGGCATGCACTCGCACCTCTCCCTCTTCGAGGGCGACCGCAACGCCTTCTACGAGTCGGGCGCGGAGTACCAGCTCTCCAAGGTCGGCCGTTCCTTCATCGCGGGCCTGCTGCGGCACGCGGCGGAGATCTCGGCGGTCACCAACCAGTGGGTGAACAGCTACAAGCGCATCTGGGGCGGCAGCGAGCGCACCGCCGGCGCGGGCGGTGAGGCCCCGTCCTACATCTGCTGGGGCCACAACAACCGCTCGGCGCTGGTCCGCGTCCCGATGTACAAGCCCGGCAAGACCGGCTCGGCCCGCGTCGAGGTCCGCTCGATCGACTCCGGCGCCAACCCGTACCTGACCTACGCGGTGCTGCTGGCCGCCGGCCTGAAGGGCATCGAGGAGGGCTACGAGCTGCCGCCGGGCGCCGAGGACGACGTGTGGGCCCTGTCCAACGCCGAACGCCGTGCCCTGGGCATCGAGCCGCTCCCCCAGAACCTGGGCGAGGCCCTGGCCCTGATGGAACACAGCGACCTGGTCGCCGAGACCCTGGGCGAGCACGTCTTCGACTTCTTCCTGCGCAACAAGCGGCAGGAGTGGGAGGAGTACCGCTCCCAGGTCACGGCGTTCGAGCTGAGGAAGTCGCTGCCGGTGCTGTAGGGGCCGCGCGGCCGGGCCGTCGAACCGCCCCCCTGGGGCCGGCGACCTCAAACCGCCGGCCCCGGGCGCCTCACCGGCACCGGGCCGTCTGCCGCCTACTGCAGGACCAGGAGGTCCAGCGTGACGGGACCACAGCCCAAACGGGCTGCCAGGTCGGAGACCGTTGCCCGCACATAGGGGTAGACCGCCATCTGCACGGTAGTGCGCCCGAATGCGGCAAGGGCTTCCTCACTTGCATCTCCGTCCGGGGTGCCCTCTTCCGGAAAGTCGAAGAGGGCACCCACATGGAGGCCGATCTGCAGGGCGTCCTTGTCGTCCGAGCCCTTGATGGTGAGATCGTGTTCGAAGCGGTACAGCAGGCGGCCTTCCGAACGTCCCACCGTGAGCTTCGTCGAGAGCTCGTCCAGGGGTTGGAGTTCATCAGCGGCTTCCGCGTCGAGCACCTTTGCGTGCACCTCGAGAACTCTGATGCCCGAAAGGTGAGCTCTTTTGGCAACGCCAAGCGCCTGCTTCTGCTCATCTTCTGCCACGTTCAGAACGAAAGGCATGGTATTCCGCCTCAACCAGCAGTTCGCGAAGCCAGCGATTCAGTCTGCGTCTGACGCCGCACATTCCAGGAGGAAACCCAGCCGCCACTCGGGCGATGGGATGTACTGGGGCGCTGAAACTCGGTGCTCACCATTTGTGCTGCCGTGATCTCGTAGAACTCGGAGCGCACGTGCTGCTCTTGCGGCATCGTGCCCCATCGAACAAGCCATGCGTCTACGACCGCCATCTCGTCCCGGCTGAGGTAGCGCTCGGGATCACCGCTTTCCGGAATGTTCCGATGAAGCCACTCGTTGACGACGCCCCATTCCCAGATCCTTTTTCCGTTAGGGGCACCCAGCGGCACTGGAAACGCCTCACCTTTGTGGCGCTCGCCGTGAATGATCTGGCGAATACTTTCCCTGCTGCGGTCGGTACGGCGAGCGATCTCCGAGGCGTCGACCAGGTCGCGATCCATGCGGCAGACGACGACGTCGAGCTTGCGCTGGAGCTCCATCGCCGCATTCTTGGCGGCGCTCACCCCATTGTCGTGGCCGTCCATGTACATGGTGATGAGAAAGCGCCCGAAAGATTCAGCGACTGTTCCGTCGAAGTGCTCGTAGAACGCTTCCTCGACAGCGGCTACGTCGCACAGCGGCTGTACCTCAAAGCTGAGTGCGTAGGTCGTCATCGGCGCTCCCCCTCTGTTCGATGGACGCATTGACGGCCATCAACGCTGCGCGGCAGCAACTCTTCCCCCACTCCACGCCCCCCGATGTGCATTGAGGTCACCAAACGACACACGCCGGGTCAAGGTTACACCTGGTCAAGCGAGTTGCCTTTTTCGTACAAGTTCCACGGCCCGCATAAGTCATCCGACCTCCTTGCGCACTCTCGAACGTCATTGCGGACTCTCCGCTGTTTTGGATGAGGTCCGGACGACCCGGAGGTTCGACCGATCGACCCATGCTGTTGCGTTGGTCCACGGCGTAGAGCACCGCCGTGTTCCCGGCCCGCGGTCGCGGCGTTGGTTCGCTGCACGGTTGTGCAGGAGGGAGCCGCTTGGGGGCCCTGAGACCCCGGAGCATAGGTTGACGGCATGGTCGAGGGGGCGGACTCCGTGGCGCAGGTCAGGCCGCAGGAGCAGCGGAGAAGGGGGCGGCATGCCGCCCGGCGGAAGAAGGACAAGGGCGGGCTGGCTCGTTCGTCCTTACTGATGGCCGTCGGCACGGTGGTGTCACGGGCGACGGGGCTGATCCGCCAAGTGCTGCAGGCCGCGGCGCTCGGCACCGGTCTGCTGGCCAGTACGTACAACACGGCGAACACCGTGCCGACGAGTCTGTACACGCTGCTGATCGGTGGGGCGCTCAACGCCGTGCTGGTGCCGCAACTGGTGCGGGCCAGGGCGACGCAGCCCGACGGCGGACGCGCCTACGAGCAGCGTCTGGTCACGCTCGTGGTCTGCGTACTGGGCGTGGGGACGGCGCTGGCGGTGTGGGCGGCGCCGCAGATCGTGGGCCTGTACATGCGGGACACCCCGGACGGTCACGAGGCTTTCGAGCTGACGGTGACGTTCGCGCGGTTCCTGTTGCCGCAGATCTTCTTCTACGGGCTGTTCAGCATCTACGGGCAGGTCCTGAACGCGCGCGAGAAGTTCGGCGCGATGATGTGGACCCCGGTGCTGAACAACGTCGTGCTGGTCGCCATGTTCGCCTCCTACCTGGGGCTGATGACGGTGCCCGAGCGGGTGGAGGACATCACCTCCGAGCAGGTGCGGTTGCTGGGGATCGGGACGACGGCAGGCATCGCCCTGCAGGCCCTGGCGCTGATCCCGTTCGCGCGCGCGGCAGGATTCCGTTTCCGCCCGCGGTTCGACTGGCGGGGCACCGGCCTGGGCAAGAGCGTCCACGCGGCGAAGTGGACGCTGCTGTTCGTGCTGGCCAACCAGGTCGCCCTGACGGTGGTCACGAACTACGCCAATGCCGCCGACCGGGAACTGCCACAGGCCGGCGCCGGCTACTCGGCCTACACCTACGCGCAGACCATCTGGATGCTGCCGCAGTCGATCGTGACGGTGTCCCTGGTGACGGCCCTGCTGCCGCGCATGAGCCGGGCCGTCACCGAGGGGCGCATCCCGGACCTGCGCGCGGACCTGTCCCGGGTACTGCGGATCAGCGGCGTGGTCATCGTGCCCACCGCGTTCCTCTTCCTCGCCCTGGGGCCGCAGATCTCATCGCTGCTGTTCGCCCACGGGGCCACGGACGCCGCCTCGGCCCGCCCGCTGGGGTACATGCTGCAGGCGTTCGGACTCGGGCTCATCCCGTTCTCCGCCCAGTACCTCTTGCTGCGCGGCTTCTACGCCTTCGAGGACACGCGCACTCCGTTCTTCGTGGCCGCCTGGATCGCGGGCGTGAACATCGCCCTGGCCACGGCGTGTCACATGCTCCTGCCCGCCCGCTGGGCGGTCGTCGGCATGGCCGGCGCCTACACACTCTCCTACACGGCCGGTCTCGCACTCACCGCGCACCTGCTGCGCAGGAGGCTCGGGGCGCGCATCGACGACGGCGGCCTGCGCCGCACCTACGTGAAGCTGTTCTGCGCCGCGGGCCCGGCTGCAGGGCTGGGCTGGGCCGCGGCACGCGCGTGTGCGGGTCTGGGGAGCGGCACGTTGCCGACGGCCGTCGCACTGGCCGGCGGGTCGTTGGCGACGGCCGCGGTTTACCTCCTTCTCGCCCGGCTGATGAAGGTCGCCGAGTTGCGCCGCCTGCCCGGTATGCGCTGACTCCGGGCGGACGGTGCGACGAGGCGTCCTTCACGACCGGTCCTGTGCGCGGCCGGCGATGTGGTCGAGCCGGTCCCGCCCGGCGTGGCCGGTCCAAAGGATTCGGGCCGGCGTCCGTCCTCCGAAAATTCCGCGGACCTGCACAGCGTTCATCACACGATCACGTGGACCGGGCGAGACGGTGGCGGGGAGGGGTACTCGTACGCATCGCGGCCCTCCGGGAGGCTCTCCCACCGGGGGATTACGTGAAGACGGGGGCTCCTTCCCCGACCGCACGCACACACCGGTGAACGCTCGACGACGCGCGGACGGCGGGTCGTTCGCGAGCGTGCTTTGATCAACGCGCGGCACCCCGGCAATCGGTTCCGGACCCCCCGATCCGGAGCTCCGGCGTGCGCGCTCCACCGCTCCGATTTCTTTCACGCGAAGGGAAGACCTGTCATGAACCTCGTCCCCCAGGTCGACACGGCCGCGCTCTCCGACACGGACCTCGACCAGGTGTCCGGCGGCCTCGCCGTCAGCACCGTCGTCCTCACGTCCGGCGGTTCCGTCGGTGCGGGTCTCTACACCGAGGCCGGCCCGGTCTCCGTCTGCGCCGGCCTCGGCGCGTCGGTGGCGTCCGGCCAGGCGCGCCCCATGTGCCTCTGAGCCACGGCGTAGCCCTGACGGGCCCCGGACCGCCTGGTCCGGGGCCCGTCAGGGCGCGTCCGGTGCCCTGGTGGCGTCGATGCCGACCGCCCCTGCACTGCCGTCCACGTCGCGCGACGGCCGGGCTGCTCTTCGGCGCCTCGGAGATCAGACCCGAGGACTGACCGCGCGGGGCCAGGCCACGAACGTCGCCCACGCCGCCGACTCGACGGCGAGGCGGGGGCCGCCGAGGTGCTGGGAGTCGCGGATGTGGACGGTGGCGGGGGTCATGGCCACCTCGACGCAGTCGTCCGGGTTGCTGCTGTCGCTGCAGCTGCTCCTGCAGCAGGTGTTCGAGCTGTCTGCGCAACACCATCCTGCCCCCCCGTCGGGGCGCCTCAGGGTCACCTCTTCCTGCACGAAGCCGAGTTCCGGGGCGGGTGTCCGTTCGAAGATGGCCTTGCGGGTCATCCGTGCGGCGACCGCCCTCTCCAACTCGTCCTCCGAGAGCGCCGGTCGGCGCGTGGCCAGCAGGGCGCGGGCGTACTCCTCGGTCCGGACGAGACCGTGCAGGCTGTGGATGCCGTACGACAGCAACCCGACGGCCCGTGACTCCATCGTGGCCAGGTCCCGCACCAGCTTCGGGTACCGGACCTTCCTCACGTCCTCCCAGGTCGCGGCGATGAGCCCGTCCGCCCCCAGTACCTCGTCCGCCTTCTCCGGGTACTCCCGGCGGGGAATCCGCTTACCGCCCTCGATCTTGTGGACCAGGTCCTCCCCGTACCCGACGGCCACCCCGAAGCCGCCCGCCCGCATGCCCGCCGCCTCGCGGCGCAGCTTCAGCTGTCGTCCGACCGTGGCGATGACCGCCACGCCCCACTCGTCGTCCGGGTCGACCTCCCGGCCCGGCTCGTCCGTCCCACTGCCCACCGACATCCGCACCCCTCCGTCGTACGCGTCGTGTCGCGACGCCGCTCACGGGAGGCGGGCGGATCCGTGCGGATGCGGCGGTCGGGGCACCGGCACGCGAACGGGGGACCGCCGGTTCCTCAACGGCCGGCACGTCCCAGCAACGAGGTCAGCACGGCTTCCGCGTGCGTCCACAGCAGGGCGCCGCCGATGCCGGGGACGATGCGGCGGTGGGCGTCGGGGAGGCGGGTGGCGAGCAGGGTGCCGTGGTCGGGCGAGTGCGTGGTGTCCTGTTCGCCGTACCAGATGTCGACCGGGACGGTGATCCGGTCCCACCCGATGCGCCACCGTCCCATGGCGAGGACGCTGTCGCGGGCGTATCCGGCGGCGGCGCCCTGTCCGAACCCCTCGGCCAGGGCCCGGCGGTAGGCGGCCGAGAAGCCGGGGTCCCGGTAGACGGCGAGGTCGCATGCGGGGCTGCCGCCCATCACCAGGTCCCACATCGCCTCCGCGTCGAAGCCCGCGAAGAACTCCTCTGCGGCGGCCGGGTCCCGCACGGCCAGCTCGGTCAGGGCGCGCAGGTCCGTGGGCAGGGCGGGGGCGAACTCGGGCGCGGCCACCTCGTCGGCCGCCGAGACCAGGGACAGGGCGGAAGCGAGGCCGGCCTCGGCGCAGGCGAGCGCGAACGGCGCGCCCTGGGAGTTGCCGACCACGGCCGGACGCCCGAGGCCCCGCAGGGCGCACAGCCGGCGGACGTCGGCGGCGAAGTCGGCGAGGGCGCGGCCCGGGGCGGGCGTGGAGGCGCCCAGTCCGGGGCGGTCGACGGAGATCAGGCGGACGCCGAGCGCGTCGACGGCGCCCGCGCCGAAGCCGAGCCGGCGGCTCGTGGCCGCACCGGGGCACAGCAGGACGGGCACACCGTCCGGCGGCCCCCACTCGGCCCAGCCGAGCAGGCGGCCGTCCGACAGGCGTGTCTCACCGAGGCGGGCGGGGGTGGTGGCGCGGGCGGTCATGGTCCGCATCCTGCAGCGCCACGGAGCACCTTCGCACGGCCTTTTCGCCGTAAGGAGTCCGCGACGCCGCACCCGAGGTGGTACAGGAGCTGTACCATCGAAGCATGGCTCTGAAGCGCACCAACGTCTACGCCGAGGACAGCGACCTCGCGCTCATCAAGGAGGCCGCCGCACGCCTCGGTGTCGCGGAGGCGGAGATCATCCGCGAGGGCATCCACCGCATCGCCCTGGCGCACCGCGTCTGGGGCGAACCGTTCGTGTCCGACGAGGAGACCTTCGACCTCGGCGGCCCCGTGGACAAGGGCGGGATCCGGGCCGCGGTCACCGAGGGGTACGAGGAGCGCGAACGCCGGAACCGGGGCCGCGCCGCGTGATCGCCGTGGCCGGCGCCTCCGGCCTCCTCACCCTCTTCAACCGCTCCGACCCGGACCACCACGCCGCCAGGAAGGCCGCCGACGCGTGCGGCTTCCTCGTCGCCACCCCGCTCGCGCTCACCGAGGTGCACCAGGTGGCGACCAGCCGGGCCGGGCGCCCTGCCGCCGACGCGATCCTGCGTTCCCTCACCGCACGCGTGCGGCAGATGCGGCTCGTCCTCGCCCCGCCCACGCCGGAGATCCTGGACGCGGCACTGACGGTGCGGGCACGGTACGCGTCGCTCGACCTGGACCTGGTGGACGCGGTCGACGTGGCCCTCGCCGCCGAGTACGACACGGACGCCGTACTCACGAGGGATCTGCGGGACTTCCGGGCCGTACGGCCTTCGGGCGGGCGGTACGCCTGTTTCCGGATCCTCCCCGACGACCTCTGACCGCCCGCGCGGCGGCCGGGCCGCGCGGGCGGGCGTCAGCGCCGTACCGCCCCCGTCAGCGCCGTACCGCCCCCGTCAGCGCCGTACCGTCTCCGCCGTCTCCGGGACGTGGCCCGCCACCACCCGCTCCCGCCCGGCGCCCGCGGCGCCCCGGCGTCGGTCCACCGCGTAGGCCGTGGCCGCGACGCCCAGGCCGAGCACCGCCAGCCCCGCGCCCGCGAGCGCCGGGGAGGTGGCGCCGAAGCCCGCCGCGAGGGCGAGGCCGCCGATCCAGGCGCCGCCGGCGTTGGCGAGGTTGAAGGCGGCCTGGTTGGCCGAGGAGGCGAGGGAGGGGGCCGCCGAGGCCTTCTCCATGACCATCAGCTGGAGGGGCGAGCCGGTGACGAAGGCGGCCGTGCCGAGCAGCGCCACCGCGGCGGCCGCCGTGACCTCCGTGCGCATCAGGAGGGGGAAGAGGGCGAGGACCACGACCAGGGAGGTGAGGCCGCCGAAGAGCGTGCCGCGCAGGGAGTGGTCGGCCAGGCGTCCGCCCAGCAGGTTGCCCGCGGTGGCGCCGACGCCGAAGAGGGCCAGCAGCAGGGTGACGCTCGCGTCGGCGAAGCCCGCCGCGTCCGTGAGCATCGGCGTGATGTAGCTGTAGGCGGCGAAGAGCGCGCCGAAGCCGGCGACCGTGGTGCCGAGCGCCAGCCAGACGGGCAGGGAGCGCAGGGCGGCCAGTTCGCCGCGCAGGCCCGTGGTGGGGGCGGGGGCGCCGTCGCGCGGGATCAGGACGGCGAGGGCCGCTATCGCCGCGACGCCGATCACGCTGACGCCGAGGAACGTGGCCCGCCAGCCCAGCTGCTGGCCCACGGCGGTGGCCGCGGGGACGCCGACGATGTTGGCGACCGTCAGCCCCAGGAACATCAGGGAGACGGAACGGGCCTTGCGTTCCGGTGCCACCATGCCGGTGGCGACCACCGCGCCGACGCCGAAGAAGGCGCCGTGCGGCAGGCCGCTGACGAAGCGGGCGGCGAGCAGGGAGACCTCGCCGGGGGCGACGGCCGACAGGGCGTTGCCGAGCACGAAGAGCGCCATCAGGGCGATCAGGACCGTGCGGCGGGACATCCGCGCGGTGGCCGCCGCGAGCAGCGGGGCGCCGATGACGACGCCGAGCGCGTACGCGGAGACCAGGTGTCCGGCGGTGGGGATCGAGATGTGCAGGTCGCCGGCGACATCGGGCAGCAGGCCCATCATCACGAACTCGGTCGTGCCGATGCCGAAGGCGCCCACGGCGAGGGCGAGCAGGGCCAGGGGCATGAAGGGTCTCGCCTTTCGAGAGCGGGGTGTGCGTACGGGGAGGGGACGTTTTTATGTTCCCGTACGGAACAAAGACTCTCAGGGCGAATGTTCCCGCGGCGAATCTCAGGAAGCCGTTGTGTCGACCTTCACACGCGCGGCGATCGGCAGATGGTCGCTGCCCGTCGCCGGGAGCGTCCAGCTGGTCTCCGGCTCGACGCCCGTGACCAGGATCTGGTCGATGCGGGCCATCGGGAAGGACGCCGGCCAGCTGAAGCCGAAGCCGTCGCCCACGGCGCCCTGCGGGGAGCGCATCTGCGAGGTGATCGCGGTGAGCGCGCGGTCGTTCATGGTGCCGTTGAGGTCACCGAGCAGGATCTTGTGGGGCAGCTTCTCGTCGGAGATGGCCTCGCCGAGGGCGGCGGCGCTCTTGTCCCGCTGCCGGGCGGTGAAACCGGCCTCCAGCTTCACCCGGACGGAGGGCAGGTGGGCGACGTAGACGGCGACCGGGCCGGAGGGGGTGGCCACGGTGGCGCGCATCGCGCGCTTCCAGCCCAGCCGGATGTCGACCGCCTTCACGTCGCTCATCGGGTACTTGCTCCACAGTCCGACGGTGCCGACGACCGCGTGGTGCGGGTACGCCGACTCCAGCGCCCTCTCGTACGTCGGCACGGCGGACGCCTTCAGCTCCTCCAGGGCCAGCACGTCGGCGCCGGCGGCGGCCACGGCGCGGGCGGTGCCGGCCGGGTCGGCGTTGTCGGCGTTGACGTTGTGCGTGGCCACCGTGAGGTCGCCGCCGGCGCCGGTCTTGTCGAAGAGCAGACCGCCGAAGAGGTTCAGCCACACGGCCACCGGCAGGACGAGGGCGATCAGCGCCGTCGCCGACTTGCGGACCAGGGCGATCACGAGCAGGACCGGGATCAGCAGGCCGAACCACGGCAGGAAGGTCTCGGTGAGGCTGCCGAGGTTGCCGACGGCGTTGGGGACGTGCGAGTGCGCCGCCATGACGACGGCCAGGAGCACGGCCACCGCCGCCGTGATCAGACCCCGGCGCCAGATCCGCCGGTCGCCGCGCCAGCCGGTGACCAGCCGGTCGAACAGGCGCCGGAGCCGGGAGCTCCGACGCTCGGGTCCCGAGCCGCCGTTGTCCGTCTCCGTCATGTACGCCTGCTGCGCCATACCGCCGCCTCACTGCCTGCCGTGCATACCGTCGCCCCCCGTGTCACAGCACCCTAGGGGATGATCGGTTCCGTTCCCGCCGTCCCGTGACGACCGTTCGGGCACGAGGACGCGCGAGCCGGTGTCCGGAGTTCCGAACAGGGGTGGGACCAGGGGCCTCTGTGACGGAACGCTCACATTCGCGGCCGAGCCGGCCCTCTCGCACCGTCGAGCCCGGGACTCCTCGGACACGGGACCGTTCCGTACCGGGGACACGGGACCGTTCCGTACCGGAATCGCCTTGCCGGGCCCTTACACCCGTTTGCACCCGTCCGCACCCGTCGAGTCCGGTCGTACGCCGCATGGCGCGGGTCCCCTAGCCGACCGTCGGCATGAGATGCCACCATGAAGGGGATCCGGGGACGCCGTCAGGGCGCCTCGAGATGACATGAAGGAGCCGTTGCCATGACGCAGCTTTCGGCTGCCCAGACGCCTCAGGCCAAGCCCGCCGACGGCGGCAGGGCGCTGTACGGGGGCAAGAGCACCCGTCGCATCACCGTCCGGGACATCACCGCCGCCAAGGAGCGCGGCGAGAAGTGGCCCATGCTCACCGCGTACGACGCGATGACCGCGTCCGTCTTCGACGAGGCCGGCATCCCGGTCATGCTCGTCGGCGACTCCGCGGGCAACTGCCACCTCGGCTACGACACCACCGTGCCCGTCACGCTGGACGAGATGACGATGCTCTCGGCCGCCGTGGTCCGGGGCACCAGCCGCGCCCTGATCGTCGCCGACCTGCCCTTCGGCTCCTACCAGGAGGGTCCGGTGCAGGCGCTGCGCTCGGCGACCCGGCTGGTGAAGGAGGCGGGCGTGGGGGCCGTGAAGCTGGAGGGCGGTGAGCGGTCGCACGAGCAGATCCGGCTGCTCGTCGAGTCCGGCATCCCCGTGATGGCGCACATCGGCCTCACCCCGCAGTCCGTCAACGCCATGGGCTACCGGGTGCAGGGCCGCGGCGAGGAGGCCGCCCAGCAGCTGCTGCGCGACGCCAAGGCCGTGCAGGACGCGGGCGCCTTCGCGGTCGTCCTGGAGCTGGTGCCGGCCGAGCTGGCCGCCGAGGTGACGCGCACCCTGCACATCCCGACCGTCGGCATCGGCGCGGGTCCGGAGACGGACGCGCAGGTGCTGGTGTGGACCGACATGCTCGGGCTGACCGGCGGACGGGTGCCGAAGTTCGTGAAGAAGTACGCCGACCTGCGCCAGGTCATGGGCGACGCGGCGAAGGCGTTCGCCGACGACGTCGTCGGCGGAACGTTCCCGCTGGAGGAGCACTCCGTCCACTAGACCGACGTCCACCGGACCAACACGGCACCACCGGGCCCCGCCGATCTTCCCCCGTCGGCGGGGCCCGTCTCCGCACCCGAACCGGTGCCGCTCCCGCGGAGCCGGTGGCTCGCCGCAGTGGCTGCCCGATCGACGGCCGCGGTGGTCGTCGGTGGGATGTCGGGGCTGTCGGCGACGTGTCGGTGGTTTGTCAGTGGGTCCTGACAGTGTCTTCCGCATGAAGCGAATCGACGACAACCCCCCGGCCGCGAACAGCGCGGTCACCGTGCGGGGGCTGGTCAAGCACTACGGCGAGACCAAGGCGCTGGACGGCGTCGACCTGGACGTGCGTGAGGGCACCGTGATGGGCGTGCTCGGGCCGAACGGCGCCGGCAAGACCACCCTCGTGCGCATCCTGTCCACCCTCATCACCCCCGACGCCGGACAGGCGCACGTCGCCGGCTACGACGTCGTACGGCAGCCGCGGCAGCTGCGGCGGGTGATAGGACTCACCGGGCAGTACGCGTCCGTGGACGAGAAGCTCCCCGGCTGGGAGAACCTCTACATGATCGGGCGGCTGCTCGACCTGTCCCGCAGGGACGCCCGCGCCCGTGCCGACGAACTGCTGGAGCGGTTCTCGCTCACCGAGGCGGCCAAGCGCCCCGCGGCCACCTACTCCGGCGGCATGCGGCGGCGCCTCGACCTGGCCGCCTCCATGATCGGCCACCCGGCCGTCCTCTACCTGGACGAGCCCACCACCGGCCTGGACCCGCGCACCCGCAACGAGGTGTGGGACGAGGTCAAGCGCATGGTCGGCGACGGCGTCACCGTGCTGCTGACCACCCAGTACATGGAGGAGGCCGAGCAGCTCGCCTCCGAGCTGACCGTCGTCGACCGCGGCAAGGTCATCGCGAACGGCGGCATCGAGGAGCTGAAGGCGAAGGTCGGCGGGCGCACCCTGCGCGTCCGTCCGGTCGATCCGGCCCACCTGCGCCCGCTCGCCTCGTTCCTGGACGAGATGGGCATCACCGGGCTCGCCAACGCCACCGTGGACACCCGCAGCGGAACCGTCCTGGTGCCGATCCTCAGTGACGAGCAGCTGACCGCCGTGGTCGGCGCGGTCACCGCGCGCGGCGTCACCATCGCCTCCATCACCACCGAACTGCCCAGTCTGGACGAGGTCTTCCTGTCCCTCACCGGTCACCGCGCCAGTGCCCCGCAGGACGCCGCGGCCGCCACCGACGCCCGCGAGGAGGTCGCCGTATGAGCGCCACCACCATCACCCACGCCCCCGACGCGCGGATCTCGCTGCGCGGGCACCTGCGGCACACCGGCGCGCTGGTCCGCCGCAACCTGCTGTGGATCCGGCAGGACCCGGAGTCGATGTTCGACGCGATCCTGTTCCCGGTGATCTTCACGCTGCTGTTCGTCTACGTCTTCGGCGGCTCCATCGGCCAGTCGCTGGGCGGCGGGCAGCAGGCGTACGTCCAGTACGTGGTGCCCGGTCTGATGGCCATGATGGGCATGAACATGGCCCAGGGGGTCGGCACCGGCTTCAACCAGGACTTCAACTCCGGTGTCATGGACCGCTTCCGGTCCCTGCCGATCGGGCGCGGCTCGGTGCTGTTCGCCAAGATCGCCGTGGAGCTGCTGCGGATGCTGTTCGCCACGGTGGTGCTGCTGATCGTCGGCGTCCTCGTCGGCTTCGACATCACCGACTGGGGCGGGCTGCTGGCCTCCGTGGGACTGTCGGTGATGTTCGGCTCGGCCCTGATGTGGATCTTCCTCACGCTGGGCGTGGTGATGAAGAACGCCCAGTCCGTGCAGGCGATGGGCTTCCTGGTGCTGATGCCGCTCCAGTTCGGCTCCTCGATCTTCGCGCCGACGCAGTCGATGCCGGGCTGGCTGGAGGCCTTCACCGACTACAACCCGCTGTCGGCCCTCGCCGACGCCGCGCGCGGCCTGATGGTGGGCGGCCCCGTCGCACACGACCTGTGGATGACGGTCGCCTGGTCGGTGGGGATCACGGCGGTGATGGCGCCGATCGCGATCCACAAGTTCCGTACGAAGGCCTGACGCGCCCGGACACGTCAGACCAGGGCGCCGGCCTCCTCCGCGGTGAGGCCGGTGCCCTCGGCGTGGGCGGCCTCGTAGGCCTCGGCGCCGAGCACGTCACGGACCCGCTCCACGGCCCGGACGCGCGCGTCCCGCTCCAGGCCCATCGCCACGTGGTCCGGCGGCAGCGTCGCGTCGGCGGCGCCGATGCAGCGCGCGGCGTCCACGGCGCGGCGCCCGCCGTCCACCCGGGCCATCGCCATCGCGGCGATGGTCAGGAACCCGGACCGCATGTGCGGGGCGATGACGGCGGACAACGGGTCGTCCGCCCGTTCCAGCGACTCCCGGATCCTGGCCAGGCACTCCTCGTGGCGGCCCTCCAGCGTGGCGAGCCACGCCTCGGCGGCGAGGAGGAAGGCGTCGAAGACGACGAACTGGGAGAGGGAGAAGTTCTCGCGCAGCAGCCGCAGTTCCTCGTGGGCCTCGGCGATCCGGCCGGTCATGCCGAGCCGGCCGGCGAGGTAGAGCCGGGCGGCCGGCATGGCGGCGTTGTGTCCCGTCCCCTCGGTCCGGGCGACCACCGCGCGCAGCATGAGCTCGCCCCGCTCGGCGTCGCCCGCCTCCACCAGCACGCTGCCGAGCCGGGCGTCCAGGATGTCCACCTGGGCGTGGGCCCCGAGCCGCCGGGCGAGTTCCGCGGCGGCCTCGTAGGAGGCGGCGGCCTGCCGGTACTCGCCCTGGCGTTCCTGGGCCTCGGCGTGGGCGGCCAGGGCCTCGGCGGTGCCCCAGGCGTCACCGAGGCGGCGGTAGATGTCCAGCGCCTCGTCGGCGTCGCGGGCCGCGTCGCCCGCCCAGTCGGTGCGGTTGGCGAGCATCTGGGCGCGCATCTGCAGGGCGCCGGCCAGCTCCCAGTCGAACCCCGGTGTCTCACGGCAGGTGCGCACCGTGGCGTTCATGATCTCGTGCAGCCGGTCCATGTCGCCGGAGAGCATCACCGCGAAGAACCAGAGCAGGCCGGGCGGGAAGCAGGTCTGCGGCATGCCCGGTTCGTAGGTCTCGGCGATCACGCGCAGCTTCCGCTGGGCCTGCGGGTTCTGCCAGGCGTCCAGCTCGGTGTCCATGCAGGCGAGGTGGGCGAGGTGGACTCCCCGCCGGGCCTCCGCGAGCACCTCCCCGGTCATCGGGGGCGGCGCGGCCGTGCACCGCTCCCACACCGGCTCGGCGCGCCGGACCGGTTCGCCGAACGGGTCCGGGCCGAGGGCCATGACCTCGCTGAACCAGTTCCGGGCCTCCACCCGCAGGTCGCGCATCTGCCAGTACCAGACCAGCGACAGCGCCAGGCTGAGCGCCTCCTGCTCGTCGCGCTCGGCGATCGCGTGGCGCAGGGCGGTGCGCAGGTTCTCGTACTCGCGTTCCAGCCGCTCGATGGCGGTCAGCTGCTCGGGGCCGCGCAGCAACGGGTCCGTGGTGCGGGCGAGTTCGCGGTAGTACGTCAGGTGGGCGTGTTCCGCGTCGGCGCGGGCTCCGGTCTCGTCGAGGCGTTCGGCGGCGTACTCGGAGACGGTCTCCAGCAGGCGGTAGCGCATCTCGCCGTCGCCGGCGGGGGCGGCGACGACCAGGGACTTGTCGACCAGGGAGCCGAGCGCCTCCAGCGCGGCCGGCCCGCACACGGCCTCGGCGGCGGCCAGGTCGCAGCCGCCGGCGAACACCGACAGGCGGCCGAGGACGTCCCGTTCGTCCTCGTCCAGCAGGTCCCAGGACCAGTCGACGACCGCGCGCAGCGTCTGCTGGCGGGGCAGGACGGTGCGGCTGCCGGAGGTGAGCAGGCGGAAGCGGTCGTCGAGGCGGTCGGCGATCTGGCGCGGGGTGAGCATCCGCAGCCGGGCGGCGGCCAGTTCGATGGCGAGCGGCAGGCCGTCGAGGCGGCGGCAGATCTCGGCGCAGGCCGCCGCGGTCCCCTCGTCGGCGTCGGGGCGGAAGCCGGGGCGGGCGGCCGCTCCCCGGTCGGCGAGCAGCCGCAGCGCGGCCGGCTCGGGCAGCGGCTCGACCGGGCGCAGCACCTCTCCCGGGACGCCGAGGGGTTCGCGGCTGGTGGCGAGGACGGTCAGGTGGGGGCAGCGGGCGAGCAGTTCCTCGGCGAGCCGGGCGGCGGCGTCGACGACGTGCTCGCAGTTGTCGAGGACGATCAGCATGCGGCGCCGGCCGCAGTGCTCGACGAGGCGCTCGACGGCGGTGGCCTGCCGGTCGGTCGCGGTGACGGCCCGCATCTCCTCGGCGCCGGCGCCGTACAGCACGGTCTCGCGGGCGCCGAGGGCGGTCAGCACGGCCTCCGGTACGGCGCCGGGGTCGTCGACGGGGGCGAGCTCGGCCAGCCAGACGCCGTCCGGCGCGCAGTCACCGGCGTCCTCGGCGGCCTCCTGCGACAGCCGGGTCTTCCCGGCTCCGCCGGGTCCGAGCAGGGTGACCAGCCGTGCGGTCGCCAGGTCGGCGCGCAGGGCCCGGATGTCGGTGTCCCGGCCGACGAACGAGGTGAGCCGGGCGCGGAGGTTGCCCCGGGGGCGGACCGCGGCGGGGGCCTCGCGGGTCCCGGACGCGGATCGCGCGGCGGGGGCGGCGGGCGGTGCGGAACCGGGGTCCGTCGCAGGTCCGGCGGGCGCCGCGCGCCCCGTGGGGCCGGCGTCCGCCGTGGGACCGGAAGGCGCGGTGGGGCCGGAGGGCGTCGCGGGGTTGAGCAGCTCCCCGTGCAGCGCCCGCAGTTCGGGCCCCGGATCGGTGCCGAGGCGGTCCGCGAGCAGGCGGCGCAGGTCCTCGTAGGCGGCCAGCGCCTCGGCGGTGCGGCCGGTGTCGCGCAGGGCGCGCAGCCGCAGGGCCTGGAGGGGCTCGTCCAGGGGGTGGCCGTCGCACAGCGCGGTCAGCTCGGGCAGGGCGTGCTCCGCCTGCCCGAGGTCCAGGGCGGCGGCGTGGCGGGCGCGCAGGACGTCCAGGTGCCGGGTCTCCCAGCGGGCCGCCTCGGCGGTGCGGTCGGGCAGGTCGGCGAGGGCGGGGCCGCGCCACAGGGCGAGGGCGTCGGCGAGGAGCTCGGCCGCCTTGTCCGGGTCGCCGTCGGCGAGGGCGCGGGAACCCTCCCCGGCCAGCCGGTCGAAGCGGTGCAGGTCGATGTCGTCGGGGGCGGCGGCGAGCCGGTAGCCGCCGTCGGCGGAGGCGACCGCGTCCGCGCCGAGCGCCCGGCGCAGCCGCCCGACCAGTGCCTGGAGGGCGCCCGGCGCGTCCACGGGCGGGTCGCCGCCCCACACCTCCTCCACCAGCAGCCCCGCGGGCACGGCGCGGCCGGGCCTGAGGGCGAGCACGGTCAGCAGGGCGCGCAGCCGTGCCCCGCCGACGGGGACGGCCGTGCCGTCGGGGCGGAGTGCCTGGGTGGTGCCGAGGATGCGGTAGCGCACGGGCCCATTGTCCCTGGCGCCGTCGGGACCGGTCACGGGGTTCGTCCGGTGCGGCGCGGCAGCGTCCGGCCGGGGCCTCGCCGAACACCCGCCGCGCCGGGTACGGTCGGCAGTCCTCGTGATCGCCTCGGGCCAGGCCGTGCCTGCGCACGTCAGTCAGGGAGTCCCATGACCGCCGCCACCACCCGCCCCGGCGACCGCCGGATCAGTCCCGTCTTCCTCGGGATCGTCGCCGTCATGGCGGTCACCGGGTGGGCCACCTGGACCGGGTTCGCCGAGCAGCCGGGCCTGGCCGTGTTCCTGTTCGTGACGGCCGCGTGGGTCGTCTCGCTGTGCCTGCACGAGTACGCGCACGCGCGCACCGCGCTGCACAGCGGGGACGTCTCGGTCGGCGCGAAGGGCTATCTCACGCTGAATCCGGTGAAGTACACGCACGCGCTGCTGAGCATCGTGCTGCCCGTACTGTTCGTGATCATGGGTGGGATCGGCCTGCCGGGCGGCGCGGTGTTCATCGAGCGGGGCCGCATCCGCGGGCGCTGGCGGCACAGTCTGATCTCGGCCGCGGGTCCGCTGACGAACGTCCTGTTCGCCGCGGTGTGCACGGCCCCGTTCTGGCTGGACGCGCTGGACGGCGTGCCGCGCGACGTCCGGCTCGCGCTCGCCTTCCTCGCGCTGCTCCAGGTCACGGCCGCGATCCTGAACTTCCTGCCGGTGCCGGGCCTGGACGGCTACGGGGTGATCGAGCCCTGGCTGTCGCACGGCGTGCGGCGGCAGGTGGAGCCGTTCGCGCCGTTCGGGCTGCTGTTCGTGTTCGCGCTGCTGTGGCTGCCGTCGGTCAACGGCGTGTTCTTCGACGCGGTCGACGCGATCCTGCGCGGGCTGGGGATCGGCGACGTCGACTCGTACTGCGGCTTCGAGCTGTACCGGTTCTGGCAGACCGACGCGTTCTGCTCGGTCAGTTCGTGACCGACTCGCGGCGCGGGGTCCGGCCGCGCTTGACGTAGTACCAGCACATGTTGGAGGACACGCCCGTCATCAGCACCCAGACGACCCCGATCACCACGCTGCCCTGCACGAAGGAGACGACGGCGGCGACCACGGCGAGCACGCAGACGATCAGGGCGTAGACGGCGAGGCGGGGCATGGGCGGGGCTCCTGTCGGGGGGACACGTGCGGGTACTGCGGCACTGCGGGTGCGGCCGGCACGCGCGGTACCGGCACCCACCAGTGTCCCCCATCGCCTCACACGTCGGTGACGCGGAGCCCGGCGTGTGCCTTGTAGCGGCGGTTGACGGAGATCAGGTTGGCGACCAGCGACTCGACCTGGTGGGCGTTGCGCAGCCGCCCGGCGAAGACGCCGCGCATGCCGGCGATGCGTCCGGCGAGGGCCTGCACGATCTCCACGTCGGCCCGCTCCTCGCCGAGCACCATGACGTCGGTGTCGATCTCGTCGATCTCCGGGTCCTGGAGCAGGACCGCCGAGAGGTGGTGGAAGGCGGCGGTGACCCGGCTGTCCGGCAGCAGGGCGGCGGCCTGCTCGGCGGCGCTGCCCTCCTCGGGCTTGAGGGCGTAGGCACCCTTCTTGTCGAAGCCGAGGGGGTTGACGCAGTCGACGACGAGCTTGCCGGCCAGTTCCCCGCGCAGGGACTCGAGGGTCTTGCCGTGGCCCTCCCACGGCACGGCGACGATCACGATGTCGCTGCGGCGGGCGGTCTCGGCGTTGTCGGCACCCTCGATGCCGTGCCCGAGCTCCTCGGCGGCGGCCCGGGCGCGCTCGGCGGCGCGGGAGCCGACGATCACCTTCTGGCCCGCCTTGGCGAGGCGGTAGGCGAGGCCCTTGCCCTGCGGGCCGGTCCCGCCGAGCACGCCGACGACGAGCCCGGAGACGTCGGGCAGGTCCCAGGGGTCCTTGGCGGGGGCCTTCTGTGCGGCACTGTCGGTAGAGGTCATGGGCCCGACCCTACGTCCGCCCCGGCCGCCGCACCGGCCCGGGTGCCGCCGGGCGGGGCGCCGTCCCCGGGTCGGGGGAATCCGGGGCGAACGCCGGGACGGCCGGGCCGGGTTGCGGCAGGATGCGGGCGCATGGACGCCGTACGGGTAGCGCTGCTGCGGGACGTGCTCGCCGGGACCGAGTGGCTGGGGGCCACCCGGCGTTTCGCGGGGGCGCTGCGGGGATCGGTGGTGCCGTACGGGGGCGGGCTGCTGCTGGTGGGCACGGCCGGGTACGAGCCGTGGCATCTGGCGGCCCACCTGGTGGACGAGGCCGCCTGGTCGGGGACGCCGGAGCTGGCGCCGACCCTGGTGCGGCACGACGCGCGTCCGTCGGACCCGGCGCATCTGGCGGTGGGGCTGGGGCGGCTGGCGGCGGCCCGGCGGGGGGAGACGCTGCTGGTGGTGGCGCCCGACGACCCCGGGGCCCCGCTGCTGGAGCGGGTGCACGACGCCCGGCGGGCCGGCGCGACGGTGCTGGCGCTGGGCAGCGGCGAGCGGGAGCTGACGGCCATGGCGCACGAGACGCTGACCGTGCCGGACGGGGCGGAGCTGGACCTGGACACCGTGCAGCACCTGGTCAGCGCGGCGGCGGGGGAGAACGCGGGGCCGCCGCCGCGGGGGCGCCGGCGGTTCCGTGACCGTCTCTCCCGCCTGACCGACCACCTCACGGCTCCGCCGCCGCCCCGCTGGTGACGGCGTGGGGCGTCCGGCGCCCCGCGCGCGGCCGGGGCGGGTCGCGCGGGCCGGCGCCGCCGGGGAAAACCGGTTGCCCCCGGTGTCCGGTCCGTCGACGATGGCCCCTCGTGACCGAAGACTCCCCCGCCCCGGCCGGGCTGCGTGCCCTGTTGCCCGACCTCTCCCCCTGGCGGGCCTCCGCCGACTTCCGGCGGATGTGGCTGGCGGGGCTGATCACGAACTTCGGGAGCTTCCTGACGTTCGTCGCGCTGCCGGTGCAGGTCAAGGAGCTGACGGGGTCGGCGGCGGCCGTCGGCGCGATCGGTGCCGTGGAACTGGTGCCGCTGGTGGTGTTCGGGCTGTACGGCGGGGCGCTCGCCGATGCCTGGGACAAGCGGAAGCTGATCGTGTGGACGGAGGCCGGTCAGGGCCTGCTGTGCGTGATGCTGCTGGTCAACGCGCTGCTGCCGGGCCCGGCCGTGTGGCCGCTGTACGTCGTCGCGGCCCTCACCTCGGCGCTCGGCGCGCTCCAGCGGCCCGCACTGGACTCGCTGGTCCCCCGGATCGTGGCGCACGAGCACCTGCCGGCCGCCGCGTCGCTGAACGCGCTGCGCTGGCAGGTCGGCGGGATCGCCGGTCCCGCGCTGGCCGGTGTCGTGGTGGCGTACGCGGGGGCGGAGTGGGCGTACGGGGTGGACCTCGTCACCTTCGCCGTGTCCGTCCTGCTGGGGGTGCGCCTCGCCGCGTCCCCCGCCTCGCACGACGCGGCGAAGCCGTCCTGGGCGGCGATCGCGGAGGGTGCCCGGTACGCGTGGAACCGCAAGGAGCTGCTGGGCACGTACGCGATCGACCTCGCCGCGATGTTCCTGGCGATGCCGCTGGCCGTGCTGCCGTTCCTGGCGGACGAGCTGGACGCCGAGTGGTCGCTCGGCCTGATGTACGCGGCGATCCCGGCCGGTTCGCTGCTGGTGAGCGTGAGCAGCGGCTGGACGACGCGGGTGCACCGGCACGGGCGGATGGTGGTGCTGGCGGCCGTCGGCTGGGGCGTCGCGATCGCCGCCGCCGGTGTCGCCGGCGACGTGTGGCTGGTGCTGCTGTGCCTCGTCCTGGCCGGTGCCTGCGACATGGTCAGCGGCGTCTTCCGCAGCGCGATGTGGAACCAGACGATCCCGGACGAGCTGCGCGGCCGGCTCGCCGGGATCGAGCTGCTGTCGTACTCGGTGGGCCCGCAGCTGGGTCAGGTCCGGGCCGGCGGCACGGCCGCGCTCGTCGGGGTGCGGGCGTCGGTGTGGTCGGGCGGGCTGCTGTGCGCCGGCGCGGTGGGCCTGCTGGCGCTGTGCCTGCCGACGATGATGACGTACGACGCGCGGACGAACGAGCACGCGGTGCGGCTGCGCGAGAAGCGCGCGGCAGCCGCCGCGCCGGGTGTCTGACCGGTCCTCGTCAGTCCTCGTCCGCGCGTGCGGCCGGGGCGTCGTGCCACTTGGGGTCGTTCTCCCACTCCAGGTTGCGTTCGCGCGCCGTCCGCATCGCCTGTTCGGCCTCCGCCCGGGACGCGTACGGTCCGAAGCGGTCCTTGGCCGGGCACTCCGGGCCCTCCTCGACCTTCTTGTGCTCCAGGCAGTAGTACCACTCGCCCGGCTTGCCGACCGTGCGCTTCTTGAACAGGGCCATGACCAGCTCCTCTCGCCACCGTCATCTTCCCCGACGCCCCCTGGTTAGACTCGCGGCATGTCTGGCCAGTCGCTGCTCGTCCCAGGGGAGCTGTCCCCCACCCGTTCCGTACCCGGAAACATCCGCCGGCCCGAGTACGTCGGCAAACCGGCGCCGACGCCGTACACGGGGCCGGAGGTGCAGACGCCCGAGACGATCGAGGCGATGCGCGTGGCCGGGCGGATCGCGGCGCGGGCGATGGCCGAGGCCGCGAAGCTGATCGCGCCGGGCGTGACCACGGACGAGCTGGACCGGGTCGCGCACGAGTACATGTGCGACCACGGCGCCTACCCCTCGACGCTCGGCTACCGCGGTTTCCCGAAGTCCCTGTGCACCTCCGTCAACGAGGTGATCTGCCACGGCATCCCGGACTCCACGGTGCTGCGCGACGGAGACATCGTCAACCTGGACGTGACGGCGTACATCGGCGGCGTGCACGGCGACAACAACGCGACGTACCTGGTCGGCGACGTGGACGAGGAGAGCCGGCTGCTGGTCGAGCGCACCCGGGAGTCGCTGAACCGTGCGATCAAGGCGGTCAAGCCGGGCCGGCAGATCAACATCATCGGCCGGGTCATCGAGTCGTACGCGAAGCGCTTCGGCTACGGGGTGGTGCGGGACTTCACCGGGCACGGGATCAACTCGTCGTTCCACTCCGGGCTGATCGTCCCGCACTACGACAGCCCGCACGCGACGACCGTCATCCGGCCCGGGATGACCTTCACGATCGAGCCGATGCTGACGCTCGGGACGCACGAGTACGACATGTGGGACGACGGCTGGACGGTCGTGACGCGCGACCGGAAGCGGACCGCCCAGTTCGAGCACACCCTGGTGGTGACCGACACGGGTGCGGAGATCCTCACGCTGCCCTGACCGGTCCGGCCGCCGGCCGTCACCGCTCCAGGCGCACCCGGCCGCCGATCTCGATCCACCCCTCGGGCTGGGGGGCGGTGAGGATCTGGGAGCCGACGCCCTGCGTGATGTTGAGCGCGCGGCCCAGCCGCTCGGTCAGCAGCAGTGCCGCGGCCCCGGTCGCCTCGTCCTCGTCGATGCCGTCGTCGCGGCCGGGGAAGGCCCGCGCCCGGACGCGGCCCGCCGCCTCGTCCTCCCAGGCCCAGGCGTAGACCCACTCCCCCTTGGGCGGCACCGGCAGCGCGTCGACCTCGGCGACGGCGGCGTACTGGCGCAGGGTGCGCGGCGGGGCCCACTCGGGGCGGGCCTCGATCCAGCTGAACTCGCCGTCCTGGCGGGCGCCCACCGTTCCGGCCGGGGTGACGAGTTCGGGCACGTCGAGCAGCCAGGCCGTGCCGACGCAGGGGTGGCCGGCGAACGGCAGGCCCAGGGTCGGGGTGTAGATGTCGATCATCCCGCGCTCGGGGTCGTCCACGAACACGGTCTCGCTGAAGCCGAGTTTGGCGGCGAGCTCCTGCCGCTCGTCCCGTCCGGGCAGCACGGAGCCGTCCCGGACGACGCCGAGCTCGTTGCCGTATCCGCCGTTCGGCGCGCAGAAGACGCGCAGTACGTCGTAGTCAGTCACCGGGGCATTCAAGCATCGCCGGGGCCGGGCCCGCCGCGGAGGCCGGACGGGGACGGTCGGCCGCACCCGGAGGCGCGCGGGTCGCCCCACCACGCCCCTCTTGACCTTCCTTTGACTCTCCCATGAGCACGCCTTTGAGCCACCGTGACCGGTCCGTGCTCCTGCGCCGTCCATGAGATTCGGATCACCGCATCGACGGTTATCCCTTAGGAAAACCTTAGGTACGTTAGGCGAGCCTCACCTTCCCTATGAGGCCCGTCACGCGTACTTTCGGCCATCCTTTGGAGCCCGCATGCGAGCCGTCAGACTCTCCGTCGTCACCGCCGTCGCCACCGCGGCGGCCCTGACCGCCGTGACGGGATGCGCCGAGAAGGGCGATTCGGCCGACGGCGGCCACGTCGTCACCGTCACGGCGACGGACGACGCGTGCGACGTGTCGACGAAGGAGTTCCCGGCCGGGCACGTCGAGCTCGCCATCGAGAACAAGGGGTCCGAGGTCACCGAGGTCTACCTCCTGTTCCCCGACGACCGCGTGGTCACCGAGCGGGAGAACATCGGCCCCGGCACCAAGCAGCGGGTCACCGCCGAGGTGAAGGCCGGCGACTACCGGATCGCCTGCAAGCCGGGCATGAAGGGCAAGGGCATCCGCCAGGACGTCAGGGCCACCGGCGGCAAGGCCGCCGAGCGCGACCCGCGCCTGGACGCGGCCGTGGCCGCCTACCGGCAGTACGTGCAGCAGCAGGCCGACGAGACGCTGCCGAAGGCCGAGGCGTTCGCGAAGGCCGTGCGGGCCGGTGACCTCCAGGCCGCGAAGAAGGCGTACGCGCCCTCCCGCATCGGCTGGGAGCGCACCGAGCCGGTCGCGGAGTCCTTCGGCGACATCGACCCGAAGGTCGACGTCCGCGAGGACGGCCTGGAGGACGGCCAGGACCCGGCGACCGACTGGACCGGCTGGCACCGCCTGGAGAAGGCGCTGTGGCAGGACGGGAAGATCGGCGACCGCGAGAAGGAACTCGCCGGCACGCTGGTCACCGACCTGAAGGACTGGCAGAACCGCGTCGGCACCGCCGACATCACCCCGACCTCCATGGCCAACGGCGCCAAGGAACTCCTCGACGAGGTCGCCACCGGCAAGGTCACCGGCGAGGAGGAGCGCTACTCGCACACCGACCTGGTCGACTTCAAGGCCAACGTCGAGGGCGCCCGGAAGTCGTACGAGCTGCTGAAGCCGGTCGCGAAGGAGAACGACGCGGCGCTGGCGGCGGACCTCGACAAGCGGTTCGCCGCCCTGGACGAGCTGCTCGACCAGTACCGGCCGGGCCCGACGTCGTACGAGTTCACCTCCTACGACAAGGTCGGCAAGGCCGACCGCAAGGAGCTGTCGGACGCGGTCAACGCGCTCGCCGAGCCGCTGTCCAAGCTCGCCGCCGCCGTGGTCGGCAAGTAGCGCCGGGGGACGACGATGACGGACACGGACGGCAGGACGCAGGCGCCCTCGCGCCGGGCGCTGATCGGCTGGGGCGGTGCGGGGCTCGCCCTCGGCGCCGCCGCGGCGGGCGGCGCGATGACGATGGCCCGCACCGGCGACGACGTGGACCCGGCCGGTGCCGACGCGGGCGGCGCGGTCGACTTCCACGGGGCGCACCAGGCGGGCATCGCCACCCCGGTGCAGGACCGGCTGCACTTCGCGGCGTTCGACGTGACCACCGACGACCGCGCCGAGTTCGTCCGGCTGCTGAAGGACTGGACGGCGGCTGCCCGGAGGATGACCGCCGGGCAGCCGGTCGGCGAGGGCGCCTACGGCGGTCTGGCCGAGGCCCCGCCGGACGACACCGGCGAGGCGCTGGGCCTCAAGCCGTCCCGGCTGACGCTCACCGTCGGCTTCGGGCCGTCCCTGTTCGGGAAGTTCGGCCTCGCCGGCCGGCGTCCCGAGGCGCTGGTCGACCTGCCGAAGTTCCCCGGCGACAACCTCGACCGCGGCCGCAGCGGCGGCGACCTGTGCGTCCAGGCCTGCGCGGACGACCCGCAGGTCGCCGTGCACGCGATCCGCCAGCTGGCCCGCATCGGCTTCGGCAAGGTCGTCGTGCGCTGGTCCCAGCTGGGCTTCGGCAAGACGTCCTCGACGACGGCGGACGCGCAGACCCCGCGCAACCTGTTCGGCTTCAAGGACGGCACCCGCAACATCTCCGGCACGGAGACCGAGCGCCTGGACCGGCACGTGTGGGTCGGCGCGAAGGACGGCCCGGACTGGATGACCGGCGGCTCCTACCTCGTCGCCCGGCGCATCCGCATGCACATCGAGACCTGGGACCGCACCTCGCTGCAGGAGCAGGAGGACGTCTTCGGCCGCGACAAGGGCGAGGGCGCCCCGGTCGGCAAGGCCAAGGAGCGCGACGAGCCGTTCCTGAAGGCGATGAAGCCCGACGCGCACGTGCGGCTCGCCCACCCCGACTCCAACGGCGGGGCGACGATCCTGCGCCGCGGCTACTCGTTCACCGACGGCACCGACGGCCTGGGCCGTCTGGACGCGGGCCTGTTCTTCCTCGCCTACCAGCGCGACGTGCGCACCGGCTTCATCCGCGTCCAGCGCAATCTGGCGACGGACGCGCTCAACGAATACATCCAGCACGTGGGTTCGGCGGTCTTCGCGGTCCCGCCCGGCGTCCGTGACGCGGACGACTGGTGGGGCAGCACGCTGTTCGCCAAGGAGGCGTAACCGTGTTCTCCAACTACCTGATCGGACTGCGTGAGGGCCTGGAGGCCTCCCTCGTCGTCTGCATCCTCATCGCCTACCTGGTCAAGACGGGCCGCAGGGACGCGCTGAAGCCGATCTGGGCCGGCATCGGGGTCGCGGTCGCCATCGCGTTCGGCTTCGGCTGCGTCCTCGAATACGGTTCGCAGGAGCTGACGTTCAAGGCGCAGGAGGCCCTCGGCGGCTCGCTGTCGATCGTCGCGGTCGTGCTGGTGACGTGGATGGTGTTCTGGATGCGGCGCACCGCCCGCCACCTGAAGGCGGAGCTGCACGGCAAGCTGGACGCGGCCCTGAGGATGGGCACGGGCGCGCTGGTGGCCACCGCGTTCCTCGCGGTCGGCCGGGAGGGCCTGGAGACCGCCCTGTTCGTGTGGGCGTCGGTGCACGCGGCGAGCGACGGCACCCCGCGCCCGCTGATCGGCGTGGCCCTGGGCCTGGCGACGGCGGTGCTGCTCGGCTGGCTGTTCTACAAGGGCGCGGTGCGCATCGACCTGGCCAAGTTCTTCACCTGGACCGGCGGCATGCTGGTCGTCGTGGCCGCGGGCGTGCTGGCGTACGGCGTGCACGACCTGCAGGAGGCCGACCTGCTGCCGGGCCTGACGAAGCTGGCCTTCGACATCAGCGACACCGTCGATCCGTCGAGCTGGTACGGCACCCTGCTCAAGGGCGTGTTCAACTTCCAGCCCGACCCGACCGTCCTCCAGGTCACGGTGTGGCTGCTGTACCTGGTCCCGGCGCTCGCGCTGTTCCTCGCCCCGGTAGGGTTCGCCTCCGGGAAGGGGAAGGTGAAGGAACCTGATGAGCAGGGATCGCGGCCCTCGAAGGCCCCGCAGGCTTGACCGGAGCGCACTGATAGCGGCCTCGGTGACCGCTTTGTCGTTGTCGGCGAGCGGTTGCGTGGTGGTGCACGGCGAGCGCGAGGTGCTCCCCGCCACCACTCGGGCCGAGGCCGCGAAGGCGCTCCAGCAGTTCACGGACGCGTACAACGAGGCCGACAGGGCCTACGACGGTTCCCTGGACGCCGAGTACACCACCGGCGCCCTCGCCGCCATCGACTCGGCGCGGCTGAAGGCGGGCCGGACCAACAGCCCGGGCGGCAATCCCTCGCACACGCCGCTGGAGCTGACGGACGCGAAGTTCACCATCCCGAAGAAGGCGGGCTGGCCGCGCTGGTTCGTCGCGGACACCAGGGCCAACAAGGGCGGTGAGGCGCGCTGGCTGCTGGTGTTCACCCGCAACGGCCTGGAGGAGACCTGGCAGGTCGCGTACCTGACGCTGGTCGCCCCCGGTGACGTGCCCGAGTTCAAGACCGACGAGGACGGCTGGGCCGAGGCCGTCCCCGCGAACTCCACCGAACTGGCCGCCGTGCCCGCCGGGTTGAGCAAGGCCTACACGACGTACCTGAAGGACGGCGGGAAGACCTTCGCGGACGGTGCGCACACCAGCGCGTGGCGGGAGCTGCGCACGAAGCGGTCGGTCAGGCCGGGGCTGGTCACCCAGTACATCGACGAGCCGCTGACGAACGGCGACTACGCGCCGTTGGCGCTGCGCACGAAGGACGGCGGGGCGATGGTGTTCTTCACCACGCGCCACTTCGAGAAGCAGACGGCCGCGCAGGGCACCTCCGTGCCCACGCCGAACAAGGACGTGCTGGCGCTGACGGACGGCGAGATCAAGCAGTCGCTGACGATGGAGTTCGTCTCCAACGAGGTCGCGCTGGACCCGGCGGGCAGCGGTCAGGTGTCCGTCCTGGGCCGGATCCAGGGCATGACGTCGGCGAAGGGCGAGTAGCGCGCCCTCGCGGCCGGCCCGCGTTCAGCGGCGCAGCGGCCAGGCGGTGCCGGCGGGGTCGCTCTCCTCGCCGACGTGCCGGGCGCAGGCGTCGGTGAGGGTCTCCAGCAGGGTCAGCGGGTCGGGCAGCGGGTGCTCGGGGCCGCGCACCCAGTGCACCGTCCGGTCCTCACCGGGCAGCCGGGCGGGCGGTACGAGCACGTAGGAGCCGCGGCAGTGCCAGCGCAGGCCGGGGTGCTCGTCCATGGTCTCGGGGTGGCAGTCCAGTTCGCACGGCCACCACTCGTCCTCCTGCTCGGGGGTGCCGCGGGTGAGGGTGAAGAACAGCATGCGGCCGTCGTCGCTCCCGGCGACGGGCCCGACCTCGACGCCCGCGTCGAGCAGCCGCCGCAACGCCTCGCGGCCGGCCTCCAGGGGCACGTCGAGGACGTCGTGGACCATGCCGGTCGCGGTGATGAAGTTCGCCTCCGGCTGGTGCCGGGCCCAGCGCTCGACCTGCGACCGGTCGGTGGTGGACTGCGTCTGCCAGGCGAACGACACGGGGTGCCGGGCGGGGGTGGGGCAGCCGACGCGGTCGCAGGAACAGCGGTAGCCGACGGGGTGGGCGGCGGGTGCCAGCGGCAGCCCCGCGGCGGCGGCGGCGAGCAGCAGGGACTCCCGGCCACCGTCACCGGCGGCCTCCTTCGGGCGGCCCTTGCGCAGCCACTGGGAGAGTTTGTCCCGCAGGCCGGGCCGGCCACCGAAGTCCGCGCTCATCTATCCCCTCGCCTCGCCGTCGTGCGCACCAGCATGCCCCATGCTCCCACCAATCGGCGCTTGAGGGGGCGGGAAGGGACAAACCTCACTGGTCAGCGCGGGACGAGGCCGTACAGCGCATAGTCGACGAGCGTGTCGGTGTAGTCGTGGTCGAACGGGGCCGTGCGCTGTAGCCAGCGCTGGGCGAGCGGGGAGACGAAGAGTTCGAGGGCGATGCGCGGATCGATCTCCGGCCGGATCTGGCCGGCGTCCTGGGCGGCGCGCAGCCGGTCGACGTAGAGCTGGAGCGACGGCTCCAGGAGCTTGGCGACGAACTCCCGGCCGAGCTGCTCGTTGACGACGCCCTCCGCGGCGAGGGCGCGCGAGGGCGCCTCGAACTTCGGGTCGGTGAGCTCGTCGACGGTGGCGCGCAGCACGGCCTTGAGGTCGGCGGCGAGGTCGCCGGTGTCCGGGATGGCGTACGCCTCCTGGCCCGCCGCCTGCGCGGACTGCTCGCCGAGGTCGAGGAAGGCCTCCAGCAGGACGTCGGCCTTCGAGGACCACCAGCGGTAGATGGTCTGCTTGCCGACTCCGGCCCGGGCGGCGATGCCCTCGACGGTGGTCCTGGGGTAGCCGACCTCGGCGACGAGCGCGAGGGCGGCGTCGTAGATGGCCCGGCGGGACCTGGTGCTGCGGCGCGTGGCGTCGGGGACCTGGGTGGATTTCTGGGTGGCCATGGCCCGAACTTACCAGTTGACAAGACGGTGCGTCTCGCCTGACAGTGGTGACGACATCAAGCGAGACGAACCGTCTCGTCAATTCGAGTGAAGGGAAGTGAGCCTCCATGACCCGAGGCGGAGCCGGAAACATGCTGGGCGTGGGCGGCGCGCGCCGCACCCTCGGCCGCAAGGCCCTGCGCGGCGGCGACCGGGGCGGCCGGATCGGCGGCGCGCCGGACGCGCGGGCCCAGAAACGGGAACTGCTGCGCAGGCTCCGGGAGAAACGGGAGGAGTCCTGACTAGCGCTCCGCCGCCGGGGGCCACGGGTCGCCCCACTCCGCGTCGCGGGCCGCCTTGTACAGGTCGCCGTGGCGCTTGGTGACCGTCCGGCGGCGGAGCTGCTCGTCGGTCTCGCACAGGTCGAGCAGGACCTGTCCCTTGCGGATCTGCGGGCGCCGGACCACGCGGGAGGCGGCGGGGGCGGCCGGGAAGCGGGCGGCGGCGACGTAGCTGAACTTCTCGTCCTCGTAGGCGAGGGATCCGCCCTTGACCTGGCGGTGCAGGGAGGAACGGCTGACCCGCGCCGCGAAGTGGCACCAGTCCGTGCCGGGGACGATGGGACAGGCGGCGCTGTGCGGGCAGGGCGCGGCGACGTGGAAGCCGGCGGCGATCAGCCGCTGCCGGGCCTCGATGACCCGGGCGTAGCCGTCGGGGGTGCCCGCCTCCACGATCACGACGGCCCGGGCGGCGCCGGCGGCGGCGTCGACGAGGGCGGCACGGTCGGACGGGGCCAGTTCGTTGAGGACGTAGGAGACGGTGACGAGATCGGTGCTCTCGACGGTGAGCGCCGCTCCGATCCGGGAGCGCTGCCAGCGGGTGTCGCGCAGGGCCGGGTGGGCGGCGGCGATCTCCTTGCCGAGGGCGAGCGCGGGCTCGGCCCAGTCGAGCACGGTCACCGGGCGGACGCCGCCCCAGGTGTCGCTGACGGCCCAGGTCGCCGCGCCGGTCCCGCCGCCCACGTCCATGTGGCTCGCGGGCGTCCAGTCGGGCACGGCGTCCGCGAACGCCGCGAGCGCCGACCGCACGGCGGCGAAGGTCGCCGGCATGCGGTACGCGGCGTACGCGACGACGTCCGCGCGGTCCCGCAGGATCGGGGCGTCGGTCGGGGTGTCCCCGCGGTAGTTGGCGATCAGCCGCTCGACGGCCTGCGCGGCCTGGCGGGGCGGGAGCCCGTCGACGAGACCGGCGAGGGCGGTGCGCAGGGTGTCGGCGGGGGTGGCGGGGGCGTTCACCCGGAGATTCTACGGGGCGGAGGGCGCGGGCCCAGGCGCCCCGGCACCGCCGGGGCGCCTCCCGGGCCGTCCGGACACGACGGCCCGCGAGTGCGCGGACCGGCGGCGCGCGGCGGTCAGACCGCCCGCACCGCCTTCGCCACCCGTGTCCCCAGTGTCGCCCGCGGCCCGTTGTCCGGTGGCCGGCGCCGCGGGTGCACCGTGTTGGCGAGCAGCACCGCGAACGTGTCCGTCGCGCGGTCGAGCACCAGCATCGTGCCCGTGAAGCCGGTGTGCCCGGCCGCCCCGCGCCCCGCCAGCTCCCCCATGAACCACGGCTGGTCCAGGGCGAAGCCGAGCCCCGGCTCGGCGAGGAGCAGCTCCACGAAGTCGGGGCCGAGGATGCGCGCGGGCCCGTACGAGCCGCCCGCGAGCAGTGCCCGGCAGAAGACCGCGAGGTCCCGGCCGGTGGAGAACAGCCCCGCGTGTCCGGCCACCCCGCCCAGCGCCCAGGCGTTCTCGTCGTGGACGACGCCCCGCAGCATCCCCCGGTCCGCCTTGGCCCACGGCCGCCGCTGGTCCTCCGTCGCCGCCGCGCCGGGGCACGGCCCGAAGCGCGTCGCCGTCATGCCCAGCGGCCGGGTGATCCCGTCGCGCACGAGGGCGTCGAGGCCGCGCCCGCTGACGCGCTCCAGCACCT
Source organism: Streptomyces sp. JHA26 (assembly GCF_002005565.1). GTDB lineage: Bacteria > Actinomycetota > Actinomycetes > Streptomycetales > Streptomycetaceae > Streptomyces. The sequence continues at coordinate 184,561 of NZ_BDJC01000001.1, read as the reverse complement.
TCTGCAGGAGCAGCATGTTCAGGTCGGAGTAGCAGTACGTGCCGGGCACCCCCACCGGTGGTTCGGCACGCAGCCGCCGTAGGCGTTCCTCGTCGTCGGCGCAGTCGTACAGCGGCAGTTCGGGCCGCAGCCCGGAGGTGTGCGTGAGCAGTTGCCGCACGGTGACGCCGTGCGCGGCGGCGCCGCGGAAGTCGGGCAGGTACGCCCCCACCTCCGCGTCGATGCCGAGCGTGCCGCGTTCGATCTGCTGCACGGCGGCGACCGCGGTGAACAGCTTGGTCAGGGACGCCAGGTCGAAGGGCGTGCCGACGGTCGTCGGCACGCGGGAGCCGGCGGGCAGCTCCACGCCGGAGTCGGCGCGCGGATCGTAGGACGCGTACCGCACGGCCCAGCCCGCCGCCTCCTCGACGGCGAGCACGGGCCCGCGGCCCACGGCCACGACGGCGCCCGCCGCCCAGGGCCGCTCGCCGGCCGTGAGGGCGTGCACGTCCTCCACGACACGACGGAGCTGTTCGGGGTCGAGTCCGGCCCGTTCCGGGGTGCCGCGGCGCAGTCTCGGAGCGCTCAGCTCTCCGCCCCCTCCGCGGTCGCACGCCCGGCGAAGGGGCGGCACATGCCCAGGAAGAAGGCCAACGCCACCAGGGACGCGCCCAGTTGGACGACGGCCATCGGCACGGCGGTGTCCTTCCCGGCGATCCCGACCAGCGGCGAGGCGACGGCGCCGATGAGGAAGGAGGACGTGCCGAGCAGCGCCGAGGCGGACCCGGCGGCCTGCTTGACCCGCATCAGCGCGAGCGCCTGCGTGTTGGGCAGGCTGATGCCCATCGCGGACATCAGCACGAACAGCGCGGCGGCGACCGGCGCGAGCCCGGCCTCGCCGAAGACGCCGAGGGACATCAGCAGCAGCGCGGTCGCGGCGACGATGACGACGAGGAGGCCGATGCCCAGCACCCGGTCCAGGCCGACCCGCCCGACGAGGACCTTGCCGTTGATCTGCCCCGCCACGACCAGGCCGATCGAGTTGAGCCCGAACAGCAGGCTGAACGTCTGCGGGGAGGCGCCGTAGATCTCCTGGATGACGAACGGCGAGGCCGCGATGTAGGCGAACAGCGAGGCGAAGGCGAAGCCGCCGGCGAGCATGTACCCGGTGAAGGCCCGGTCGGCGAGCAGGCCGCGCATCGAGCGGAGGGTGTCGCCGATCCCGCCGGCGTGCCGTTCGGCCTCGGGCAGGGTCTCGGGCAGCTTGGCCCACACGACCCCGCCCAGCAGCACCCCGACCACGGTGAGCACGACGAACACGCCCCGCCAGTCCGTCACCCGCAGGATCTGCCCGCCGATGAGCGGTGCGACGACCGGGGCGACGCCGGAGATCAGCATGAGGGTGGAGAAGAAGCGGGCCATGGCCACACCGTCGTACAGGTCGCGCACGACGGCCCGCGCGATGACGATGGCGGCGGCGCCCGCGAGTCCCTGCGCCAGCCGGAAGGCGACCAGCAGTTCGACGGTGGGCGCCAGGGCGCACAGCGCGGTGGCGACGACGTAGAGGGCGAGGCCGGTCAGCAACGGGCGGCGGCGGCCCCACTTGTCGCTCATCGGCCCGACGACGAGCTGGCCGAGGGCCATGCCGGCCAGGCAGGCGGTGAGCGTGAGCTGGACGGTCGCCGCCGGGGCGTGCAGGGACTCGGTGACCTCCGGCAGCGCGGGGAGGTACATGTCCATCGCCAGCGGCGGCGTGGCGGTCAGGCCGCCGAGGACGAGCGTGACGAGCAGACTGGCGCGGCGGGTGCCGCGCGGTGGACGGACGGCCGGTTCCGTGTCCGGTCCGGCCGCCCGGGGCGTGCCGGGTGGTGTGGTGTCCGACGGTGACGCGTGCGGTATGGACGGCCCGCGCTCGGGCATGTGCCCCTCCCTCTTCGACAGATCCGGCACCTATGCTCTCAGCTCGTACGGACTTGTCTGAACGTGAGCGAGGGTGGGGCACGGTGACCGAGCAGAAGGTGCGCTGGGGGATTCTGGCGACCGGGGGGATGGCGGCGACGTTCACGGCGGATCTGGTCGACCTGCCGGACGCGGAGGTCGTGGCGGTCGCCTCACGGACCGAGGCGTCGGCGAAGGCGTTCGCGGAGCGGTTCGGGATACCGCGGGCGTACGGGGACTGGGAGTCGCTGGCCCGCGACGAGGACGTCGACGTGGTGTACGTCGCCACTCCGCACGCGGCGCACCGGGCCGCCGCCGGCCTCTGTCTGGAGGCGGGCCGCAACGTGCTGTGCGAGAAGCCGTTCACGCTGAACGCGCGTGAGGCGGGGGAACTGGTCGCGCTGGCGCGGGAGCGCGGCAGCTTCCTGATGGAAGCGATGTGGATGTACTGCAATCCGATGGTGCGGCGGCTGAAGGCCCTGGTCGACGACGGCGCGATCGGCGAGGTCCGCAGTCTCCAGGCGGACTTCGGACTGGCGGGGCCCTTCCCGCCCGCGCACCGGCTGCGGGACCCGGCACAGGGCGGCGGCGCGCTGCTCGACCTGGGCGTGTACCCGGTGTCGTTCGCGCACCTCCTGCTCGGTGAGCCGTCGGACGTGACGGCGCGGGCGGTGCTCTCGCCGGAGGGCGTCGACCTCCAGACGGGAGCGCTGCTCTCCTACGCGAGCGGCGCTCTCGCCTCGGTGCACTGCTCCATCACCGGCGGTACGCCCAACGCCGCGTCGGTCACCGGTTCGCAGGGCCGCATCGACGTCCCCGACGGCTTCTTCTTCCCGGAGCGCTTCGTGCTGCACCGGGACGGCCGCGACCCCGAGGAGTTCACGGCCGACCCGGCCGACGGCCCCCGGGCCAGCCTCAAGCACGAGGCCCGGGAGGTGATGCGCGCGCTGCGGGCCGGTGAGACCCGCTCGCAGCTGGTCCCGCTCGACGGCACCCTCGCCGTGATGCGGACGCTCGACGCGATCCGGGACCGCGTCGGCGTCCGCTACCCGGGCGAGCACCCCGTCGAGGTGGCCGCGGAGCGTGAGGTCACGCCGGCTTGAGCCCCTGCTCGCCCACCTCCGTCACGAAGGAGGCGGCGGTCGTGAGCGGCGCGCCCTCGGTGGTCACGTGGGACACCGTCTTGAAGTCGGCGCGCGCCAGCTCACGGCCCAGCGACACCGTCGCGTAGCCGCGCAGCCCGTTGTAGAACCGCAGGTGCGGGTTGGCGGCCGTGTAGGCGTCCCAGTTGGACGGCTTCTCGGAGCCGTTGCCGCCGCTGGTGACGGAGGACGTGACGATCTCCGTGCCCAGGGTCCGGGAGTCCGGGTCGGAGAAGTCGCGCTTGATGTCGAAGCCGTAGTGCACGTGCACGTCGCCGGTGAGGACCATCAGGTTCTCGACACCGGCGGCCTGCGCGCCGGCCAGGATCCGTTCGCGGGAGGCCGGGTAGCCGTCCCAGGAGTCCATGGAGACCTTGGCCGGGGTGGCGGTGGAGCTGTACCGGCGGGAGAAGGTGACCTGCTGGGGCACCACGTTCCACACGGCGTCCGACCGGTGCCAGCCGTTGATCAGCCAGCGCTCCTGGGCGTCGCCCGTCAGGGTGCGGCTCGGGTCCTCGGACTCCGGGCCGGGGAACTGCCAGCCGTCGCCGTAGGCCTGGTCGGAGCGGTACTGGCGGGTGTCGAGCACGTCGAACTGGGCGAGCCGGCCCCAGTGCAGACGGCGGTACAGCTTCAGGTCCGGTCCGTCGGGCAGCTGCGGGCGGCGCAGCGGCATGTTCTCCCAGTAGGCCCGGTAGGCGGCGGCCCGGCGCAGCAGGAACTCCTCGGGTGGCACGCTGTTCTCCGGGGTGTCGCCCGCGTAGTTGTTCTCGGTCTCGTGGTCGTCCCAGGTGACGACGAAGGGGTGCGCGGCGTGCGCGGCCCGCAGGTCGGGGTCGGACTTGTAGAGGGCGTACCGCAGGCGGTAGTCCTCCAAGGTCACCGTCTCGTGGTCGAACAGGTCGGGCAGGGTGCCGGCCGGGTAGGCGCGGGAGCCGCCGACGGCGTTGACGGCGTACTCGTAGAGGTAGTCGCCGAGGTGGAAGACGACGTCCACGTCCTCCTCGGCGAGGTGGCGGTAGGCCGTGTAGTAGCCCTGGTCGTAGCGCTGGCAGGAGACCAGGCCGAAGGTGAGCTCGGCGGCCCGGCTGCGGGCCGGGGGCGCGGTGCGGGTGCGGCCGACGGGGCTGACGAAGCGGCCGGCGCGGAAGCGGTAGTAGTAGACGTGGCCGGGGGCGAGGTGGTCGACCTCGACGTGGACGGCGTGGTGGAACTCGGGGTGGGCGGTGGCGGTGCCCCGTCTGACGACGCGGCGGAAGCGTTCGTCGAGGGCGAGTTCCCAGCCGACGGTGACGCGCTTGGCGGGCAGTCCGCTGTCGGCCTGGTAGGGCGTGGGGGCCAGGCGCGTCCACAGCAGGACGGAGCCCGGCAGCGGGTCGCCCGAGGCGACGCCGAGCGTGAAGGGGTCGCCGGTGAGCCGGGCCGGGTCGAGTTCGGCAGCGCTCGCGGTGCCGGCGGCGGGCAGGTTCACGGAGAAGGCGAGCGCCGCGGCGGCGCCGGTGACGGTCAGGAAGCGGCGGCGGCCCAGGTGGCGGGCGGCGGCGCGGAGTTCGGGCGCGTGCGCGGCCCGGTCGGCCCGGTCGGTCCGGGCACGGTTCGGGTCCTGGTGGTTCGCGGGTGTCATCCGTTCCTCCCCTTGCGGTGGGTGCAGGGGGCATTCGAATGGCCGGGAACGACGCCATCTTGGCGCGGACATGACGGGCCTGTGGCGGACGGATGAGTTCCGCATGATCGCCGGTCCGTCCCCCACGCGTACGCTGCGGCTTCATGAACACCGCGAGAACCGCTGACGAGGGGACGTACGACATGACCGGCCGGGAGAGGATCGCCGTGGTCACGGGTGCCGGTTCCGGCATCGGCCGCGCGGTCGCCGCCGAACTGCTGCGCGCGGGCTGGACGCTGGTCCTGGCCGGCCGGCGCGCCGGGACCCTGGAGGAGACGGCCGCGCTCGTCCCCGGCGGCGCCGCGCTCGCCGTGCGGACCGACGTGTCACGGCCCGAGGACGTGGCCGCCCTGTTCGCCGCCGTGCGCGACCGGTTCGGGCGGCTGGACCTGCTGTTCAACAACGCCGGGACGTTCGGCCCGGGCGGCGTGCCGGTCGAGGAGCTGCCCTACGACGCGTGGCGGCACGTGGTGGACACCAACCTCAACGGGGCGTTCCTGTGCGCGCAGGCGGCGTACCGGCAGATGAAGGAGCAGACTCCGCAGGGCGGCCGGATCATCAACAACGGCTCGATCTCCGCGCACACGCCGCGTCCGCACTCGGTGGCGTACACGGCGACCAAGCACGCGCTGACGGGCCTGACCAAGTCGCTGTCCCTGGACGGCCGGCCCTACGGCATCGCGGTCGGCCAGATCGACATCGGCAACGCGGCGACCGACATGACGGCCGGTATGCGGACCGGAGCGCTCCAGGCCAACGGGGAGATGGCGCCCGAGCCGGTGATGGACGTCGTCGACGTGGCGCGCACGGTGCGGCACATGGCGGAGTTGCCGCTGGAGGCGAACGTGCAGTTCGCGACGGTCATGGCGACGACGATGCCGTACGTGGGGCGCGGCTGAACGGACCGCTCGGGCGGTCCCCTTGACGGCCCGTCGGCGATCCGCACAACCGGAATTCAACAGTCCGCACCCTTGCGGCCGGCGGCGGACTTATGCTCAACTTTCCTTCACCGAAGCTTCACACTCGGAGCGTCGGCCTTCCAGGATTCCGCGAACCATGGCGAGGGGGGAGGCGGCAGCCGTTCCGGCCACCGGAGGGGGGTGGATCCCGCGCGGGACCGCGGGATGCGCACCGGTGGGCGGACGGCTGCCGCCGACATGCCCGTCGGCGTCAGCCCCGGAGGATCCGCTCGACCTCGGCCGTCTGGCCGTCGGTGAGCGGCCCCTTCTCCAGCGCGCCCGCGTTCTCCTCGGCCTGCGCGACGGAACGGAACCCGGGGATCGGCACGGTGCGGTCACTGCGGGCCCACAGCCAGGCCAGCGCGCCCTGCGCGAGCGTGCGGCCGCCCGAGGTGAGGACGTCCCGCAGCGCCTCGACCCGCGCCAGCCACTCCGGGTCGGCACCGGTCCCGTCCCCGAACCCCGGCAGCCAGGCCGGCGGTCTGCTGCGGATGTCCCCGGCCGCCGGGGCCCGCCGGTCCGCGTGTCTGCCGCCGAGCAGCCCCATGGCGAGCGGGCTGCGGTTGACACTCGCCAGCCCCGAGGCCTCGCACAGGGCGATCATCTCGGGCGCGTCCTGGAGGACGTTGGCCCGGTGCTGCACGGCCGCGCAGTGCTCACCGGACGCGAACACGGCGGCCCGCGCGGGGTCGTCCGTGCTCCACGCGTACGCGCGCACCAGCCCCTCCGTCACGAGCTCCTCGCAGACGTCGCGGAGGTCCGCGGCGCGCTCCGGGTCGGCGTCGGCGAGGTGCAGCTGGTAGAGGTCCACGTGGTCGGTGCCCAGGCGCTCCAGCGACGCGGTGAGCGCTCGGCGGACGTACGCGGGCGAGTCGTCGGCGCCGGTGAGGGTGCGGGTGTCCGCGTCGAAGACGTTGCCCCACTTGGTGGCGACGACCACGTCGTCCCGTCGCTTGCCGAGGGCGCGGCCCAGCACGCGTTCGCTGTGCCCGGTGCCGTAGACGTCCGCCGTGTCGAAGAAGGTGACGCCGAGGTCGAGGGCGCGCCGGATCGCCCGTACGGACTCGTCGTCGTCGACGCGTCCCCAGCCGAGCGGCTGCCCGGCGGTGTCCCGCCATTCGCCGCCGATGGCCCAGCAGCCGAAACCGAGCGCGCTGACCTCGATGCCCCCTCGGCCGAGGGTCCTGGTGGTCCTGGTCGTTCCGTTGGTCTCCATGCCCGGGGACGCTAGGAGTTGAAGCGCACCCGAAGGCAAGTGCGACCGCGCGGCCTTGCACGGCCCCGGTTACGCCTGCCCGGTCTCGAACCGCGCGATGCGGCCGTCGTCGTCCACGGTGAAGCTCCACCGGGTGCGCATCTCGCCCCAGGTGTCGTTGCGGTAGCGGGCGATGAGGGAGCGTCCGCCGTTCGACTCGTTGTCGACCTCCAGGTGGCCGTTGGAGGAGAAGATCTCCTGGTCGATCCACTGGGCGAGGTCCCGGTCGTCGCCGTCGTCGGCCATGGTGGCGTCCGGCGCGAGCAGCGCCATGAAGGCCTCGCGGTCGTGGGCGTTGACGGCGGCGACGAAGGCCCTCACGGCCGGGTCGCTGAGTCGGGTGGTCTGGATCGTCATGCCGGCCAGCGTCACACCGGTCCCGCACCCCCGCCACCCGAACGGCGCCCGCTGCGGACCGGTCGGGTGCGGGGGCGCGGGGCCGGTGTGACGGTGGGAACGCGAGGAGGGGCATCACCTCACGTTCTCCCGAAGGAGCCGACATGACCTGCTACGACCGACGCGATCTCGGACTGCTGCTGCTCCGTCTGGGGACGGGAGGCGTCCTGGCCGCCCACGGTGCGCAGAAGCTGCTCGGCTGGTTCGGCGGCGGGGGGCTCGAGGGGACCGGCCGGGCCATGGAGGCCATGGGCTACGCCCCGGGCCGGGCCAGCGCGACCGCGGCGGGCCTCGCGGAGGCCGGCGGCGGCGTCCTGCTGGCGCTGGGCCTGGCCACCCCGGCCGCGGGTGCGGCGGCGGCCGGCGCGATGGCGGGCGTCGCGGCGGTGCACGCCCCGAACGGCTTCTTCGCCCAGAGCGGCGGCTACGAGTACGCGGCCTCCCTGGGCCTGACGGCCGCCGGCCTCGCGGTCACGGGCCCCGGCCGCCTCTCCGTGGACCACGCCCTGGGCCACGCGGTCAACCGGAACTGGATGGTCCCGGCGGCCTTCGCGGTGACGGCCGCGGCGACGACGGTGGTCGTGGGGGCACGGAACAGGCGGATGCGGAAGGCGGCGGAGAGCAAGCAGGAGAAGCTGTTCGACTGACCCGCCCCGGCGTGCCGGGAAACGGCTCCCGCGGGCCGGGCGGTCGACGCGGACCGGCAGTGCGGGGAAGGGGCGGGAGCCTGCAGGACGGGGCGGCCGAGGCACGGGACGACCTGGCTGCCGCCCGGACCGCCCTGCGGGACATGATCCGCGACCGGAACCGCGGCTCGACGCGATCGCCCCTCAGGTGGCTCGCAGACGGCCCAGGGCCGGCAGCAGTCGTGCGAAACTGGGCCGTCCCCGCCGACGCTGATCGCGTACATACAACGACGTCCCTCCTCGCACGGAAGGCACGCCCATGAGCCGTCCCGCCGTACCCGACCTGGTGTGGTGGCGCGGGGACCCCGAGCGGTGGGAGCTTCTGGAGTTCGACGGGCAGCACACCGCGGACGGGCTGCCCGTGGATTCCCGCTCGGAGGACAGGCAGCAGGTCCTCGAAGCCCTGGTCCGGGAGCCTTGCCGGGAAGACGGGGACTTCGCCCGGTTCCTGCTGCTTCAGGAGACACGGTGGCACGGGCACTCCTGGGGATTCAGCCACAGCATCGAACTCGCCGCTCTGCGGGTCGCCGAAGAACGCCGCGTCGAGGACGTCTGGCTCCTGTGGGGAGCCGTCTGCCGGAGCTTCGACACCTGGTGCGGCCTTCCGCACCACCTGCTGCTCGCCGCCGGGGTGTCCGTCACCACGGAGTACGTCAAAGGCTCCGCCCATCCCCAACGGGACAACCTCTTGGGGCACCTCGGGGAGATCTCCCGGGTCACGGACGAGGACGTCGCCCGGACGCTGAGCCAGCGGCGCCACTACTACGGCGAGATCCTGAACGAGCCGGACGGGGAGTGAGGTGACATGGAGATCACCGTGCAGTGGGTGCGGACATCGTGGACCAAGGAGTCCCGGGGAGGCGGGAGTGCCGCGCGCAGGAATGCCGCCCCGATCGGGTTCCCCTTCCCCCTGCACCGCGGCCGCCGGCGCACGTGGTGCGCATGCGCGAGGAGGACGGTTTCCAGCCTCATGACACTCTTGAGGACCTGGGCAAGGTCGATGTACAACTCCGTGAAGCCGAAGGACGCCTGCGGGTCTTCCCACGAGTGGAGCCTTTGTTCGCCCTGCCGCCACGGCGACGACGCCTGCCGGCCGTGCGCCTCGCCCCCGGGCAGTGGGTCCGTTGGCAGCTGAACTACCGCTTCAGCAGCGCGCTGGGGATCCGGGACTGGTCCTACTGGCTGGACACCTTCAACGTCGCCTACGGACCGGTGACCACTGACCTGTTCCGTGGAAGGCCTGACTTCCTCGTCGACGAGCAGGGCCCCGTCCGCTAGCGTCGGCTGACTCGGTCCGCGAGAGGTCGCGGCTCCCCTGCCCTCATGTGCCCGTGGTCGCTCCCGGATGCGCGGGACGGCCGCGAGGGGTGTCGGACGGTCACCTGCGCCCGCTTTCCCCACCAAGCGTCCGAGCCGGGGGAAGCTTGACCCGCTTCCCGGAGGAGCGTTCCCGTGAGCGGCGGCGTACCGGTCACCTGCGGACAGCGGCAGCCGCCGTTCCATCCGGTATGACCGCCTCTGTACGATGCGGTCGCTCGGCAGAGGGTCGGTAGAGCCTCACGGGCCTTCAGGACCCTGCTCCAGGAAAGACACCGCTCATGCACCATCCGCCCACCCCTCCCACGCCACCACCACCCGCCGGTCCGGCGGGCCCCGGGGCCCGTTGGTGGCGGACCGGCCAGGCCCGCGCCGGTTCCGTACTCGCCGTTCCCCTGCTCGGTCTGCTCAACGAGTACGTGGGCTTCCTCGCCCTGATCGCCGCGATCGTCCTGATCTGGAAGGACAGTCCCTGGCAGAAGGGCGTGAAGGTGGCCGCCACGATCGGGGCCATGGCGCTGCTCGGCGCGGTCCTCCCGGAGACGCCCGAGGGCGGGGCGTCGACCGCCGCGGCGGAGGCGGACGGGAAGGCGGGAGCCGGAGGAGGCACGGCCGGGGCCCTCGCCTCCGTGTCGCCGTCCCCGAGCGCGAAGCCGAGCACCAAGCCTCGGCCGGAGGCCGCGGACTACCGGGGCATGACGCTGGACGACGCCCGCGAGAAGGCTGAGGCGGCCGGTTTCGGCGTCGACGAGCACGACGCGTCCGACCAGGACAAGAGCATCATGATGCGCCTCAACTGGACCGTCTGCTTCCAGAAGACCGGCTGGACGTCGTCCGGAACGAAGACGATCGACTTCGGGGCGGTGAAGGTCGGCAGCCCGTGCCCCGAGACGGACGGCGGTCCCGTCCCGTGGCCGACGATGCCGGATCTGGTCTGGAAGACGTGGAAGACGGCGCACAAGGAGGTCGTCGGCCTCGGGACCGTCCCGGCCGATCACATCCGGGCGGACACGGCGTACCTCAACGACCAGCTGCCCGACGAGGGTGAGTACGACGACTGGCGCGTGTGCGCGACCGACCCGGCCGAGGGCGGGGACGTCACCGTCGGCCTGTGGGTGACCCTCGAACTGACCGACCCGGACAACGGCTGCCCGGACCCGGACCGGGAGGACGGCGACAGGCCGAACCTGCCGGACCGCGACGACGACGGAGACCCCGACTACCGCGACCCGTTCCCCGGCGACCGGAACCGCAACAGCAGCTGGCCGAACGGGCTGCCGGACAGCTCCGGGAGCTCGTCCGGCGGGGGCGGTGGCGGAGGCGGAGGCGGCTGGAACTGCCCGCGCACCCGCTGGTGCTGAGCGGACGTCCGGGCCGGCGCGCCCCGGACGTGGCGCGCCCCGGACGTGGCGGAGCCCGGGAGTCGTATCCAGCTCCCGGGCCCCTGGGGATGCCACCCGAACGCGCACGCCGGCGCGTTTAAGGGGACGGATCAGTCATCATGCCGTCGTGTTCTTCCTTTGAACTACCGCACCGCGCGAGAGGTGCAGGCGAGAGTCGAACTCGCATCCGACGGCGTTCGTCCGTACCCGGTCGATCCGGCGATGGGCGGCGATGCTGAAGCTGGAGCGAGAGTCTGAGTTTGACGGTTCAGGCGTTTCGCCTGCGCCTTTCAGGCTGAACTTCAGTTTCAGCTTGCGCTCGTCGCGCGAGCCGGTCCTCAATCCGGCCCGCGCCTGTCGCGCACCCCCGCGCTCGCACGCGAGGGCGATCGTGGGGCTACCCGTGACCGGCGTCAGCCGAACAGGTAGCCGAACACCGCGTCGCCGACCCGCTGGTCGGCGACCTCGGCGCCGTTGGCCTCCTCGCGGGCGAACTTCACGGCCTGCTGGAGCTTCTCGACCCGCTCCAGCAGCTCGTTCACCCGCCGCGCCGGGAGCGCCCCGGAGAACTTCACCGTCGTCCAGTACCCGATCGGGACGTCCTCGTAGTACACCTCGACCTGCGCCGGGTGCTTGTCGGTCGCCTCGGCCTTGACGTGGTTGCGCGGGACCTTCTTGGTGCGGATCGTGCGGACCGGGTCCGTCTTCCACCAGTCCGTGGACGGGTCCTGGGACCAGGACTCGGCGGCGTCGAGCGTGGGCAGCTTCTTGACGAAGGCGTGCAGGTCGGTGAGCTGCTTCTCCAGGAAGAGCAGGTGGCCGACCGGGACGTCGGCGACGACCGTCCGCCCGTCGACCGTGACGTCCGCGCGGGCCGTGCAGTTCGCCCAGTCCTTGGTGGCGGTCACGTCGAACAGCCGGGTCAGCGAGGTGGACATCTCGCGCAGCACGTCCTCGGCCCGTACCTGCACCCGCGTGGACTCGGGCGGCAGCTGCTCGCCCTCCTCGTCCTTCGGCTGGTACGTGCGCGAGATGCCGGCCAGCAGCGCGGGCTTCTGCACCTTGGCGTGCGCGGCGGTGACGTCCTGGAGCGCCTTGCTCTTGACGCCCTTCTCGACGGCGATGATCTGGTTGAGCTTCGTCATGTCGGTTCCCCCTCGAACAGGCAGGAACGTATCCCGGGCCCGCCGGTGCGCGCACCTCCTTTTGCGGCCCGTGGCGCGACGGCCGGTGGCCGTCGCGCCACGGGTCCTCGGCCGGGTCAGCCGGTGCTGCAGCTGACCGTCGGCCAGGTCCAGTTGCCGTTGGCCTGGATGGTCGCGCCCCAGGTGTTGCCGCTGCCGTTGGACCTGGCCGTCAGCACCTGTGAACTCGGGTAACTGGCACTGACGTTCCAGGTGGACAGCACCTTCGCCGGGGACGGCACGTTCATCGTCACCGTCCAGTTGTCGGCCCCGCTCACCGAGACGTTGAGGTTGTACCGGTCACCCCACCTCTGTCCGGCCGACAGCGTGGCGGTGCAGCCACCACCACCGCCACCCCCGCCACCGCCACCGGTGCCGCCGCCGTCGGGGGCGACCGCGCGTCCGGTCGTCGGGGAGATCATGCCGGAGCACAGGCCCTTGCTCGCCAGGGTCTGCGCGATGCGGGGGATCGCCGCGAGCGTGTTGGCGGGCCAGTCGTGCATGAGGATGACCTGGCCGTTGCCCAGCCGGGACACGGCCTGCACGATGGCGTCGGTGCTGGCGTTGTTCCAGTCCTGCGAGTCGACGTCCCAGATGACCTCGGTCAGGCCGTACTTGGCCTCGACCGAGCGCAGCGTGGAGTTGGTCTCGCCGTAGGGCGGGCGGAACAGCTTCGGCGTGCCGCCGCCCGCGTTCGCGATGGCCTGCTGGGTGCGGGAGATCTCCGCGTCCATCTGGGCCTGGCCGAGCTGGGTCATGTGCGGGTGGGTGTAGCTGTGGTTGGCGACCCACATGCCGGCGTCGACCTGGGCGCGGACGAGTGACGGGTTCTGGGCCGCGTACTGGCCCTGGTTGAACATGGTGGCCCGCAGCCCGTTCTGCTTGAGGGCGTTGAGCAGGGCCTGGGTGGTGCTCGAGGGGCCGTCGTCGAAGGTGAGGCCGACGTAGCCGTTGCAGGCGGCGGCCCGTGCGGGTGCGGCGGCGGGCGCGGCATCGGCGGTGACGGTGCCCGCGGCGGCCAGCGCGGCGACGGTCAGCCCGGCGGCTGCCACCCCGGTGACGCGGGAACGCCATGACGGGCGGGGTCTGGTGCGCATACGAGTGGGTCCTCCTCGTTCCTCGTGTCCGGGGTCAGCCCGCGCTGCAGGAGACGCTGGGCCAGGTCCAGTTGCCGTTGGCCTGGATGGTCGCGCCCCAGGTGTTGCCGCTGCCGTTGGACCTGGCCGTCAGCACCTGTGAACTCGGGTAACTGGCGCTGACGTTCCAGGTGGACAGCACCTTCGCCGGGGACGGCACGTTCATCGTCACCGTCCAGTTGCTGGCCCCGCTCACCGAGACGTTGAGGTTGTACCGGTCACCCCACTTCTGCCCGGCCGACAGCGTGGCGGTGCAGCCACCACCACCACCGCCGCCACCGCCGCCACCGCCGCCACCGCCGCCACCGCCGGAGCTCGTGCCGCCGACCGTGATGTCGGAGCTGCCGCTGCTCTGGTAGCCCTCGGTCGCCATGATCATGTAGTAGTTGAAGCTGCCCATCGGCATCCCGGCACGCGACCAGGCGTCGAAGTGGTTGCCCGTGGTGATGGTGCCGCCGGTCCGCCTCGACTGCCGCACGCTCCAGTACTGGTCGAAGGTGCGGGTGCCCTCGACGGACGGGGCGTTGTACCGCGTCGTCTTGTAGATGTCGTAGGTGCCGCCGTCACTGTTCACGGTGCCCATGAAGGTGCCCGTGGGCCGGTAGGTGCCCCAGTTGTCGACGATGTAGTACTCGACGAGCGGGTTGGACGTCCAGCCGTAGAGGGCCAGGTACGCGTTGCCGGACGGGTTGAACGTGCCCGAGTACTGCACGGTCCTGCGCCCGCCGTTGCTCCAGCCCTTGCCCGCGACGAAGTTGCCGGTGTTGCGCCACGAGGTGCTGTACCGGCCGCCGGACGCCAGGTTCATGGAGACGGTGCCCTGGCTGTCGGTCCAGAACGAGTAGTAGTAGCCGTTGTCGGTACCGGTCTGGTTGGTGGTCACGACCGTGTCGGCGTGAGCGGTGCCCGGCAGCATCATCGCGGCCAGGGCGGCCAGGGCGACGGCCCACGCGGTTCTGACGAGCAGTGCGACGCCGCGACTGCCGCGCCGCACGGGTTGGACGAGCACGCTCATGGCGGTGCTTCCTCTCCTGGGGGGATCGACAACGGCGCCAGTGTTGGCCTGTTCGCGTCAAGCGTCAATAGTTTCGGTACTTGTTTCGAAAGGTTCGAGCGTCGAAGGATCGAAGAGTCAGCGGATACCGGCTGCTCAGATATGCACTCACCAGCGATGAAGCGTTTCCTGACAGGTCGGGTCACCCTGTAGATCAGAAACGTGGGGAGGTCTTTACGAATGTTTCGATGCTCCGGGTGGCCGCTCCGGGCACGTGACCTTCCCCGACTCCGCCGGCCCCAGCCACACCTGGTTCGCCGGCAGCTTCACCGGTTCGCGGGTGACCGGGTCCCACAGGACCGCCGTCTCTCCCGCGACGCCGAAGGAGAGGTAGGGCCTGGTCGGCTTCAACGGCGGTCCTTCCCCGGCCAGTTCACCGGCCGGCACGACGAGCCGTACGCAGGTCCACTCCGGCTCGACGCCGAAGTACGACGGCGGGTCCTCGCCGCGCGCGGCCGCCGCGACCGTCCGGTCCACGGCCGTCCCGGCGGAGTGCAACGCCTGCAGCCCCGCGCCCGCGAGCATCGCCACGAAGAGGCACACGTTCAGGATGACGTTCGTGCCGTCCCCCGGGACGGCGTACCGGTGGTGCCGGTGCTTGGCGAACCCCCACCAGGCCGGGACGACCATGACGAGGCTCAGCATCACCAGCAGCTTCACCGCGGCCGCGAACTGCCAGACCGGGGGCACGTCGAGATCCTCCGGGCCGAAGGAGAGACCGTCGGCGTACAGGGCGTGCAGGACGGATCCCGCCGCCACGAACGCGGAGACGGTCAGGGTCACCGCCAGCGGAACCGCCCAGGCGACCCACTCGCCCCACGTCCACTGCCGCACCAGGAGCCACAGCCCCGCGAGGACGACGGCCACCACCGCGGTCGTGAGGATGCGGCGTGCGGTCCACGCCGTGTCGTCGCCGCCGAGGAGGCCCGTCCCGGAAGCGGCGAGAACCAGCAGGCAGAGCACGGCGACGGCGACGCCCTCGTACCGCTTGCCCTCCCCGCTCATGTCCCAGCCGGACCAGAGGGCTCCGCACGCCGCGAAGAGCGCCACGGCCCCCAGGATCCACCGCGGGGCACCGGGGACCGCCGCCGAGGCCAGTGTGAGGGCGCCCGCCGCCAGCAGGGCCCGCAGGATCAGCGTGTACACCGAGCGCTCCAGCCGCTCCTCCCGCCGGTAAGGAGCGGGTTCACGCCGCCGCCCGTCCAGCGGCCTGACGGCCACGGCGGGGCGGGGGGCTCCGGCGGGGGCGTCCGCGCGGGCCAGCCGCAGGGCCTGGCGCGGGCCGCTGGCGACGAACGCGCCGGTGTCGTGTCCGCCGAGCCGGGTGACGGCGCGGGTGAGGTGCCTCCGCCAGGCCGGCTGCCTGCCCGGACGCCGGTGGGCGGTGCTGACGACCCTCCAGTGAGGGAACAGCTCCCGGTCCCGCTCGAGCGGTTCGGCCCGGCGGACGTAGCCTTCGAGGCGGGCGCCGCGCAGCACCTTGCGGACCCGGTCGGCCGCGCCCCGGTCACTGCCCTTGGCCGCGCCGAAGAGGCGGACCTCTATCTCGTACACACGGGATCCGGGGTCGGGTTCCAGCGCCGCGCCCAGCGGCCCCTGGCCCGCGGGGTGCGCGTCGCGCACCGGCCAGCCGTGCGCCTCGAAGCGGGCCTCCGCCTCCCGCCAGTCGTGCTCACCGCCGCGGACCTGGACGAACACCCGGACCCGCTGGTCGTATCGCGTGGGGGCCATGCGGTCCGCCTCCTCCTGCACCGGGTGCTGCGCGAAACAGCCAGGAGACTACGGAACGTCGGGTGCCGGACGTCACCCGGGCTCCCCCCTGTCACCGTTCGCGCAGCCGGCCGCCGAGCACCCTGCCGGAACTGGTGGCTGATCGACAACCCTGCGCGGCACACCACGTCGCAGACCTGGGAACCCCCTGCCCCGCCCAGGAAACCCCTCGAGGACGGGGACGGAGTTCAGCCGCCGCTGTCGAGCCAGGCGACCGGGTCCGTGTACTGGCCGTCGTAAAGCACCTCGAAGTGGAGGTGCGGGCCGGTGGACAGGCCGGTGGAGCCGACCAGCCCGACGGACTGGCCGGCGGACACGTTCTGGCCGGCGGACACCTGGAGGACGGCCAGATGGCTGTAGGTGGTCTGCAGCCGCTTGCCGTTGATCGTGCCGTGGTCGATCACCACGCGGTTGCCGTAGGCCGGGGTCGTGCCCGCGAACTCGACCCGCCCCTCCCGCGCCGCGGACACCTGGGCCCCCTGCGGCGCACCGAAGTCGACGCCCGTGTGGAGCTTGGTGACCCCGGTCAGCGGGTGGGAGCGCGAACCGAACGGCGAGGTGACGGTGAGCACGGTGACGGGCGGCACCAGCAGCGCGCCGGGGGCCCGGCCGCTCTCCTGCTCGGGGTTCTGCCGGACCAGGGCGTCGTACTGCGGCAGCCGCTTCTTGACCTCGGCGACGAACGCGCGGGCCGGGGCGGGGACCTTGCCCGCCTTCTCGACCTGGTCCGTCCCGCTCCGGTAGGCGGCGAGCGTGAGGTCGGCAAGGTCACCGTTGACGATGCCCTCGGTACGCAGGGCGGTCACCTCCTTCGCCAGGGAGCAGTCCTTGCGCCCCAGCGCCATGATCGCGTCCACCGCGTCGCGCGGCGAGGAGGTGCCGTTGCCGTCCTCGTCGCGGCCCCAGGTCTTCCAGTCGGCGTCCGTGAACCGGGCGATGCCCCGCTCGGTGAGGCTCGCGGTGTCGCCCTGCCATCCGGAGAGCTGGTCGATGTGGGCGGCGAGGAGGGCGGGGGTGACGCCCGGGCAGTCCGCGGTCGCCCGGCGCAGCCAGGGGACGTAGGAGCCGTCCACGTTGCCGACGGACGACCGGCCCGGGTCCGGGTCCTGTGCCAGGTCCGTGCCGGGGAGGCCGTACCGGGCGGCGAGGGCGAGGACCCCGGTGAGCGTCACCAGGCCGGGCAGCACGATCAGGACGAGGGGACCGGGTCCGCGGCGACGGCGCGGGGAGGTGCGGGCGCCGGCCGTACCGGTCGTGCCGGCGGCCGACGGGTTCCCGGCCGGTGAGGGGATGACCGGCTCCGTGACGGGCGGCTCCGTGACGGGCGGCTGCGTGACGGGCGGCTGCGGTCCGGGCCGGGCCGGGCGGTGTTCCGCCGGATCGGGGGGCGGTGCCGCGGGGTCCGGCCGGAGGCCGTCGTCGTGCCCGGCCGTCCCCACCGCCCGGGGGTACGCCGTGCCTTCCCTGTCCTTGCTCACGTGCCGGGCCGGCTCCGTGAAGGCACCGCGGCGTGGCGCGGTGTCGGCGGGGTGTATCGGCTCACGCTCGGACGCTAGCGCGCCCGTGACGGGGAGTCACCGGACCCGGGGACAGGGTGAACTGCCCGATGGGGCACCGCCGGTGCCCGGCGGTCCTCTCACCCGGCCGGCCGGGTGACCGGCCGGCCCGTATTCACCGGGCGGTTCCGCCGCGGAGGGCCGAGGCGAGGGTCGCCTCGAGAGCACCGAGGGCCTCCTCGGAGGTGAACCGGCCGGCTTCGACCTGGTCTCCGGCCGCCTGGACCAGGGCGTAGACGGTGCCGACCAGCCAGTGGGAGGGGAGGTCGTCCCGGAACACTCCTTCCTGCCGCCCTCGGGTGATGAGCCGTTCCATCGCCGACAGGATCTCGACGTGGTGATCGTGGACGGCTTCCGCGGGCAGGGCACGGCGGGCGGCGTGCAGCATGCGCAGGTTGCGGTCGAGCAGTTGCCAGGAGGAACGGATGAGGGACCGGAGGGCCTCGTCGGCCGGCCCCTGGTCGAGGTCGGTGGCGGCGAGAACCGCGGCGACCTCGCCCAGGGCGCGCTCCATCAATTCACTGAGGAGCGCCTCGCGTGAGGAGAAGTGGCCGTAGAGGGTGACCCGGCCCACTCCGGCCGTCGCCGCGATCTCGGTCATGCTCGCGTGGGGGTTCTTGGCGAAGCACGTGGTGGCGGCGGCGAGGATCGCGGCGATGTTGCGCTCCGCGTCGGCCCGGCGGGGGTGGGCGGATCTGCCCCCTCGGGCCTTCGCGGCGCCGTTGTGGTGTCCGGAGTCCATGGGAGGAAGTCTAGAGACCGTGAGTCGTTCCTTTCAGTGGACGTGGACGCCCTCGGGGACTTCGGCCTTGCCTCGGGGGACCACCACCAGCGCGACGACCGCTGCCACCGCCGCCACGACGGCCAGGACGGTGTAGGCGGCGTGGAAGCCGGTTGCGGAATGCTCGGCGATGCCGGTGGCGGCGACGGTCGAGACGATCGCGGCGCCCACGGCTCCGCCGACTTCGTGGAACGTGTTGACGACTCCGGAGGCGACGCCGGCCTCGTGGTGGGAGATGAAGCCCAGCGCGGTGGTGGTCGCGGAGACGAAGACGGTGATGATGCCGATCGCGCCGACGGCCAGGCCGGCGACCGTGCCGGCGGTGCCGTCGACCAGGGCGAGCACCAGCCCTCCGCCGCCCGAGACGAGCAGTCCGCCGGCGGCGACGGGACGCGCTCCCGCGTGGGCGACGAGGTGCGCCGCGAGGTGGGCGCCGATCGCGGTCGCGACGGCGACGGGCAGCAGCAGGGCTCCGGCGGACAGGGCGGAGAGGTCGCGCACGTCCTGGAGGTAGAGGGACCCGAGGAAGACGAAGCCGAGCAGCAGACCGGTGGCGATGAGCATCAGGAACGAGCCGGCGGCGACCGGACGCTTGGCGAGGACGCGGAGGTCCATCAGCGGGGCGGAGGCCCTCCGCTCGACGAGGGGGAAGACGGCGTAGAGGACGACGGAACCGAACAGCGGCACCAGTGTGTCGGCCGAACCCCAGCCCGCGTCGCCCGCCTTGATCAGGCCGTAGATGAGCGATCCGGTCGCAGCGGTCACCAGGACGGCGCCCGGCAGGTCGACGCGGCGGTCGCCGTGCGGCGCGGACGCGGGCAGGAGCCGGGGGAGCAGGAGGAAGACGCCCAGGCCGACCGGGACGTTGATGAAGAAGACCCAGCTCCAGCCCGGGCCGGCGGTGAGCAGGCCGCCGAGGATCGCACCGACCGCGAAGCCGATGCCGCCGAGCATGGCCCAGATGCCCAACGCCTTGTTGCGCTCGGAACCGTGGAAGGTGCGGGTGAGCGTGGCGAGCGCGGCCGGGGAGATCAGGGCCGCGCCGACGCCCTGCGAGAGCCGTCCACCGATCAGGACGGTGGCGTTCTCCGCCAGGCCGGTCACGAGTGAGGCGAGGGTGAACAGCGCCAGACCGGTCAGCAGCAGGCGCCGGGCGCCGAAGGCGTCGGCCAGACGGCCGCCCAGCAGCATGAGGCTGCCGAAGCAGAGCGTGTAGGCGGTGACCGCCCAGGTCAGGGTCTCACGGCTGAGGTGGAGATCGGCGCCGATGCCGGGGAGCGCGACGTTGATCACCGTCACGTCCACGATCAGCATGAACTGAGCGAGACAGAGAAGCGTGAGCAGCATCCAGCGCCGCGGGTGAGCCGTTGGCCCGGGATGCGTCTCGGCGGTGGTGTGGGCGGCGTGGGCCATCAACAGGCCTCCTAATTCATACAGGCTGTATGAGTTAACGTAGCGCATCACCGCCTAACCTGAACAGTCATGTTCGAGTTGATGTTCCGCCGCAGGTCTTCTCGGGTCGTCGAGCGGGGTGCCGGGCAGGGCTCGGCACCCTCCGTGGAATCGCCTCGGCCCCAAGAGCCTTATTGATCAGGAACTCATGGGGTTCTCGCCCAGGACGTGGCGGACGTGCGGGCCGCCGTCGCGCGGCCGTTTCAACAACAGGTGGCGCGCGGCCGCATGACGCCGATGCGGGACTCGACCCCGACCGCACCGCACGGGCAAGGCCCTTCGGCGCGACGGGGCGAACCGTCGTGGCGCGAGGGTGGGTTGCCCCGGGAAACGGTCTGCCCACCCGATGCGACCCCGGAGCCGAAGGGCAGCCTGGGCACCCCCTCCGGCCTGGGCCGGAGGGGTGTGGCAGACGAGTCGGGCTGTACGCCGGGTTCTGTTCCGGCGGGTCCTCGCGGGCCCGCCGGCGACGGCCATCCATCTAGGACCGGCGTTGCCACCGGCCTCCAGCGGTCTACCCGCGGACTCGGGCGGGCAGCCCTCGAACGTCCGCGCAGAGCCGCCCCCTCGTGCGAGGAGGCGTCTCCTCTTGACCTTGCTCCGGGTGGGGTTTACCTAGCTGCCCAGGTCGCCCTGGGCACTGGTGGTCTCTTACACCACCGTTTCACCCTTACCGGGGGCCGAAGCCTCCGGCGGTCTGCTTTCTGTGGCACTGTCCCGCGGGTCACCCCGGGTGGCCGTTAGCCATCACCCTGCCCTGTGGAGCCCGGACGTTCCTCGGGAAGTCCCGCAAGGGACTCCACGCGGCCGCCCGCCCGGCTCGTCTGCCGTGCCGACCATGGTACCCGGCGGGCCCCCGGCCGCGGACCGGCGGCGGCCGTCGCGAGGACCGAGCCGGCCAGGATCAGGGTGAAGGCGACGCCGATGCCGAGGGTCAGGTCCTCGTCCAGGAAGAGGGCGCCCGCGGCGACGGCGACCGCCGGGTTGACGTAGGTGATGACGCCGGCCCGGGTCGGTCCGACCTCCCTGATCAGCTCCAGGAAGGCCACGAAGGCGACCGCGGTGCAGACGACGCCGAGGCCGGCCAGGGCCGCCAGGACCTCGCCCGGGGGGAGGGCGGCGGGCCGGGTCAGGAAGGCGGCGGGGGCGTAGACGACGGCGGCCAGGGTGAGGCAGGGGGTGATGAGCTGGAGGGTGGGGACGTCCTTGAGGTGGCGGGCGGCTACGAGGGGCGCGGTGGCGTAGCCGACGACCGTCACCAGCACCTCGGCGAGCGAGCGGGCGTCGCCGCCGGTGAGGTGCGGCACGGTGAGGACGGCGACGCCCCCGAGGCCGACGCCGAGTCCGGTGATCCGGCGGGCGCCGACCCGTTCCTCGGCGCCGAAGAAGCGGGCCAGGAGGACGGCGACGATGGGGACGCCCGTGATGAGCAGGCCGGCGGTGGAGCTGGAGAGGTGGCGTTCGGCGTCGGTGAGGGTCCACCAGGGGCCGATGATCTCGATGACGGCGAAGGCCAGCATCGGTGCCCAGTGCGCCCGGACCGTCCGGGCGAGGCCTCCCTGGCGGAGGGCGAAGGGGAGCAGGAGGGCGGCGCCGAGCGCGCACCGGGTGAACACGACCACGGACGGGGAGAGGTCCTCCACCGCCACCTTGATCATCAGATAGGGGATGCCCCAGACCACTCCCATCAGGGAGAACAGGGCCCAGCCGCGTGCAGTCATGGCGGCAGTCTGCGGGCCGCCCTCACCCGCCGTCTTGAACGCTGTTGCGGTACGCCGCCGGGGTCACGCCGAGGACGCGGCGGAACCAGCGCGTCAGGTGCGCCTGGTCGGCGAAGCCCACCAGGGCCGCCGCCTCGGCGGGCCGCAGCCCCGCGTCTAGGAGTCCGCGCGCCCTGGCCACCCGGTGCTGGGCGAGCCAGGCGTACGGCGGTATCCCCATCGTCGTGCGGAAGGCGCGCAGGAGTTGGTACCGGGACAGGCCCAGGTCGGTGGCGAGTGCCGCCAGGGAGGGCGGGGCGAGGAGTTCGTCGGCGAGGCGGTCGCGTACGACGCGGGCGACGCGGTCGGCTCCCGGGACCGTGTCGCAGGCGGCGCGGGCCGTGGAGTGGCGGCGGGCCAGGGCCGTGAGCAGCCACGGGATGCGGGACTCGGCCTCCAGGGGGTCGGGGCAGCGGGCGAGGTCAGTGTGGGCGGCGCGCAGGGCGCGGGCGAGTTCGGGGTCCTGGAGGACGGGCTCGCGGAAGTGCGGGAGGGCGTCGCCGCGCGTGCCGTCGGTGAGGAGGGCCGGCGCCGCGTACAGGGCGCGGTACGAGTAGCCCTCGGGGGCGGCCGGGCCGCCGGTGTGCATCTCGCCGGGTTCCAGGACGACGAGGGATCCCGGTCCCGAGTGGATGTGTCCGCCCCGGTAGGCGATGACCTCCAGGCCGCCGACGGTGACGCCGACCGTGAACTCGTCGTGGGCGTGCGGGGCGTAGACGTGGCGGTCGAAACGGGCGGTGAGGAGGTCGAGGGGCGGTCCGTCCGTGCCCAGCCGGGCCCTGGTCCACCGTGCCTGTTCGCGTGCGTCCACCGCTCCTCACCCCTCGCCCACGAGATCAGAGGAAGTCAGCGGTGTCCAGGTCGAAGGAGAAGGGGGCGGGCAGGGTCAGCGACTTGCCGAAGGCGACGGTGCAGTGCTGCCGGTAGTCGTCGTGGCCCGGATCGCCGAACAACGTGACCGACGACTCCTGACGGTCGACGAGCAGGTAGAGCGGGATACCGCCGCGCGCGTACGCATGGCGTTTGACCTCACGGTCGGCCAGGGGCTTGCCGGAGGTCACTTCCAGCACCAGCGAGACGCCGTCGCACGGCATCCAGGGCTCGGCTCCGCGATAGAGCCTGGACCTCTCGGGCGCGAAGGTGCCGTCGGGGATCACATGGTCCGCGAGGAGGCCGTCGGCGTTCTTCAGCTTGAGGCCCTTGTTGCCGGAGAAGTCCATGTCGACACGGGAGCGCCTGATCACCTGCGTCACGATCCTGCTGATGCAGTGCTCGTGGTCCCCGTCCGGCGGCGGTGTCACGACGATCTCCCCTTCGATCAGTTCCGCCCGGAAGCCCTCCGGGGCGTCCAGGTCGAGAAACCACTCCAGCAAGAGGTCCTGCGTGATCGGTTCGTGTGCCATGGCAGTCATGTCACGCCCCTCCTTCGGTCGCTCGCCAGACTGGGACATGGGCTGATCACCTGTCCGAGAGATCGGGAACCGTTCTCTCGATCGTGGCACAGGATCACCGTCCCCGGGGGCGCGGCTCAGCGGACGTACGTCTCGAAGCCGGCGTCGGTGCAGTAGGACGCCACGCGGCCCTCGGCGGCGGTGTCGGCGGTGTCGACGGCCAGGGCGGTGTCCTGGAGGACGTGGCTGCCGGAGCGGTCGAGGCCCTCTCGGTCGAGCCGTCGTGCGGCGGCGAGGGCCGCGTACCCGGCGACGTCGGCGTTCTCGGAGCGGGCCTTCGTCCGCTGCCAGGTCCCCAGCGCGGAGCAGTAGTGCTCCCGCGTCTCGTCGTCCTGCGCCGTGTCGTGGGACGAGCAGCCGCTCGTCGGGCCGACGACGACCACGGCCGTCATCGCTGCCGCGACGGCCCGCGCCCTGCCCTTGTGTCGCATGAGAGGCCCCTCCCCGTGATCGTCCCGGGTGAGTATGGGCCACCGGGACCGCCGGACGCACCCCGTACCCTGACCAGGAGTTCGGAATGAAGGAGTCCGTGTGCTTGTCCTGCTGCCGCCGTCCGAGGGGAAGGCCGCGTCCGGCCCGGGTGCCCCGCTGAAGCCCGAGACGCTGTCCCTTCCGGGGCTGACGCCTGCTCGGGAGGCCGTGCTCGCCGAGCTGGTCGAGCTGTGCGCCGCCGACGAGGAGAAGGCGCGCGAGGTGCTCGGGCTGAGCGAGGGGCTGCGCGGCGAGGTGGCCAAGAACGCGGAGTTGCGGACGGCCGGGGCGCGGCCCGCCGGGGAGGTCTATACCGGTGTGCTCTACGACGCCCTGGACCTAGCCTCCCTCGACCCGGCCGCCGGGGAACGGGCGGCCCGGTCGCTGCTGGTGTTCTCCGGACTGTGGGGTGCCGTGCGGGTGACCGACCGGATCCCCTCCTACCGCTGCTCGATGGGCGTGAAGCTGCCCGGGCTCGGGGCGCTGGGCGCCTTCTGGCGGGCGTCGATGGCCGAGGTGCTGCCCGGGGCCGCCGGTGACGGGCTGGTGCTGGACCTGCGGTCGGCGGCGTACGCGGCGGCGTGGAGGCCGAAGGGTGAGGTGGCCGGGCGGACCGCCTCGGTGCGGGTGCTGCACGCGCCGACCCGGAAGGTCGTCAGCCACTTCAACAAGGCGACGAAGGGGCGGATCGTGCGCAGCCTGCTGTCGTCCGGGAGCGCGCCCGAGGGGCCCGCGGAGCTGGTGGAGGCGCTGCGCGACCTGGGGTACGTGGTGGAGGCCGAGGCACCGGCGAAGGCGGGGAAGCCGTGGTCGCTGGATGTGCTGGTGGAGGAGGTCCACTGAGCCGGCCCACCCGGACACGTATTGCACCATGTGCAACGACAATTGCAGAGGATGCGCATCCGAGGGCACGATGAGGTCATGACCTCACCGTTGCCCTCCTCACCGCTGCCCTCCTCCCCGCCCCCATCGGTACTGGACCTCGCGCCCGTCGTCCCCGTCGTGGTCGTCGACGACCTCGCGGACGCCGTACCGCTCGCCCGTGCGCTCGTCGCCGGCGGGCTGCCCGCGATCGAGGTCACGCTGCGGACGCCGGTCGCCGTGGAGGCGATCCGGGCCATCGCCGGCGAGGTGCCGGGCGCGGTGGTCGGCGCGGGCACGGTGATCACGCCGGAGCAGGTCGGCGAGGTGGTGGCGGCCGGGGCGCGGTTCCTGGTGAGCCCGGGGTGGACGGACGCGCTGCTGGAGGCGATGCGGGCGTCCGGGGTGCCGTTCCTGCCGGGGGTGTCGACCACGTCGGAGGTGGTGGCGCTGCTGGAGCGCGGGGTGCGGGAGATGAAGTTCTTCCCCGCCGAGGCCGCGGGCGGCACCGCCTATCTCAAGGCGCTCGCCGCCCCGCTGCCGCAGGCCCGTTTCTGCCCGACCGGCGGCATCGGACCGGACTCCGCGCCGGAGTACCTCGCGCTGCCCAACGTCGGCTGCGTCGGGGGGAGCTGGATGCTGCCGAAGGACGCCGTCGCCGGGCGCGACTGGGCGCGGGTCGAGGCGCTGGCCCGCGCGGCGGCGGGGCTCAGCGCAGGTGGGACGTGTCGTTGAACAGGCGGACGCTGGCGCCGCCGTCGGCGTAGTACGCCACGGCCGACAGCGAGGCCGCCGACAGTTCCATGCGGAACAGCGACTCGGGCGGGGCACCGAGGGCGAGCTGGACGAACGTCTTGATCGGCGTCACGTGCGAGACCAGCAGGACGGTGCGGCCCGCGTGGGCGGCGACCAGCCTGTCGCGGGTGGCGGCGATGCGGGCGCCGGTCTGCGCGAAGCTCTCGCCGCCGCCGGTCGGCGCGGCGTCCGGGGAGGCCAGCCAGGCGTTCAGGTCGTCCGGGTAGCGCTCGCGGACCTCGGCGAAGGTGAGCCCCTCCCAGGCACCGAAGTCGGTCTCGCGCAGGCCCTCGTCGACCGTCACCTCCAGGCCGAGGCGGGCGGCGACGACGGCGGCGGTCTCGCGGGTGCGGGCCAGCGGCGAGGCGACGATCGCCTGGATCGTGCCGCGCCGGGCGAGGCCCTCGGCGACCCTGGCGGCCTGCTCGCGGCCGACGTCGGACAGCGACGGGTCGCTGCCGCCGCTCCCGGAGAACCGCTTCTGCGGCGTCAGGGGCGTCTCCCCGTGCCGGAGCAGCACGAAGGTGGCGGGGGCGTCCAGGTCGGGCGGGCCCCAGCCGGGCGAGGCCACGGTCCGGGCGGCCCGTACGTCGCCGTCGGCCGAGGCGTCGGCATCGGCGGTGGTGCCGGCATCGGCGGTGGTGCCGGAGGAGCGGACGCCCGGCTCGTCCTCGGCACGACCGCCCCGGACGGCGCGGGCTCCGTCGGCGCCCCTCGTGTCCAGGTCCGCCGTCGACGTCGACGGCGACCACTGCTCGCCGCGGGCCCCCGCGTCCATCGCCTCGTTGGCCAGGCGGTCGGCGTGCTTGTTGCTCGCCCGGGGGATCCACTCGTAGGTCACCCGGCCCGGCGGGAAGACGCGCGCCGCCTCGGCCGCGAGCGGCTTCATGTCGGGGTGCTTGATCTTCCAGCGGCCCGACATCTGCTCGACGACCAGCTTGGAGTCCATCCGCACGTGGACGGACGCCGACGGGTCCAGCGCGTGCGCGGCGCGCAGGCCGGCCAGCAGGCCCCGGTACTCGGCGACGTTGTTCGTGGCGACGCCGAGGTACTCGGCGGCCTCGGCCAGGGTCTCCCCCGTCACCGCGTCGCTCACCACCGCGCCGTAGCCCGCGGGTCCCGGGTTGCCCCGCGACCCGCCGTCGGCCTCCACCACGAACTCCCGCGCCGGACCCGCCGCCGGGTCCGCCCCCGCGCCCGCCACCGACCGGCCCCCTACAGTCCGGAGTCGGCCGTGCGCACGAGGATGCGGCGGCAGTTCTCGCAGCGTACGACCGTGTCGGGCGCCGCCGAGCGGATCTCGCTCAGCTCGGTGATGGCCAGTTCCTGGCGGCACCCCTGGCAGCTGCGCTGGTACAGCTTGGCCGCGCCGACGCCGCCCTGCTGCTCGCGCAGCTTGTCGTAGAGCTTCAGCAGGTCCGCGGGGATCGTGGCCGCGACGACCTCGCGCTCCTTGGTCACCGAGGCCGCCTCGCCGTCGAGCTGCTCGACGGCCGCGTCCCGGCGCCCGGCGGCGTCGTCGATCTTCGCCTGGACGGAGGCGACCCGCTCGGTCAGCTCGCCGACGCGCTCCTGCGCGGACTCGCGGCGCTCCATCACCTCCAGGACGACGTCCTCGAGGTCGCCCTGCCGCTTGGCGAGGGAGGCGATCTCGCGCTGGAGGTTCTCCAGGTCCTTCGGGGAGGTGACGGCACCGGAGTCCAGGCGCTGCTGGTCGCGGGCGGCGCGCTGGCGCACCTGGTCCACGTCCTGCTCGGCCTTGGTCTGCTCGCGTGCGCAGTCGCTCTCCTCGGTCTGCGCGGCGACGAGCAGGTCGCGCAGCTGGGTGAGGTCCTTGGTCAGCGACTCGATCTCGGCGTGCTCGGGCAGCGACCGCTTCTTGTGCGCGAGCTGCTGGAGGCGGACGTCGAGGCCCTGGACGTCGAGGAGTCGGATCTGGTCGGCGGGCGCGGCGTTCAGTTGGGGGCTCCCATGGTGTCGGCTGTGGTGGTGGACGCCGCGTGGGCGGTCCAGGGGTCGGTGACCGTCCTGGAGACGTGGACCCTGAGGTCCCATCCGTTGCGGTCGGAGATCTCGTCGAGCTGGGCTGCGGCCAGCTCGCACCAGGGCCATTCGGTGGCCCAGTGTGCCGCGTCGAGCAGCGCGAGAGGACTGTGGGCGCGGGCCTCCGAGGCCGGGTGGTGACGCAGGTCCGCGGTGAGGAAGGCGTCGACGCCGGCCGCCCGTACGTGGTCGAAGAGGCTGTCGCCGGAACCGCCGCTGACGGCGACCGTGCGGACCACGGCCTCGGGGTCGCCGGCGACGCGGATGCCCTGCGCGGTGGCGGGCAGTCGTTCGGCGGCGCGGGCGGCGAGTTCGCGGACGGTGAGCGGGTGCTCCAGTTCGCAGACGCGGCCCAGGCCCCGGCGGCCCTCGGGGTCGGTCGGGTCCGGCACCAGGGGGCGTACGACGCGCAGGTCGAGCGCGCCGGCCAGTGCGTCGGAGACGCCCGGGTCGGCGGTGTCGGCGTTGGTGTGGGCGACGTGCAGCGCGACGTCGTTCTTGATGAGCGTGTGCACCACGCGGCCCTTGAAGGTGGAGGCCGCGACCGTCGTCGTCCCGCGCAGGTACAGCGGGTGGTGGGTGACGAGCAGGCCGGCGCCCAGCTCCACCGCCTCGTCGACGATCTCCTGGACGGGGTCGACGGCGAACAGGACCCGGGAGACCTCCTGGTCGGGGTCGCCCACGACGGTGCCGACGGCGTCCCAGGACTCGGCCCGCTCGGCGGGCCACAGGTTCTCCAGCGCGGCGATGACTTCTGACAGACGGGGCACGAACGCAAGGCTACCTGGAGCTTCTGGGCCGCTGTACCCGCCGCGTGCCGTCCCGGGCCGCACCGGCGCCGTGCAGCACACCCCTCACCCTTCCCTCAGGCGAATCGTTCCTGTGCCACACGTACGTGTGATGGGGGCGGTCTCCGCTCCCCCGGCCGTGCGTACGAAACTAGCTTCGTCGCCGGAGGTGACCGAACGATGACGGTCTGTGCTACCGAGCCTTCGGCGGATCGCGGGGACGGTGGTCCGGGGGACGACGGGACGCCCCGGGCGGCCTGCGCCATCACCACGGAGGGTGCCTACGCCGCGCGCCTCGCCCCGGCCGGCGACTCCTGGTACCCGGAGCGCTGGACCCTGGACGGTCCGGAGCCGTACGCGGTGCCGTTGCCCGGCGACCAGCCGGAGGAGCCCGGCACCGAGGTGCAGCCGATGGCCGACGGCCGGGTCCTGGTCCACCGCGTCGCGGCCGGGCGGCACCTGTTCGCCCTGCTGTACCCGACCGGCCCCGGCACCGGTGAGCAGCCGCTGGGCGCGGTCGAGTGCCCGGACGGCACCACCGGGCTGCGGCTGCTGCCGCCGGTGCCGGGCGGCGAGCGGGCGTACGCCCTGGCCGTCGGCCCGCGTTCGACGGCGCTGTGGCAGGTGGTGGGGGGCGCCTTCGGGCCGGAGCACCTCGCGGAGATCCCGGGTCGCTGTTCGGGCGGGGTCTGGCTGGACCGCGAGGGACGGATGCTGGCCGTGGACCGGGAGACCGGCGGGCGCACCAAGGCGGTCGTGGTGGACCTGGGGTGCGGCGGCGAGGTGTCGCCGCTGCTGCAGATCGCCGCGGACAGCGACGACCGGATACTGCTGGCCGACCCGGACAGCGGACTGGTGCTGATCCGCTCGGACGCGCCCTCGCCGGGGCACGCCCGGCTGGGCTGGGGCGTGCTGGGCAGCACCCTGCCGGTGCGGTTCCCGGAGTGCCTGCGGCTTCCGGACTGCGCCGTGACGCCGTTCGCGGTCCAGCCGGGTCAGATGCTCACGCCGGAGCGCTGCGGGGTGGCGTTCCGGGTGGACGGCGCGCGGGGCAGCTGGGTCGCGGTGTGGCGGCCCGCCGAGCGGCGGGTGCGGCATCTCGCGGCGCCCGAGGGCTGGTTGACGGGGGCCGGTGTGTGGACGGCGGGCGGCGAGCTGCATCTGCCGTACGCCACGCGGGAATCGCCGTGCGGGGTGGCGCGGCTGGCGGTGCCCTTCACCGAGGACGGACGGGCGGACGGCGCGGCGGATCCGGCTCCGGCCGGGGCGGCGGAGACGGAGGCCCCGGCCCCTGTCCCGTCGCGTCCGGTTCCGCTCCAACAGGCCCCGTTGGCACGGCTTGTAACGAACTAGTCCCGGTCGGCGTGGTCGCCTGGATTCGGGCCGTGGTGTGCCGGTTACACTCGCCCGGCTGTAGGAAAGATCATGTTGACGGGGTGAATTCCTTCCGATGAACGACGCCAGCACGACCCAGCCGATCCAGGCCGCCGGTGCCGACGTTCGCGAGACCGACACCGGCCACGGCCGGCACCGTGGACCGGTCTCCAGCCACGACGGCGCGGCCCGGCCGCGCGGCCGCCACCGCAAGCCGGTGGAGGAGACCGAACCGGCGGCCTGACGGCACGTCGGACACCACGAGAGACACGGCCCCGCCCGTCGCACGCGACGGGCGGGGCCGTCGTCGTCGGTCCGGACCCCGCGCTCAGTCGTGGTGCACGACGGTGTCGGCGAGGACGACCGTTTCGTCGCCGCCCCGCTCCCGAGGGTCCGTCACGACGGTGCTCACGGAGGCCCGTACGACGGTGTCGCCCGCCCGCCACAGCCGCACCCGCAGGGTCTGCCCGGGGTACACGACCCCGGCGAAGCGCGTGCGGTACGCGCGCACCCGGGTCACGTCGCCGTCGAGCAGCGTGTCGACGACCGTCTTGAGCGTGCTGCCGTAGGTGCACAGACCGTGCAGGACGGGCCGGTCGAAGCCGGCGCGCGCGGCGAACGCGGGGTCGGCGTGCAGGGGGTTGAGGTCGCCGGACAGCCGGTACAGCAGGGCCTGGTCCTCGCGCACGGGGCGCTCCACGATCAGGTCGGGGGCCCCGTCCGGCGGCGGCGCCGGACGCCCGGACGGGCCGCGTTCGCCGCCCCACCCGCCCTCTCCCCGGACGAAGACCTCGGCCTCCTCGGTCCACAGCGGGCCCTCGGCGTCCGCGGCCTCGGTGCGCAGGACGAGGACGGCGGCCGTGCCCTTGTCGTACGCGGCGACGACGCGCGAGGCCGCTGTGGCCCGGCCCCGCACCGGGACGGGCCGGTGGACGCGCAGGCTCTGTCCGCCGTGCAGGACGCGGGCGAGGTCGACGTCGACACCGGGCACGGAGAGCGCGTGGATCACCCCCGGGGGCCCGCCGCCCGCGACGGTGGCGAAGCTCGGCAGGACGCGCAGCCGGGACTCCAGGGTGTAGCGCAGCTCGCGCGGATCGGTGGCGGGGACGCCGGCACCGATGCCGAGGTGGTACAGCTGGACGTCCCCGTGGTCCCAGGTGATCTCGCGGACGCGGGGTGCGGCGGCGAGCGCCCGGGCTGCGTCGATGGGCATGCGTCTCCGTACGTCGTCGGGTGGTCCGGTCGTGGACGGCGGTCACCCGTGACGTCCGTCCTGCCGACGTGCGGACAACCGCATCCGTCGCCCGCTCCCGCCGGCTCCGCGGCTTCGTCCGTGCGGGACGCACACGATACGCGGACGGCACGATCACGGTGCCCGGCACGTCGCACGCGCCCGCCGGGACGGTCGCGGACGGGATCCCCTCGGCCCCTCGGGCACCCGGTCCCTCGGACACCCGGCCCCTCAGCCCCCGGCCCCTCGGACAGGCGTGTGTCAAGAGAAGGTCAAGAAATAGTTAGGGACTCGAAGCAACGGAATAGGTGCCCGGGCGTACGAGGTTCAGCCTGCACATATCAAGCAGAACGACGCGTTCGCCGACCCCGGCCTGGAGGCCTCACCCCATGTCCCACACGACGACCGACGAGCCCGCCCGGCCAGTGAGCGGGGCCACCGTCCCGGTGCTCGCCTTCGCGGGCATCGTCGTCGCGGTGATGCAGACCCTGCTCGTGCCGGTCATCAAGGACCTGCCCCGACTCCTGGACACCACGCCCAGCAACGCCACCTGGGTCCTGACCTCCACGCTCCTGTCCGGAGCCGTCGCCACGCCGATCATGGGCCGCCTCGGCGACCTGTACGGCAAGCGGCGCATGCTGATCGTCAGCCTGGCCGTGATGGTGGCCGGCGCGCTGGTCAGCGCCGTCACCGACGCCCTGCTGCCCATGATCGTCGGCCGTACGCTCCAGGGCTTCGCAATGGGCGCGATACCCCTCGGCATCGGCCTCATGCGCGACATGCTGCCGCGCGAGCGGCTCGGCTCGTCGATGGCCCTCATGAGCTCCTCGATCGGCGTCGGCGGCGGTCTCGCGCTGCCCGCCGCCGCACTGGTCGCGCAGCACACGGACTGGCACGCCCTGTTCTACGGCGCCGCCGGCCTCGGCGTCCTCTCCATCGCCCTGACCCTCCTCGTCGTGCCGGAGTCCCCGCTGCGCGCGAAGGGCTCCTTCGACCTGCCCGGCGCGCTCGGTCTCTCCGCCGGCCTGGTGCTGCTCCTGCTGCCGATCACCAAGGGCAGCGACTGGGGCTGGGGTTCGGCCACCACGCTCGGACTGTTCGCCGCCGCCGTCGTGATCCTGCTGCTGTGGGGCCTGATGGAGCTGCGCGTCGCGGCGCCGCTGGTCGACCTGCGCACCACGGCCCGCCGCGAGGTGCTGCTGACCAACCTCGCCTCGATCATGGTCGGCGTCGCCTTCTACGTCGTCTCCCTCGTCCTGCCCCAGCTCCTCCAGCTGCCCTCCGCCACCGGTTACGGCCTCGGCCGGTCGATGGTCGTCGCGGGTCTGTGCGTGGCGCCGCTGGGCCTGACGATGATGTTCACGGCACCGGTGTACGCCCGGCTGTCCGCCCGCTACGGCCCGCGCACCACGCTGATCATCGGCCTGCTGGTCATCGCGGTCGGCTACGGCGGCGGTCTCGGACTGATGAGCGCCGCCTGGCAGACCGTCGTCACCTCGGTGCTGCTCGGCGCGGGCATCGGCCTCGCCTACTCGTCGCTGCCCGCGCTGATCGTGGGCGCGGTCCCGGCCTCGGAGACGGGCGCGGCCAACGGCCTCAACACCCTGATGCGGTCCATCGGCACGTCGGTGTCGAGCGCCGTCATCGGCATGGTGCTCGCCAACACCTCGACCACCGTCGGGGGCGTGGCGATCCCGACCATGCACGGCTTCCGGGTCTCCTTCCTGATCGCGACCGCCGCGGTCGCGGCCGGCCTCGTGCTGGCCTTCTTCCTGCCGCGCAGGCGCCCGGCGGCCACCACGCAGCTGCGCGCGAGCAGCGAGGAGGACGCGAACCTGGCCCGCGCCGAGGAGGTGCTGCGGGGCTTCCGCGGCCGGGTGCTGGCCGCCGACGGCGCGCCCGTGGCCCGTGCCAAGGTCACGCTGATCGACCGCCACGGCCGTCAGGCGGGCGCGACCCTGACCGCCGGGGACGGCAGCTACACGCTCGCCGTCCCGGCCGGGGGCCCGTACGTGCTGGCCGCCCGCGCCGCGGGCCACGGTCCGCTCGCCCACGCGGCGACCCACGGGGGCGACGAGCGCCCGGTCGACCTGGACCTGTCCCTGCCGGGCGACACGGTCCCCGCCTGACCCGCACCTCCGCCCGGCGCGGCCCGGCCGCCCGTCCGCACCCCCTGTCGCACCGCGCGGCAGGGGGTGCGGCAGCATGGGGCGCCAGCACGCACGTACGACCGGAGGACCCCCATGCCCGCGGTACCCACGCCGGAGATCCTGGCCGCCTTCGACGCCGCGAAGGGGTTCATGCCCGCGCACGAGGGACGGGCGCTGTACGCGGCGGCGGCCGAGGCGGGCGGGCTGGGACTGCCGCTCCTGGAGGTCGGCACGTACTGCGGGCGCTCCACCCTCCTGATCGCCGACGCGGCCCGCCGGGCCGGGGTGACCGCGCTCACCGTCGACCACCACCGGGGCAGCGAGGAGCAGCAGCCCGGCTGGGACTACCACGACCCGGAGACGGTCGACCCGGAGCTCGGCGTGATGGACACGCTCCCCACCTTCCGCCGCACCCTGCACCGCGCCGGGCTGGAGGACCACGTCGTCGCCCTGGTCGGCCGCTCGCCCCAGGTCGCGGCCCTCTGGAACTCCCCCCTCGGCCTGGTCTTCGTCGACGGCGGTCACACCGACGAGCACGCGAACGCCGACTACGAGGGCTGGGCCCCGCACGTGGCCGAGGGCGGCCTGCTGGTCATCCACGACGTCTTCCCGGACCCGGCCGACGAGTTCACCGGCCAGGCCCCCTACCGCGTCTACCTCCGCGCCCTCGCGTCCGGCGCGTTCACCGAGGTCTCGGCGACCGACTCGCTGCGCGTCCTGCGGCGGACGGGCAGGGGGATCTGACGGCGTCCGCCGCCCCCGGGGCGCGTCCGTGTGCGATCGTTCGGCCATGAGCAGTGACTACGACCGCGTCCGCACCGGCATCGAGTTCATGACCGCCTACGTCTCCGGGGACGACCTGCTGGCCGAGTACGTCGCCGAGCGGCGCCGCGAGGACCCCCAGGCGACGGAGGCCCTGATGGACGGCGCGGCGGCGCTGTGCGCCCAGTTGCTGCGCACCATGGCCCGGGTGACGGGCAAGACCGAGCACGAGCTGCTGCAGGAGCTGGCCCGTGGCACCTACCGGCACGAGCAGCAGTCCGGCGACGACTGACCGGGCGGGCCCTGCGGAGCACGCCCACGGCCTCTATGGTGGCTGACGTGTCGTACACAGGCCCGGA
Source organism: Streptomyces sp. JHA26 (assembly GCF_002005565.1). Lineage (GTDB taxonomy): Bacteria > Actinomycetota > Actinomycetes > Streptomycetales > Streptomycetaceae > Streptomyces. Next base: position 150,866 of record NZ_BDJC01000001.1, on the reverse strand, counting down.
CCTCGATCCGCCCCAGCCCCGCCGTTCCCCGCTGCGCCGCCCGCTGACCGTGGCGATCGCCGCGCTCGTCCCCGGTGCGCTGCTCGGATGGGGCGTGTACGCCGCGGTCGGCGGCCCGGACGGCGGGGGCGGTGGCACGGACCGGGCGGCCGGTGCGTCGGCGTCGCCCTCCAGCGGTTCCGCCTCCTCCACCGAGGACTCCGGGACACCCACCGGTACGACCTCCCCGTCCGCGGACGGCAAGCCCTCCGCCTCCGGGCGTCCGCAGACGTCCGCGCCCGCCGCCGGGTCGGGGCCGCTGAAGGGCAAGGTCGTCGTCATCGACCCCGGGCACAACCCGGACAACTTCCGGCACCCGTCCGAGATCAACCGCAAGGTGGACATCGGGACGAACCGCAAGGAATGCGACACGACGGGCACGTCCACCAACGCGGGCTGGCCCGAGGCCGAGTTCACCCTCGACGTGGCCCACCGGCTGCGTGCGCTCCTGGAGGAGCAGGGCGCCACGGTGAAGCTGACCCAGGACGGCGACCGCCCCTACGGGCCCTGCGTGGACGAGCGGGCCCGGATCGGCAACGAGGCGCGTGCGGACGCCGCGATCTCCCTCCACGCCGACGGCGCGGGGGCCGGCAACCGCGGCTTCCACGTCATCCTGCCGGGCGCGGTGCACGAGGGCGCCGCCGACACCCGTGCCATCGTCGCCCCCTCCGCCGAGCTCGGCCGGCGCATCGCGGGCAACTTCGTCCGCGTCACGGGCAGCGCGCCCGCCAACTACCTGGGCGGCGGCACCGGTCTGGTCACGCGCACGGACCTGGGCGGTCTCAATCTGTCAACGGTTCCCAAGGTGTTCATCGAGTGCGGCAACATGCGCGACAGCCAGGACGCGGCTCTGCTGACCAGCGGCAGTTGGCGGCAGAAGGCGGCACAGGGGATGTCTGAGGGAATCGTGAGTTTCCTGCGCGGGTAGTGGTCGCCGCCCGGATCCCTGCGGACAGCCCCGCGTACGGACGATAGTGTCGTCCGTACGATGAGGGGTCACCCCCGCGCTTCCCATCAGGGCCCGACGGCGACATGGTGACAGCGACGCCTCTACCGACGACGAGACGACCTAGAAGGACCTGAAGTGAATATCCGCTCCCTCACTCGAGGCGACGGCGTGGTGATCGGAGCAGCGGTGTTGCTGTTCATCGCGTCGTTCCTCGCCACGTACGACGGCGAAGGCAGTGACATCCCCAACGCCTGGGACGACCTGGGCCTCGTGATGAGCATGTACGTCGGCGGCATCATCGGTGCGGTGCTGATCGTCCTCGCCCGTGCCATGCCCCAGCCGCGCAAGGTCGCCGGTCTGGACCTCGGTCAGCTCGGCGTCGCGCTGACGGTCTTCTCCGCGTGGACCGCGTTCTGGACGATCATCGACCCGGCCGGCCCGTTCGACGAGCTGGGCTCCGGCATCGAGGTCGGTTCCGGGCTCGTCCTCGGTCTGATCGCCGCCCTGCTGCTGGCCGTCGCCGCCCTGGCCACCCCCCTCGTCCCCGCCCTCAAGGGCGCGCTCGTCCCGGCGCCCCGTCCGGCCGCGCCGCAGCCCTACGGCGCCCAGCCGCAGGGGGGTTACGGCTACCCGGGCGCGGGTGCGCCGCAGCAGCCGTACGGCGCACAGCCGGGTCAGCCCGGCCAGCCGTCGTTCGGCGGCCAGCCGCAGCCGGGTCAGCCGCAGGCCCCGCAGGCGCAGCAGCCGCAGCCGGCCGGGGACTTCTCGCCGTTCTGGTTCGCCGTGCCGGTGCCGCGTCCGCTGTTCGCGGAGGACGGCTCGCCGACGCCGATCGCCGAACTGGCGCCGGGCACCTGGTACCTGGCCGTCGAGCAGCGCGGCGCGAACCTCGTCGCCCAGACGCAGGACGGCCGTCGCGGCGTCCTGCAGGACACCTCGGGCATCCAGCGCGGCTGACCCCCTCGCGGTCGCCGAACGCCCCAACGGCCCCCTGTCCGGACGCGGTTCCGGCCGGGGGGCCGTCTCTCGTCCGCCCGTCCGCAGGTTTCCGCCGGGCCCGCGGGGCCATACGCAAGGCATGTCTAGATACCACGGTTCCAGCTCCGCGGGACGGGCCGTCGCGATCGTCGCGGACGTCACGGCCTTCATCCTCGGCCTGTGGATAGTGATGTACCTGTTGGATGCCAACCGGGCCAACGACCTGGTGCGGTTCGTCCATGACGCGGCCGACGTGCTGGCCGGCTGGTCGCGTGACCTGTTCACCTTCGACGAGGCCTGGGCGCGCGTCGTGGCCGGGTACGGCCTGGCCGCCGTGGTCTACCTCTTCGTCGGCCACGCCATCGCCAACCGGCTCGGCCACCGCTGACCGCCCGGCGCCCCGGTCAGACGCAGCAGTCCGGGTCGAGGCCCCTGGGCAGCCGGTCGCCCGAGAAGACCTGGCAGGTCGCCTCGTGACCGCCGAGCGCGGCGACGGCGAGCAGCAGGGAACCGGCCGTCCAGGTGGTCAGTTCGCGCGGCCAGACGACCTGGTCGTCGAAGACGTACCCCGTCCAGTACAGGCCGCTGTCCGGATCCCGCAGGTGCTGGATGGACTGGAGGATCTCCAGGGCGCGGTCGGACTCGCCCACCGCCCACAGCGCGAGGGCGAGTTCGGCCGACTCGCCGCCCGTCACCCACGGGTTGGGGACGACGCAGCGCACGCCGAGGCCGGGGACGACGAAGCGGTCCCAGCTCTCCTCGATGCGTGACCGGGCCTCGGTGCCGGTCAGCGCGCCGCCCAGCACCGGGTAGTACCAGTCCATCGAGTAGCGGTCCTTGTCCAGGAACCGCTCGGGGTGGCGCCGGATGGCGTGCCGCAGCGCGCCCACCGCCAACTCCCAGTCGGGCTGCGGCTCTTCCCGCTGCTCGGCGATGGCGAGGGCGCAGCGCAGCGCGTGGTGGACGGAGGAGCTGCCGGTCAGCAGCGCGTCCTTCGCCGGGGTGCCGTCGTCGTCGCGCCGCCAGCCGATCTGCCCGCCGGGCTGCTGGAGGAGCAGCACGAACTCGGTCGCGGCGACGACGACCGGCCACATCCGGTCCAGGAACGTGTCGTCGCCGGTGGCGAGGTAGTGGTGCCAGACGCCCACGCAGACGTAGGCGACGAAGTTGGTCTCCCGGCCGCGGTCGGTGACGTCGGCGAAGTCGCCGTCGGCGTAGGCGGCGTACCAGGAGCCGTCCTGGTTCTGGTGCCGGGCCAGCCACGCGTACGCCCGCGCGGCGGCGTCGTGCTCGCCGGCCGCGTCGAGGGCCATCGCCGCCTCGACGTGGTCCCAGGGGTCGAGGTGGTGGCCGCGGAACCAGGGGATGGCACCGTCCTCGCGCTGCACGGCGAGGATGCCGCGGACGGTGGCCGCGGCCTGCTCGTCGGTGAGGACGCCGGGCAGGACGAGGTGTTCCGTGCGGGGGGTGCGGGGGCTGCCGGGCGACGTCACGTGGCGTCCACCGGTGCCAGGTGGGGCTTGGTCGCGTAGGCCACGAAGCTCTTGCCGATCAGCGGGTTGAGGGCCTGCTCGGCGACGCGGGTCGCCAGCGGCTTCTTCATGATGTCCCAGACCAGCAGCTTGTGGTACGCCCGCACGGGCAGCGCCTTGTCGTTGTCGACGCCGAAGGCGCACTTCAGCCACCAGTACGGCGAGTGCAGCGCGTGCGCGTGGTGGGTGCCGTAGGGCTTCAGGCCCGCCTCGCGGATGCGCGCGAGGAGTTCGTCGGCCCGGTAGATGCGGATGTGGCCGCCCTCGACCTCGTGGTAGGCGTCGGACAGCGTCCAGCAGACCTTCTCGGGGCCGTAGCGGGGCACGGTGATGGCGATGCGGCCGCCGGGCTTGAGGACGCGGGCCATCTCGGCGAGGACGCCCTTGTCGTCGGGGATGTGCTCCATCACCTCGGAGATGATGACGACGTCGAAGGACTCGTCCGGGAAGGGCAGGGCCAGCGCGTCGCCCTCCATGGCGGTGGCGGTGGCACCGGCCGGCGCCTCACCGGCCTCCTTCATCGCGGCGAACCACTTGGCGACCTCGCGGATCTCCTCGCCGTTCCGGTCCAGCGCCACGACCCGGGCGCCGCGCCGGTAGCACTCGAACGCGTGCCGGCCGGCGCCGCAGCCGAGGTCCAGGACGCGGTCGCCGGGGGCGAGCGGGAACCGGGAGAAGTCGACGGTCAGCACGTGGCCCTGCTTTCGGGGTAGACGCCGGTGTCACTGGTGGCCGGGGTCGCGGTCACGATCCTCGGGGTGCTCGGGGTGCTCGGGGTGTTCGGGGAGGAGGGGCCGACGGCCTCGCGGTAGCGGGCGACCGTGCCCTCGGCGGCGCGGGCCCAGGTGAAGTGCCGCAGCACGCGTGCGCGTCCGGCCGCGCCGAGCCGGGCCCGCAGTGCCGGGTCGCCGAGCAGTCGGTTCAGTCCGGCGGCCAGCGCGCCGGCGTCGCCCGGCGGCACGGCGAGGCAGGTCTCCCCGTCGCGTCCGGCGACCTCCGGGACGGCCCCGCCGGTCGTGGCGAGCAGCGCGGTGCCGGTGGCCATGGCCTCGGCGGCGGGCAGCGAGAAGCCCTCGTACAGGGAGGGCACGCAGGCGACCTGGGCCGAGCGGACCAGGTCGACGAGTTCGGCGTCCGAGATGCCCTTGACGAACCGGACGGCGCCGTCGAGGCCGTACCGCTCGATCGCCTGGGCGACGGGTCCCTCGGCGGGGCGCTTGCCGACGACGACGAGGTGGGCGTCGGGCTGCTCGGTGCGGACCTTCGCCAGTGCCTCGACGAGGAAGACCAGGCCCTTGAGCGGCACGTCCGCGCTGGAGGTGGTCACGATCCGGCCGGGGACCTGCGGCACCGACGGGTCGGGCGAGAACAGGTCGGTGTCGGCGCCGATGTGGACGACGTGGATGCGGTCGCCCCGTACGCCGAGGTGGTCGACGATCTCCTGGCGGGAGGTGCCGGAGACGGTGAGCACGGTGGGCAGGCGGCGCGCGACGCGCTTCTGCATGCGGGTGAAGGCGTACCAGCGGCGCACCGAGTACCGGCGCTTGCGGCTGTCGGCGGCGTCCAGCTCCAGTTGCCGGTCCACGGTGATGGGGTGGTGGATCGTGGTGACGAGGGGTGCGCCGACGTCACCGAGGAGGCCGTAGCCGAGGGTCTGGTTGTCGTGGACGACGTCGAACTCGCCGCGGCGGGCGCGCAGGTGGCGGCGGGCGCGCAGGGAGAACGTCAGCGGTTCGGGGAAGCCGCCGGTCCACATGGTGGCGACCTCGAGGGCGTCGATCCAGTCGCGGAACTCGTCGCGCTTCGGAGTGCGGAAGGGGTCCGGCTGGCGGTACAGGTCGAGGCTGGGGAGTTCGGTGAGGGAGAGCCGGTCCTCCAGGCCCTCGTCCAGCACGGGGTAGGGCTGGGCGCCGATGACCTCGACCCGGTGGCCGAGACGGGCCAGTTCCCGCGAGAGGTGGCGGACGTAGACGCCCTGGCCGCCGCAGAACGGGTTCCCCTTGTAGGTGAGGAGCGCGATGCGGAGCGGTCGCAAGCCGTCGGCGGCGGGCTCCTGACGGGGACCCGCCTGACTGGCCTCAGCGGTCACTCTGGGCCCCTCTCTCCCTGCTTCGTCCCGCGACACTATGCCGGGACGTTAATCTAGAACAAGTTTCAGACTTGATCGCCAGAGGGTTCGAATCTACCGGCAGGTAGGGGTGCTGTGACGAGTGGATCAGGTGATTCACGCCACGACGGCGGTCACGCCGGTGCGCCCGCCGGGCCGGGCGGGGGGAGGAAGGGGAAGAAGGTGACCGAGGTGGACCACCCGGTGGCGGGCACGACGGCCGCCCCCGTGCACCGCGCCGCGTCCTCCCCGCCCCTGACGGAACGGCAGGAGGCGCGTCGCCGCCGCATCCTCCAGGCGAGCGCCCGGCTGGCCGGCCGGGGCGGTTTCGACGCCGTGCAGATGCGCGAGGTCGCGGAGTCCTCGCAGGTCGCCCTCGGCACGCTGTACCGCTACTTCCCCTCCAAGGTCCACCTGCTGGTGGCGACCATGCAGGACCAGCTGGAGCGCCTGCACGCGACGCTGCGCAGACAGCCGCCGACGGGCGAGACGGCGGCGGAGCGGGTGGCCCAGACCCTGATGCGGGCCTTCCGCGCCCTGCAGCGCGAACCGCAGCTGGCCGAGGCGATGGCCCGTGCCCTCACCTTCGCCGACCGCAGCGTCTCCCCGGAGGTCGACCAGGTCTCCCGCCAGACGACGGCGATCATCCTGGACGCGATGGGCGGCCTGGCCGATCCGACCCCCGAACAGCTCTCCGCGGTCCGCGTCGTCGAACACACCTGGCACTCCACCCTGATCACCTGGCTCTCGGGCCGTGCCTCCATCGCCGAGGTGAAGGCGGACATCGACACGGCGTGCCGCCTGATCGACCTGACGGAGGCGGGGACGCCCGGGGAGTGCCGTTAGGCGCCCCGCCCCGCCCTTCTTACGGCCGGGTAAAGTAGCGGCGTCGTATCACGCCCGTACGGGGGGAAGCCGGTGCAATTCCGGCGCTGACCCGCAACCGTGAGCCGTCCCCCGAGCAGGTCCGCGGGCGGTGAGCCGGATCGCCCCGGACGGAACCGTGACCGGCTCACGTGCCCGGCGCCCGCCGTGCACGGGCACCGTCGAGGCATACGGGGCCGAGCCGCCGGGGGTGCCCCGTGCTGTCCGGCCCCGCGCAGGGAAAGGCACCCGCCGATCATGAACGTCCGCCGTCGCAGCGCCGCGGCTCTCGCCGCCATAGCCGTGCTGGGCGCCGCCGCCGCGCCCGCGGTCGCCGCCGACCCGTCACCGTCCGCCTCCGCGTCCACGCCCGCCGGGCTGTACGGCACCGCCGACCCGCAGTACGACGGCGTGTGGCGCCAGTCGCTCGCGATGCTCGCCCAGGACACCGTGGGCGTCGTCCCGTCGGCGACGGCCGTGCGGTGGCTCACCGGGCAGCAGTGCGACAACGGCGCCTTCGCGCCCTACCGGGCCGACACCGCCAAGCCCTGCGACGCCAAGACCATGGTCGACACCAACAGCACGGCCGCCGCCGTCCAGGCCCTGTGGGCCGTCGGCGGGCACGGCGACGCCGTCGAGGACGCCCTCGGCTGGCTGAAGTCCGTGCAGAACAAGGACGGCGGCTGGGGCTACACCCCCGGCGGCCCCAGCGACGCCAACTCCACCTCCGTGGTCATCGGCGCCCTCACCGCCACCGGCACGAAGCCGGAGACCGTCACGAAGGACGGCAAGTCGCCCTACGACGCCCTGCTGACCTTCGCCCTGCCCTGCTCGGAGAGCAAGGGCGCGGGCGCCTTCGCCTTCCAGCCCGACAAGGACGGCAAGCTCCTCGCCAACGACGACGCGACCGCCGCCGGCGTCCTCGGCGCGCTCGGCAAGGGCCTGGTCGCCGAGCCGGGCAAGGCGGCGGGCGGCGACGCCGGCTGCGCCGGCGGGGACCGGCCCACGCGGGAGCAGGCCGCCGCGAACGGCGCCGCCCACCTCGCGCGGGCGGTCGCGAAGGACGGCCACCTGACGTCCGCCCTCGCCGGTGCCGAGGCCCAGCCCGACTACGGCAACACCGCCGACGCCGTCGTCGCGCTCGCCGCGCAGGGCGGGGCCGGCAGCGCCGCGAAGCCGCTGGCCTGGCTGGAGAAGAACGCCGCGACCTGGGCCGCGCAGAGCGGGCCGGCCGCCTACGCCCAGCTGATCTTCGCCGCCCACGCCACGGGCACCGACCCCCGCGCCTTCGGCGGCACCGACCTGGTCGAGCGGCTCAACGCCACGGGGCCGACGCCGCAGGGCGTCAAGGACCGCGCCACCGGCTCGGACGGGAAGAAGGACGAGGCGCAGGACGAGAAGAAGGACGAGAAGGACGACTCCCCCTTCGGCGTCTGGTGGTTCGTCGGCGTCTGCCTCGTCTTCGGCATCGGCATCGGCTTCGTCCTCAGCGGCCGCAACCGGAAGCAGCAGCCGTGATACGCCGCCTCACCCTTCTACTGACGGCCGTGCTCGTGATCGTCACGGGCGCGGGCCCGGCGCAGGCCACCGGCTACCGCTACTGGTCCTTCTGGGACCGCGACGGCGAACGCTGGACGTACGCCACCCAGGGCCCCTCCATGGCCCGTCCCTCCGACGGCGACGTCCAGGGCTTCCGCTTCTCGGTGAGCGAGGACTCCGGCGACGCGGCACAGCCGCGCGGCACGGCCGACTTCGCGACGATCTGCGCGAAGACGCCCGCGCGGGACGGCGAGAAGCGGGTGGCGCTCGTCCTGGACTTCGGTACGGCGGCCGACGCCCCGTCCGGCGAGACGCCGCCGGCGGGACGTACGGCCTGCGCCCGCGTCGCCTCCGACGCGACGACGGCCGACGCCCTGGCCGCGGTCGCCGGTCCCCTGCGCTACGACACCAACGCACTGCTGTGCGCCATCGCGGGCTACCCGCGGACGGGGTGCGGGGAGCAGGTGTCGCAGAAGCAGGACCCGACGACGAGCGCGGCCCCCGCGCAGGAGCCCGCGCAGGACGAGGACGGCGACGGCGGCCCGTCGACCGGCCTCGTCACCGGCACGGCCATCGTCGCGGCCCTGGCCGCGGCGGCGGTCTGGCAGTCGAGGCGGCGCAGGAATGCCGACTCCTGACCCGACCGACGCGGCCGAGCACCCCGCCCGGCCCGCGGGCAGCCGTGGGGCGACGGGGGTCCCCCCGCTCGAGCGAGGCCGAGAGCGGGGGAGGGTGGGCGCCGGGGGTGTCCCCTCCGGGGAAGACGCCCCCTCGGTGCGGGCGAACGCCCCCGCCCCCCGCCCCCGCCGGCGCACCGCCACCGCACGACCGGCGCCCGCCCGCCGCCACCGTTCCGCCCAGCTCCACCCCGGCGCCTGGTGGCTCTGGGCCCTGGCCCTCGGCACCGCCGCCACCCGCACCACCAACCCGCTCCTCCTCGCCCTCCTCGTCACCGTCTCCGCCTACGTCGTCACCGCCCGCCGCCCCCACGCCCCCTGGTCCCGCTCCTACGGCGCCTTCGTCAAACTCGCCCTCGCCGTCCTCCTCATCCGCCTCGCCTTCACCACGATCCTCGGCTCCCCCATCCCCGGCACCCACACCCTCGTCACCCTCCCCGAGGTTCCCCTCCCCCACTGGGCGCAGGGCATCCGTCTCGGCGGCCGCGTCACCGCCGAGGGCCTCGCCTTCGCGCTGTACGACGCGATGAAGCTGGCCGCCCTCCTCGTCTGCGTCGGTGCCGCGAACGCCCTGGCCAACCCCTCCCGCCTCCTCAAGTCCCTCCCGGGCGCCCTGTACGAGATGGGCGTGGCCGTCGTCGTCGCCCTCACCTTCGCCCCGAACCTCGTCGCCGACGTCCACCGCCTGCGCGCCGCCCGCCGCCTGCGAGGCCGCCCCGACACGGGCGTACGCGGCCTGCTCCAGGTCGGGCTGCCGGTGCTGGAGGGCGCCCTGGAGCGCTCCGTCGCCCTCGCCGCCGCGATGGACGCCCGCGGCTACGGCCGCACCGCCCGGGTGCCCGCCGCCGTACGCCGTACCACCGCCGCCCTCACCCTCGGCGGCCTGCTCGGCGTCTGCGCGGGGACGTACGGCGTGCTGACCGCCGCCGGCGGCACGTACGGCCGTCCCCGTCCTCCTCGCCGGACTGGCCGCCGCGCTCGGGGGGTTGTGGCTCGGCGGCCGGCGGACCCCGCGCACCCGCTACCGCCCCGACCGCTGGGACGCCCGCGCCTGGCTGGTCACCGCCTCCGGCGTGGCCGTCGCGGCCTCGCTGTCCGTGGCCGCCGCCCGCGACCCGGCGGCGCTGCACCCGGGCGTGGTCCCGCTGGTCGCGCCGTCGCTCCCGCTGTGGCCGGCGGCGGCCGTGCTCGTCGGCCTGCTCCCGGCGTTCGTCGCCCCCGCCCCCGTCCCCACCGCCGTGAAGGAGCCGTCGTGATCCGCTTCGAGGACGTGTCGGTCACGTACGACGGCGCGGCGGAACCCACCGTCCGCGGCGTGGACTTCGAGGTCCCCGAGGGCGAACTCGTCCTGCTGGCCGGGCCGTCGGGCGTCGGCAAGTCGACCGTGCTCGGCGCGGTCGGCGGCCTCGTGCCGCACTTCACCGGCGGCACCCTGAGCGGCCGGGTCACCGTGGCCGGCCGCGACACCCGCACCCACAAGCCGCGCGAGCTCGCCGACGTGGTCGGCACGGTCGGCCAGGATCCGCTGTCCCACTTCGTGACGGACACCGTCGAGGACGAACTCGCCTACGGCATGGAGTCCCTGGGCCTCGCCCCGGACGTGATGCGCCGCCGCGTCGAGGAGACCCTCGACCTGCTGGGCCTGTCCGACCTGCGGTCCCGTCCCATCGCCACGCTCTCCGGCGGTCAGCAGCAGCGCGTCGCCATCGGCTCGGTGCTCACCCCGCACCCGGACGTCCTGGTCCTGGACGAGCCGACCTCCGCCCTGGACCCGGCCGCCGCGGAAGAGGTCCTGGCGGTCCTCCAGCGCCTGGTCCACGACCTCGGGACGACGGTCCTGATGGCCGAGCACCGGCTGGAGCGCGTCATCCAGTACGCCGACCAGGTCGTCCTGCTCCCGTCCCCGGGCGCGGCACCGGTCATCGGGCCCCCGGCGGAGGTGATGGCCGTGTCCCCGGTGTACCCGCCGGTGGTGGACCTGGGCCGGCTGGCGGGCTGGTCCCCGCTGCCGCTGACGATCCGGGACGCCCGCCGCCGCGCGGCCCCGCTGCGGGAGCGGCTCGCCGACCGGCGCCCTGCGGAGTGCGCCCCCTCGGCCCCCGCGCTCCCCGCGCCCCGTCCCGCACCCGCCTCCCGCTGGCGCCGCCGCAGGAAGGCCCCGGACGCCGCCCCCTCCCCGTACGCCGCCGAGGTCCGTTCCCTCGCCGTCCGGCGCGACCGCGTCCAGGCGCTGCGCGACGTCGGCCTCACCGTCTCCCCCGGCGAGACGGTCGCCCTCATGGGCCGCAACGGCGCCGGGAAGTCCACCCTCCTCTCCACGCTGGTCGGCCTCGTCGAACCGTCCGCCGGTTCGGTCCGCGCCGGCGACGCCGTGCCGCACCGCACGGCGCCGCGCGAGCTGGTGCGCCGGGTCGGCCTGGTCCCGCAGGAGCCGCGCGACCTGCTGTACGCCGACACGGTCGCCGCCGAGTGCGCGGCCGCCGACCGGGACGCGGACGCGGCGCCCGGCACCTGCCGCGCCCTGCTGACGGAGCTGCTCCCCGGCGTCGCCGACGGCACGCACCCCCGCGACCTCTCGGAGGGCCAGCGCCTGACCCTCGCGCTGGCCGTCGTCCTGACCGCCCGTCCTCCCCTCCTCCTCCTGGACGAGCCGACGCGCGGCCTGGACTACGCGGCGAAGGCCCGCCTGGCCGGCATCCTGCGCTCCCTGGCGGCCGACGGTCACGCGATCGTGCTGGCCACGCACGACGTGGAACTCGCCGCCGAGCTGGCCGACCGGGTGGTCCTGCTCGCCGAGGGCGAGGTGATCGCCGACGGCCCGGCGGCGGACGTGGTGGTGGCGTCGCCGTCGTTCGCCCCGCAGGTCGCGAAGGTGCTGGCGCCGCGGAAGTGGCTGACGGTGGCGCAGGTGCGGGAGGCGCTGTCATGAGCGGCGGTGCTCCTGCGCAGCGCCAGGTCCGTGCCGTCCGTCTGGGCCCCCGGTCCGTCGCCGCCCTGGTGCTGGTCAGTGCGGTGGGCGTGGCGGGCTTCGGCTGGCCCTTCCTCGCCCCGCCGGACGCCTCGCTGAACGCCCACGCCCAGGACGCCCCGTGGCTGTTCGCGGGCGTGCTGGTGCTGCTGGTGGCGGTGGTGGCGGCGACGATCTCGGAGTCGGGGCTCGGTCCCAAGGCCGTGGCGATGCTCGGCGTACTGGCGGCGGCGGGGGCGGCGCTGCGCCCCATCGGCGCGGGGACGGCCGGTCTGGAGCCGATGTTCTTCCTGATGGTCCTCAGCGGCCGGGTCCTCGGCCCCGGCTTCGGCTTCGTCCTCGGCTCGGTCACGATGTTCGCGTCCGCGCTGCTCACGGGCGGGGTGGGGCCGTGGATGCCGTTCCAGATGCTGTCGATGGGCTGGTTCACGATGGGCGCGGGCCTGCTGCCCTTCCCCGACCGGCTGCGCGGCCGCGGGGAGCTGCTCCTGCTGGCCGCCTACGGCTTCCTGGCCGCGTTCGCCTACGGCACGGTGATGAACCTGGCCGGCTGGACGTTCATGAACACGCTGGCCTCGGACATCGCCTTCGACCCGGACGCCCCGGTCCTCGACAACCTGGCCCGTTTCGCCGCCTACTGCCTGGCCACGTCCCTCGGCTGGGACGGTGGCCGCGCCGCCATGACGGTCGTGCTCACCCTCGCGCTCGGCACGCCGGTCCTGAAGGCGCTGCGCCGCGCCACCCGCCGGGCGGCCTTCGAGACCCCGGTCACGTTCGAGAAGGCCGACGGGGTGAGCCGCCCCACGTGACCCGGCTCACCTACGAAGCGGGGTCGTAGCCGACGGGCCGGGCCCCCGGCTCCCACACGGCCGCCCCGGCCCCCGCCTACGACCTTCCCCGGCGAAAGGGACGATTGCGGGCGAAGGGTCGGCCTGTTTCTCTGAACCGGTCGCCAGGCGCCGACGCCCCTCAGGGGCCACGGCGCCGACGCACGCCCCCCGCCGCGCACCGCGCGGATCCGGCCGGGCTGCGCCGACGCCCCTGTCCCCGAAGAAAGGCACCCCGTTGACCGCCGCTTCCCTCCTCCGCACCGTCGCCGCCCCGAAGAAGGCCCTCGCGGGCGCCGCCCTGGCCGCGGCCGCCTGCGGCTCCCTGATCGCCGCCGGGCCCGCTCAGGCCGCGACGCCGGCCTCCTCGGCGCAGGCGACCGCGCAGAAGATGATCGGTGACCCGGCCGAGTACCGGTGCTTCTCGAAGATCGTCGAGCACGAGAGCGGCTGGAACGTCAACGCCACCAACGCCTCCAGCGGCGCCTACGGCCTGGTCCAGGCCCTGCCGGGCTCGAAGATGGCCTCGGCGGGCTCGGACTGGAAGACCAACCCGGCCACCCAGATCGAGTGGGGCCTGGACTACATGAAGGACCGCTACGGCGGCGCCTGCGACGCCTGGAACTTCTGGCAGGCCAACAGCTGGTACTGACACCGGCCCCCACAGCCCGAAGGCGGCGGCCCCCGATCCCCGGGGTCGCCGCCTTCGTGCGTCCGGACGACGCCGCCGGGCCGGTGTCAGCGCGCCCGCGCCGGTCCGGTGCGGAACCGGCGCCGGTACTCGGTCGGTGTCGTGTCGAGCCGGCGGCGGAAGGCCCTGACCAGGGTGTCGACGGTGCCGAATCCGCAGGCGGTGGCGACCCGTTCCAGGGTGGCGTCGGTGGATTCGAGCTGGTGGCGCGCCACCTCGACGCGGGCCGACTCGATGTAGGCGTGCGGGGTCGTGCCGAGTTCGTTCTTGAAGATGCGGGTGAGCTGCCGGTCGCTGACGTGGGCGCACGCGGCGAGGTCCGCGACCGTGAGGGGTTCGGCGATGTGGCGCATGATGTGGTGGCGCAGGTCCTCGATGCGCCGGGTCGTGGAGACCTGCTCCAAGGGGACGCTGAACTGGCTCTGTCCGCTCGGCCGTTTCAGGTACATCACGAGCTGCCGGGCCACGCGCAGCGCGACGTCCTCGCCGAGGTCGTCGGCGATGAGCGCGAGGGACAGGTCGAGGCAGGCGCTGATCCCCGCGCCCGTCCACACGTCGCCCTCGCGGATGAAGATCGGGTCGGCGTCGACCTCGACGGCCGGGTGCTCGGCGGCGAGCTGCCGCGCGGTCGACCAGTGGGTGGTGGCGCGCTTGCCGTCGAGGAGTCCGGCGGCGGCGAGGATGTGCGCCCCGACGCAGACGGAGGTGACCCGCCGGGTGCGGGCGGCGAGTTGCCGGACCCGCTCCACCACGGCGGGGTCGGTGAGCGGGTGCACGCGGCGCCGGTCGTCCACCTCGACGGCGCCGGGCACGATCAGGGTGTCGATGCTCCTCGCGGCCAGGTCGTCGAAGGTGACGTCGGGCAGGACCCGGACCCCGGCGCCGGTGGTGACCGGGGCCATGGTCTCGGCGGCGAGGACGACGTCGTAGCCCGCCGCCTCGTCCGTCTCGCGGCGCGCGAGGGAGAACACCTCCGGCGGTCCGGTGACGTCGAGCAGGTCGACGTCCTCGAAGAGGACGATGACGATCAGTCGTCCGACGGTGCTCATGGAACCCCCCACGCTCGACGGCAACGGCCATGTCGGTTTCTGCATGTTAGACGACATTGCCGACACCAGCGGGTGGCCATAACGTCGTAGGCGCAGGTCACCGCACCGGTGAACTGCCTCCCCCTACACGTGACTTCAGGTGGTTCCCCATGCCCAGAACGACGCTGCGCGAACTCAACGGCTTCGACGAGACCCCGGCGAAGCTCGCCGCGTCCACGCTGATCCTCGTCGACTACCAGAACACCTACACGACCGGCGTCATGGAGCTGGACGGCTGGCGTGAGGCGCTGGACGCCGCGGCCGAACTGCTGGCCCGCGCCCGCCGGGAGGGCGCGAAGGTCATCCACGTCGTCAACGACGGCGGCGAGGGCACCCCGTACGACGTCCGGGCCGAGATCGGGCAGATCCACCCGAGCGTCGCACCGATCGACGGCGAGCCCGTCGTCGTCAAGAAGGCGCCGAACGCCTTCGTGGACACGGACCTCGCCGAGCACGTCGACGCCGCGGGCAACGAGGACGTCGTCATCGCCGGCTTCATGACGCACATGTGCGTGGCCTTCACCGCCCAGGGCGCCTTCCTGCGCGGCAACCGCCCCACCGTGGTGGCCGACGCCAGCGCCACCCGCGCCCTGCCGGTCGCGGGCACCGAGGTGGACGCCCGCCAGGTGCACCACGCCGCCCTCGCCACCATCGCCGACCTGTACGGCGTCGTCGTCCCCTCGCAGAAGGAGCTCGTCCGATGAAGCTGCGCCGTCCGGCCGTCGCGCTCGGTGCCGCCGTCGTTCTCGCGTTCACCGCCACCGCGTGCGGCGGCGACTCCGAGGCCGCCTCCCCCAAGGGCGAGCCGTCGGCCTCCGCCACCACCGCGGCGAACGTCGCGAAGGACACCACGACGCTGCGCGAGCTCAACCATCTCGACGAGACCCCGGCCACGCTCTCCGACGCGACGCTCATCCTCGTCGACTACCAGAACACCTACACCGAGGGCGTGATGGAACTCGACGGGTGGAAGCCGGCGGTGGACAACGCCGCGGCTCTCCTGAAGCGGGCCCGCGCGGCGGGCACGCCGGTCATCCACATCGTCGACAAGGGCTACGACCTGAAGTCGAAGGCGGGCCAGATCATCCCGGCGCTCAAGCCCGTCAAGGGCGAGCCCGTCGTGGAGAAGAGCGTCCCGAACGGCTTCCACGGCACCGACCTCGCCGCGCAGGTGAAGAAGGCCGGCCGCGAGAACGTCATCATCGCGGGCTTCATGACGAACATGTGCACGCTGTTCACCACCCAGGGCGCCTTCCTCAACGGGAACAAGCCGACCGTGGTGGCGGACGCCTCCGCGACCCGGCCGCTGCCCCTGAAGGGCGACCCGGACGGCATTCCCGCACAGCAGGTCCACGAGGCCGCTCTCGCCACGGTCCAGGACCTCTACGGAGTCGTGGTCCCGTCGCAGAAGTCCCTGACCTGACCGTCTGATCCCCCCTCAGCACCACCGTCATCTTTGTATCTCCCCCCACCCTGATCTCCCCCCACGCCTCCCCCCCACATCGCCGAAAAGGCACCTCCACCCATCCGAGAAAGCAGGAAAACGGGGCATGGCAACACGTAGAGGATTTCTGGGTACCGCGTCGGCCGTCGGGGCGGCGACGTTGCTCACGAGCCAGACCGCCTCCACCGCCTCGGCGGCCACCACCGGAACCACCGCCACCGACGAGAAGGCCGCACGCGACGCGATACGCGCCGTCAACGCGAAGATGCGCGCCAACTACGCAACCCTCAAGAGCGAACTGACCACGCAGCTCAGCCCGGTCGTCGTCGTCTCGAACAACGCGGTCGGCGGACGCTTCACCCTCATCAACGACGGCAGGCAGGTCGAGACCGTCGACCCGGTCCCGGAGTACTTCGAACTGGCCAAGTCGATCGCCCACGTTCCCCTGGGCCTGTTCTCGATCCTCGCCTCCTACCTCAGCGACCAGGTCCCCAACATCCCCAACGCGGACCGCATCGACCCGCACGACCTCGACATGGTCGTCACCAGGGCGCCGGGCGACAAGGGCTGGACCACCCCGCTGACCGCCTTCCGGACCACGCTCCAGTCGGCGTACACGAAGCTCCCCACCGCGAACCTCCCGCTCGACCTCGAGAACTCCTGCGCCAAGATCCTGAGCGAGGCCGTCGCGTTCATCGACGCGTCCGTCAAGGCGCAGTCGTTCGACATGGTGTCGTTCAACCGGTTCGCCGCCACGGTCTACCCGTCCATCCGCGTCAACATGACCTTCGCCGCCACCGCGCAGATCACCGGCATCGAGAGCCTCATGAAGCGGTGGCGCACGCTGATCGGCGAGAAGGCGTGGAGCGACCTCTACGTCACGGTGCTGTCGATCTGGACCACGGCCGAGCTGAACCAGGCGTCCATCATCATCCGCCGCACCATGAACCAGGCGAAGGTGGACACCCACCTGATCGACCTGCCGACCGTGGAGACCCCCTCGGACCCGATCGCCGTCGCCCTGGACAACCTGGCCCGCATCGTCCAGGACAACGTCGCCGCCGAGATGGTCTTCAACACCGACCTCAAGGTCGCGGACGCCCTCAAGGGCAAGGAGGACCTCCTCTCCGACGAGATCCTCCAGCAGATCGGCGGCACGGCGCCCACCGCCAGGACCGCCGGCTTCACCTCGACGGCGGCCGGCACCTGCCCCGTCACCGGTCACACCGCAACGGTGTGACCACCGGGCACCCCCCGCTCCCCCCGGCGGGGGGGGTGCCCCTCGCACCCGGACCGACCCGCCCCGCACCGTCCTGCCGCCCCCGCCGCCCCGCCGCCTTCCCCGGCCGGTCCTCCGCACCGGGCGCCCGGTCCGGGGCGGGTCGGGTCAACGTTTCTGTTCGATTTATCGTCTTCGCACGTGTGTCCGCACCGGGCACCCCTGACGAAGCCGAACGGAAACCCCGACCGTGGTCCCTGCCGAACTCACCGTCTCCCGGCCCGCGAAGGAGTCCGACAGACATCGGACCGGCACGCCGCGTGCCCTCTGGCACCGGTATCGCGTCCCGCTGCTCGCCACGCTGCCCACCCTGCCCCTGTACGGGCTGTGGTGGGTCCACCTCGCCACCGGCGGCGGTGACCTCGCCGCGCAGCAGGCGTGGGCGGACTTCGCGGCGCGGCACGGCGGTTCGGCGTACGGGCTGTTCTGGTACGGCGGGATGCACACCGCCAACTACAGCCTGATATCCCCGTACGTGATGGCCGCGCTCGGCGTGCGCACGGTCACCGTGGCGTCCGGGCTGGCCGCCACGTGGCTGGCGGCGGTTCTGATCAGGCGGGCGGGGGTGCGCCGGCCGCTGTGGCCCGCGCTGCTCGCCTCGCTCGCCCTGTGGTGCAACGTCGCCTCGGGGCGGACCACCTTCGCCCTGGGCGTCGCCTTCGGTCTGGCCGCGTGCGTGCCGCTGGTCCGCGAGCGGCGGCTCGCCCTCGCCGCCGCCTACGCCGCGCTCGCCACCATGGCCTCCCCGGTGGCCGGGCTGTTCCTGGCCGTGGTCGGGGCCGGGTTCCTGATGGTGCGGGACTGGGGGCGGGCCCTGGTCCTGCTCGTCCCGCCCGCCGCCGTCGTCGGCCTCACCACGCTGTTCTTCCCCTTCACCGGGGAGCAGCCGATGCCCGCGGGGCGGATCTGGCCGCCCGTCGTGCTCGGGCTGGCCGTCACCGTGCTGGCGCCGCGCACCTGGCGGGTGGCGCGGTGGAGCGGGGCCGTGTACGCGGTCGGGACCGTGCTGACGTATCTGATCGCCTCGCCGATCGGGACGAACGTCGAGCGCTTCGTCGAGCTGTTCGCGCCCGCCGCGCTGCTCGCCGCCCTGCTCACGGCGGACCGGCTGCGGCGCGTCACGAGCGCTCTCCTGGTCGTCGCGCTCGTCTGGTCCACCGGGTGGGTGGGGAAGAAGACCGTGGACGATCTGCGGGTGTCGACCGAGGTGCCCGCCTGGGCCGCCGAGACGGACGGGGTCGTGCGGGCGCTGGAGGGGCTCGGGGCCGACCGCACCCGCGTCGAGGTCGTGCCGGCCCGCAACCACCGCGAGGCCGCCCGGCTCGCCCCGCACGTCAACATGGCCCGCGGCTGGAACCGGCAGCTGGACGTCGAACGCGGCCGCCTCTTCTACGACGGCAGTTTCTCCGCGGCCGCCTACCGGGCGTGGCTGGACCGCTGGGCCGTCGGCCTCGTCGTCCTGCCGCTCGCCAGGCCGGACGGCCCCGCCGAGGCCGAGGCCGCGCTCGTGCGGGACCCGCGATCGCGGCCCGAGTGGCTGGAGCCGGTCTGGCAGGACGAGCACTGGCGGGTCTACCGGGTGCGGGACGCCGTACCGCTCGTCTCCGCGCCCGGCAGCGTCGTGACGACCACCGGCACCGAGCTGGTGCTGCGCGCGCAACGGCCGGGCCCGGTCACCGTGAAGATCGCGTGGTCGCCGTGGCTGCGGGCCGACGGCGGGTGCCTGACCCGGGACGGCGAGTTCACGCGGCTGACCGTCCCGGCGGCGGGCGAGTACCGGATCAGCTCGGCGTACCTTCCTTCGCCGACGACGCCGGACCGCTGCTGACCTCGTCGGCCGGGGTCCGGGGACCGGGGGCCGGGACCCGTCCCTGCGCCGCCGCCGTGACCGTCCGGGCGCGCGGCCCCTGGAACAGGTACGTCAGCCCGAAGCCCGCGCCGACCACGAGCGCGCCGCCCACCGCGTCCAGCACCCAGTGGTTGCCGGTCGCCACGATCGCCGAGACCGTGAAGAGGGGGTGGAGCAGGCCGAGGGCCTTCATCCACGTCTTCGGGGCGATGACCGCGATCGCCAGTCCGCACCACAGCGACCAGCCGAAGTGCAGCGAGGGCATCGCCGCGTACTGGTTGGTGAGGTGGGTGAGCGTGCCGTAGTCCGGCTTGGAGAAGTCCTGCACGCCGTGCACCGTGTCGATGATCCCGAGTCCCGGCATCAGGCGCGGCGGGGCCAGCGGGTACAGCCAGAAGCCGACCAGGGCCAGCAGAGTGGTGAAGCCGAGGGAGGCGCGGGCCCAGCGGTAGTCCACCGGCCGGCGCCAGTACAGGACGCCGAGCACGGTCAGCGGGACGAGGAAGTGGAACGACGTGTAGTAGAAGTCGAAGAAGTCCCGCAGCCAGTCGATCTTCACCACCGCGTGGTTGACCGTGTGCTCGATGTCGATGTACAGGAGGCGTTCGAGGTCGAGGATCTGGTGGCCGTGCTCCTCCGCCCGCTCCCGGCCGGCCGAGTTGCTGCCGCCGGTCGCCGCGAGCCGGACCCGGGAGTAGGCGGCGTAGGTGACCCGGATGAGGAGGAGTTCCAGGAGGAGGTTGGGGCGGGTGAGGACCCGGCGCAGGAAGGGCAGCAGGGGGACGCGCCGGAAGCGGGTGGGGACCGGCGGCGCGTAGCTCGTCGGGACCGGGGAGTCGTAGTAGGGCGAGGTGCGGGGGAGGAACGGCACGGCGACGGCGGCGGCCAGCGCCGCGAGCAGGACGATGTTGTCGCGCAGCGGGTACAGCGCCGCCATGTCCGGCAGCATCATCTTGGCGGGCAGCGTCATCACCAGGACGACGGCGACCGGCCACACGTACCGGTCGGAGGCGCGCTTGCCGACCCGGCCGACGACCGCGAGCAGCACCCACAGCAGCTGGTGCTGCCAGGTGGTCGGCGAGACGGCGACCGCCGCGCAGCCGGTGACGGCGACGGCGAGCAGGAGTTGTCCGTCGCGGGCGTAGCGCACGGCGCGGCGCAGGGCGAGGACCGCGACGGCGGCACCGAGGGCGAGGAAGAGGGTGATCTCCACGGGACCGGAGAGGCCGAACCGCAGCAGGGCGCCGTGCAGGGACTGGTTGGCGAGGTCGTCGGCCGCTCCGCCGAGACCCACGCCCGCCAGGTGGTGCACCCAGTAGGTGTACGAGTCCTGCGCCATCACCACCCAGGCCGTCGCCGTGCAGACGGCGAACGCGGCGGCCGTGGACACGGCGGCCCGTCTGCGCTCGGTGAACCACAGCAGGGGCACGAACAGCAGCACCGTCGGCTGGAAGGCGGCGGCGACGCCGATCAGCACGCCGCCGAGGCGTTCGCCGTGCTCGCCGCGGACGGCGAAGCAGCCCAGCAGGACGAGCAGGACGGGGAGGATGCTGGTCTGGCCGAGCCACAGCGCGTTGCGCACCGGCAGCGACAGCATCAGCAGGCTGACGGCGACGGGCGCCGCCAGCAGCGCCGTGCGGCGGCCGACCGGCCGGGGCAGGGCGCGGGCGGCGACCAGGCCGAGGGCCACGACCAGCAGCAGCGAGCCGAAGGTCCAGCCCCAGCCGAGGGCCTGCTCGGCGGCCTTCGTGAACGGTTTGAGGACGAGGCCGACGAAGGGGGTGCCGGTGAACTGCGTGGAGTCGTACAGCGACCCCTCCACGTGCAGGACCCCGTTCTCCCCGACCCAGGTCTCCAGGTCCGTCAGCCGCTCCCCGCGCGGGGTGCCGACGACCGAGGCGAGCTGGCGTACGGCGAGGACGGCGGCGACCAGCCACAGTCCCAGCCGCGCCGCACGCAGCCGTGCCCTGGTCGCATCGACGGCCGGGGCTCCGAAAGCCTCCGCCGGTCGCCCACTGTGCTCCGCATTCGCCACGCCCCGTCGGCCTCCCGCCCCGCTCGTCCGCGCGCCCGTGTGCGCGGTACTTGTCCCTGCGAACCCTATGAGGCTCGCACCGCCCCCTGAGGGAGACGCGGGCAGCCCCCGTTCCACCTGACCGCCGTCCGCCGCCGGTCGGGCCCATGGCCGCCTGCCGCCTACCCGCTGTCCGCTTTTGTCTGCCTTTCGTCCGCACGACGATAGTGCGAGCGCGATCCGGACGCCTCCCACCCTGCCCCGGAGCCCGCCACCGGCCGGTACGGAGCGAGAAGGATCACAGGCCGAAGGGGCGGAACGCGCACCGTACCGACGAGACGTCCCTGCGTGCACGTCATATTGATGCACTGTGCAACGAGCAGCTTACCGGGCGTAAGCGGCACACCACCGCCTATGGTCGCTTTTCGGCCTGTGGCGTGTTTCCGCGGGCCTCACCGGCCCGGCGACAGTGCCGCCGTGCGGGTCGCGGTGTCCCTGTCCCCGTCGAAAGGTAGGCGAGCGGAGTTTTGTCGGCTGCCACCGTCGTATCCCACCCGTCCCTCGAGAAGCCGGCCCGCACGGGCGCGTCGTCGTCCGCCGCCGGCGTCACCGCCACCGACCCCGCCCTCGTCAAGCGCGCCGTGAAGGCGGCGGCGCTCGGCAACGCCATGGAGTGGTTCGACTTCGGCGTCTACAGCTACATCGCCGTGACGCTCGGCAAGGTCTTCTTCCCCTCGGGAAGTCCGACCGCCCAGATGCTCTCCACCTTCGGCGCCTTCGCCGCCGCCTTCCTGGTCCGTCCGCTCGGCGGCATGGTCTTCGGACCGCTCGGCGACCGGGTGGGGCGGCAGAAGGTCCTCGCGGTCACGATGATCATGATGGCGGCGGGCACGTTCGCCATCGGCCTGATCCCGTCGTACGCGTCGATCGGCGTGTGGGCGCCGGTGCTGCTGCTGGTGGCCCGCCTGGTGCAGGGCTTCTCCACGGGCGGCGAGTACGCGGGCGCCTCCACCTTCATCGCCGAGTACGCGCCGGACAGGAAGCGCGGGTTCCTCGGGAGCTGGCTGGAGTTCGGCACGCTCGCCGGCTACATCGGCGGCGCGGGGCTGGTGACCCTGATGACGGCCCTGCTGTCCGACGGCGACCTCACCTCCTGGGGCTGGCGCATCCCGTTCCTGATCGCCGGGCCGATGGGCCTCATCGGGCTGTACCTGCGGATGCGGCTGGAGGAGACCCCGGCGTTCGCCGCCGAGGCCGAGAAGGCGGAGGCCGCGCGGCCCCGCGTGCCGCTGCGGGAGATGATCACGGGGCAGTGGAGGACGCTGCTGCTGTGCGTCGGCCTGGTGCTGGTCTTCAACGTCACCGACTACATGCTGCTGTCGTACATGCCGAGCTACCTGACGAGCGAGCTGAAGTACGACGAGACGCACGGGCTGCTGGTCGTGCTGGCCGTGATGGTGCTGATGATGATCGTGCAGCCGTTCGCGGGCGCGCTCACCGACCGGGTCGGGCGCCGGCCCGTGATCGCGGCCGGCTGCGCCGGCTTCCTGCTGCTGTCCGTCCCGGCGCTGCTGCTGATCCGCGAGGGCAGCCTGCTCGCCGTGGGTCTCGGCATGGCCGCGCTGGGGCTGCTGCTGGTCTGCTTCACCGCGTCGATGCCGTCCGCCCTGCCCGCACTGTTCCCGACGCGGGTGCGCTACGGCTCGCTGTCGATCGGCTTCAACGTCTCCGTGTCCCTCTTCGGCGGCACCACCCCGCTGGTGGTGACGGCGCTGATCGGGGCGACGGGCAACATGATGATGCCCGCCTACTACATGATGGCCGCGGCCGTGATCGGCGGCGTGGCGGTGTGGTTCATGGCGGAGTCGGCCGGCCGCCCCCTGCCGGGCTCGGCGCCCGCGGTGGAGCACGCCGAGGCGGCCTGACCCCTGCGGGGAGGGGACGGAACCGGGAGCGCGGGGCCGGGGCCCCGGTCCCCCCGCCCCCTGACACCCGCCCGCACCGGGCCCCGCCCTCACCGGAGCCCGGTGGGGGCGGGGCCTGTGCCACTGGGGACCCGGTCCCACCGGAGGCCCGCACCCGCCGGGACCCGGCGTCGCCCGGAAACCCACCGCGCGGACGCGCCTCGCGGGACACGTCCGGCGGACCCCGGCCGACTGCGGGGCGTGGGCCCTTCCGTGCGTCTATATTCGTTAGCGCATCTATTTAGAAGTGCTAACCACGCGTACGGGAGGCATCCCCGGCATGAGCGACTCACGGCTCTGGGACGACGTCGACGCCTACTTCACCAGCCATCTCGCACCGGGGGACGACGCCTTGGAGGCCGCCCTGCGGGAGAGCGACGCCGCCGGGCTGCCGCCGGTGGCCGTCACCCCCACCCAGGGCAAGCTCCTCCACCTCCTCGCCCAGGTCCAGGGCGCCCGCACCGTCCTGGAGATCGGCACCCTCGGCGGCTACAGCACCATCTGGCTGGCCCGCGCCCTGCCCGCCGACGGCCGCCTGGTCACCCTGGAGTACAGCGACCGGCACGCCGAGGTCGCCCTCCGCAACATCGCCCGCGCCGGCCTGGACTCCGTCGTCGACGTGCGCGTGGGCCCGGCGCTGGAGTCGCTGCCGAAGCTCGCCGACGAGAACCCGCCGCCCTTCGACCTGGTCTTCATCGACGCCGACAAGGGCAACAACCCGCACTACCTGGAGTGGGCGCTGCGGCTCACCAGCACCGGCAGCCTGATCGTCCTCGACAACGTGGTCCGCGGCGGGCGCGTGGCCGACGCCGGCGACGACGCCGAGGACGTGCGCGGCACCCGCGCCGCCATCGAGATGATCGGCAGCCATCCGCGGCTCAGCGGCACCGCGATCCAGACGGTCGGCAGCAAGGGCCACGACGGCTTCGCGCTGGCCCGCGTCCTGACCTGAGCGGCCGGGCGCGGACGCGGACCCTACGCCTCGTGGTAGAAGCCGACGTTGACGCTGCGCGGCTCGGTGCGGTCCTGGACGACGATCTCGCCGCTGCCGCCCCTGGGCAGCGCGGCGGTGCCGCCGTAGACGAGGGCCTGCGTGTGCGCGCCGACGGTCAGCCGGACCTCCGATGACGGGTCCGGCTGCGAGCCGCGCAGCCAGGTCAGCTGCCAGGTGCCGTCGGGCCCGCAGCGGAACTCCAGGTGCACCCGGGAGACGAACAGCCAGTCGTCCGGCGTCGCCAGCCGGCACACGGACCTGTCCCGGCCCACCCGCAGCACCGCGCCCGGCTCGCTGGGCGCGTCGGCCATCTGCATGCCGGCGGTGGCGCCCGCGTCCGCCGCGGTGACGGCGGCCATGGTCAGTTCGAGCACGTGCGCTCCTTCGGGACGTTCCGGCTGGCAATGGCTTGTTGTCGCCGCCGCATGATAGATCGGCCGGTGACGCGGTGTCCGGCACAATGGGGTCATGACCGAGCGGAAGCCACCCGGCGTCGACTTCGTGTCCTGGGTCGACAAACAGATCCGCGACGCGGACGCGCGCGGCGAGTTCGACCGGTTGCCGGGGGTGGGCAAGCCCCTCCCGAGCGACGTGGAGAGCACGTACGACGAACTGTGGTGGGTCAAGCGGAAGATGGCCCGCGAGGGCCTCTCCGTGCTGCCGCCGACGCTGGCCCTGCGCAAGGAGGCGGAGGACGCGCTGGCGGCGGCGCTGGACGCCCCGACGGAGGGGGCGGCCCGCAGGATCGTCGAGCAGATCAACGTCAAGATCCGCGACGTCATGTTCAAGCCGCCGCCCGGGCCCCCGCTGGGCAAGAAGCCCTACGACGTCGACGAGGTCGTACGGCGGTGGCGGGAGCGCCGGGCGGAGCGGTGACGCGCGTGCCTCACACGTGCATCAGGCGGTCGGCCAGCTCGCGGTAGTCCCGCAGGGCCAGCCGGAGCTGTTCGGTGTCGGTGCTCGTCGCGCGGGTCTCCCCGCCGGTGTCCTGCCACGCGGTGCGCAGGGTGCGGCGGCGGTGCGCGACGGCGTCCGCGAAACGGGCGGCGAGCTCCTCCAGGACGCGGTCGGCCTCCTCGACGGAGGCCCGCGGGGCGTCGACGAACTCCGCCACGGCGTGCTGGAGCCGCTGCCCGAGCCTGTCGCACTCCTCGTGCGGGAGCAGCCCGTGCGCGCCCGCGGCGCCCCCGGCGGCGTCGGTCCGCGGGCCGGGGGTGACGTCGTCGCGGGTGCCGGCGCCGTGGTCGGTGTAGGTGCCGGGCGCCGGGCCCGCACCGCCCGTCGGGCCGGTGCCGTGGTCGGCGTGGGTGCCGGTGCCGTAGGGGGCGGTGCCGTCGTAGGTGCCGGTGCCGCCCGTCGGGCTCGTGCCCGGGGCGGTTCCTCCGCGGGCGTCGGGGGTCTGCGCGTCTCGCTCGACGGGGTCGCCGCCGGGTCGGCGGGTCACGTCGGACATGTGTCTCAACTCTCCTTCGGGCGGTGCTTGCCGAACGACCAGGGCTGGTGCTGCGTGCGGGCCGGCGCGGCCGCGCCGTCGTCCGCCCCGGCACGGTGCCGGCCGCCGTCGTGGCGGGCCGGGCCGAGCAGGTCCTCGAACAGCGCGCGCGCCTCCACGAGGGACGCGCGCATCTCCTCCGTGCCCGCGCCGCCGTCCTGCGCGCCGTCCACCCGGGCGTGGGTCACGCGGTGCACGCGCCGGTAGCCGTCGACGTGGTGGGCGTGGTGCACGGACAGCGCGGCGAGCTGCTCCTCGTACTGTCCGCCGTCCGGGAAGCCGCGGGCGCCGGCCACCTCGGCGATCAGCCGGTCCGCCTCGGCGACCGCCTCGCGCGGGGCGTCGACGAAGCGTTCCTGGACGGCCGTCCAGCGCGCCTCGAACCGCTCGCGCTCGGCCGGGTCCAGCGGCCGCGTGTGCAGCGACCCGTGCCGCTCGACACGCTCGGCCAGTTCGCGCTCGGCGGCCTTGGTGTCGCCGTCGTGCCGGGCCACGGCCCGGTCGTACTCGGGCCCGAAACGCCGCTTCAGGTTCCCGCCGTGCTGGGAGCCCCGCGCACGCGAGGCCAGGACGGCCGCGACGACGAGCACGGCCGCCACGATCACGATCAGAGCGATGATCACGCCTGTGGACATGAGTGCCTTCCGGGTTCTCGGCCCAACCGGCTCTCCGAGCGGCCGGTTCGCCCTCCGTGTTGCCGCGCAGGTGCCCCTCAAACGGCGCGCGGGGAGCGCCGGCGCCGCACCGGTGGGAAAATACGCTCGCGCACCTGACCGACCGGTCCCGACAATGGCGGGTCATGACCTGGACCATCGCCCCGGAACCGTACGACTCCCCCGTCGCCGCCGCCCTGTGGCGCGCGTACTACACGGAGGTCAGCGACCGCTGGTACCTGCTGCACGAGGGCCGGCGCACCGACCCGGACGAGCTGGAGCGGGAGATCGCCGCGCGGTCCGGCGCCGACCTCGCCCCGCCGCGGGGCCGGCTGCTGGTGGCGCGGTACGCCGGTGAGCCGGCCGGCACCGCGGGTGTGCGGCTGCTCGACGGCACCACCGCCGAGCTGACCCGGGTGTTCCTCCGGGAGGACCTGCGCGGCCGGGGCGGCGCCGCGCTGCTCGTCGGAGCCGCCGAGGAGGCCGCACGGGAGCTCGGGGCCGCGCGGATCGTCCTCGACACGCGCGGCGACCTCGTCGAGGCCCGCTCCCTGTACGCGCGGCTCGGCTACACGGAGACCGAGGCGTACAACGACAACCCGTACGCCGAGCACTGGTTCGCCAAGCCGCTGGCCCGGACCGTCGTCTGACGGGGTCGTTCAGCCGGCCCGGGTCAGGGCGCGCCGGTCGTGCGGGCGCTCCCGTTCCGAGCCGCACAGCTCACCGGTGAGTTCCCTCACCAGCCGCACCAGGTCGGTCGGGCGGTCCGGCCCCCACCAGTCGCCCAGGAGTTCGGCCAGGGAGTCCTCGCGGGCCTTCGCCAGGCGTTCGGCGTACTCGCGTCCCCGGTCGGTGAGGACCAGGTCGAGGCCCTGGCGGACGGCGAGGTGCCGTTCCTCCACCTGGCGGGCGGCCGCCATGACGGCGGTCAGCGGCACGGGGCTGCGCTCGGCGAGCACGGCCGGTTCCACCCGGCCGTACTTCCTGACCCGCAGCAGCATCCAGCTCGCCGCGGGCAGCAGGTCGTAGCCCGCCCGCTCGGTGATCCTGCGGTAGATCTCCCGGCGACCTTCGCGGGTGCCGAGCACCGACAGGGCGCGGCACACCTCGTCGTGCGAGGACCGTTCGACCGGGTTGCTGGCGAAGGTCTGGGTGCCGTCGGGCGCCGTGACCGAGCCGCGCAGCCGGTCCTCCTTGAGGAACCAGGCCAGCAGGAAGCCGAGGAGGGCGACGGGGGCGGCGTACAGGAAGACGTCGGTGATGGCGGACGCGTAGGCGTGCAGGGCCTCCGGGCGCAGGGCGGGGGGCAGGGCGCCGATGCCGCGCGGGTCGGCCTCGAGCGAGTCCGCGGAGACGCCGGGCGGCAGCTGCGCGCCGCGGAAGGCGTCGCCGAGCTCGGCGCCGAGGCGGCTCGCGAAGACCGTGCCGAAGACGGCGACGCCGAAGGCCGCGCCGATGGAGCGGAAGAAGGTGGCGCCGGAGGTGGCGACGCCCAGGTCCTCGTAGGGGACGGCGTTCTGCACGATGAGGACGAGGACCTGCATCACCAGGCCGAGGCCCAGGCCGAAGACGAAGAAGTAGACGCTCATCTCGGCGGTCGGGCTGTTCTCGTCGAGCCGGTGCAGCAGGAGCAGGCCGAAGGTGGTGACGGCGGTGCCCGCGACGGGGAACACCTTCCAGCGGCCGGTGCGGCTGACGATCTGCCCGGAGCCGGTCGAGGCCAGCAGGACGCCGACCACCATCGGCAGCATGTGCACACCGGACATGGTCGGGCTGACGCCCTGCACGACCTGGAGGAAGGTGGGCAGGTAGGTCATCGCGCCGAACATCGCGAAGCCGACGACGAAGCTGATGACGGCGGAGAGCGTGAAGGTGCGGACGCGGAAGAGCTTGAGGGGCAGGACGGGCTCGGCGGCCCTGCGCTCCACCGCCACGAACGCGGCGGCCAGGACGACGCTCAGCACCGCCAGGCCGATGATCTGCGGCGACCCCCACGCCCAGGTCGTGCCGCCGAGCGAGGCGACCAGCACCAGGCAGGTGGCGACGGAGGCGATGAGCAGGGTGCCCGGGTAGTCGATGACGTGCCGGGTGGCCCGGCGCGGGATGTGCAGGACCGCCGCGATCACGGCGAGCGCGACGATGCCGACGGGCAGGTTGACGTAGAAGACCCACCGCCAGCTCAGATGCTCGGTGAAGACCCCGCCGAGCAGCGGCCCCAGCACGCTGGTCGCGCCGAAGACGGCACCGAACAGGCCCTGGTAGCGGCCGCGTTCACGGGGGGAGACCAGGTCGCCGACGATCGCCATCGACAGCACCATCAGCCCGCCGCCGCCCAGGCCCTGCAAGGCGCGGAAGGCGATCAGCTGGGGCATGCTCTGCGCGACGCCGCACAGCGCGGAGCCGACCAGGAAGATCCCGATCGCCGTCTGGAACAGCCGCTTGCGGCCGTACTGGTCGCCGAGCTTGCCCCACAGCGGGGTCGCGGCGGTCGCGGCCAGCAGGTACGCGGTGACCACCCAGGACAGGTGCTCCAGTCCGCCCAGGTCGCTGACGATGGTGGGCAGCGCCGTCGACACGATGGTCTGGTCGAGGGCGGCGAGCAGCATGCCGAGGAGCAGGGCGCCGATCGAGACCAGCACGCCGCCGGAGACCTGTTCGCGGTCCTCGGGCCGTACCTGCTCCGTCGCTTCGCGCACATCCGCTGCCATCGATGACCTCCCGGCGCCGTCCCACGGGTGTCGTCACCCATCCTCCATCCTGAACGGTGTGACCGGTTATGGCCTGTTCAGTCCTGCGGGAGGCCGGTGTTCCGGGGGTGCGTGCGCGCATTCGTGAAGAAGATCTGCATAATCTCTGGAGTTCGCGAGGGGAGTCGCGAGGGGAGGGACGAGCGTTGGAGCAGCAGCAGGGGCCCTCGCGGGGGCCTCAGGAGCCGCAGGGGCGGCCCTCGGAGCACGCGTGCCCGGAGTGTGGAGCGCCCAGGGAGGCGGACAACACGCCGTCCTGTGCCTGCGGCCCCCGCGCGGCCGACGCCCTGCGCGACGCGCGTACGGCGCAGGCGGCCGCCGCGGAGGACTTCGATCCGCTGCGGATACGGCCGTACGTCGAGCTGAACGGCACCGGCGAGCCCACGGTGCCGGAGCCGGAGCCGGACGCCACCATGACGCTGCGTGCCGTCGGCGCCGGGCCGTCCGACGCGTCTCCGGCCGCGGGGGCGACCTCCGCGCCGTCGGCGGCCTCCGCCGGTGCGCCCAGCGACCACGACCTGCGCCTGTTCGACGCCTCGGCGGCGGACGACCCGGCCTCCACGGCGCCGCTGGAGCCCGTGCCGGACGGCACCGGTGACCGCCCGCCGCGGGGACGGCGGCGGGGCGTGCTGATCGGCGCCGCCGCCGCGGTCGTGGCCGTGGTGGGGACGGCCGGGTACGCGAGCGGACTGTTCTCCTACGAGTCGCCGTCGCGGGACGGTGCCCTGCCGGACGAGGTCCGGGCGAGCGTCCCGGTCCCGTCGGCCACGGCGTCCTCGACGGCACCGCGGCCGAGCGCCTCGTCCGCCGAACCGGTCGCCACGTCCGCGTCGGCGTCCCCGTCGGCGTCCGCTTCCGCGTCGGCGAGCGAGAGCCCCTCGCCCTCGCCGTCCCCCTCGGCGTCGAGCGCCTCGCCGACACCGTCCCGGTCGCCCGAGCCGACCACGGTCACGCCGAGCGCCCCCGCCTTCGCCCCCGACGACGACGGGGAGGACGGCGACCGCGACGGCGGCGGCACCCTGCACCGCGGCGACCGCGGCGCCGAGGTCACCGAACTCCAGCAGCGCCTGGCCCAGCTGTACCTGTACACGGGCGCCGACGACGGCACGTACGACCGCGAGGTCGAGGACTCGGTCCGCACCTACCAGTGGTCCCGCGGCATCCGCTCCGACGAACTGGGCGTCTACGGCGAGGCCACCCGCCGCATGCTGGAGTCGGAGACCCACCGGCCCTGACGGATCGTGCCGCCAGGGCGGTACGGGTGGGAGATGGGGCCCCGCTCGAGCGGGACCGTGGTCGAGACCGGGAGCGGGGGAGACACCCCGCCCACACCGGACCGTACGTCCCACCCATGCCGAACTGTGCGTCCCACCCGCACCGGACCGCGCGCCCCACCCGCACCCCGGCGCTCGCGCCGGCACCGGGTACCCCGGAACGCTCCCCCTCGGCGCCGGCTTCCGCTCCCGCCCAGAGGCCGGCCGTCAGCCGATGTGCAGCCGCAGCCCCCCGCGCCCGTCGGCCTCCACCCGCACCTGCGTCAGGTCCCGCACCACCACGTCCGGCCCGTGCGCACCGGCCCTCGGTCCGACCCCGACGACGCGCATCCCCGCCGCCCGCCCGGCCGTGATCCCCGCCCCGGAGTCCTCGAAGACGATGCAGTCCGCGGGGTCGACGCCCAGTTCGGCCGCGCCCTTGAGGAACCCCTCCGGATCGGGCTTGCTCGCACCGACCGACTCCGCGGTGACCCGGACGTCCGGCAGGGCCAGCCCGGCGGCGGCCATCCGTGCGGTGGACAGCGCGACGTCGGCGGAGGTCACCAGCGCGTGCGGCAGCCCCCGCAGCGAGGCGAGGAACTCCCGTGCCCCGGGGATCTCCACGACGCCCTCGGTGTCGGCGGTCTCCTCGGCGAGCATCCGCGCGTTGTCGGCGTGGTTCTGCGCCATCGGCCGGTCCGGCAGCAGCAGCGCCATCGAGGCGTAGCCCTGCCGTCCGTGGACGACCTTCATGACCTCGTCGCCGTCCAGTCCGTGCCGGTCGGCCCAGCGCCGCCAGACGCGCTCGACGGCGGCGTCCGAGTTGACGAGGGTGCCGTCCATGTCGAGCAGCAGGGCACGGGCGGGCAGAACGGTGGTGGCCGTCATCGGCAGACTCCAAACACGGGGAGGGGACAAGGCGGCCCCGTCCGCCGGTCAGGGAGAACGGACGGGAGCCACTTTGTTCCTCCACGGTACAAAATGGGACGGGCTCGCGCCACCGCGTCCGGTGGACGTTCACCCGCCGTTCGCCCCTCAGCCGGCGACCGCCTCCCACAGGCTCCACACGCCGAGGCCCAGCATCAGCACCGCCGCGACCTTCGTGATCAGCGCCAGCGGCACCCGCTTCATCAGGGCCTTCCCGCCGACGATGCCGAGCCCGGCCACCGCCCACAGCGCGAGCACGGCGCCCAGGCCGACGGAGAGCGGGTCGTCGTAACGGGCCGCGAGGTTGGCCGTCATGATCTGCGTCAGGTCGCCGAACTCGGCGACCAGGATGAGCATGAAACCCGCCCCGGCGACCTTCCAGAAGGACTGGTCCTCGGGCTTGCGGATCTCCTCCTCCTCGTCGCCCTTCTTCATCAGCAGCACCGCGGCGCCGCCCAGGAACAGCACACCCGTCAGCGCGTGCACGATCTGCTGCGGCAGCAGGGTCAGCACGCTGCCGGCCGCGACCGCGAGCACGACGTGCAGCAGGAACGCGGCGGCCACGCCGGCGAAGACGTACGAGGCCCGGTAGCGGGTGCCGAGGACGAGGCCGGCGAGCGCGGTCTTGTCCGGCAGCTCGGCGAGGAAGACGACGCCGAAGACGAGCGCCGTCACGGTCAGGCTGATCAAGGAATCCTCTATCGGTCGGGGCCGCCCCACCGAGAGTGCTGGTCCTGCGCGAACGACACCTCGGCACGGCAGCACACGGTCGCCCCCGCCGTACGGCGCGGGCGTGCACTGCTTGCCGAAGGTCTCGCTGGCGGCCCCGTGAGCGGGGTCCGCCTCCGGGCGCCGGCTCAGACGAGCTGAGCAGTATGTCGACGGTCCGGCGAAGAGCTACTCCCCTTCTGCACCGCCCATCGTACGCGAACCCCCACACCCCTTCGAGGGGCGAAAATCCCGTCGCGCTCATAGACGTGCCATGCACACGTCACTAGCTTCTTACCGGCCGCACATCTGTGCGCCATGCGGCGCCGCGAGCATTCCCCCGCTCGCGCCCGAAACCCCCACACCCCGAGGGAGTTCGCATGCCCAGGTTCTACGCGCGTCGACGTCTCGCCGTGCTCACCGCGCTCACCGGTCTCATAGCCTCCGCCGGGCTGTTCAACGGCCCGGCCGCCTCCGCCGCCCTGCCCACCCCGGTGAGCGCCGCCACCGCCCGCTCCTACCTCGCCTCCCTCACCGTGGCCACCGAGAACCGCACCGGCTACGACCGCGACCTCTTCCCGCACTGGATCACCCAGTCGGGCACCTGCAACACCCGCGAGACGGTCCTCAAGCGCGACGGCTCGGGCGTCGTCACCGACTCCGCGTGCGCCGCCACCCGGGGCAGCTGGTACTCCCCCTACGACGGCGCCACCTGGACCGCCGCCTCCGACCTCGACATCGAACACCTGGTCCCGCTCGCCGAGGCCTGGGACTCCGGCGCGAGCGGCTGGACGACCTCCCGGCGCCAGGCGTTCGCCAACGACCTGACCCGCCCGCAGCTCCTCGCCGTCACCGACAACGTCAACCAGGCCAAGGGCGACCAGGACCCGGCCACCTGGATGCCCTCCCGCACCGCCTACCGGTGCACCTACGTGCGCGCGTGGGTGCAGGTGAAGTACTACTACGGCCTCTCCGTCGACTCCGCCGAGAAGTCGGCGCTGCAGAACCAGCTCGCAGGCTGCTGAGGCTGCTCGCGGCTTCGGCGCGGACACTCCCCCACACCCTCCGTCGTTCCGTACCGTACGGGGCGACGGAGGAGGGATCGCCATGGCGGGACTGCGCCTGGGACCACTGCTGAGGTACAACGACGGATCGTCCGCGACGGTCTGGGCCGAGACGAGCCGCCCCTGCACCGCCGAGGTGCGCTGCGCCGACGGCGCGGAGGGCACGGCCCGCACGTTCCAGATCGCGGGCCACCACTACGTCCTGGTCCCGGTGACCGGCCTGACGCCCGGGACGGCGACGGAGTACGAGGTGCTGCTCGACGGCGCCCGCGTGTGGCCGCCGCCCGACTCCCGCTTCCCGCCCCCGGTGATCGCCACGCCCGCCGCCGAGGAGGGCCTGCGCGTCGCCTTCGGCTCCTGTCGCTGGGCCGCGCCGCCGGCCGGCGGCAAGGACCCGGTGGGACCGGACGCCCTGGACACCCTGGCGGCCCGCATCGCGGCCGACCCCGGGGGCGCGCGGCCCGACGTGCTGCTGCTGCTCGGCGACCAGGTGTACGCCGACGAGGTCTCCGACGCGACCCGCCGCTGGATCGCCGGGCGCCGCGACCTGGCGGAGTCCCCGGGCGGCCAGGTCGCGGACTACGCGGAGTACACCCGGCTCTACGACGAGTCGTGGAGCGACCCGGAGGTGCGCTGGCTGCTGTCCACCGTGCCCTCGTGCATGGTCTTCGACGACCACGACGTGATCGACGACTGGAACACCTCCGCTGCCTGGGTCGCCGACATGCGGGCCACCGACTGGTGGCGCGAGCGGATCCTGAGCGGTCTGATGTCGTACTGGGTGTACCAGCACCTGGGGAACCTCTCCCCGGCCGAACTGGCCGCCGACCCGCTCTACGCGGCCGTCCGCGCGGCCCCCGACGGCACCGACGCGCTGCGCGACTTCGCCGCCCGGGCCGACGCCGACCCGGCCTCCGTGCGCTGGAGCTACCGGCGCGACTTCGGCCGCGTGCGACTGGTGATGGTGGACTCCCGCGCCGCCCGGGTCCTGGCCGAGGACCGGCGCGCGATGCTCGACCCGGGCGAGGCCGCCTGGCTGCGCGAGCAGGTGCTGGACGGGCGGGGCGACGACGAGGACGCCGCCTACGACCACCTCCTCATCGGCACCTCCCTGCCCTGGCTGCTGCCCCACCTGGTGCACGACCTCGAGGCCTGGAACGCCTCGGTGTGCGGCGGCGAGCGGGGCGCCCGCTGGGCGCGGCTCGGGGAGCGGATCAGACGCGGGGCGGACCTGGAGCACTGGCCGGCCTTCCCGGCCTCCTTCGACGCGCTCGCCGATCTGATCGCCGAGGCCGGGACGGGGCCGGGGGCGCCCGCGACGGTGAACGTGCTGTCGGGGGACGTCCACCACGCCTATGTGGCCGAGCCGTCCTGGCCGGGCCGGGGGCCCGACGCCCGGGTCGCGCAGCTGACCTGCTCCCCCGTGCACAACTCGGTCCCGCTCTCGATGCGGCTCGGCTTCCGCTTCGGCTGGAGCGCCCCGGCGCGTGCCCTCGGGCGGCGCATCGCCCGGCACGGGCGCTGTGCGCCGCCGGCGGTCTCCTGGCGCAGGACCGGCGGGCCCTGGTTCGGCAACCAGCTCATGACGCTGACCCTGCGGGGGCGGTCGGCGCGGCTGCGGCTGGAACAGGCCCGGACGGACCGGGACGGGGCGACCTCCCTGCGGACGGTCACGGACCGGGAGCTGGCGTAGCCGCGTCCCGGCTCAGGAACCGGCGTGGCCGCGTCCGGGCTCGAGAACCGGCGTGGCCGCGTCCGGGCTCGGGACACGCTTCCGGCCGGAGACGCGTTTCAGGCTTGGGGTGGAGGCGGAGCGGGGTATGAATTGAGTCACGCTCAAGGATCGCTTCACAAGCATGGGAGCGCTCCCACCTGGTCTCGGAGCGGCGAGAAGCAGGTGACCACACGTCAGGCTATGGCCAAATGTTGAACTTGCAAGTACTGATTAGGCTCACCTAACGTGGGCAGCCCACTCGGTTCCGTCCCCACCGGCCCACGAGCCGGTCCGACCGAAGGAGCACCCCCCACATGTCCGGACGCCTCGACAGTGCCCAGCCCTACGTCCTCGGCCTGTTCCGCATAGTCGTCGGTCTGCTCTTCGCCTGCCACGGCGCCGCCTCCCTCTTCGGCGTGCTCGGCGGCGCCTCGGGAAGTGGCGGCACGCTGGAGGCCGGCACCTGGCCGGGCTGGTACGCCGCCGTGATCCAGCTCGTCGCCGGCACCCTCGTCCTGCTGGGCCTCGGCACGCGCGCCGCCGCGGTCATCGCCTCGGGCTCCATGGCGTACGCCTACTTCCGGGTGCACCAGCCGGAGGCCCTGTGGCCGATGGAGAACGGCGGCGAGGCCTCCGCCATGTTCTGCTGGGCCTTCCTGCTGCTGGCCTTCACCGGTTCCGGCGCCTTCGGCCTGGACCGCGTCCTGGCCCGGCGCACGTCCGAGCCGGAGGAGCAGGCCGCGGAGCAGACGCCCGTCGCGGCCTGAGCCGACCGGGCGGCGCCCACCTCGTACGGGGCGTTCACCCGGCCGCCGCGGACGTGCGGCGGCCGGGTGAACGCCCCGTGTCGTGCCCGCGAGCCCCCTGTGAACCCCCTGTCACACCCCGGGCGTACGCTGTATGGCTGTCATCGACCGCTCCTGCCGTCTCCCCGCGTACCGCGGCACGGTCCGGTCCACGGGGGCTTCACGGGAGTGTGCGGTGGTCGAGGGTTTCGGGAATGTCGCGGCGCTGGTCAGCAGCCCGTGGATCTATGTGCTGGTGGCCCTCTCGGTGCTCTTCGACGTCGTCCTGCCAGTCCTGCCGAGCGGCGTGCTGGTGATCACGGCGGCCACGGCGGCGGCCGCGGGTTCGGGTGCGGCGGCGGCCGGACGGGTGCCGCACGACGTCCCCGACATCCTGGTCCTCCTGCTGTGCGCCACGACCGCCTCCGTCCTCGGCGACCTGGTGGTCTACCGCCTGGCCTGGCGCGGCGGGGCCCGTCTGGACCGTGCGATCGCCCGGTCCCGCCGGCTGTCCACGGCGCAGCAGCGTCTCGGCGGGGCGCTCGCCCGCAGCGGGGGCGCCCGGGGCGCGCTCGTCGTCCTGGCCCGCTTCGCCCCGGCCGGCCGCTCGGTCGTGTCCCTCGTCGCCGGAGCCGCCCACCGCAAGATCCGCGAGTTCCTGCCCTGGTCCGCCCTCGCCGGACTGTCCTGGGCCGCCTACAGCGTCGCCCTCGGCTACTTCGGCGGCCAGTGGCTCGGCGCGAGCTGGCTGGCGACGGGGGTGTCCCTGCTCGCGCTGTTCGGCGCGGGGGCGGGCGCGGCGTACCTGATGCGCCGCCAGCCGCAGGCCGGCGAGGCATCCTAGGACCGGTCACGGCGGCGTCATCCCGCCCGGCGCACTCCGACCCCTCCCCGTACCTCCAGGCCCTCCAGCAGGTCGACCGTGGCGGCGGCGACGGCGTCCACGGCCCGGTCGAAGACCTCCCGGTTGTGCGCGGCCGGCGCCCGGAACCCGGACACCTTGCGCACGTACTGGAGGGCGGCGGCCCTGATCTCGTCCCCGGTGGCCTCCTCGGCCAGCGCGGGCGGGCGAAGCGTCTTGATGCTGCGGCACATGGCTCCAGTCTCCCCCCGGTCCCGGCACGTGCGGCACCCGCGGCCGGGCCACTCGTTCGCGTGAACCACCGAAGGGAACGCACACTTCAAAATCGAACAGTCGTATCATTGGGGGGTGGCTACGACCTATGACTTCCCCAGTGACCTCCTCGCCGGTCAGGAGGAACTGCATCAGGTCCGGGCCGAGTTGTCGGCCCTGTTGAAGAGGCTCCCCTGGTCCGTCGAGCCGCTGGACGGCTTCAGCGACGACAACGGCTGGCGCAAGGTCGAGCGCCCCGCCTCGCCCGGCTGGTCGGAGGACGAGCAGGCCGAGGTGGACAAGCTCCGGCAGCGCGAGCGCGAGCTCGCCGTCTTCGTCAGCACCCACCGCTACTGGACCGAGATCACCGGCCCCGACCGCGTGGACGCGCGCACACGGCTGAAGCACGCGCACGAGACCCGGCCGGAGCAGGACGACGCCCCCTAGGACCTGTTGCGAAAGCGGCAGGCACACACGAGAGGCCCCCGGAGATCTCCGGGGGCCTCTCGGCCGGCGCTGACGCCGGTCCTGGTGGGCGCGGACGGTTTCGAACCGCCGACATCCTGCTTGTAAGGCAGGCGCTCTACCCCTGAGCTACGCACCCGGGACGAGTCGACAGCCTACATGGCCGGGGGCCCCGTCCGGCAAACGCGTCACAGGCCGCATCCACGGCCGGGGGTTACCCCCACCCCGGATCCGGGAGCGGCCCGGATTCCGCCGGGAGCCGCCTCTCCGTACGGTCGGGGGACCTCGCCGCGCCGGGGCCCGCGCCACGGGTCCGCCCCGCGGCACCTCGTCGTCCGTCCTTGGGGGAAACCGACATGTCCCGCCGCATCCTTCCGGTCCGAGCACTCGCCGCCGCCGGCACCGTCGCCGTCCTCGTCGCGGGGCTCGCCGCCTGCTCCTCCGCCGAGGACGACAAGGACCCCGACCACCGGGCCTTCGCCCTCCAGGGCACCACCCTCACCGTCGACGCCGACGACTCCGCGCTGGAGATCGTCGCCGCCGACGGCAACGCCTCCGGAAAGGTCGACGTGACCCGGTGGTTCAAGGGCTCGGTCACCCTCGGCTCCGGCCCCGAGGTGACCTGGAGCATGGACGGCGACCGGCTGAAGCTGCGGACCCGCTGCTCCGGCCTGGTCGCCGACTGCGCCACCAAGCACCGCGTGGAGGTGCCCCGCGGCATCACCGTCACGGTGCGGACCGACGACGGCAGCGTCCGGGCGCAGGGTTTCCGGGACGCGCTGGACATCCGCACGGCGGACGGGTCCGTGCACGTCAGCGACACCACCGGGCCGCTGGCACTGCGCAGCGACGACGGATCGCTGCGCGCGGAGGTCTCCTCGCGCCGGGTGGACGCCACCACCAAGGACGGCTCGGTCCACCTCGAACTCGGGGCCGTGCCCGACCTGGTGGAGACCCGCAGCGACGACGGCTCCGTCACCGTCGACCTGCCCCGGGCCACGTACAAGGTGTCCGCCGACAGCGACGACGGGGCGGTCGACGTGTCCGTGCCCCGGGACGGCGCGAGCTCCCACGTGGTGAACGCACGGACCCAGGACGGCGAAGTCACGGTCCGAACCGCGAACTGACCAGCCCGTGTGTTCGTCTCTTACGGGTGGGAGAATGAACCCGGGCAGGACGGACGACACGGGAGAGGGATGTGACGGCGACACCATCGCAGCCGCACTCGCCGATGGTGCCGCGCGCGCCGCGCCTGCCGCACCGGTCCCCGCGGCGCCGCCCGCCCGGCGCGCTCCGTGACACGCTGACCCTGCTGGGCCTGCCGCTGCTCGCCGCGCTCGCCCTGCCCGCCGCGTTCGCCGGCGGCGGCACCCGGCGCTGGTTCGGCGGCCGGGCCGAGAGCCAGCGGGCCGAGGCGCAGGCCGCGAAGGACGCCGCCGCCGCGGCCTTCTACGAGCTGGACACCGCCCAGCGGGACCTGCGGATCTCGATCGAGACGATCGCGGCCGTCGACTCCTCCCCCGCCGCCCGGCGCGCCGTCGACCACTTCGCGGCGCTGGGCCGGCGCATCGACGAGGCCAGCGGCCGGTACATCAACGCCGTCGACGCCCACGACCTGGACCGGGACGACCTGGAGGCGTCGGCCGCCTCCCGTGCCCGCGCCGAACTGACCGCCGCCAAGGACGAACTGGGCCGGGTCAAGCAGGAACTGGACCGCTTCGCCGACGGGCTCGGCCCGCTGCTCGGCAAGGCCGAGACCCAGCTGGCCCGGCTCGCCCCCGCCGTCGAGCGCGCCCGGCAGACCCTGCTCGCCGCCTCCGACGCCCTGGACGCCGCACGGGGCGCCGGGCTGAAGGCCGACGACCTCGCCGCCCGCCTCGCCGACCTGGGCCCGGAGCTGACCCGGCTGAACCAGGGCGCCGGACAGCACGGCGTACCGCAGACCCTGGAGCGGGCCGAGCGGGTCACCCGGGAGGCCGGGGCGGTCCGTGCCGAGGCCGAACGGCTGCCCGAGCGGGCCACCGAGACCGACCACCGGCTGGTGTCCCTGCGCACCCGCGCCCAGGCCCTGACCACCCGCGCCGGGCAGGTCGAGCCGGTACTGAGCGAGCTGCGGCGGCGGTTCACGGCCGCCTGCTGGCAGGACCTGCAGCACGTGCCCGACCACGCCGCCGAAACGGTCCGGCAGGCCGAGGACAAGCTGGCCGAGGCGCAGCGTGCCCGCGACGAGCAGCGCTGGCCCGACGCCACCGCCCTGCTGTCGACGGTCCGGGCCCTGCTGAACAGCACCGACGAGGCCGTCTCCGCCGCCGGCGACCGGCTGCGGCAGCTGAACGCCGTGCAGAAGGACCCGCAGCAGGAGATCGAACGCACCCGGTTCGCGATCCGCGACGCCCAGCGGCTCGCCATGGCGGGCCGCAACACCCCCGACCCCCGGCACGCGCGTCCCCTGGACGACGCCGTGGCCCGGCTGGAACGGGCGATCCTCACGCTGGAGGGCCGGCACCCCGACTACTGGCACTTCCTGACGGAGACGGACGCGGTCCGCCGGACGGTCGCCGACGTGGTGACGCACATCCGCGAGGAACGGGGAAGCGGGCACTGAGACCGGCTTCCGCCGCCGGGTCCGGCCGCCCGGGAGCGCCGGTTAACCTGTGCGCATGCCTCGCTACGAGTACCGCTGCCGCAGCTGCGGCGACACCTTCGAACTGAGCCGTCCCATGGCCGAGTCCTCCGCCCCCGCGCCCTGCCCCGCGGGCCACGACGACACGGTGAAGCTGCTGTCGACGGTCGCCGTCGGCGGCTCGGCCTCCGCCCCGGCCCCGGCGCCCCGCGCGGACGGCGGAGGCGGCGGCGGCTGCTGCGGCGGAGGCTGCTGCGGCTGACCGGTGACGCCGGGGCGCCCAGGGCCGCCCCGGCTGCTCAGGATCTCTTCAGGTTCGCCCGCCTAGCGTGGAGACATGGCAGTCATCGCGGCGCAGGCGACGGGCGGCGCGCCCCAGTGGATCAGCGACCTGATGAACACCCTCGGCGCGCCCGGGGCCGGGCTGGCCGTCGCCCTGGAGAACCTCTTCCCGCCGATCCCCAGCGAGGTCATCCTGCCGCTGGCGGGCTTCGCGGCCAGCACCGGCGGCATGAACCTGGCCGCCGCGCTCGTGTGGACCATCGCCGGTTCGGTGGTGGGCGCCCTCGCGCTGTACGGCATCGGGGCGCTGCTCGGCCGGGAGCGGACCGTCGCCGTGGCGGCCCGGCTGCCGCTGGTGAAGGTCTCGGACGTCGAACGGACGGAGGAGTGGTTCCGCCGGCACGGCACGAAGGCCGTGTTCTTCGGCCGGATGCTCCCCGTCTTCCGCTCCCTGATCTCCGTCCCGGCGGGCGTGGAACGCATGCCCCTGCCGGTGTTCACGGCGCTGACCACCGCGGGCAGCGCGATCTGGAACACGGTGTTCGTGCTCGCGGGCTACTTCCTCGGCGACAACTGGCACCGGGTCAGCACCGTCGTCTCCGCGTACTCCAAGGTCGTGCTCGCCGCCGCCGCGCTGGCCGTGGTGGCCTTCGTGATCCTGCGGCTGCTGCGTCCGGGCCGCGGCAACCGCCGCAGGGCCGACCGGCGGTGAGCGGCGCCGGACGCGGCCTCTAGCGTCCGTGCGCCGCCGTGAGGAACTCCCGCAGGATCCGCTCCCCCGCCAGCACCCCGCGCTCGGGCAGGGCCTCGATCGTCGGCGCCGTCCAGCCGGAGTCGGCCAGTTCGCCGTGGCCCGGACGCCAGCCGCGGTCCGCGGCCAGCAGCAGGTCGGCGTCGAGGAGGGAGTCGCCGGCGGCCAGGATGAGCTCGGCGCCGGTGCGGCGGGCGACCTCGCGCACGGCGGCGCTCTTGGTCAGCGGCCTGGGCACGACGTAGATCTTGCGGCCCTGCAGGGACACGGTCCAGCCCCGGTTCTCGGCCCAGACGGCGAGTTCCTTCACCCAGTCCTCGGGCAGCAGCTCGCGCTCGACCACGAGGTAGGCGAACAGGTCCTCGGCGACGCGCTGCTTGCGCACCCACACCGGGTCGGCGGTGCGCACGAGGTGGTCGCTGACCTCGTCCAGCGACGCGCACTCGTCGGCCAGCCGTGCGGTCACCCGTGCGTGCCAGTCGGGGTCGGAGACGCCGTCGACCAGCAGGTGGCCGCCGTTGGCGCAGATCGCGTACTTCGGCGGCGGGCCGGGGAGGCTGATCCGCCGGTACTGCTCGCGGGTGCGGGTGGTGGTCGGCACGAAGACGGCCGTGTCGCCGAGGTCGCCCAGCAGTCCGGCGGCCGTCTCGGTCAGGTAGGACAGGGGCTTGCTCTCGTAGACCTCCACGCACAGCAGCCGGGGCGCCTCGGGGTCGGGCATCGTCAGCCCCAGGGCGGCGGCGGAGTAGATCAGCGTGCGGTCGAGGTCGCTCGCGACGAGCACCGGCATCAGCGGGTCACCGCCCTGCCGTCGGCGCCGGTCGCGCCGCGCGTGTACTGCGGGTGGATCAGCCCGACGCAGGTGTAGGGCAGGCCGTCGACCTCCTCCACGGGTACGCCCCGCTGCTCGGCCAGCAGCCGCACGTGGTCCAGGTCGGTGCCCGCGCCGGTCCGGGCGAGCACCTTCCAGGGCACCCGGCGCAGCATCACGCGGGTGGTCTCGCCAACACCGGGCTTGACGAGGTTGACGTCGTGGATGCCGTACTCCTCGCTGATCCGCTCGACGGCGGCCCAACCCTCCCAGGTGGGGGTGCGGTCGGCGGCGAGGAGTTCCTTGACCTGGGCGTCGACGGTGTCGACGACGTCCGGGAAGCGGGCGGAGACGGCGTCGAGGAAGGCCACCGAGAGGTCGGCGCCGGCGAGTTCGCGGTAGAACTTGGCGCCGTGGTAGTCGTGCGGGCCGACCAGGTCGGCGCGGAGCACGGTGCGGGATATCAGGCCGGAGACGGTGGAGTTGAGGCAGGCGGACGGGATGAGGAAGTCGTCGCGGGTGCCGTAGGTGCGCACGCAGGAGCCCGGGTCGGCGAGGACGGCGATCTCCGGGTCGAAGCCGGTGATGCCGTCGGTTTCCTCGAAGTCGCGCAGCGCGGCGGCGAGTTCGCGGGTGATGGCGCCCTTGCCGGTCCAGCCGTCGACGAAGACGACGTCGGCGGGGTCGTGGTCGGCGGCCAGCCGGCGCAGCGCGTTGGCGTCGATGCCGCGGCCCCGGACGATCGACACGGCGTAGTGGGGGAGGTCGAGGCCGTGGCGGTACTGCGCCCAGCGGCGCATCAGGATGCCGACGGGGGTGCCCGCGCGGGCGAGGGAGACCAGGACGGGACGCGGCGACCGCTCGGTGAGCACGATCTCGGTGACGGCGCCGACGGCTCGCGCGAGCCGGGCGGCGGACGCCTCCAGC
This sequence comes from Streptomyces sp. JHA26, assembly GCF_002005565.1. Taxonomy (GTDB): domain Bacteria; phylum Actinomycetota; class Actinomycetes; order Streptomycetales; family Streptomycetaceae; genus Streptomyces. The sequence goes on along the minus strand of NZ_BDJC01000001.1, from coordinate 108,747 downwards.
GCGGCGTGGAACAGTTCCTGGTACTGCTCGCTGGGCTGGTACTCCACGGGCAGCGACTCGGCGTAGTGGGCGCCGCCCCGCTGGATCGCCTCCTCGCGCTCCTCGGTCGGCGCCTCCAGCGTCACGTCCGACAGGTCCTGGAGCAGCCAGCCGACCTCGTCGGGGGCGTACGAGGAGAAGGCGGGGCCGCGCAGGGGCTCGGGCAGCATCGGGGGCCTTTCGGAGGCGGGCGGGACGTACGACGGGACGACCGCGAGCAGGACGTGCGGGACGTGTGCGGCGAGCCGGTCCGCCAGTCCGCCCGGCGCGTGCAGCGCGGGGGTGTCGGCGGCCGAGTCGACGACGGCGACGACGGCGTCGAAGCCGCCGCCCGCGACGTTGTAGGCGTAGCGCTCGCCGGGGCCGTCGGCGGGGTCGTCGTGCGCGGGGAAGACCAGGCGGGTGCGTATCGCGTACCCGGGGTCGTCGACGGCGAGGACGGGCGAGCGGGTGGTGGTGGAGTAGCACACCTCGGCCCCGGCGGTCCGCTCCAGCTCGCAGGCCAGGCGCAGCGGGGCGTACATCAGCTCCTCGGAGCCGAGGACGAGCACGCGGCGGACGCCCGCGGGCAGCGCCTCGGTGATCCGGGCGGCCATGGCGGGGAGGGCGGCTTCGAGGCGGGCGCGGTGGGCGGGGGTGAAGCCGTGCCGGCCGCCGTCGGGGAGGCCGGAGGGCCAGCACAGGTCCACGGGGGTGGCGTGGGGGCGGGTGCGGTGGCCGTGCGCGTGCGGGTGGCCGGGGGCCGGTGCCGCGGGCGACGGACCGCCGGCCCCGGCGCCTTCCGCCTCGTACCGCGCGACCAGTGCCTGCCCCTTCTCCAGCACCCCTTCCGGCAACCGCACCGTTCCCGAGGCGGCCGTCACGAGATCCACCCGCGCGCCGATCTCCCGGGCGAATTCCTCGAGCCGCCCCGCGTCCGCCGCGGACCGCATGTCCACCAGGGCGACCACCACGTACCGCTTCCGCGGATACCGCTCGTGGAGATCGCGCACGGTGTTCAGCACCGTGTTCCCCGTGGAGAACTCGTCGTCGACCAGGACCAGGGGCCCGTCGCCGGCCAGCAGCGCCGGGTCCTCGGGCAGCAGCAGGTGGGAGGTGGCGTGCGAGTGGGACTCCTCGAAGCCGCCCGCGCGGGCGACCCCGGTGACGGGGCGGCGGGTGGAGTGCAGGTACGGGGCGTCGCCCAGGCCGTCGGCGACCGAGTGGCCGAGGCCGGTGGCGGTCTCCGCGTAGCCGAGGACGACGGCCCGGCCGGTCTCCTCGGCGCCCAGCAGGTCGCGGACGCGGCGGCCGAGGGCGAGGCCGTGGCCGTACACGACGGACGGGGACTGCGGGACGTGCTTGCCGAGCACGTTGGACACGAGCAGGTGGGCGCGCTTGGGGTTGCGGCGCAGGGCGAGTCCCAGCATGCCGGTGAGGGCGTCGTCGCCCGCGAGTTCGACGCCGAGCCGCTCCGCGACCCAGCTGCCGGACCAGACGCCGGCGTGCTCCCCGGCACGCGGCCCCTCGGCCGTGTGCTCGTGACTCCCGTGGTCCACTGCGTCGTTCATCGGTTCCTTGCGTTCGGTCGGACGGGTTCGGTCGGACGGTTTCAGTCGGACAGGCCGGCGGCGAGGAGTTCCACGAAGCCGATGTCCTCGTTGGCCACGCCGAAGACCTCGGCGCGCAGCAGGGTCCGTTCCGCCCAGGCGCGGTGCGGCTTCACCTCGTTCATCTTGTTCGTGTACGCCGACCTCAGCACGCCTCCGCCGCCGCGTTCGGGGCGCAGGATGTCCTGGGCGTCGCTGAACTCCTCGTGGCTGACGACGGACAGGGCGTGCACCGGCAGCACGTGCGAGGGGTGGATGCAGGTCTTGCCGAGCAGGCCGTTGGCGTGGTCCAGCGCGATCTCCCGCAGCAGGCCGTCCATGGAGTGCTCGATCAGCTTCTGGCGCAGCTCCACGGCCTGTACCTCCAGGAACGGGCTCTGTCGCAGCTGCGGTTTGAACATCCTCTCCTGGACCCGGAAGTACTCCCACACCGGCCCGGTCACGGTGAACCCGGTGCCGTCGGCCCGGCCGAGCATGTTCACCACGTCGGCGATCACGGAGGCGACGACCTGGACGTCGTAGGCCGTCATGTCGGGGGCCCGGCGCAGCCCGTAGGAGGAGCAGAAGTCGGTCACGCCGAGGCGCAGGGCGAGCACCCGGTCGCGGTACTTGTCGACCGCGCGGAAGATGCCCTCCAGCGTCTGCACGCGCGACTCGCGGTACAGCAGGTCCGGCGACTCCAGCACCGGCATGGCGAACAGGCGCCGGCCGCTCGCCGCCTCGGCCGTGGTGAGCGCCTCCAGGAAGGCCGTGCCGCGTTCCTCGGTGAACTTGGGCAGCACGAATCCGGACAGCAGCCGCACCGCCGGGCCGAAGCGCCGCACGAGGTCGGTTATCTGTCCGGGGGTGCGGACCCGGACGAACAGCAGCGGCACGTCTGCTCGGGGGCGGTTCGCCAGGTCCGTGAAGTGTCGTACGAGGTTCTCCTCGCCGGCCGCCACGTCGGCGTCGTCGATCGAGTCCTCCAGGCACAGCACCATCGACACCACCCCGCGCGCCCCCTGCTTGAGGACGTCGTCGGCGAGCTTCGGCCGGGTGGCCGGGCTGTAGAGCGTGGCGCCCAGGGCCGCGGACAGCAGCCGGGCCGGTGAGTCCGCGGTGAACGCGCAGGGCTCCTGGTGGAAGAGGCGTCGGCGCACCTCAGGGGCGATGTGCCCGAAATGACGCATAAATACTCCCCCGCGGTGTTTGGGTGATCGGTCGGCCGTCCAAGGTGGCCGGTAATAGTACGTAGGTATTCATGTCGGCGGTTCCCCCGGGGCATGAATACCAGGTGTCCCCGCCGGATCGGCGGCGGGCGGCCGGGGCCTCGCGGGCACGGCCCGGACAGTCGCCGGGTACCCGCCCCCGCGTTGTCGTGAGCAGGACCGAGAGGGCAGGATGACGGCATGACGCACGCGATGCTGAAGGGGTCGAACATCCCGCTGCAAGCCACCACGGTACGCGCCGTGCTGCGCTGGTCACCCGGGCAGGGGGTCCCCGACGTCGACGCCTCCGCGTTGCTCCTGGGCCCCGACGACCGTGTGCGCTCCGACGAGGACTTCGTCTTCTACAACCAGCCCCGGCATCCGTCCGGGCAGGTCTGGCGGCTCGGCAAGAAGCGGGTCCCCGAAGGTCTGACCGACACGATCCAGACAGACCTCTCCGGCGTCGAGCCCTCGGTGGGCCGGGTCCTGCTGGTCGCCTCGGCGGACGGGGTGGCCTTCGACCGCGTACGGGACCTGCGCATCCTGCTGTACGACGCGGCGGACCCGGACGGGGATCCGCTGGCCCGCTTCGACGTGAAGCCGGAGACGGGTCAGGAGACCGCGCTGATCTGCGGCGAGCTGTACCGGCGCGGGGAGGGCTGGAAGTTCCGGGCGCTCGGCGAGGGCTACTCGAACGGGCTGAAGGGCCTGGCGACCGACTTCGGCATCTCGGTGGACGAGTCCGAGGCGGCCGGGGAACCGGAGGCCGCGCCCGCGCCGGAGCCGGCCGCGCGGACGTCCGCCCGTCCCGTGGTCGACCCGGAGCAGCCGACGACCGTGCAGCCGCTGCCCGTCCCGGCCGCGCCCGAGGTCTCGCACCCGCTGCCGCCGGAGCAGCCCCCGGGGGTGCCGGCCCAGCCCGCGTACGGCTACCCGCAGCAGCCCCCGGCCGCGCAGCCCGCCTACGGCTACCCGCAGCCGGCCGCCGCGACCTACGGCTATCCGCAGACGCCGCCCGCCACCTCCGGGGTCGCCGCCCAGCCCGGCTACGGCTATCCGCCGGCCGCCGCCGCTGCGCCCGACCCGGACTTCCGGCTGCCGCCGCAGGGGCCGCAGTTCGTCGGCCGGTAGGGCGCGCCGGGGCCGGCCGGGGCGGGGCTCATCGCTCGACCTTGGTCTTGTAGCCCCGCCCCCACTGCAGCCCCCACCCGTAGAGCCGGTCCAGCTCTCCCTGGAAGCCGTAGACGAACTTCACCTCGCGGCGGACCAGGATCTCGCCCTTGACGTTCTCGATCATCACCACGGCGCACGAGCGGGCCTGCGGGTGCCGCTCGTCGAGGCCTATCTCGATGCGCGGCCCGTTGCTCGGGTACAGCGTGACGATGGCGTGCGTACGGTCGAAGGCCGGCGTCTGGTCGTAGATGTAGGCGAAGAGCAGCAGGCGCTTGATGTCGTCCTTGTGGTCGAGGTTGACGTAGATCGTCTCGCCGGAGGCCGAGCCGAAGCGGTCGTCGCCGCTGAGCTTGACGTAGGGCGGGGCGTTGACGTCGCCCAGGTAGCCGCCGAGCGGCTGGACGACGCCCCGGGTGCCGTCCTGGAGTTCGTAGAGGCAGCCGAGGTCGAGGTCGACGTTGACCATGCTCTGGCTGTGGCCGACGACCTCGGGGGGCTTGAGGGCCTTGAAGGGGTGGCGCAGCAGGCTCTCGCGCTGGTTGCCCATGATGTCCGAGGTGCGCATCCGCCAGCTGAGGTTGATGCGCAGGTGCCCCGTGGCCGCGCCCTGTTTGGTCAGGGAGACCTGGTTGTGCCGTTTGGTCAGTTCGATGGCGTTGGTGGCCGCGCTGCCCGAGTCGAAATCGCCGTCCCGGCCGCGCCACAGCCTGTCCAAGAAGCCCATTCCCGCCCCCACGTTCCCTCCACCGCCGACGGGGCGGCCCCGAGGAGTCGTCCTCGTCGGCCGCCCCGCACAGAGCGTTCCTCGTCCGGGCCGGGTTCACACCGGTGGCGCGGGCGCACCGGGGGCGCACCGGCCCGGGATCGTCGGGGTCACACCCCGGAGGAGACCTCCGCCTTCTCTCCGCCGCCCGGTCCTTCGGCCGCCGCGAGCGCCTTGTTGCGGCGCACGGAGGACCAGAAGGACCAGCCGATCAGGACCACGCCGACCAGGCCGGTGATGATCTCGTTGATCTCGTACTGGATGGTGACGAGGAGGATGACGGCCAGGGCGCCGATGGCGTAGTGCGCGCCGTGCTCCAGGTAGACGTAGTCGTCCAGGGTGCCCTGGCGGACCAGGTAGACGGTCAGGGACCGGACGTACATGGCGCCGATGCCGAGGCCGAGGGCCATCAGGACGATGTCGTTGGTGATGGCGAAGGCGCCGATGACGCCGTCGAAGGAGAACGACGCGTCCAGGACCTCCAGGTAGAGGAACATGAAGAACGCGGCCTTGCCGGCCAGCGCGACGGCCGACTTGGGCTTGCCGGTGCGCGCGGCCTCCTCCTCGGCCTCGTGCTCGCGGTCCTCCTCCTCTTCGAGCTTGTCCTCGAAGTAGCCGGAGAGACCGCCGACGATCATGTAGGTGATCAGACCCGCGATGCCCGAGATCAGCACCGTCTCCGCCTTGTCGGCGTGGCCCGCGTGCAGGTGGGCGTGGGTGGCGACGGTCATCGAGGAGACGAGCAGCACGATCAGGGCGATGCAGACCGACAGCATGTCGACCTTGCCCAGCTTGGCCAGCGGCCGCTCCAGCCACTGGAGCCACTTGATGTCCCGGTCCTCGAAGATGAAGTCGAGGAAGATCATCAGCAGGAACATGCCGCCGAAGGCGGCGATCGACGGGTGGGCGTCGGTGACCAGTTGCTGGTAGCGGTCCTTGTCGGTGAGCGCGAGGTCGACGGCCTCGATCGGTCCGAGCTGGGCGCTGATGGCCACGATGACGACCGGGAAGACCAGGCGCATGCCGAAGACGGCGATCAGGACACCGACGGTGAGGAAGATCTTCTGCCAGAAGGCGTTCATCTTCTTCAGGATCCCGGCGTTGACCACCGCGTTGTCGAAGGACAGCGAGATCTCCAGGACGGAGAGGATCGCCACGATCCCGAAAGCGGTCCACCCCCCGTAGAAGACCGCCGCGACCAGGCCGAGCGCGGTGACCGCGAACGACCAGCCGAAGGTTTTCAGAAGCACTGGCTACCCAATCGTGTGTGTACGGGGCTCCCCCGCGCCGTACTCGGCTTTACGAAACGTTGACTCCGAAGTCTAGAGCGATGCCGCGGAGTCCCGACGCGTACCCCTGCCCCACTGCACGGAACTTCCACTCGCCCTGGTAGCGGTAGAGCTCACCGAAGATCATCGCGGTCTCCGTGGAGGCGTCCTCGCTCAGGTCGTAGCGGGCGAGTTCCTGGCCGTCGGCCTGGTTGACCACCCGGATGAAGGCGTTGCTGACCTGCCCGAAGGTCTGGCCGCGCTCGTCCGCCATGTGGATCGAGACCGGGAAGACGATCTTGTCGCAGTGGGCGGGCACCTTGGAGAGGTCGACGAGCAGCGACTCGTCGTCGCCCTCGCCCTCACCGGTCAGGTTGTCGCCGGTGTGCTCGATGGAGCCGTCCGGGCTCTTGAGCTGGTTGTAGAAGACGAACCACTCGTCCCCGAGCACCCGGCCCCCGCTGCACACCAGTGCGCTCGCGTCGAGGTCGAAGGGTGCTCCGGTGGTGGAACGCGCGTCCCAGCCGAGACCGACCAGCACCTGCGTGAGGTTCGGTGCGGCCTTGGACAGGGAGACGTTGCCCCCCTTGGCAAGAGTGACGCCCATGTGATGGTCCCTCCCCGGGTGATGGTTCTCGGGTTTTCTGCGCGTCCGGCGCCGCACGCAAACCGTGCGGCGCCGGACGGTCGAGGCCGTCGCCTCGGGTGGAGCGGTGACTCAGACGTTCACGCCGAAGTCCTGGGCGATGCCGCGCAGACCGGAGGCGTAGCCCTGGCCGATGGCACGGAACTTCCACTCCGCCCCGTGCCGGTACAGCTCGCCGAAGACCATGGCGGTCTCCGTGGAGGCGTCCTCGCTCAGGTCGTACCGGGCGATCTCGGCGCCGCCGGCCTGGTTGACGACGCGGATGAAGGCGTTGCGCACCTGGCCGAAGGACTGCTGGCGGTTCTCGGCGTCGTAGATCGACACCGGGAAGACGATCTTGTCCACGTCGGCGGGCACGCCGGCGAGGTTGATCTTGATCTGCTCGTCGTCGCCCTCGCCCTCACCGGTGAGGTTGTCGCCGGTGTGCTCGACGGAGCCGTCGGGGCTCTTGAGGTTGTTGAAGAACACGAAGTGCGCGTCGCTGGCGACCTTGCCGGAGCTGTTGAGCAGCAGCGCGCTGGCGTCGAGGTCGAAGTCGGTGCCGGTCGTGGTGCGGACGTCCCAGCCCAGACCGACGATGACCGCGGTCAGTCCCGGGGCCTCCTTGGTCAGCGATACGTTGCCGCCCTTGCTGAGGCTGACTCCCACGAGTCCTCCCTTGGTGTCCAGGGGCCGGGAAGCCCCGTAGTGCGTTGGATGACGTGTTGTGGCTGTCGGATCAACGAGTCGATCCTAGTGACGGGTTCCCGCTCCCCGCAGGCCCGGGAGCCGGCGGATCGCGCGGTGCCGGTCAGAGGGCGTCGAGCGCCTTCACGTACTCGGTCAGGTCGCGGGCGTCCGGCAGGCCGTTGACGACGGTCCAGCGGACGACGCCCTCCCGGTCGATGATGAAGGTGCCGCGGACGGCGCAGCCCTTGTCCTCGTCGAAGACGCCGTAGGCGCGCGAGACGTTGCCGTGCGGCCAGAAGTCGGACAGCAGCGGGTACTCCAGGCCCTCCTGCTCGGCGAAGACGCGCAGCGTGTGGATGGAGTCGTTGGAGACGGCGAGCACCTGGGTGTCGCGGTCGGAGAACTGCGGCAGGTTGTCCCGCACCTCGCACAGCTCGCCCGTGCACACGCCGGTGAAGGCGAACGGGTAGAAGAGCAGCACGACGTTCTTCCGGCCGTGGAAGTCGGACAGCTTCACGGTCGCGCCGTGGTTGTCCTTGAGTTCGAAGTCGGGGGCCTTGTCGCCGACCTGGATCGCCATGGTCCTGTTCGTCCCTTCGAGGGGTGGTTCTCGCTGGAAACACCCTACGCAGGGACCGTCACGGACCCGTGTACGGGCCGACGGCGGTCGGCCCGTACACGGGTCGGGTGATGCGGAGCCGGACCGGCTACCGCTTCGACTTGGCCGCCTTGGGGGTGGCCAGCCGGCTGCCGCTCCAGTCCTTTCCGACGCTGACGCTCTTGGACGCCGTCAGGCCGGCCGTCGTGGCGGCCTCCGAGATGTCGCTGGCCTCGACGTACCCGGCACGGCCGGTCTTCGGCGTGAGGAGCAGGATCGCCCCGCCCTCCTCGATGTACGTGGTGGCATCCACCAGCGCATCCGTCAGGTCGCCGTCGTCGTCACGGAACCACAGCACGACGGCGTCGGCCACGTCCTCGTAGTCCTCGTCCACCAGCTCGCCCTCGACGGCGCCCTCGATGGCCTCGCGGAGCTCCTGGTCGACGTCGTCGTCGTAGCCGATCTCCTGGACCACCTGCCCGGGCTGGAAACCCAGCCTGGCGGCAGGGTTGGTCCGCTCCTCCGCGTGGTCCGCGGTCGCGCTCACGGGTTGCCTCCTGATCATGTCTTGGTTGGGGAGTCCCCCCGGGCCCGTCCGGGGCCTGGGAAGTCTTCAGCCACGCGCGTGCGCGAAGCCTGGCCGTAGTCCACACGGGCGGGACGGATCGCGCAAGTACCCGGCGACTGGGACCGCCGAAACGGTGACGATCCCGGCCGTGTCGCCGCAACTCCAGCCGCGCCGCCCGAGCCGAAGGTGACGTACACCACACCCTTGTGCCCCGTTTGCGTATTTGGGAACCATGTATGGGTACGAGACTCGCATGGACGTGCCCCCGGCTCCCATGGGGGAACCGGTTACCCCACGGTACAGATGACGTTTGCCTCCGCGAGGTACACGATGGGGAATCGGCGCAGACGCCCCGGCAGAAGTGGCCCTCCGACAGCGAAGGAACAGCGTGGCTTCCGCATCCGATCGCAATCCGATCATCATTGGCGGCCTGCCGAGTCAGGTTCCTGACTTCGACCCCGAGGAAACCCAGGAGTGGCTCGACTCCCTGGACGCCGCCGTCGACGAGCGCGGCCGGGAGCGGGCCCGCTACCTGATGCTGCGGCTGATCGAGCGGGCCCGCGAGAAGCGCGTGGCCGTGCCCGAGATGCGCAGCACGGACTACGTCAACACCATCCCGACCAAGAGCGAGCCGTTCTTCCCCGGCAACGAGGAGATCGAGCGCAGGATCCTCAACGCCACCCGCTGGAACGCCGCCGTGATGGTCTCGCGCGCGCAGCGGCCCGGCATCGGCGTCGGCGGCCACATCGCCACCTTCGCCTCCTCCGCCTCGCTGTACGACGTGGGCTTCAACCACTTCTTCCGCGGCAAGGACGAGGGCGACGGCGGCGACCAGGTCTTCTTCCAGGGGCACGCCTCGCCGGGCATCTACGCCCGCGCCTACCTGCTGGACCGGCTGACCGAGCAGCACCTGGACGGCTTCCGCCAGGAGAAGTCCAAGGCGCCGTACATGCTGTCGTCGTACCCGCACCCGCGCTCGATGCCGGACTTCTGGGAGTTCCCCACCGTGTCGATGGGCCTCGGCCCGATCGGCGCCATCTACCAGGCGCGCATGAACCGTTACCTGCACGCGCGCGGCATCGCCGACACCTCGAAGTCGCACGTGTGGGCGTTCCTCGGCGACGGCGAGATGGACGAGCCGGAGTCGCTGGGCCAGTTGTCCATCGCCGCCCGCGAGGGCCTGGACAACCTGACCTTCGTGGTCAACTGCAACCTGCAGCGCCTGGACGGCCCGGTGCGCGGCAACGGCAAGATCATCCAGGAGCTGGAGTCGATCTTCCGGGGCGCCGGCTGGAACGTGATCAAGCTGGTGTGGGACCGCACCTGGGACCCGCTGCTCGCCCAGGACCGCGACGGCGTGCTGGTCAACAAGATGAACACCACGCCGGACGGCCAGTTCCAGACCTACGCCACCGAGTCCGGCGCCTATATCCGCGAGCACTTCTTCGGCGACGACCACCGGCTGCGCGCGATGGTCGAGAACATGACCGACGACCAGATCCTGCACCTGGGCCGCGGCGGTCACGACCACAGGAAGATCTACGCGGCCTACAAGGCGGCCGTCGAGCACAAGGGCCAGCCGACGGTCGTCCTGGCCAAGACGATCAAGGGCTGGACACTGGGGCCGAACTTCGAGGGCCGCAACGCCACGCACCAGATGAAGAAGCTGACGGTCGACGACCTCAAGCGCTTCCGCGACCGGCTGCACCTGCCGATCTCCGACAAGGAGCTGGAGTCCGGCCCGCCGCCGTACTACCACCCGGGCCGGGACACGGAGGAGATCCAGTACATGCACGACCGCCGCAAGGGCTGCGGCGGCTACGTGCCGACCCGTGTGGTGCGTTCCAAGCCCCTGCCGATGCCGCCCGAGCAGACGTACGCGACCGTGAAGAAGGGGTCGGGGCAGCAGTCCATCGCGACGACGATGGCCTTCGTGCGGCTCCTCAAGGACCTCATGCGGGACAAGGAGCTCGGCAAGCGGTTCGTGCTGATCGCGCCGGACGAGTACCGCACGTTCGGCATGGACTCCTTCTTCCCGAGTGCGAAGATCTACAACCCGCTCGGGCAGCAGTACGAGTCCGTGGACCGGGACCTGCTGCTCGCCTACAAGGAGGCGCCGAACGGGCAGATGCTGCACGACGGCATCTCGGAGGCCGGTTGCACGGCCTCGCTGATCGCGGCGGGCTCGGCGTACGCCACGCACGGCGAGCCGCTCATCCCGGTCTACGTCTTCTACTCGATGTTCGGTTTCCAGCGCACCGGCGACCAGTTCTGGCAGATGGGCGACCAGCTCGCGCGCGGATTCGTGCTGGGCGCGACCGCCGGCCGCACGACCCTGACCGGTGAGGGCCTCCAGCACGCGGACGGCCACTCGCAGCTCCTGGCCTCGACGAACCCGGCGTGCGTGGCGTACGACCCGGCCTTCGGCTTCGAGATCGCGCACATCGTCGAGGACGGCCTGCGCCGGATGTACGGCGCGGACGAGGAGCACCCGCACGGCGAGGACGTCTTCTACTACCTCACCGTCTACAACGAGCCGATCCGGCACCCGGCCGAGCCCGAGAACGTGGACGTCGAGGGCATCCTCAAGGGCATCCACCGCTTCAGCGAGGGCACCGGCGGCGCGATCCCGGCGCAGATCATGGCGTCCGGCGTCGCGGTGCCGTGGGCCGTCGAGGCGCAGCGGATCCTCGCCGACGAGTGGAACGTGCGGGCCGACGTGTGGTCGGCGACCTCGTGGAACGAGCTGCGCCGCGAGGCGGTGGCGTGCGAGGAGCACAACCTGCTGCACCCCGAGGAGGAGCAGCGGGTGCCGTACGTGACGCGGAAGCTGGCCGGTGCCGAGGGGCCGTTCGTGGCGGTGTCCGACTGGATGCGGTCGGTGCCGGACCAGATCGCGCGGTGGGTGCCGGGGACGTACCAGTCGCTGGGCGCCGACGGCTGGGGCTTCGCGGACACGCGCGGTGCGGCCCGGCGCTTCTTCCACATCGACGCCGAGTCGATCGTGGTGGCCGTGCTGACCGAGCTGGCCCGGGAGGGCAGGATCGACCGGTCGGCGCTGAAGCAGGCGGTCGACCGGTACCGGCTGCGGGACGTGACGGCGGCCGACCCCGGGGTCGCGGGCGGTGACGCGTAGCGGCGGGCGAGTCGGCCGGTACGAGGAGGGGCCCCGGCGGTGCCGGGGCCCCTCCTCGTCCGCGTTCGGTTCCGGGCTCGCCGGCCGGTCGGAGCACTCCGTCGTCCCGGCCGGCCGGTCCGGCGGCGGGGACGCCCGCGTCCGGGTGGGCCGTCCCGCTGCGGTGTGCCGCCTGCGCGCTGCCCCCCTCCAGCAGCGCGCCGCAGCCTCTCGTCCCCCATGTCCTGCGGAGGACGTGACCCACTGTGACCTGCGGGGCCCTCCGGTGGGGAGGGTTCGCCGGCCCTGTCACCCTGATGGACGAACCGGGCGACGGGGCCGGGCGCCCCGTCAGATGTGGCCCACGCCCGCGCCGGCCTCGGCGTTGTCACCGCGCTTGGTGAGGAACGCGACCAGCACCGCCACGGCGGCGACGCCCGCGGCGACGAGCGATGCCAGGCTCATGCCGGAGATGAAGGTGTCGTGCGCGACGTCCGCGATCTTCGCGGCGATCGGGGCGGGGGTGCCCTCGGCCACCGGGGCGACACCCTGCTGCACGAGCTGCGCGGCCTGGTCGTGCTGTTCGGGGCCGAGCTTCGGCAGACCCGCCTCGGCCCAGTTCCCCGCCAGGTCGCTGTCGACCTTGGACGCCATCACGGCACCGAGCACCGCCGTACCGAGGCTGCCGCCGATCTGCATCGCGGCCTGCTGGAGGCCACCGGCCACGCCGGACAGCTCCATCGGCGCGTTGCCGACGATGACCTCGGTCGCCCCGACCATGACGGGCGCGAGACCGAGGCCGAGCAGGGCGAACCAGATCGACATCGTCAGGCTGCCGGTGTCCGTCTCCAGCGTGGACATGCCGTACATGGCGACCGCGGTGAACGCCATGCCGCCCGCGAGCGGGACGCGCGGACCGACCTTGGTGATCATCGCCCCGGCCAGCGGCGAGCCGACGATCATCATGCCGGTGAGCGGCAGCAGGTGCAGACCGGCGTCGATCGGGCTCATGCCGTGCACGTTCTGCAGGTAGAAGGTGACGAAGAAGAGGCCGCCCATGAAGGCGATGGCCATCAGGACCATCAGGACGACACCCGCCGACAGCGGCACCGAACGGAACATCGCCAGCGGGACCAGCGGCTCCTTCACCTTCGTCTCCCAGAAGGCGAAGGCGGTGAAGGCCACGACGGAGACGGCGATGAACAGCCAGGTGTCACGGCCGCCCCAGCCCCATTCCGGCGCCTTGATGAGGGCCCACACCAGGCAGAACATCGCGCCGGAGAGCAGGACGATGCCGAGGATGTCGAAGGATCGCGGGGCGTTCTCGGCCCGGTGGTCCAGCAGGATCAGCACCCCGAGCACCAGGGCGAGGACACCGACCGGCACGTTGATGAAGAACACCGACTGCCAGCTGACGTGCTCGACCAGCACGCCGCCCAGGATCGGGCCACCCGCGGTGGAGGCGCCGATGACCATGCCCCAGATGCCGATGGCCATGTTGAGCTTCTCGGCCGGGAAGGTGGCGCGCAGCAGGCCGAGCGCGGCGGGCATCAGCAGTGCCCCGAACAGGCCCTGGAAGACACGGAAGGTGATGACCATCGCGATGCTGTCGGACAGCCCGATGGCGCCGGAGGCGGCGGCGAAGCCCGCCACGCCGATGAGGAAGGTCTGCCGGTGGCCGAAGCGGTCACCGAGCTTGCCCGCGGTGATCAGGGAGACCGCGAGGGCGAGGAAGTAGGCGTTGGTGATCCACTGGAGCTGGGACCAGCTGGCGCCCAGGTCCTTGCCGATCGCCGGGTTGGCGATGGCCACGATGGTGCCGTCGAGGGCCACCATCATGACGCCTACCGCGACGGTGACGAGGGTGACCCACGGATGGCCGCGCAACCCCGAGGCAGGCGTGGCGTCCGACGGCGTGGACGGTCCGCTCCCCGGCCCGGTCTTGTCGATGGTGGTCTGACTAGTCATACCTTCGAGGCTAATGACAGCCGCTGACAGTTGACAAACCAATTCACCAGTCAGTAACTGACATGTCATGCCCGTATAGCCTGAACGGAGCCTGATCTGCGGAAACGGACGGGCACGGGAGACAGGGAGAGACCTTTTGAAGACGGCGGACACGCCGGTGGCAGCGGGAGACGCCCCGTCGGCTCCCCGGCCGGGCCTGCGCGAACGCAAGAAGCAGCGCACCCGGGACACACTGCTGCGTTCCGCCCTGGAGCTGTTCACCGAGCGCGGCTACGAGGAGACGACCGTCGACGACATCGTCGAGGCCGCCGACGTCTCGCAGCGCACCTTCTTCCGCTACTTCACGAGCAAGGAGGAGGCGGCGTTCTTCGTGTCGAAGCTCGCCGAGGCGCACTTCGTCGACGCCGTACGCCGCCGCCCGCCCGGCGAGGCGCCGCTGGACGCGCTGCGCGGCGCCCTGATGGAGAGCTGGGACACCATCGGCGACGCCGTCGAGCGGCTGGTGCCCCTCGACCTGCACATGCGCTTCTACCGGGTGGTCGAGTCGACGCCCGCCCTGCTCGCGGCCCACCTGCGGCGCGCGACCGAGCTGGAGGAGGAGATCGCCCGGGTCGTCGCCGCCCGCGAGGGCCTCGACCCGGACGCGGACCCGCGGCCGCGCGTGGTCGTGGCCGTCTTCGGCGCGGTGATGCGGGTGACCGAGCGGATCTGGTCGGAACGCGACGACGCGGGCCTCGCGGCGCTGCGCGACCTGACGGCCTCGTACCTCGACCAGGTGGAACCGGCGCTCGCCGGGAGCTGGCGGACAACCCCGTGACACAGGGGTGAAACGTGATCCGTGTCACTCGATTCACGCGGGACTCCACCGTTCTCCTAGTGTGTCCTCCCAGTGACTTCCTTCGACACCTCCTCGCAATCGAACGTCTGGCGCGCCCTGCTCGCCCTGGCCGTGGTGTTCGTGATGCTGGCGACCACCGGCTGGACCGCCCTGCGCAACCACCGGGGCCCCACGGCGCTCGAGGCCTCGGTCACGGCCTGGGAGCACGGCCGGCTGGACGGACGCCGGCTGCCCGACGCGCAGGCGGCCCCCGCCCGGCTGTCCCGCTTCTTCGCCTCGCTCACCGCCGCCCAGCGCGCGAGCCTGGCCCGCCGCTACCCCCTGGCCGTCGGCAACATGAACGGCGCGCCCGTCGAGCTGCGCTACCGGGCCAACCGCGCGGCGCTCCGCACGGCGCGCACGGTCGAGCGGCGGCGCATGCACGACAAGCGCCTCTCCCCCTCCGGGCAGCGGGAGGCGGCCCGGCGCATGCACCGCTACGCGTCACTGCTCGACCCCGGCCGCCACATCCTCGCCTTCGACCCGGCGGGCTCGGGCCGGATCGCCGAGGTGTTCGGGGACCTGGACCGCGCCGACCGCGTGTCCGTCGTCGTCCCCGGCGTGGACACCGAGCTGCTCACCTTCCAGCGCACCGGCCGCAAGTACTCGGCGCCCGTCGGCATGGCCGAGTCGCTGTACGCGGCCGAACGCGCGGCGAGCCCGTCCACGCGCACGGCGGTGATCGCCTGGGCCGACTACACGTCCCCCAGCGGCCTCGGCATGGAGGCGGCCACGGCGTCGCGCGCCGAACAGGGCGCCGTCCGGCTGAACGCGCTGCTGCGGGCGCTGCCCGGCCGCGCGCCCGTCGCGCTGTTCTGCCACAGCTACGGCTCGGTCGTGTGCGGCGTCGCCGCCGACGAACTGCCCGGCCGGGTCAGCGACATCGCCGTGGCCGGCAGCCCCGGCATGCGGGTCGAGAAGGCCTCCCACCTGCGCACCTCCGCCCGTGTGTGGTCGATGCGGGACGCCGACGACTGGATCCAGGACGTGCCGAACCTGGAGTTCGGCGGGCTGGGACACGGCGCCGACCCGGTGTCCGCGGCGTTCGGGGCGCGCGTGCTGTCCGCGCGGGGCGCCCAGGGACACGCCGGGTACTTCGTGCCGGGCACGGAGAGCCTCGAGAACTTCGCCGAGATCGGCGTCGGCGCGTACCGCACGCTCGCCTGCGCCCACGAGGACGACACATGCCGGGCGGATTTGTCCGCAGCAGTGGCGGCCTGACGCGCGTAGAAGAGCAGAAACTCCGGTTTGCACGGGGAGGGGACGAAGAAGCTCGTGCCGCATACGATGAGCCGCATGGGTGACGTACTGGCCGGATTTCAAGCCGCCTGGGAGTTCGAGTCCGACTCCGTGCTCATCCGCTACGAACGGGGGATTCGAACACCCAAACTGTTCCAGGCTCTGGGGGAACGCCGCGTCCCGCTGGAGGCGCTCGCCGGGGTGACGCTGACGCCCGGGAGGCGCGGCACCGTCGTGCTGCGCGCCGAGCCGCGCCCGGGCGCCGATCCGCTGATGGAGGCGGCGGCCGGCCAGCTCAAGGAGGGCTGCGACCCGTACCGGCTGGTGCTGCCCGCCGACCGGGAGACCCTCGCGGAGTACTACGCCGACGAGCTGCGCGGGCTGCTGGGCGGGTCCGGCAGGTCCGAGCGGTTCCTGGTGGCGGCGCCCGAGGCACCGCTGCAGTTCAAGGCGTACGACGGGAAGGCGTCCTTCGACGGTACGGCGGTGACGTTCCGCTGGTCCTGGACGGGCGCGTCGTCGGCGAAGTGGAAGGCCGGCGACCAGAGCTTCCCGGTCGCCGGGCTGGGCGGGGTGGAGTGGCGGTCCCCCGAGGCCTTCGAGGGGTACCTGCGGCTGCTGCCGCGGGACGCCGCGCCCCTCGCGCCGCAGGCCGACCAGGACCCCGCGTCGGTCGTGTTCGGGCTCGGGTACGGGCCGGTGCACGAGTCGCTGCCGTTCGCCGCGGCGGTGCTGGCGGCGGTGCGGGAGCAGGGTGCCGGGGCGCCGGTACCGGTACCGGCGCCCCGGCGGGACCCCGCGGACATCGCCGAGCGGATCCGGCACCTCGGGGAGCTGCACCAGCAGGGGCTGGTGACGGACGAGGAGTTCTCCTCGAAGAAGGCGGAGCTGCTGGCGGAGCTCTAGCCTGTTGCGAAAGTGGCCCCAGCGTCCGCCGGCTTCCGTCCCGTCGTCGGGTGCGGATCGTGGCGGGGTGCTCGCGCCCGCGCGGCGGGGCCGCACGTCCGTGCGACCCCGCGCCCCTCCGGGGCTCTGCTACTCCCGGCCCGCCGACGCGAACGTCATGTCCGCGTAGCGGTCGCCCGCGACCTTGGACGCGATCGGTTCCAGCAGGGCCAGTTCCTCGTCCGTCAGGGTGATCCCCGTCGCCGCCGTGTTCTCCTCCACCCGGGCCGGCTTGCGGGTGCCCGGGATCGGGACCACCGGCAGGCCGTGCACCTGCGCCCGCTGCTGGGCCCAGGCCAGCGCGATCTGGCCGAGGGTGGCGCCGTGCGCGTCGGCGACCGTGCGGACCGGGTCGAGCAGGGCCGCGTTGGCCGCCGCGTTGTCGCCGGTGAAGCGGGGGTGCTGACGGCGGAAGTCGTCGGCCGTCAGGTCCCGGTCGGCGTCGGTGAAGGCGCCGGTGAGGAAGCCCCGGCCGAGCGGCGAGTACGGGACCAGGGCCACGCCCAGTTCGCGGGAGGCGGGCACCACGCCCGCCTCGATGTCCCGGCTGAACAGCGACCACTCCGACTGCACGGCGGCGATCGGGTGCACCGCCTGCGCGGCCCGCAGCTCGTCGCCCGTCACCTCGCTCAGGCCCAGGTGCTTGACCTTGCCCTCGCGGACCAGGTCGGCCATGACGGCGACGGTCTCCTCGATCGGCACGTTCACGTCGCGCCGGTGCATGTAGTAGAGGTCGATGACGTCCACGCCCAGGCGGCGCAGGCTCGCCTCCACCGCCTCGCGGACGTACGGCTCGTCGTTGCGGATGATCCGCTTCGTGGGGTCGTCCGGCGGGATCGACAGGGCGAACTTGGTCGCGATGACGACCTCGTCGCGGTGCGCCTCGAAGAACGGCGCCAGGAACCGTTCGTTCTCCCCCGCGCCGTACGCGTCGGCCGTGTCGTAGAGCGTGACGCCCAGCTCCAGCGCCCGCTCCAGCGACGCCCGCGACGCCTCGGCGTCCGAGGGGCCGTAGGCGAAGCTCATGCCCATGCAGCCCAGGCCCTGGACGCCCACCTCCGGGCCGCCGTCGCCGAGCCGTACCGTCGGGATCCTGTTGCCGGTCATCGGGTCCTCTCCCCTTCGCGGGCGCGTCCCGCGTCCCCGTAGAAACTGATCTTGCGGTCGAGCACGGCGAGGGTGTCCTGGAGCTCCGCGATCCGCGCCAGCACGTCACGGCGGGTCGACTCCAGGAGTTCGCGCCGGTCGAGGTACGTGCTCTCGCCCTCGCGCACCAGCTCCGCGTACCGGACCATGTCGGCCACCGGCATGCCGGTCAGGCGCAGCTTGCCGACGAAGTCGAGCCAGTCGAGGTCGCGGTTGCTGTAGCGGCGCTGCCCGGTGTGCGAGCGGTCGATGGAGGACATCAGGCCGATCCGCTCGTACCAGCGCAGGGTGTGGGCCGTCAGTCCGGTGAAGGCGACGACCTCGCTGATGGTGTAGCGGTCCTGGCCGTCGGGGCGCGGGTGGCGCCGGGGCGGGGCGGAGCAGATGTCCGTTCTGGTGGCGTCCGGCCGGACGGGGCCTGCCGTGGTCTGCATCACCGTCATGGCCCCCACGCTATGACCTTGGAGTGCACTCCAGGCAAGCACGGCGGGCGGGAGAGGGGCGGGACCCCTCGATGCGGCCGTGCCCGTGGGCCGCTTAGGCTCGGGGCATGTCCTTGAAGAGCCTCGCGTCGATCGAGAACTGGCCCGTTCCCACCGCGGCGGCGGGCGTCGTGCGCGCCGACGGCACGGTCCTGGGGTCGCACGGACCCGTCTCGCGGCGCTTCCCCCTCGCCTCGGTCACCAAGCCGCTCGCGGCGTACGCGGCGCTCGTCGCGTACGAGGAGGGCGCGATCGAGCTGGACGAGCCCGCCGGTCCGGTCGGTTCGACGGTCCGTCACCTCCTCGCGCACACCTCGGGGCTGGCCTTCGACGAGCACCGGACGACCGCTCCGCCCGGGGAGCGCCGGCTGTACTCCAACGCCGGTTTCGAGCAGCTCGGCGACCACATCGCGAAGGCGACGGACATCCCGTTCGCCGAGTACGCGCGGCAGGCGGTGCTGGAGCCGCTGGGCATGACGGGCACCACCCTGGAGGGTTCCCCGGCGAAGGACGGCGTCTCGACGGTCGAGGACCTGCTGCGGTTCGCCGCCGAGGTGCAGGCGCCGCGGCTGCTGGACCCGCGCACGGTCGCCGAGGCGATGACGGTGCAGTACCCGGGCACCAAGGGCGTGCTGCCGGGTTACGGTCACCAGAACCCCAACGACTGGGGCCTCGGCTTCGAGATCCGCGACGCGAAGTCCCCGCACTGGACGGGCGCTTCGTCCTCGCCGCGCGCCTTCGGGCACTTCGGCCAGTCGGGCACGTTCCTGTGGATCGACCCCGACGCCGGCCTGGCCTGCGTGGCGCTGACCGACCGCGCCTTCGGCCCGTGGGCGGTCGAGGCGTGGCCGCCGTTCACGGACGCGGTGCTCGCCGAGGTCTAGGTCATCTCCCAGACCAGTACCTCGGCCGGCGTCAGTGCCACCGCGTCCACCCCTTCGGCATCCGTGACACGGGCCGCGTCGCCCGGGCCCAGCTCCTCGTCGCCGAGACGTACGTCGCCGCGCACGACGTGGACGTAGACGTGCGCCGCGTCCGGCACCGCCGTGCGCTCCCCCGCGGTCAGGCGCCGCACGTGGAGCACCGCGCCCGCCTCCGGGACGGCGTACGGGGTGGAGTCGGCGATGCCGCGGACGATCTCGTAGGACGGGTCTCCGCCGGGCTCGCGCGGGGTCAGCCACATCTGGACGAAGGTCAGGGGGGCCGAGCCGTCGTTGCGCTCGACGTGGCGGACGCCGCCTGCCGAGCTGAGGCGCTGCACGTCCCCGGCGCGCACCAGCGTCTCGTGGCCCGCGGTGTCCCGGTGGGTCAGCTCGCCCTCCACCACCCACGTGACGATCTCGGTGTGGCTGTGCGGGTGCTCGTCGAAGCCCGCGCCGGGGGCGAGGCGCTCCTCGTTGCAGGCGATCAGCGCGCCGAAGCGGAGGTTGTCGGGGTCGTAGTGGGTGCCGAAGGAGAAGGCGTGGTGCGACTCGATGCCGGCCGACCGGTCGCCGCCGGGGTAGCGCTCGTCGGCGCGCCGTACGTCCATCACACCGTCCACCGTAGACCCGGCCGCACGACCACCCGTCCGGATAAGGCAGTCTTGTCCCCGTGCCCGAACCCGAAACCAGCAAGCCCGAGCCCACGGCGCGCGCCGTCCATCCGCACTCCGCGACCCTGAAGCGGCTGGAGCAGTCCTCCGGATCGCTCGCCGCGCAGGCGATCGCGCGGATGGACGAGACGCTGCCGTGGTACCGGGCGATGCCCCCGGAGAACCGTTCCTGGATCGGGCTGGTCGCCCAGGCCGGTATCGCCGCCTTCACCGAGTGGTTCCGGCACCCGGACGCCCCGCAGGCCATCTCCACCGACGTCTTCGGCACCGCGCCGCGCGAGCTGACCCGGGCGATCACGCTGCGGCAGACCGTGGAGATGGTGCGGACGACCATCGAGGTGATGGAGTCCGCGATCGACGAGGTCGCCGCGCCCGGCGACGAGTCCGTGCTGCGCGAGGCACTGCTGGTGTACGCCCGGGAGATCGCCTTCGCGACCGCCCAGGTGTACGCGCAGGCCGCCGAGGCACGCGGTGCCTGGGACGCGCGGCTGGAGTCGCTGGTGGTGAACGCCGTGCTCAGCGGCGAGGCCGACGAGGGCGCCGTGTCCCGGGCGGCGGCGCTGGGCTGGAACTCCCCCGAGCACGTGTGCGTGGTGCTGGGCACCGCCCCCGACGGGGACTCCGAGCTCACCGTGGAGGCCATCCGGCGTGCGGCCCGGCACGCCAAGCTCCAGGTGCTGACCGGGGTGCTCGGCGACCGGCTGGTGGTGATCGCGGGCGGCAGCGACAATCCGCTGGCCGTGGCCAGGTCGCTGATCGGGCCGTTCGCGCAGGGGCCGGTGGTGGCCGGGCCGGTGGTGCCGGACCTGCTGGCCGCGACCCGGTCCGCGCAGGCCGCCGCGGCCGGCCTCAAGGCGTGCACGGCCTGGCAGGACGCCCCGCGCCCGGTGCTGGCGGACGATCTGCTGCCGGAGCGCGCGATCGCCTCCGACCCTTCGGCCCGCGAGCAGTTGGTGGAGGAGATCTACAGACCGCTGGAGGATGCCGGGGCCGCGCTCCTGGAGACGCTCAGTGTCTATCTGGAGCAGGCGAGCAGTCTCGAAGGTGCCGCGCGGATGCTCTTCGTTCACCCGAACACCGTGCGCTACCGGCTCCGACGTGTGACTGACGTCACCGGTTGGTCGCCCTCTGATGTACGGTCTGCGTTCACACTGCGGATCGCGCTCATCCTGGGGCGTCTGGCGGATGGAGATCCGCAACTCTAGTCTTTTGTCGGGGGTCCACAAAACCCCCTCGTGTTCTTCGTCCTTGTCCCCACGGGCGGTCGTGGCCGTCCTCAAGAGAGAGTGTGAGAGTGCTCGTACTCGTCGCTCCCGGCCAGGGCGCCCAGACGCCCGGCTTCCTGACTGAATGGCTCGAACTCCCCGGCGCCGCCGACCGCGTCGCCGCGTGGTCCGACGCCATCGGACTCGACCTCGCCCACTACGGCACGAAGGCCGACGCGGACGAGATCCGCGACACCTCCGTGGCGCAGCCGCTGCTGGTCGCCGCCGGTCTGCTGTCCGCCGCGGCACTCGGTGACATCACGCCGGGCGCGGTCGCGGGCCACAGCGTCGGCGAGATCACCGCCGCCGCCTTCGCGGGCGTCCTCGACGACACCGCCGCGCTGACCCTCGTACGCCGTCGGGGCCTGGCCATGGCCGAGGCCGCCGCGGTCACCGAGACGGGCATGGCGGCGCTGCTCGGCGGCGACCCCGAGGTGAGCGTGGCGCACCTGGAGAAGCTCGGCCTGACCCCGGCCAACATGAACGGCGCGGGCCAGATCGTGGCGGCCGGCACCCTGGAGCAGCTGGCGGCGCTGAACGAGGACAAGCCCGAGGGCGTCCGCAAGGTCGTCTCCCTGAAGGTCGCCGGCGCCTTCCACACGCACCACATGGCCCCCGCGGTGGACGCGCTCGCGGAGGCCGCCGAGGAGCTGACGCCGGCCGACCCGAAGGTGACGTACGTCTCCAACAAGGACGGGCGGGCCGTCGCCACCGGTGCCGAGGTGCTGGAGCGGCTGGTCGGCCAGGTCGCCAACCCGGTCCGCTGGGACCTGTGCATGGAGACCTTCGGGGAACTCGGCGTCACCGCGCTGATCGAGGTGTGCCCCGGTGGCACGCTGACCGGCCTGGCCAAGCGCGCGCTGCCCGGCGTGAAGACGCTGGCCCTGAAGACCCCAGCCGATCTCGACGCGGCCCGCGCGCTCGTCGCCGAGCAGGCCTGACAAGGAGCCCGAGAGCATGCCGAAGATCAAGCCCAGCAAGGGCGCCCCGTACGCGCGCATCCTCGGCGTGGGCGGCTACCGCCCGACGCGGGTCGTGCCCAACGAGGTGATCCTCGAGAAGATCGACTCGTCCGACGAGTGGATCCGCTCGCGCTCCGGCATCGAGACGCGGCACTGGGCCTCGCCCGAGGAGACCGTCGCGGCGATGTCGATCGAGGCGTCCGGCAAGGCCATCGCGGACGCCGGGATCGACGCCTCGCAGATCGGCGCGGTGGTCGTGTCGACCGTGTCGCACTTCAGCCAGACCCCGGCCATCGCCACCGCGATCGCCGACAAGCTGGGCACGGACAAGGCCGCGGCCTTCGACATCTCGGCGGGCTGCGCGGGCTTCGGCTACGGTCTGACCCTCGCCAAGGGCATGGTCGTCGAGGGCTCCGCCGAGTACGTCCTCGTCATCGGTGTGGAGCGGCTGTCCGACCTGACCGACCTGACGGACCGGGCCACGGCCTTCCTGTTCGGCGACGGCGCCGGCGCGGTCGTGGTCGGCCCGTCCCAGGAGCCGGCGATCGGCCCGACCGTCTGGGGCTCGGAGGGCGACAAGTCCGAGACGATCAAGCAGACGGTGCCCTGGGACCGCTTCCGGATCGGCGACGTCTCCGAGCTGCCCGTCGACGACGAGGGCAACGTGAAGTTTCCTGCGATCACGCAGGAGGGCCAGGCGGTGTTCCGCTGGGCCGTGTTCGAGATGGCGAAGGTCGCCCAGCAGGCGCTGGACGCGGCCGGGATCAGCTCGGACGACCTGGATGTCTTCATTCCGCACCAGGCCAACGTGCGGATCATCGACTCGATGGTGAAGACGCTGAAGCTGCCGGAGCACGTCACGGTCGCCCGTGACATCCGCACCACCGGCAACACCTCGGCCGCCTCGATCCCGCTCGCGATGGAGCGGCTCCTGGCGACCGGTGAGGCGAAGAGCGGCGACACCGCGCTCGTCATCGGCTTCGGGGCGGGTCTCGTCTACGCCGCGACGGTCGTTACTCTCCCCTAGGCACTCCGTGCCGGACCGCGCGGTCCGGGGCGGAGTACAAGAGCCACACCCTCTGGAACATCTACGAAGGAGCGCCGCCATGGCCGCCACTCAGAAGGAGATCGTCGACGGTCTCGCCGAGATCGTGAACGAGATCGCCGGTATCCCGGTTGAGGACGTCCAGCTGGACAAGTCCTTCACCGACGACCTGGACGTCGACTCGCTGTCCATGGTCGAGGTCGTCGTCGCCGCCGAAGAGCGTTTCGACGTCAAGATCCCGGACGACGACGTCAAGAACCTCAAGACCGTCGGCGACGCGACCGACTACATCCTCAAGCACCAGAGCTGATCGACCGATCACTGCCTCTGGGCTGACTGCCCCGCCACCCGGCGGTGGCGCCGTACGAATCCGTATCCCGTTGGAGAAAGAATTCCCGTGAGCTCGACCAATCGCACCGTGGTCGTCACCGGTATCGGCGCAACCACACCGCTGGGTGGCGACGCAGCCTCTACCTGGGAGGGCCTGGTGGCCGGCAGGTCCGGCGCCAAGCCCCTCGAGCAGGAGTGGGCCGCCGACCAGGCGGTCCGCATCGCGGCCCCGGCCGCCGTGGACCCCTCCGAGATCATTCCGCGGCCCCAGGCCCGCCGGCTGGACCGCTCGGCGCAGTTCGCGCTGATCGCGGCCCAGGAGGCGTGGAAGGACGCCGGCTTCACCGGCAAGGCCGGTGAGGACGGTTCCGTCGACCCGGACCGGCTCGGTGCGGTCATCGCCTCCGGCATCGGCGGCGTGACGACCCTGCTGGACCAGTACGACGTGCTCAAGGAGAAGGGCGTCCGCCGCGTCTCCCCGCACACCGTGCCGATGCTGATGCCGAACGGCCCCTCCGCCAACGTGGGTCTGGCCGTGGGCGCCCGGGCGGGCGTGCACACGCCGGTCTCCGCCTGCGCGTCGGGCGCTGAGGCCATCGGCTACGCCATCGAGATGATCCGCACCGGCCGCGCCGACGTCGTCGTCGCGGGTGGCACGGAGGCGGCGATCCACCCGCTGCCCATCGCCGCGTTCGGCAACATGATGGCGATGTCCAAGAACAACGACGACCCGCAGGGCGCCTCGCGTCCCTTCGACACCGCCCGGGACGGCTTCGTCCTCGGTGAGGGCGCCGGCGTCCTCGTGCTGGAGTCGGCCGAGCACGCCGCCGAGCGCGGTGCCCGCGTCTACGCGGAGGCGGTCGGCCAGGGCATCTCCGCCGACAGCCACGACATCGTGCAGCCGGAGCCCGAGGGCCGCGGCATCTCCGCCGCCCTGCAGCACCTGCTGGACGGCACCGACCTGGACCCGGCGGAGGTCGTGCACGTCAACGCGCACGCCACCTCGACGCCGGCCGGTGACATCGCCGAGCTGAAGGCGCTGCGCAAGGTCTTCGGCGACGACGTGGACCACATGGCGGTCTCCGCCACCAAGTCGATGACCGGTCACCTCCTCGGTGGCGCGGGCGGCGTGGAGTCCGTCGCGTCGGTCCTCGCCCTGTACCACCGGGTGGCGCCGCCGACCATCAACATCGAGAACCTCGACCCCGAGGCCGAGGCCAACGCGGACATCGTGCGCGGTGAGGCCCGCAAGCTGCCCGCCGAGGGCCGCATCGCCGCGCTGAACGACTCGTTCGGCTTCGGCGGGCACAACGTCGTGCTGGCGTTCCGGACGGTCTGAGCGACGTCCGTACGCGCCTGAAAGGGCCCCCACCGGCCGGTGGGGGCCCTTTCCCGTGCCCTCGCGCCTCTCACGCGTGCCGCCGCCGGGGCGCGGCGTCAGACCACCTGGTGCAGCCAGCGCACCGGGGCGCCCTCACCGGCGTACCGGAACGGCTCCAGTTCGTCGTCCCAGGGCTTGCCGAGGAGCTTGGCGATCTCCTTCTCCAGGTCGGTCTCGCCGGCCTGGGAGCGGACGAGGGCGGCGCGCAGCCGGTCCTCGGGGATCAGGATGTCGCCGTGGACGCCGGTGACGGCGTGGAAGATGCCGAGGTCGGGGGTGCAGCTGTAGCGCTCGCCCTCGGCTCCGGCGGACGGTTCCGCGGTGACCTCGAAGCGCAGCATCTGCCAGCCGCGCAGCGCGGAGGCGAGCTTGGAGGCGGTGCCGGCCTGGCCCTGCCAGGAGAACTCCGAGCGCCAGGTGCCCGGCGAGGCGGGCTGCCGGATCCAGTCCAGGCCGACGCGCGTGCCGAGCACCCCGGCGACGGCCCACTCGACGTGCGGGCAGAGCGCGCGCGGCGCGGAGTGCACGTACAGAACTCCACGGGTCGTCACCGGAACCTCCGGGCTGAGCGGGACATCTCGGAACGGGTGGAACGGCCGTGGCCGGGCGGGCCACATGAGGGCGAGGCTACCGTGCGCCGGGGCGGGGAGTGTGACGTACCGTCGGTCCTGGTGCCGGGAAACTCCCGCCATTCACCCGGCAGGACGCCTGTGCGGACGTGACCCGTCTCATCACCGCCCCCGGGAACCCCGGCGCGGTGTCATGGGTTGAGGACGGTGGAGGCACGAGGCGAGGGACGGTGTCGGCATGGGGCAGGGGACGGACCGCGGGACGCGTGGCCGACGGCGCCGTTCGCGTGCCGTGTTCGCCGTCCTGACCGCCGCCGTCCTGGGCGTGGCCGGCTGCGACGCCGTCGGCGGCGACTCCCCCGGCGCGTCCGGCACCGCGTCCGGGCGGCCGTCCCCGAAGCCGGCTCCGGCCTGGGACACGAGCCCGGGGTCGATCGCCGCGGTGGGCGACTCCATCACGCGCGGCTTCGACGCCTGCGCGGTCCTGTCGGACTGTCCCGAGGTGTCGTGGGCGACCGGCAGCAGTGCCGAGGTCGACAGCCTGGCCGTACGGCTGCTGGGGGCGAGGGCGGCCGGGCGGAGCTGGAACTACGCGGTCACCGGGGCCCGGATGGCGGATCTGACGGGGCAGGTGAGACGCGCGGCGGCACGGAAGCCGGAGCTGGTGACGGTGATGGCCGGGGCGAACGACGCCTGCCGGACCACGACCGACGCGATGACGCCGGTGGCCGACTTCCGGGCCCAGTTCGAGGACGCGATGCGTACGCTGCGCAGGGAACTGCCCCGGGCGCAGGTGTTCGTGGCGAGCATCCCGGACCTGAAGCGGCTGTGGTCCGAGGGCCGCGCCGACCCGCTGGGCAAGCAGGTGTGGAAGCTGGGCATCTGCCCGTCGATGCTGGCCGACGCGGACGCCGTGGACCCGGCGGCGACGCTGCGGCGCAACACGGTGCGGGACCGGGTGGAGGACTACAACGAGGTCCTGCGGGAGGTCTGCGCGAAGGACCGCAAGTGCCGTACCGACGGGGGCGCGGTGCACGCCTTCCGGTTCGGCACCGGGCAGCTGAGCCGGTGGGACTGGTTCCACCCGAGCGTGGACGGGCAGGCCCGGCTGGCGGAGATCGCCTACCGCGTCGTCACCGCGGAGAAGCCCTGAGGGGACAGCGCCCCGGCGCGTTCCCCGCGTGTTCCGGGCGTGTCCTAGAGTTCCGCACATGAACGAACTCTTCGGCACACTTCCCGACGGCACGCCGGTCCACCGCTGGACCCTGGAGCGGTCCGGCGTGCGGGTGCGGATCCTGTCGTACGGCGGGATCGTGCAGTCGGCCGAGGTCCCGGATCGGGACGGGCGCACCGCGGACGTGGTGCTGGGGTTCGCGGACCTGGACGGCTATGTGGCGCACCCGGAGCCGTACTTCGGCGCGCTCGTCGGACGGTACGCCAACCGGATCGCGGGCGGCCGTTTCCCGCTGGACGGGCGGACGTACGCGCTGGCGCTCAACAACGGGCCGAACTCGCTGCACGGCGGTGAGCGGGGCTTCGACAAGCGCGTGTGGGACGTGGAGCCCGTCGGGCACGGCGTCCGCCTCAGCCGGGTCAGTCCGCACGGCGAGGAGGGCTTCCCGGGCCGCCTGGAGATCTCGGCGACGTACACGCTGGACGGGTCCGGGGCGCTGCGGATCGCGTACGAGGCGGTCACCGACGCGCCGACCGTGCTGAACCCGACCAACCACAGCTACTTCAACCTGGGCGGCTCCGGTCACACGGGCGGGCACGAGCTGCGGATCGCCGCGTCCCGGATCACGCCGGTCGACGCGGACCTGATCCCGGTGGGTGCGCCCGCCGAGGTGGCGGGCACGCGCTTCGACTTCCGTGAGGCCCGCAAGGTCGGTGCGGGCTACGACCACAACTTCGTCCTCGACAAGGGCGTGACGGACGCGGCCGTGCCGGTCGCCGAGCTGTACGACCCGGCGTCCGGGCGGGTCCTGACGGTGGCGACCACCGAGCCCGGCCTCCAGCTGTACACCGCGGACCACCTGGGCGAGCCGTTCGCGCCCGGGGACGGCATCGCGCTGGAGACGCAGCACTTCCCGGACTCCCCGAACCGGCCGGACTTCCCGAGCACGGTGCTGCGTCCGGGCGAGGTGTTCCGCTCGGAGACGGTGTACGGGTTCTCGGCGCGGTAGCCCGCGTGAGCCCCGGCCCGGCCGTCAGGTCCCGGGCCGGGGCTGTCCCGCGGGAGGCGCCGTGCGCCGTCCCGGTCCGACGGTAATCGCCGCGGTGGCCCGAGGGCCCGTGCGGGGGCTCTCGGCGGGGCGGTTCGTACGAACCTTTCACAAACGCCCGTCGCGCCCGATGGGGTCGGTGAACGCGGTGCCGGGCGCCGGGGCGGGGCCGGAGGGGTCGTCGCCGGAGGGTCCGGTGCCGTCCTCGTGGGTCTCCTCGCCCAGCAGCTCGCGGGCGAGGAGCGTGGCGCCCGCGACCGCGCCCGGCATCAGGAACACCGCGACGAACGGCACCAGGAAGGCCAGGCCCAGCGGTGTGCCGAACCCCCAGACCAGCATCCTGCGGGAGCGGAGCAGGGCGAGGCGGTCGCGCAGCTCGACCCCGCGGCGCTGGAGGGCGACGGCGGTCAGCTCCTCGGTGAGGAAGAAGCCGGTGACGAAGAAGCCGATCACCGGCACGACCGTCTGGCCGACGACCGGGACGAAGCCGGCGGCGAAGAGCAGCACGCCCCAGACGGCGGCGCGCAGGACGATGCGCAGGCTGTCGCGGCCGGAGACCCACAGGTCGCGCCAGAGCGGCAGGTCCGACTCGGGCGCGGTGCCGTCCGGGGAGACGTCCCGGTCGACCCGCTCGGAGAGGCTCTCGTAGAAGGGCTGCCCGACCAGCAGCGTGACCGCGGTGAAGGTGAGGACGGCCAGGAGCAGGACGAGGGCGAACAGGACGGCGGTGAGGAAGCCGCGGAAGAGGCCGGACCAGGGGCTCGACCAGTCGTCGGCGAAGGGGGTCGCCCAGGCGACGGCGTCCCCGCCCCACAGCGCCAGTGCGACCAGCACGCCCACGTACAGGACGAGGGTGATCAGGCCCGGGACGAGCCCGAAGCCGTAGCTCTTGCCGTGCCGGGCCACCCAGCGCTGGCCCTTCAGGAGATGGCCGAATCCCGCCCCAAGATCACGCATGGACGGCACTCTACCGGGCGGCGGAGGCCGCGCCCCCGGGCTTTCGGGGGTGCGGCCTCCGCCGGGCGCGAGGGGCCCGGTCAGACGAGCGTCACGGTGATGTCGCCGCGGGTCGCCTTGGAGTACGGGCAGACCTGGTGGGCCTTCTCCACCAGGGACCGCGCGGTGGCGGCGTCCACGGCGGGGATCTCGGCGGAGATCTCCACGATGATGCCGAAGCCGTCGTCGTTCTTGCCGATGCCGACCTTCGCGGTGACGGTCGAACCGGAGACGTCGGCGCCCTCCTGGCGGGCGACGACGGCGAGCGCGCCCTGGAAGCAGGCGCTGTAGCCGGCGGCGAACAGCTGCTCGGGGTTGGTGCCGGCGCCGCTGCCGCCCATCTCCTCGGGCGGGTTCACGACCACGTCGAGCTTGCCGTCATCGGTGGCGACGCGTCCGTCGCGCCCGTTCTCGGCGGTGGCGACGGCGGTGTACAGGACCTCGGACTGCTGGATGGGCATGCGGGTGTCTTCCTCCTCGGTCCGCCGTGACTCGCGCCCACGATCACGACGGATTTCGGAATGACGCTACCGCATGCCGGAAACTCCGTGAAGGTCCGCCGTCCGGCTCAGAGCTTGACGATCATCTTGCCGGTGTTGTCGCCGCGCAGGACGCCGAGGAAGGCCTCGAGGTTGTTCTCGATGCCCTCGACGACCGTCTCGCGGTACTTCAGCCGGCCCTCGCGCACCCAGGGGCCGACCTCCTGGACGAACTGCGGCTGGAGGTCGTAGTGGTCGCCGACGAGGAAGCCCTCGATGCGGCCGCGGGTCTGGATCAGGCGGGCCAGGTTCTTCGGGCCCGGGGCGGGCTCGGTGTTGTTGTAGACCGAGATCATGCCGCAGACCGCGATGCGGCCTCCCTGGTTGAGCGACCCGATGGCGGCCTCCAGGTGGTCGCCGCCCACGTTGTCGAAGTAGACGTCGATGCCGTCGGGGGCGGCGGCGCGCAGCTGCTCGCTCACCGGGCCCGTCTTGTAGTTGAAGGCGGCGTCGAAGCCGTACTCGTCGGTGAGCAGCTCGACCTTCTCGTCGGAGCCGGCCGAGCCGATGACCCGCGCGGCGCCCTTGAGCCGGGCGATCTGCCCGACCTGGCTGCCGACGGCACCGGCGGCGCCGGAGACGAACACCGTGTCGCCCTCCTTGAAGGCGGCGGTGCGCAGCAGACCGGCGTAGGCGGTCAGGCCGGTCATGCCGAGCACGCCCAGGTACGTCGACAGCGGCGCGGCCTCCGGGTCCACCTTGACGGCGTTCCTCGCGTCCACGGCGGCGTACTCGCGCCAGCCGAAGAAGTGCAGGACGTGGTCGCCGACAGCGATGCCCTCGGCGTTGGAGGCGACGACCTCGCCGACCGCGCCGCCCTGCATGACCTTGCCGAGCTCGAAGGGGGCGACGTAGGACTTGGCGGCGCTCATGCGGCCGCGCATGTACGGGTCGACGGAGAGGTACAGGTTACGGACCAGCACCTGGCCGTCACCCGGGGTGGGGACCTCGGCCTCGACGAGGGCGAAGTCCTCCGGCTTCGGCCAGCCGACCGGGCGGCTGAGCAGGTGCCATTCGCGGTTGACGGCGGGGAGAGCGGGGGAGTCGGCCATGGGACGCCTTCCTGAGTACCGGGGAAAATGTTTCAGGGTCTGAAACAACCATGCGTCTGAATATTTCAGCTTGTCAAACACATGGGTACCCTTGTTCCCATGGCCACACCACCCGACGCTCCCCGTCGACCCGACACGCTCACCCTCGAAGTCGTCGAGCTGATCGGCGAGGTCGTGGCCCGCTTCCACGCGGACTACGAGGAGGCCGCCGCGGAGCGCTCCCTCACGGGGGCCCAGGCCAAGCTGCTGAGCCTGCTCGCACTGGAGCCGCTGCCGATGCGGAAGCTGGCGCAGAAGCTGAAGTGCGAGCCGTCGAACGTCACGGGGATCGTGGACCGGCTGGAGGCACGGGGCCTGGTCGAGCGGCGCCCGGACCCGGCCGACCGGCGGGTGAAGGTGGCGGCGGCGACGGAGGAGGGGCGGCGGGTGGCGCGGGGCCTGCGGGAGTCGCTGCGGTTCGCGCGGGAGCCGTTGGCGGGGCTGTCGGAGGGGGAGCGGATCGCCCTGCGGGACGCGTTGCGCCGGATGCTGGGGGGCTGAACGGGGGTACGGTGGCCCGGCGTCGCGCTCGAGGGGCGGACCGCGCGGCCCGGCGCCGACAGGGCGCCTTCCCCGGAGGGGGACTCCCGGCGCCCGCGCTCGGGCTCTCCCCCGCGCTCGGGTTCGCTCGCGCGCAGGCCCCCCTGCGCGGGAACCCCGTCACCTCCGGGACCCCGTGGCCGGGCGGCCACGTGGCCGGGTGGCTACGTGCACCACCACAGGAAGCGGTCGCAGGTCTCCGTGGGGGTCGGGTCCGGTGAGGCCGTCGGGGTGGGCGGCGTGGTCGTCGGCGGAGCGTCGGAGGGGACGGCCGGGGATTCCGCAGGCGGGGTCGCATCCGGCAGTGGGGGTGTCGACGGGGAGTCCGGGCCGGCCGGCGGTTGCGACTCGTCCGCGCCCGGGGACGCCGACACCGAGGCCGACGTCGACGGTGAGGCCGAGGTGGAGGCACTCGGGGACGGGGTGGCCGAGGTCGGTGCCGTCACCGACGTGTCGTCGACCGGCACCGCCGACACGTCCCCCGCCCTCTCCGTCTCCCCCACCTCCCGCGTCGAGGCGCCGTCCGCCGTCTCGCCACCGGCGGCCGCCGGCCGCGCCGGGGAGCCCCCGGCGTCCATGCCGAGTTCGGCGAGGCTCAGCCCACCGGCCGCGAGGACGAAGCCCGCGGCGACGAGCAGCGTCCGCCGGCGCCGGCGGCGGTGGGCGGCGGCCTTGCGGTCCCGGCGGCTCGTCCTGCCGCCGCCCGCCGGACGCGCGGCGTCGGAGGCGACGCCGGGTTCGTCGGCGTCCCGCGGGGGACGCGTCTCGTCGTCCTCCGAGTGCCCCTGGGACGCGGGGAGTTGTTCGGCAGGAGTGCCGCACCCAGGGCAGGCGAGGGCGCCGTTGAGGTGCCGTCGGCACGGGTGGCAGTAGTCCATGACGCGGGAAGGTTAAGTTCCGCGACAGGCGTGTTCCCAGGGACTCCTGTGAAGGTTGTGTGTGAAAGCCTCCGCCCCCCGTGACCCCGCGCCGCCGTAACCGCCGAAACCGTTATGTGTCCGACCCATTGACACCCCCGCCACCCCCTCCTTACTGTCACGCCAGCATTTCGAACGAGTGACGAAATACCGAACAGAGCGAAGGGCAACCGCCGTGCGCATCACCGGAATCAGCACACACGTGGTCGGGACGCCGTGGCGCAACCTGACGTACGTCCAGGTGCACACCGACGAGGGCCTCACCGGGGTCGGTGAGACCCGGATGCTGGGCCACACCGATGCCCTCCTCGGCTACCTGAAGGAGGCCGAGGTCAACCACATTCTCGGCTCCGACCCGTTCGCTGTCGAGGACCTGACCCGCCGCATGAAGTACGGCGACTACGGCCGCGCCGGCGAGATCGTGATGTCCGGTATCGCCGTCGTCGAGATGGCCTGCTGGGACATCAAGGGCAAGGCCCTCGGCGTCCCGGTCTGGCAGCTGCTGGGCGGCAGGGTCACCGACAAGGTCAAGGCGTACGCCAACGGCTGGTACACCACCGAGCGCACCCCGGAGGCGTACCACAAGGCCGCGCGGGGCGTGATGGAGCGCGGGTACCGGGCGCTGAAGATCGACCCGTTCGGCACCGGGCACTTCGAGCTCGACCACCAGCAGACCCTGTACGCCGTGTCGCTGATCGAGGCCGTGCGCGACGCCATCGGCCCCGACGCCGAGCTGATGCTGGAGATGCACGGCCGCTTCTCCCCCGCCACCGCCGTGCGGCTCGCCAAGGAGATGGCGCCCTTCAAGCCGGCCTGGCTGGAGGAGCCGGTGCCCCCGGAGAACCTGCGCGCGCTGAAGAAGGTCGCCGAGAAGGTGGACCTCCCCGTCGCCACCGGTGAGCGCATCCACGACCGGATCGAGTTCCGCGAGCTGTTCGAGGACCAGTCCGTCGACATCATCCAGCCCGACGTCGGCCACATCGGCGGCATCTGGGAGACCCGCAAGCTCGCCGCCACCGCCGAGACCCACTACACGCTCGTCGCCCCGCACAACGTGGGCGGGCCGGTGCTGACCGCCGCCTCCCTCCAGGTCGGCTTCACCGCGCCGAACTTCAAGATCCTGGAGCACTTCAACGACTTCGCCGACGCGGAGATCAAGAAGGTGGTCAAGGGAGCGCCGGTGGTGGACCCGGAGGACGGGTGCTTCCACCTCTCCGACGCCCCCGGTCTCGGCGTGGAGCTGGACACCGACGCGGCGGCCGAGTTCCCGCAGCAGCAGGCGCGGTTCGACCTGTGGGCCGAGGGCTGGGAGCAGCGCAAGCCCAAGGGGACGCAGGCATGAGCGGCGCGGTCGTCGTCGAGGCGCCCGGCGAGCACCGGCTCGTGGCGCACGAGCCGCGCGAGCCCGGTCCCGGCGAGGCGCTGGTGCGGGTGCACGCCGCCGGGATCTGCGGCAGCGACCGCGAGGTCTACCAGGGCAACCGGCCCGAGGGGTACGTGCGGTACCCGCTCGTCCCCGGTCACGAGTGGTCCGGGACCGTCGAGGCGGTCGGCGCCGGGGTGCCCGGGTCCCTCGTGGGCCGCAAGGTCGTCGGCGAGGGTTTCCGCAACTGCCAGGTGTGCGACCGCTGTCACGCGGGCGAGACCACCCTGTGCGGCGCCGGGTACGAGGAGACGGGTTTCACCCAGCCGGGCGCCATGGCACCCACGCTGACCCTGCCCGCCCGCCTCCTGCACGTCCTGCCCGACGACGCGGACCTCACGGCCGCCGCCCTGCTGGAGCCGGCCGCCTGCATCGCCGCCGCCGCGCTCAAGGCGAACGCCCGCCCCGGCGAGCGGGTCGCCGTCGTCGGCACCGGGACGCTCGGCATGTTCGCCGTGCAGTTCCTGCGCGCCGCCTCCCCGGCCGAGCTGCTGGTGGTCGGCACGCGCGGGGACCGGGAGGCGCTGGCGCGACGGTACGGGGCGACCGACTTCCGCACCAAGGACCAGCCCCTACCGGACGACTTCGACCTCGTGATCGAGACCGCCGGGTCCGCGGACGCGGCCCGCACCTCCGCCGCGCTGCTGCGCCGGGGCGGGCGCCTGGTCCTGACCGGCATCCCGGCGCCGGGCGCCGACGGACTGGACCCGACCGACCTGGTGGTGCGCCAGCTGGAGGTGCACACCGTCTTCGGGGCGCCGCCGGACGCCTGGGCGCACACCGTGCGGGTCTTCGCCGCCGGCCTGCTCGACCCGCTGCCGCTGGTGACGCACGAGCTGCCGCTCGACGAGTTCGCGCAGGCCATCGAGCTGGTGGGCGCCGGCGACCCGAAGGTCGGCAAGGTGCTGCTGCGTCCCTGAAACCGTACGCCGGTACGGCAGCGACCTGACGGCTCCCGTACCGGCGTACACCCTCCCGAACCGAGCTTTCCGCACCCTTCGCCGCGAACGTTGTCCGGTATGTCGAACCGGCACATCGGGGCGGCACATCGAACACGAAGGACAGCCCGTGACCGACTCTTCCGTCCAGGCGGCCGCCCGTCGGCCCGGCGAGCAGGCGCTCACCGACCTCGGCCTGGCCGCGCCCGCCCTGGACCCCGCCGACGCCTCGCCGCACACCTTCCCGGGCGGTGGCCGCTGGCGCACCGAGATCCCCTCCTGCGAGGGGCCGGAGGCGCTGGCGGTGGTCCTCAAGGAGGCCTCGCGACTGGACGTGCCGATCCACCGGATCAGCCAGGGCAGCGGCGTGTGGATGCTGACCGACGCCGAGATCACCGAGATGGTCGAGTCCACCGCCGAACGCGACATCGAGCTCTGCCTGTTCACCGGTCCGCGCGGCACCTGGGACATCGGCGGTTCCACCCGGACCGACTCCGGCGGCGCGGGTCTGCGGGCGCGCGGCCACGACGCGGTCGCCGGATGCGTCGAGGACGCCGTCCGGGCCACGGAACTGGGCGTCAAGTGCCTCCTCGTCGCCGACGAGGGCGTGCTGTGGACGCTGCACCGGGCGCGGGCGGCCGGCATCCTCCCGGCCGACACCACGCTCAAGCTCTCCGCGCTCGTGGGCCCCGTCAACCCGGCCGCGTACGCGGTGTACGAGCAGCTGGGCGCCGACTCGATCAACGTGCCCAGCGACCTGACGCTGGATCACCTGACCGAGATCCGGCGGGTGTCGGCCGCGCCGATGGACATGTACATCGAGGCGCCGGACGACCTCGGCGGTTACGTGCGCATGTACGAGGTGGCCGAGCTGATCCGGCGCGGCGCCCCGCTGTACCTGAAGTTCGGCCTTTCCAAGTCGCCGGGGATCTACCCGTACGGGCACCACCTGCGGGAACTGACGCTGGCGACCGCCAAGGAGCGGGTGCGGCGCGGCCGGCTGGCCCTGGACCTCCTCCAACGGCACGGTGCGGACGGGGACATGGCCCCGCTGGGCTCACGGCTGCCGGGCACGCTCAACCGGTTCCCGCTTCCGTCATAACGTTCCGGAAACCCCCTTCACAAAAGAAGACAGGTCCGCGCACAATCCCACACACCTGCTCTCGGTCGACCCACCCTCAGCGTTTCCAGCGTGCCGGCACCACCAGACCGAGCCCTGCACCCACCTCAAGGATGATGACCATGCGCAACCGCAGAGCCGCACTCGCCGCCATCGCCTCGGCCGCCACCCTCGCCCTGACCCTGACCGCCTGCGGCCAGAACAGCGAGGGCGGCAGCGAGGAGAAGAAGGGCGGCGGCGAAGACGCCACCATCGGCATCGCGATGCCGACCAAGTCCTCCGAGCGCTGGATCGCCGACGGCGCCAACGTCGAGAAGGAGCTGAAGGCCAAGGGGTACAAGACCAAGCTCGTCTACGGCGAGGACGACCCCGACCAGCAGGTCTCCCAGATCGAGAACATGATCACGCAGGGCGTGGACGCCCTGATCGTCGCCGCGATCGACAACAAGTCCCTGAACAACGTCCTCCAGCAGGCCAAGGACGCCGACATCCCGGTGATCTCCTACGACCGGCTGATCCTCGGCACCGAGAACGTCGACTACTACGCCTCGTTCGACAACGAGAAGGTCGGCGAGCTCCAGGGCGGTTACATCGTCGACAAGCTCGGTCTGAAGGCGGGCAAGAAGGGCCCGTTCAACATCGAGCTGTTCGCCGGCTCCAACGACGACAACAACACCAAGTACTTCTTCCAGGGCGCGATGAACGTCCTGAAGCCGTACATGGACAAGGGCCAGCTGGTCGTCCGGTCCAAGCAGACCGCCCTCAACCAGGTCACCACCCTGCGCTGGGACGGCGGCACCGCGCAGAAGCGCATGGACGACCTGCTGACCTCCAGCTACCGCAGCGCCCGCGTCGACGCCGTGCTCTCGCCGTACGACGGCATCTCCATCGGCATCCTGTCCGCCCTGAAGTCGGACGGCTACGGCTCCGGCAGCAAGGCCATGCCGGTCGTCACGGGCCAGGACGCCGAGGTCGCCTCGGTGAAGTCGATCATCGCCGGCGAGCAGACGCAGACCGTCTACAAGGACCTGCGCCAGCTCGCCAAGGTCGCCTCGAACATGGTCGACGCGGTGCTGAACGACAAGAAGCCCGAGGTCAACGACACCAAGTCCTACGACAACGGCTCCAAGGTCGTCCCCGCCTACCTGCTGCAGCCGGTCAGCGTCGACAAGTCCAACTACAAGCAGGTCCTGGTCGACGGCGGCTACTACACCGAGGACCAGCTCAAGTAACCGGGCCCCTTCAAGGATTGGAAGGCACGACCATGGCGGGACCCGTCCTGGAAATGCGCTCGATCGTCAAGACCTTTCCCGGCGTCAAGGCGCTGTCGGACGTCACCCTGACCGTCCGTCAGGGCGAGGTCCACGCCATCTGCGGCGAGAACGGCGCCGGGAAGTCGACCCTGATGAAGGTGCTCTCCGGCGTCCATCCGCACGGCAGTTACGAAGGGGAGATCCTCTTTGAAGGGGAGACCTGCCGGTTCAGGGACATCCGGGCGAGCGAACAGCACGGCATCGTGATCATCCACCAGGAGCTGGCGCTGGTGCCGTACCTCTCCATCGCGGAGAACATCTTCCTCGGCAACGAGCACGCCAAGCGCGGGCTGATCAACTGGAACGAAACCCTCCGGCACGCCACCGAACTGCTGCGCCGGGTCGGTCTCGACGAGCACCCCGAGACCCGCGTCGCCGACATCGGCGTCGGCAAGCAGCAGCTGGTGGAGATCGCCAAGGCGCTGTCGAAGAAGGTGAAGCTGCTCATCCTCGACGAGCCGACGGCGGCGCTCAACGACGAGGACAGCGGCAAGCTCCTCGACCTGATCCTTCAGTTGAAGGAGCAGGGGATGACCTCGATCATCATCTCCCACAAGCTCAACGAGATCCGCCGGGTCGCCGACTCGGTGACGATCATCCGCGACGGGCGCTCCATCGAGACGCTCGACGTGAAGGACGCGGGGACCACCGAGGACCGGATCATCTCCGGGATGGTCGGCCGCGACCTGGAGAACCGCTTCCCGGAGCGGACCCCGCACGAGCCGGAGGCGGGCACCTCGCCCGCCCTGGAGATCCGCAACTGGACCGTGCACCACCCCCTCGACCAGCAGCGCAAGGTCGTCGACGACGTGTCGATCGAGGTCCGGCGCGGCGAGATCGTCGGCATCGCCGGCCTCATGGGCGCCGGCCGCACGGAACTGGCGATGAGCGTGTTCGGCCGCACCTACGGCCGGTACGCGGGCGGCACGGTGCTGCGCGACGGCGTCGAGGTCCGCACCAAGACCGTCCCGGAGGCGGTCGGGCACGGCATCGCGTACGTCACCGAGGACCGCAAGCACTACGGCCTCAACCTCATCGACACCATCAACCGGAACATCTCGCTGACCGCGCTGGGCAAGGTCGCCAAGCGGGGTGTGGTCGACGAGCACGGGGAGCGGCAGGTCGCCGAGGGCTTCCGCACCTCCATGAACATCAAGGCACCGACCGTCTTCGAGCCGGTGGGCAAGCTGTCCGGCGGCAACCAGCAGAAGGTCGTCCTCAGCAAGTGGATCTTCGCGGGTCCCGAGGTGCTGATCCTGGACGAGCCCACCCGCGGCATCGACGTGGGCGCCAAGTACGAGATCTACACGGTCATCGACCAACTGGCGGCCCAGGGCAAGGCGGTCGTCTTCATCTCCTCCGAACTGCCGGAGCTGCTCGGCATGTGCGACCGCATCTACACGATGGCCGCGGGACGGCTGACGGGTGAGTTCTCGCGGGCCGAGGCGTCGCAGGAAGCGCTGATGCGTCAGATGACGAAGGACAAAGAGGTAACCCGATGAGCACGGACGTGACCGCCAAGACCCCGGCCCCCGCACCACCGGGCAAGGGCGCTTCGGCCGACGGGGGCGGCCTGCTGCGGCTGATACTCGACGGCATGCGCCGCAACATGCGGCAGTACGGCATGCTGATCGCGCTCGGCCTGATCGTGGCGCTGTTCGCCGTGTGGTCCGACGGCGACCTGCTGCTGCCGCGCAACGTCTCCAACCTGGTGCTGCAGAACAGCTACATCCTGATCCTCGCGATCGGCATGATGCTCGTCATCATCGCGGGCCACATCGACCTGTCGGTCGGCTCGCTGACGGCGTTCGTCGGCGCGATGGCCGCCGTCCTGATGGTCGAGCACGATCTGTCCTGGCCGCTCGCGGTGGTGCTGTGCCTGGCCGTCGGCGCGGTCGCGGGGTCCCTGCAAGGGTTCTTCATCGCCTATCTCGGCATACCGTCGTTCATCGTGACCCTGGCGGGCATGCTGCTCTTCCGCGGTCTGACGGAGATCGTCCTGAAGGGCCAGACGCTCGGCCCGTTCCCGAAGGACCTGCAGAAGATCGCCAACGGCTTCCTGCCCGAGGTCGGCCCGAACACCAACTACCACAACCTCACCCTGCTGCTCGGCTTCGCGCTGATCGCCTTCGTGGTCCTCCAGGAGGTCCGCGACCGCAGGCGCCAGCAGGAGTTCTCCCTGGACGTGCTGCCGGCCAAGCTGTTCCTGCTCAAGCTGGTCGCGCTGGTCGCCGCCGTCCTCGTGGTCACGCTGCTGCTGGCCAGCTACAAGGGTGCCCCGATCGTGCTGCTCATCCTGGGCGTGCTGGTCGTCGGCTTCGGCTACCTGATGCGCAACGCGATCATCGGCCGCCACATCTACGCCATCGGCGGCAACCTGCCCGCGGCCAAGCTGTCGGGCGTGAAGGACAAGAAGGTCACCTTCCTGGTCTTCCTGAACATGGGCGTGCTCGCGGCCCTGGCGGGTCTCGTCTTCGCCTCCCGCTTCAACGCGGCCTCGCCCAAGGCCGGCCTCAACTTCGAGCTGGAGGCCATCGCGGCCTCGTTCATCGGCGGCGCGTCGATGAGCGGCGGCGTCGGCACGGTGCTCGGCGCGATCATCGGTGGTCTGGTCCTGGGCGTGCTGAACAACGGCATGAACCTCGTCGGCATCGGCACCGACTGGCAGCAGGTCATCAAGGGCCTGGTGCTGCTGGCGGCGGTCGGGTTCGACGTGTGGAACAAGCGCAAGGTCGGTTCGTAGTCACTCCGGGCCCCGCCTGCTCCGGGCGGGGCCCGCTTCTTTCCACGGAAGTACAGGAGCCGCAATGGAACTGAGCAGACGCACGGTCATGGCATCCGCCGCGGCCGCGGGCATCGCCGCCACCACGCTCGGCGGCACGGCACACGCCACGGGAGGCAGGAAGCCGGTGAAGGAGCTCTTCGGCAGGCTCGCCGACGGCACGAAGGTGTACCGCTGGTCGCTGGAGAACGGCGGCACGCGGATGAAGGTGCTGTCGTACGGCGGCGTCGTGCAGTCCCTGGAGATCCCGGACCGCCGGGGCCGCTACGCGAACGTCTCCCTGGGCTTCGACAACCTCGAGGACTACGTCGCCCGCAGCCCGCACTTCGGCGCCCTGATCGGGCGGTACGGCAACCGCATCGCCAAGGGCCGCTTCACCCTGGACGGCAAGGAGTACCAGCTCTCCGTCAACGACGGGGAGAACTCCCTGCACGGCGGCGCCCTGGGCTTCGACTACCGGGTGTGGGACGTCGAGCCGTTCACCGCGGGCTCCGACGTGGGCCTGGTCCTGCACTACACCAGCGTCGACGGCGAGATGGGCTACCCGGGCACGCTGAAGGCGAAGGTGACGTACACCCTCACCCGGCGCGGCGACTGGCGCATCGACTACGAGGCGACCACCGACAGGGCCACCGTCGTCAACCTCACCAGCCACGTCTACTGGAACCTGGCCGGCGAGGGCAGCGGCACCATCGAGGACCACGAGCTGTCGATCGCCGCCTCCCGGTTCACGCCCACCGACGCGGGACTGATCCCCACCGGCGAGCTGGCGAAGGTCGCGGGCACCCCGTTCGACTTCCGCCGCGCCAAGCCGATCGGCCGGGACATCCGCGACGCCCACCCGCAGCTGGTCACCGCCAAGGGATTCGACCACAACTGGGTGCTCGACAAGGGCATCACCGACCGCCCCGAGCACATCGCCACCCTGCGCGACCACGCCTCCGGCCGCACCCTGCGCATCGCCACCGACCAGCCCGGCCTGCAGTTCTACTCGGGCAACTTCCTCGACGGCACCCTGACCGGCACCGGCGGCTCCCTCTACCGCCAGGGCGACGCCCTGTGCCTGGAGACCCAGCACTTCCCGGACTCGCCCAACCACCCCTCGTTCCCGTCGACCGTGCTGCGGCCCGGCGAGACGTACCGGACGACGACGGTGCACTCGTTCGACGCGTAGCCGACGACAGCACACGGGCACACTTTCTTCACACGTGTTGAACGGTGCCCCGTCCGCCTCCGTATACCTGGGCGGCCCGTGTCCCCCGCACGGGCCGCCCACTCACGGAGGTCTCCTTGTCCGGCAACGTCACCTCGTTGTTCCGCAGCACCGCGGCGCACAGCCCCTCGATGGCGGCGCTGACGCGGGAGAGCGGCGAGGCGGCGGGCGCCGGTCCGGTGGACTTCTGCATCCCCTGCAACCCGTACTTCCCCACCCCGGCGATGTTCGAGGAGATGGCCGGCCGGCTGCGCGACATCATCACGTACTACCCGAGCGGCGCCGACACCATCACCGCCGAACTGTGCAGCCTGCTCCGACTCCCGCCGCAGTGCGTGGCGATGGGCAACGGCTCCACGGAGCTGATCACCTGGATCGACCACCTGCTGGTCCGGGAGTCCCTCGCCGTCCCCGTCCCCACCTTCGGCCGCTGGACCGACCAGCCCATGGAGACCGGCAAGCGGGTCGACATGTTCCCGCTCCAGGAGGCCGGCGGCTTCGCCCTCGACCTCGCCCGGTACGCCGAGTTCGTCCGGACCAGGGGCACCCGGACCGTGGTGGTCTGCAACCCCAACAACCCCGACGGCGGCTACCTGCACAAGCAGGCGCTGGTGCAGTTCATGGACGCCATGGCCGACCGGGACCTCGTCGTGGTCGACGAGTCCTTCCTGGAGTTCGCCGACGCGGAGGCCGAACCCAGCGTCGTCCAGGAGGCGATGCTGCGCCCCAACGTCGTGGTGCTGCGCAGCCTCGGCAAGAACTTCGGACTGCACGGCATCCGCTTCGGCTACCTCGTCGCCAACCCGGCGCTGGCGGGCCGGGTGCGCTCCATGCTGCCCAAGTGGAACCTCAACTCCTTCGCGGAACACGTGGTGTTCATGCTGCGCGACCACGGCCCCGAGTACGCGCAGAGCCTGCACCAGGTGCGCCGCGACCGCCTGGAGATGGCCGCCCAACTGTCCGCGCTGCCCGGCCTGACCGTCTACCCCTCCCAGGGCAACTTCCTCTTCGTCCGCCTCCCCGTGGGCGCGGAGGGCACCGTCGTGCGCGACCGCATGCTCGCCGAGCACCGGGTCCTGGTCCGCGAGTGCGGCAACAAGATCGGTTCGTCCAGCCGCTTCCTGCGTCTCGTGGTGCGCCCCCAGGTGGACGTGCGTCGCCTGGTGTCCGGTCTGGAACAGGTGCTCTACGGGGCCGGGAGGGGAGCCGCCGTGCCCGAGCCGGCCACCGGGGCCGACTACAGCTCGGGCACGGCGGCGGTGGACCGCCTGGTGTACGAGACCAACGGTTCCGGGATGCGCGCGATCACCGCACGGACCACCGGTGCCGGTGCCCCCGGGCTCGCCGCCGCTCCGGCCCCCGGCACCGGCACCGGCACCGGCATGCCGCTCCCCGCCGCGGTGCCGGTCGCTCCGGCGGCGGCCGCCGCGCCCGGCCCCGCGCCGGTGCCCCAGCCGGTGCCGTATCCCGGGCCGGGGCCGGTCCCCCACCCGGCACCGGCCCCGCAGCCCGCGCCCGTCCCGGTTCCGGCCCAGGCCCCGGCTGCCGCGTCGGTCGGGTATCCGGTGCCCACCGGTCCCACCCCGCCCGGTGTCCCGGCCCGCGGGGGCCTCACGGCCGCCCAGGTCCGGGGCACCGACGGCCTGGACCCGGTACCGGCGACGGGTCGCCCGGGACCGCGGGCCTGGCCGGACGCAGCGGACATGGGCCGCACGGGCTGACCCCCGACGCCCTCGACGGGCGCCCGGCCGGCCGGCGGTCCCGGACCGCGCTCCAGAAGCAGGTGCTGGGCGGCAGGCCGCTGCTCGCCACCCCCGCGACGACGTGCGGCCGGTCCGCATCACGGCTACCCGGCGACCCTCGAGGGCGCCGACGAGGGCGCGTATCCGTACGGGGAGCCCCCGGCGGACTCGATCGCCGGGGGCTCCCGCGCCACCTCGCCGACGAGGTCGGCAAGGACGTCATCCGCTCCGAGGGCCACCACCCCCGCGCGGAACCGGACGAGCCCCTGCTGTGCCGGCCGGGCGGGACGTGACCCCTGACGGCGCCGGGGTCAGGACTCCGGGCACTCCTTCCACGCCAGGTGGTAGACGGTGCTGATGCCGCCGTCGGTCGAGTCCATCGTCATGAAGCTGACCTGGTCCGGGTCCGTCCCGGCGCTCACCCGCAGCTCCGTGTTGATGTTGAAGTTGCGCTGGACCCCGCAGGGTGCCCAGACCAGTTGGGCCCAGTCGGTGGAGTCGGTGGCCTGCCAGTTGTCGTCGTAGGGACCGTTGAACGGGTGGGCGCGGTACTCCGTGTTCGGGGAGCCCTGGAAGTAGTACGAGGCCCGCTGGGTGCCCCTGGCGCCCGGCTGGAGCGCGGCGAAACCGCGGTAGTCCGCGCTCGCGACGGCGTAGGTGAAGCCCTGCGGGACGTGGACGAGCAGGTTGAGCTGGCAGTTCCTGCGGTACGCGGTGGGCGCCGAGTCGCCGCCGGCCTGGGCCAGGTACTCGCTGTAGGTGACGGTGAAGGCCGTGTTGTCCTCGGAGACGGCGACGGCGGCCGTGCCCTGGGGGCAGCCGGAGCCGTTCACCGTGGCGACCTTGATGACGATCTTGTCCGGGGGCGGGTCGTCGAACCCGCCGGAGGGCTGGTGCTGCGCGGGCAGCGCGGAGGTGAGGAGCGCGGCGATCGTGCCGCTCAGGAGCAGGCCGGTGGCCATGGGTCTCCCATCCGGTCGGTGGGGGGTGGAAGCGGAACGGGAACTGGTTGAATGTGCGTGCCATGTGAATAGTCGTGCACATGTCATCCACAGGGCGGTCGCATCGTAAGCGGAACCCGTTCGTCCCGGACAGGGGGAACTCCGGCCAAAAGCGGGGCCCGTCACGGGCCTACGGGTTCTCCCACGCCGCCGGTTCCGCCGCCGGCTTCCGCACCGGCTCCGGCAGCGCGTCCGCCGCCAGGTCCGCGATGGTCACGCCCTCCAGGATCCGGCGGACGTTGGCGCGCAGCGCCACCCACAGGGGCGGCAGGGGCCCCGCCGTGCCCGTGTGCACGAGGCCCGTCGGCCGCTCGCCGCGCACCGAGACGATCGGGCCGTCCACCGCCCGGATCACGTCCGCGACCGTGACCGCGGACGCCTCGCGCCAGCAGGTACCCGCCGCCCCCGCCGCGCCGGCTCCGCACGATGCCGCCCCGGCGCAGGTCTCCGAGGATGCCCTCCAGGAACTTGT
The DNA here is from genome assembly GCF_002005565.1 of Streptomyces sp. JHA26. Classification (GTDB taxonomy): domain Bacteria; phylum Actinomycetota; class Actinomycetes; order Streptomycetales; family Streptomycetaceae; genus Streptomyces. Next base: position 65,020 of record NZ_BDJC01000001.1, on the reverse strand, counting down.
GCGGGATGTCCTGGGCGGTGGCGACCGCCTCCGCCTTCACGGGGCTCTCGCCCTGCCGGACGGCGAGTTCCAGAACCGCCCGTACCGCGCAGTCCGCCCGTGCCGAGATCCTCATACGCCCATGGTGCGGGGCGTTGTGGACAATGGGCCCGGCACAGGTGTCCCGGCGGACGCACCGGCACCAGCGGTACAGGCAACAGGAGAGGCTCCCTTGGAGCTCAGCAGACGAGTTTTCAGCGCCCTCGCGGGCACCACCGTCCTCGGTCTCGCCCTCGGCGGCAGCATGAGCGGCGGGACGGTGCAGGCCTCCGGCGCCCCCGGCCCCGTACCGACCGGGCCGCCGCCCGCACCGCCCCGCGCCGACGGGGTGCGCCACCGGGTCGCCCTCGACCGGTACTCCCTGCTGGTCGACGGCAGGCGCCTCGCGCTGTGGGCCGGCGAACTGCACCCCTTCCGGCTGCCGAGCCCGTCCCTGTGGCGGGACGTGCTGCAGAAGATGCGGGCGTACGGCTTCAACGCGGTCGACGTGCCCGTCGCCTGGAACCAGCACTCCCCCGCCCCGGGCCGCTACGACTTCACCGGCGTCCGGGACCTGGACCTGTTCCTGCGCACGGCCGCCGAGACCGGTCTGTACGTCGTCCTGCGGCCGGGCCCGCACATCGACGCGGACGTCGACGCCGGCGGGCTGCCGGGCTGGCTGACGGCGGCCGGGGACGCGGCCCGCGCCACCGGTCCGGCGTACCTCCGGCACGCCGAGGAGTGGCTGGCCCGCGTCGACGCCGTCGCCGCCCGGCACCAGTACACGCGGGGCACCGGCACCGTCCTGCTCTACCGGCTCGGCGCCCCGCGGCCCGGCACCTCGGCCCGCCTGCGGCGGAGGATCCGCGCGGACGGCATCGACGTGCCCTTCCTCCACGACGGCACCCCGCTCGCCCGGGGGGTGGTGCACCGGACCGCGGACGCGGCCGAGGCGCGGCGGGTCCATCTCGCCCACCTCGCCGACGGCATCACGCTGCACGGCGCCGGCCCGGTGTTCGGCGGCACCTCGTGGGGCTGGCTGGCCGCGCCGTCGGCGCCCGCGCCCACGTACGACCCCGCGGCGGCGATCGACGAGGCGCGCAGGCCCACCGGCAAGCTCGCCCCGCTCCACCAGATCGGCCACCTCCTGCGCCACGTCCCCGACGTGGCGCGGCTGGACGCGGCACCCGGGGTCCGGGCCGGCGACGCCCGGATCCAGGTGCGGCACCTGACCAACCCGGACACCGGCGCCCATGTGTACGTCCTGCGCAACGACACCGCCGAGGACGTGACGTCCACGCTGCCGATGGCCGGGACGGACGTGCCGGTCACCGTGCCCGCGCGGGACGCCAGGCTGCTCGCCGCCGGGCTCGACCTGGGCGGGGGACGGAAGCTGGCCCACGCCACCGTGCAGCCCATGCTGACCCTGAGCGTCGGGCGGCTGGACATCGCCGCCTTCGTGGGCCGGACCGGCGAGATGGCCCACCTCGTGCTGGACTGCCCCGACGAGCCGTGGCCCACCCGGCTGGACGAGGAGGCCGCCTGGGCGTACGACAAGGACCAGTTGCACGTGACGGCGCCGCTCGGGGCGGGCGGCCTGACCCGGGTGCGGGTGCGCGGCGCCGGCTCCGACCGCACGCTGCTGCTGCTCTTCGCCGACGACGCCGTCTCCCTGCGGCTGTGGCCGTACGAGACGCCGTCGGGCAAGGGACTCGTGTACGGCCCGGCGCTGCTGCGCGACGCCGCCCTGGACGGCGACACGGTGCGGCTGACCGGCGACACGGTCGACGCGCACGGGCTGGAGGTGTGGGCGCCGCGCGGCATCACCGGTGTCACCTGGAACGGCCGCCCGGTCCCCACGTCGGTCAGCCGGGCCCGGAGCCTGCGGTCGAGGCAGCCGCTGCCGGGCGTGCCGGAACTGGTGCCGCCCGTGCTCGACGGCTGGCGGTGCCGGGACGAGAACCCGGAGGCCCTGCCCGGTCACGACGACTCCGACTGGACGGTCGCCGACCGCAGGACGTCGGCCGGCCCGACGCCCGTGCCCGACGAGCAGCCCGTGCTCTTCGCCGACGACTACGGCTTCCACTACGGCGACGTCTGGTACCGGGGCCGGCTCACCGGCGCCGCCGGTCTGGAGTCCGTCTCCCTCACGTACGGCACGGGCGCGCGGGGGATGCTCATGGCCTGGCTGGACGGGGAGCCGCTGGGCACCCACCACGTGGACCGGGAGACGGGGAAGGGCACGTGGACCGCCACGGCCGGCTTCCGTCTGCCGCAGGGGCTGCGGAGGCGGCTGCGCGAGGGGCGGCCGGACTCCCCCGTCCTGTCCGTCCTGGTCCGGCGCACGCAGCACGGCGAGGACGACCACCGGGCGGCCCGGGGGCTCGTGTCGGCCTCCTTCGGGGGCACCTCGCCGGAGGTGCACTGGCGGTTGCGGGGCGCGACGGCCTCCGACCCCGTGCGCGGACCGCTCAACAACGGCGGGCTGTACGGGGAACGGAAGGGCTGGCACCTGCCCGGGTACGACGACGGCGACTGGGAGTCCGTGACCTTCCCCCGCGCGCACCGCCGGCAGGGCGTCACGTGGTACCGGACGACGTTCCGGCTGGACGTTCCGCCGGACGTCGACGCCTCGATCGGGCTCACCCTCGACGACGACCCGGACCGCGACTACCGCGTCCAGGTCTTCCTGAACGGCTGGAACATGGGCGAGTACGTCAACGGCGCGGCGGGCACGCAGCACACGCTGGTCCTGCCGAACGGCGTCCTGCGCACGCGTGCCGCCGCCAACACCCTCGCGCTGGCGGTGCTGGCCGGCGGCGGCATCCCGGCGGGGCCGGGGTCGGTGCGGCTCACCGTGCTGGGCGGCGCGGCCGGAGGGGTGCCGGTGGAACCGGTCGTCTCCCCCGGCTGCCGGGAGACCTGACGCCGGCTCAGCCGAGCCGGATCACGTTCCAGGACAGCGGCTCCAGGACGGCGGTGAGCCGGCCGTCCTCCAGGGCCGTGCCGTCGACCGGGTGCGGGACGACCCGCTCGGGCTCGGCGAGCGTGTTGCGGGCGTCGGGGTCGGCGTCCGCGAGGGCGCTGTGCTCCACGACCTCGCTCAGGTCGAGGCCGTTCAGGGCGACGTCGAGCGGCAGCGGCTCGGTGCGGGAGCGGTTGACGGCGAAGACGGTCACGGTGCCGTCCCCGGCGCGCACGGCGGTGGCGTGCAGCAGGTCGGCCTCGCCGTACCTCTTCGTCTCGTACGTCGGCGAGTCCACGCGGACGTCGAGCACCTCGCCGCGGCCGTACCTCGAGGCCTGGGCGAACGGGAAGAACGTCGTCTGCCGCCAGGCCGGACCGCCGGGCTCGGTCATGATCGGGGCGATGACGTTGACGAGCTGGGCGAGGCAGGCGACGGTGACGCGGTCGGCGTGCCGGAGCAGGGCGATCAGGAGCGAGCCGAAGACGACCGCGTCCATGACGCTGTAGTTGTCCTCCAGGAGGCGGGGTGCCTCGGGCCAGTCCAGGGCGCTCACCTCGGCCTGGGTCTTGGCCATGTACCAGACGTTCCACTCGTCGAAGGAGAGGTTGATCCTCTTCTTCGACTTCAGGCGGGCGCCGACGTGGTCGCAGGTGGCGACCACGTTCTCGATGAAGGACTCCATGTCGACGGCGGAGGCGAGGAAGGAGTCGACGTCGCCGTCGAGCGGCTCGTAGTAGGCGTGCAGGGAGATGTGGTCGACCAGGTCGTACGTCTCCTTCAGGACCGTCGTCTCCCACTCGGCGAAGGTCTCCATGGACTGGCTGGAGGATCCGCAGGCGACGAGCTCGACACCGGGGTCGATCTGGCGCATGGCGCGGGCGGTCTCGGCGGCGATCCGGCCGTACTCCTCGGCGGTCTTGTGGCCGGTCTGCCAGGGGCCGTCCATCTCGTTGCCGAGGCACCACAGGCGGATGCCGAACGGGTCCTTGTCGCCGTGTTCGACGCGCAGGTCCGACAGGGCGGTGCCGGAGGGGTGGTTGGCGTACTCCTGGAGCTCCAGGGCCTCGGCGACGCCCCGGGTGCCGAGGTTGACGGCCATCATGGGCTCGGCCCGGGGGCCGATCTTCCTCAGGAACGCGATGTACTCGGAGAGGCCGAAGCGGTTGGTCTCGGTGGAGCGCCAGGCGAGGTCGAGGCGGCGGGGGCGGTCCTCGACGGGGCCGACGGAGTCCTCCCACCTGTAGCCGGAGACGAAGTTGCCGCCGGGGTAGCGGACGGTGGTGACGCCGAGTTCCCTGACGAGGTCGAGGACGTCCTGCCGGAGGCCGGCCTCGTCCGCGGTGGGGTGGTCCGGCTCGAAGACGCCGGTGTACACGCAGCGGCCCAGGTGTTCCACGAACGAGCCGAAGAGACGGGGGTTCACCTCACCTACGGTGAAGGCGGGGTCCAGGGTGAAACGGGCGGTGCGCATGGGTTCCTTTCGCTGCGTTCTCGGGTGCGGGTGCGGGTGCGTGGTGGCCGGCTTCGTCACTGGCCGGCCAGGCCGGTGTGGGCGACGCCCGCCACGATCTGGCGCTGGAAGAAGACGAAGACGACGATCAGCGGCAGGCCCGCCAGGAGACCGCCGGCCATGAGCTGGGCCCACTGGATGCCGTAGGAGTTCATGACGGTCGCGATGCCGTTCGGCATGGTCATCAGGTCGGGGTTGTTGGTCACCATGTACGGCCACAGGAAGTTGTTCCACGAGCTGATGAAGGTGAAGATGCCGACCGCCGCCAGGGAGGGGCGCGAGAGCGGAACGATGATCGTGAAGAAGACGCGCCAGCGGCCCGCGCCGTCGATGAAGGCGGCCTCCTCCAGTTCGCGCGGGACGCCCTGGAAGAACTTGTAGAGGATGTAGACCATCGCGGCGGGCGCGCACTGCGGCAGGATCATGCCCCAGTAGGTGTCGACCATCCCCATCTGCTGGACCGTGGTGAACAGGGGCACTCCGAGCACGGCCGGGGAGATCATGAGGCCCGCCATCACCAGGCCCATCAGGAAGCCCTTGCCCCGGAACTCCGTGCGGGCGAAACCGTATCCGGCCAGGGCGCTCACCAGCAGCACGATCGTCGTCACGCACACGGAGACGACCAGGGAGTTGACGAACCAGTCGGTGATGTCGCCGTTCTCGAACACGGCCGTCCAGGCCTGGCCGGTCCAGGCCTCCGGGAGCCAGTGCGGCGGTACCTCGACGGCCTCGGTCTCCGACTTCAGGGAGGTGAACAGCGCCCAGGCCAGCGGCGCCAGGAACACCGCGGAGACGGCCGCGCCGAGGAGGGTGAGCACGATCTGACCGGTCGTCCAGGCCCTGCGGGCCTCGGTCCGTACCGGTGCCGCGGCGGTGGTCATCGGCCGTCCTCCTCACGGTTGCGCAGCAGCCACATCCGCGCGAGGGCGACGGCCGCGATGATCACGAAGAAGATGACGGAGATCGCGGAGGCGTAGCCCACGCGGTAGCTGGTGAAGCCCTGTTCGAGGGTGTACTGCACGAAGGTGCGGGTCGATTCCTCGGGGCCGGGGCCGAAGTCCTGCATCACGACGGCCTGGTCGAAGACCTGGAGCGAGGCGAGGATCTGCAGGGCGACGACGAGCCCGGTGATGTTGCGCAGCATCGGCAGGGTGATGTGGACCGTGCGGTGCCAGGCGTTCGCGCCGTCGAGCCTGGCGGCCTCGTAGAGGTGGGCGGGGATGCCCTGGAGGGCGGCGAGGTAGAGCAGGAAGCTGAAGCCGACGGTCCACCACAGGGTGGTGATGACGATCGCGAGCATGGCGTACGACTTGTCGGTCAGCCAGGGCGTGTCGAGGCCGAGGACGTGGTTGACCATGCCGGTGCCGGGGTTGAACAGCCACTGCCACAGGTTGGCGGCGACGGTGGACGGCAGCAGGAACGGCAGGAAGAAGCACAGCCGCCACAGCCACTTACCGCGCTCGATGTGGTGGGCGAGCATCGCCAGGAAGAAGGCGAGGACCGTGATGCAGGGCACGACGAGCAGCGTGAAGTACGCGCTGTGGCCGAGCGAGTCCCACATCAGGGGGTCCTTCAGGGCCTCGCGGTAGTTGTCCAGGCCGACGAGGTCCGCGCCGTCGCCGGAGATGTCGGCGTCGGTGAAGCTGAGGTAGAGGCCGCGCAGCAGCGGCCAGATCACGAAGAGCGCGAAGAGCGCGAGGAACGGGGCGACGAACCAGCCGCCGTGCTGGAAGCCCTGCCCGCGGCGGACGCCGACGCTGTCGGCGATGGTCTTCGCACGTGCCGGGCGGATGATCGTCTCAGCGCTGGTGGTGGTCATGCGCCGGCCTTTCCCTGTGCGGCGGTGCGGCCGTCCATGGGGTTCTTCATGGCGAGCAGTTCGGTGAGCGTGCTCTTCATCCGGCGGGCGGCGGCCTCGGGCTTCGCGGAACCCGTGGTCGAGGAGACGACGATGGGTCCGACGCGCTGGGCGAGGATGCCGGTGGACCCGGCGAACCACACCTTGGGCTCGGTGGCCTGGTGGTCCATGGCCGAGACGTACTCGTTCTGCGGCTGCAGCTTCCGGTACGCGGCCGTGGACAGGGTCGGGGTGTGGGCGGGGATGTGCCCGCCGGCCGCCCACTGCCGGGCGTGCCGGACGACGTAGGCGGCGAGCCGGTGCGCGCCCTCGTTGGCGGCGCCGCCGCGGTCGGCCTGGTGCGGCAGGACGAAGGAGTGGGACTCGGCGTGGGTGGCCCGCGTGCCGAAGACGGGCGGCAGCGGGGTGGCGCCGTAGTCGAGCTTCGCGGTGTCGAAGACCGGCACGGACCAGTTGCCCTCCCAGGCGAAGGGGGAGCCGTTGACGAACTGTTCGGCACCCGCGGTGCCGCCGTAGGAGGGGTTGGCGTAGCCCTCGGCGACGTGCCGCCGCAGGAACTCCAGGACCCGCACGGCCTTGTCGGTGTCGAAGGTGACCTCGGTGTCGGCGTCGTCGAACCAGGTGCCGCCGAGCTGGGTGTAGAAGGCGACGAAGAACCACCACTGGAAGTTCTGGTCGCTGTGCCACAGGCCGATGGTCTGCAGTCCCTTCGCGGTGGCCTTCCCGGCCTCCTTCAGGACCTCGAACCACTCCTCGGTGGAGGTCACCGGGACCATCCGGCCGTCGTCCCCGAGCAGTCCCGCCTTCCTCAGCACGTCCTTGCGGTAGAAGCAGAGCTGGACGTGGATGTCGAGGGGCAGGGCGTAGAGCTTGCCGTCGATGACGGCGCGCTTCCACAGGGCGGGGTCGAAGTCCTCCTCCCGCACCCCGTACCGGGCGAGCAGTCCGACGTCCCAGGGGTCCAGGAGGCGGCCCGGCGAGAAGCCGGTCACCCGGCCCAGGTGCATGACGCCGAGGTCCGGCGCACGGTTGCCGGCCGCCGCCATGGCGAGCTTGGTGTAGAAGGGGCTGCCCCACTGGAGGGTGGAGTCCTTCACGTCGATGCCGGGGTTGTCCTCGCGGAAGGAGTCCAGCATCGCGATCATGTTGTAGCCGTCGCCGCCGCTGAAGAGGTTCCAGTAGCGCACGCGGGTGTCCGCTCCGGAGGCGAGCGCGTCGGCGCCCGTGCCCAGGGCCGCGAAGCCGAAGCCGCCCGCGACCGTCAGGCCGCCCGCCACGGTCAGAAAGTGTCTGCGATTCAGGTCAGGTCGTCCCATGCCCTGCCTCATCTGTCGGTGTCGTTCCCGCCGGGGAACGGATGGCCACTCCGACTGTTCGATATATCGAATCTCGCTCGTAACTTCGAACGGGAAACGTAGGGTGGGAGCCCGTTCGCGTCAATAAGTCGCGCAGGACTTTTGAGCAGGGACGGTCTTCTCCCATGGAATGAGGCTCTCCGGATCGCGGGGTGCCGGCGGGGACGGGCGCGTCCGCCCGCCGTGCCGCGCCAGGCGGGGAGAGGGCCGCGCGCCGGGCGGGCGCCCGCGGCCGCCACGGAAAGCGGAGGCGGCCGAACCGGGCGGGGCTCCGGCATGTCGCACGACGAACGCCGCGGCATCCGACGAGAGCGGAACGGGACCGGGGGCGGTGCGCGCGGGCAGGCGGATGCGTCGCCCCGCCGGGGCGCCCGGCCGCCACGGGCTCCACCGTCGCCGCGACGCCGGGGAGGTGCGGCGGGCCGGTGTCACCGCGCCCGGCCTCGCCCGCCGCGTGCAGCGCGGGGCGACGGCCCGGTCAGCCCTCGAACGCCGGCTGCCGCAGCCCCCTGCCCGCTCCGGGCACCACCAGCACCGACCCGGCGAGCGGGTGCGGCGCGGTCAGGCCGGTGCGGGCCGTGGTGACGTACAGGTCGGTCAGGCCGGCGCCGCCGAACGCGCAGGCCGTGACGAGCGGGACGGGCAGGTCGATCACCCGGTCCAGCGTGCCGTCGGGCGTGTAGCGGCGGACCGCCGAGCCGCCCCACAGGGCCACCCACACGCAGCCCTCGGCGTCCACGGTGAGCCCGTCGGGGAAGCCGGCGTCCTCCTCGAGGGTGACGAACGGGCGCCGGTCACCGACACCGCCCCTTGCCGCGTCGTGGTCGAAGACGTCGATCCGGCGGGTCGGCGAGTCGATGTAGTACATCAGCCGCCCGTCGGGGCTCCAGCCGGTGCCGTTGCTGACCGCCACGTCGTCCAGGACGGTCGTCACCGTGCCGTCGCCCGTGAGCCGGGAGAGCGTGCCGCCGCCGGGGGCCTCGTCGTAGCGCATGGTGCCGGCCCAGAGGCTGCCGTCGGGGGCGACGGCGGCGTCGTTGGCCCGGCGGCCGGGGACGGGGTCGTGGTGCAGCAGGCGGAAGGTCCCGTCGGGGTCGACGAGGCCGATGCCGTCCCGCAGGTTCAGGACGAGGCCGCCGCCGGCCCGCGGCTTGGCCGCGCCCACGTGCTGCTCGGTCGTGCGCACCGTCCGCCGCCCGGAGACGGGGTCGTAGGTGTGCACGCGGAAGCCCAGGATGTCCACCCAGATCAGCAGGCCCGCGTCCGCGTCCCAGGTCGGTCCCTCGCCGAGGGCCGCCTCGGCCCGTACCGCCACCTCGTACGTCATGCCACGCTCCGGTGGCCGAGGCGCTCGGACAGGTCGGCGGCGCCCTTCGCGGCGAGCTCCTCCAGCTCGGTGCGGCGCTCCTCGCTCCAGCGGATCATGGGCACGGAGATGGACAGCGCGGCGACGACCCTGCCGGCGCGGTCCCGGACCGGGGCGGCCACGCAGGAGACGTCGGGGTTGGACTCGCGGTTCTCCACCGCGATGCCGCGCTCGCGGATCTCGGTCAGGGCCGCGCGCAGGGCGGCCGGGTCGGTGATGCTGTTCGGCGTCATCGCGGCCAGCTCGGCACCGTCGGGGAAGCGGGCGGCGAGCTCCTGCTCGGGCAGGGAGGCCAGCAGCATCTTGCCGACGGACGTGCAGTGGGCGGGCAGCCGGCGTCCGGCCGCCGACACCATGCGCACCGCGTGCGTGGAGTCGACCTTGGCGATGTAGATGACGTCGGTGTCCTCGAGGATGGCGACGTGCACGGTCTCGTCGCAGGTCTCGGCGACGCTCCGGGCGACCTGCTGGCCCTCGGCGGCGAGGTCGAGGTGCTCGGCGTAGCGGGCGCCGAGCTGGTACGGACGCACCCCGAGCCGGTACCGTCCGGGCTGGCCGGCCACGGGGACGATGTACTTGCGGGCGGCGAGCGTGGTCACCAGTTCGTGCACGGTGGTGCGCGGCAGTTGGAGCCGGCGCACGATGTCGGGGGCGGAGAGCGTGCCGTCCCCGTCGAGGAAGAGCTCCAGTATGTCGAGAGCCCGGGTCACGGCTGGTACGAGACGTCCCATGTCCGGCCCCCTCCTAGGTGTCTCGGGCGCCTGCGGTGGCGATATCCGATGTTCGAGATATCAACAGGCGGTCGGAATGGCGAACACAGGCTACTCATACTGCGTTTGCCGGGGCAATGGGTACGGGGGTGCGGCCTGCCCGGCCGAGCGACGACGGACGCATGTCTTCCTCCCCGCCCCCGGCCGCCCCGCTCACGCCGGTCGACTTCCAGCCGGCGCTGCTGCGCCGCACGGCCGACCACGCCCCGGACCTGGTCGAGGACGCCCGCTGCAGGGTTCGGCGCCCACCCGGTGGGGGCGCGCCTTCACCGCACCGGACGCGGAGGGGGGACGGCACGAGGCGGTCGCGGAGTTCACCTGGGGCCGCTCCGACGGACGGCCACGGCCTCCCGACGGCCCTCGACCGCCGGGAGGCCGGCCACACCGGCCGGCGGGACCGGAACCCGCCGGGTCACGTCCGTGCGGCAGGATCGGCGGCATGGCGATCTCCGGAACGGACGCGTACGGCACGGCGGCCGGGGGCCTGCCGCCGCTGGTCGAGCGGGCCCTGGCCGCCGCGCGGGCCCACGGGTTCCCGTACTCCTGCCGGCCCGAGCAGGGGCGGCTGCTGCACGCCCTGGCGGGCGGGGCGCGCGGGACGATCGGGGAGACGGGCACCGGTTGCGGCGTGGGGCTGGCCTGGCTGGCGTCGGGGGCGGGCCCGGGCGTGCGGCTGGTGAGCGTGGAGCGGGATCCGGAGCGCGCCCGGATCGCCGCCGGGGTGTTCGCCGGGCGGCCCGGGGTGGAGGTGCTCACCGGTGACTGGACGCGGATCGCCGAGCGGGGCCCGTACGACCTGCTGGTGCTGGACGGGGGCGGGCAGGGCAAGTCGGAGCACGACCCGGCCGCCGACGTGGCCGGGCTGCTCGTCCCGGGCGGCACGGTGGTCCTGGACGACTTCACCCCGGCCACCGACTGGCCCCCGACGCACGAGGGCCGGGTGGACCGGGCGCGGCTGCACTGGCTGGAGCACCCGGCGCTGCGCACCGTCGAGTTGCGCCTCGCCCCGGACCTGGCCGCGCTGGTGGGGACGCGGGGGCTGCCCGCCGGGGCGGGGACGTGACCGGCGTCAACCCGGCGCGGCGTCGGATCGTCCCGGGGCCGGGGTAGGAACGGGGTGTCCGTTTCCCGAGTCCCCAGGAGTACCGCGTGTCCTCGCTCTTCCCCGCCCTCACCCACCCCCCGGGCGACCGGGTCGCCCTGCGGTTCGGCGAACGCTCCCTGACCTACGCCGAGCTGGCCGCGGCGGCCGGGGCCGTCGGTGAGCGGGTGCGGGGCGCCGGCCGGGTCGCCGTGTGGGCGACGCCGACGCCGGAGACCGCCGTCGCCGTCGTCGGCACGCTGCTCGCCGGTGCCGCCACCGTGCCGCTCAACCCGAAGTCGGGCGGGAAGGAGCTCGGCCACATCCTGTCCGACAGCGCCCCGGCCCTGGTGCTGGCCGCACCCGGCGACGAGCTGCCCGGGCCGCTCGCCGGGCTGCCGCGCGTGGACGTCGACGTGCGCGCCGCCGGGCCCGTCCCCGCGGACGACGGCGGTCCGGAGGACCCCGCGCTGGTCGTCTACACCTCCGGCACCACCGGACCGCCCAAGGGCGCCGTCATCCCCCGGCGGGCGCTCGCCTCGACCCTGGACGCGCTCGCCGACGCCTGGGGGTGGACCGGCGACGACGTGCTGGTGCAGGGGCTGCCGCTGTTCCACGTGCACGGGCTGGTGCTCGGGATCCTGGGCCCGCTCAGGCGCGGCGGATCGGTGCGCCACCTCGGCAGGTTCAGCACCGAGGGCGCCGCCCGGGAGCTGAGCGACGGCGCGACCATGCTGTTCGGGGTGCCGACGATGTACCACCGCATCGCCGAGGCCCTGCCCGGCGACCCGGGGCTGGCCAAGGCCCTCGCGGGCGCCCGGCTGCTGGTGTCCGGGTCGGCCGCGCTGCCGGTGCACGACCACGAGCGGATCACCGCCGCGACCGGACGGCACGTCATCGAGCGGTACGGCATGACGGAGACCCTGATGCTGTGCTCGTCCCGGTGGACACCCCCGGACCCCCGGCCCAGCGTGCGGGCGGACGGCGAGCCCCGTGCCGGCACCGTGGGCGTGCCGCTGCCGGGGGTGGAGCTGCGGCTCGTGGAGGAGGACGGCACGCCGATCACGGCGTACGACGGGGAGAGCGTCGGCGAGATCCAGGTGCGCGGCCCGAACCTGTTCACGGAGTACCTGAACCGCCCCGACGCCACCGCCGCCGCCTTCACCGCGGACGGCTTCTTCCGCACCGGCGACATGGCGGTGCGCGACCCCGACGGCCACGTCCGCATCGTCGGCCGCAAGGCCACCGACCTGATCAAGAGCGGCGGGTACAAGATCGGGGCCGGGGAGATCGAGAACGCGCTGCTGGAACACCCGGCGGTGCGGGAGGCGGCCGTCACCGGGGAGCCCGACCCGGACCTGGGCGAGCGGATCGTGGCCTGGGTCGTGCCGGCCGATCCGCAGGCGCCGCCCTCCCTGGAGGAGTTGGCCGCGCACGTCGCCGCCCGGCTCGCCCCGCACAAGCGGCCCCGCGTCGTCCGGTACCTCGACGCGCTGCCCCGCAACGACATGGGGAAGATCATGAAGCGGGCGCTGGACCATGGCTGAACGGCTCTCCGCGCGCGCGTTCCTCGCGCTCCTCACCGACGACTTCGCCGAACTCCCCCACCCGGACGGCGACCAGGAACCCGACGGCCCGCTCGGCTGGCCCGGCTACGGCGCCCAGCGCGCCCGTGCCGCCGGACGCACCGGCGAGAGCGAGTCCGTCGTCTGCGGCACCGGGCACGTCGAGGGGGTCCGGGCCGTGCTGCTCGCCTTCGAGTTCGGCTTCCTCGGCGGCTCGCTCGGCCGGCGCACGGGCGACCGGCTGGAGGCGGCGTACGCGTACGCGCGCGAACACCGGCTGCCGGTCGTGCCGTTGGTCGCCACCGGGGGCAGCCGGATGCAGGAGGGCATGTTCGCGCTGACCCAGCTCCAGCGCGTGGCCCGGCAGTCGGCCCTCACCCGTCAGGCCGGCCTCGCCCAGATCGCCGTCCTGCGGGACCCGGCCACCGGCGGCGGCTGGGCGACGCTGGGCGCGGGCGCCGACGTGGTCCTCGCCCTGCCCGGCGCCCAGGTGGGCTTCGCCGGTTCCCGGGTCCGGCCGCCGGACGCCGGCCCGGCGGCGTACACGGCCGAGGCGCAGGTGGCGGCGGGCAGCGCGGACGCCGTCGTGCCGCCCGGGGAGCTGCGCGGCACGCTGGGGCGCTGGCTGCGGCTGCTGACGGCGCCGTCGGACACCCCGGCGCCGGTGCCCGAACCGCTGGGCGCCACCGACCTGCCGGTCACCGGGTGGGACGCGGTCCGGCGGGCCCGGGCACCCGAGCGGCCCCGCGCCGGGGCCTACCTGGACGCCTACTTCACCCACCGCGTCGCCCTGTCCGGCGACCGCTGCGGCGGCACGGACGCCGAGGGCATGCTGTGCGGCTTCGGCGAGCACGCGGGGCGGACGGTCGCGTACGCCGCCCAGACCGGCACGGCGACCAGGCCCGCCGGGTTCCGCACCGCCGCCCGGCTGATCCGCCTCGCGGACCGGCTCGGCATACCGGTGCTGACCCTGGTGGACACCCCGGGCGCGGCGAACGACGCGGAGGCCGAGCGGCGGGGGGCCGGTGCCGCGATCGCCGACCTGTTCGGCGCCGTGGCCTCGGCCCGGACCCCGGTGACCACGCTGGTCATCGGGGAGGGCGGCTCGGGCGGCGCGCTGGCGCTGGCCGCGCCCGGCGACACCTGGGCCACGCCGGACAGCTACTTCTCCGTCATCGCGCCGGAACTGGCCGCGGCGATCCTGAAGCGCCCACCGGACGAGGTGGAGGTGACGGCGGATCAACTGAGGCTGAGACCACAGGACCTGGCCGAGCTGGGCGTACTGCGGCTTCGAACAGGGGATCAGGTGTTCCCTGGAACAGGTGATCGCCGGTCATAAGATCACATGAGACACGAGTGCTCGGAGATACTCACGGTGCGCGAGCGACGGGCTGCAGACCGTGGCCGAGCGCAGGTCCCACACCATGCACCACACAAGGAGCTGCACGATCATGAACCTTCTCACCGACGTCCTCGCCGGCCTCGTCCACTTCGTCGGCCGGCTGGTCTGACGGTCCGAGGAACACGACGGCGCCGCCTCCCCGTCCCAGGGAGGCGGCGCCGTCCGCGTACGACCAGGTGCGCGGTGCGGGTTACCGGACGCCCACGGCCCGCACGATCTCCTGCGTGACCGAGCCGCCCCGGTCGTCGCGCGCCGAGGCCCGCAGCGAGACGTGCTCGGCGCCGCGCGGCACGTCCAGCGTCCCGTGCCAGGACGCGCCCTCGCCGGTCAGCCGGACGGACTTCCAGGTCCGGCCGTCGTCGTAGGACACCTGGAGCGTCCCGCCGCCGATCGTCCCGGTGTCCGGGGCACCGGCCACGTACGCGGCGCCGATGCCGACCGACAGCCTCCGCCCGCCGCGCACCTCGCCCGCGAGGTCGGTGTCCACGTCGAAGGACAGGTTGATCAGCGGCAGGAAGGTCCAGCGGTCCGCGGGGGTAGCGGCCGACCGGAAGGTCCACTCGGCGTGGCCCCTCGTCCCGATCCCCCAGCGCTCCGCGTCCAGCGCGGTGTCCGTGACCAGCCTGTACGTGTGCGCGTCGGCGGGCGCATCCTCCACGTACACGGCGGACGACGTCCCCTCGTCGGCCAGCTCGCCGTCCAGGTACACGGCCGTGGTCTGGGTCATCCCGCTGGTCTCGCTCCACACGTCGCCGAAGCCGGTGTGGTCGGGACCGGAGTCGCCCCAGCCGGGGGCGTTGAACTGGAGCCGGTCGCCGGCGCGCTGCTGGCCCCAGCCGAGCCCGGTGCCGAGCCACGGGTGCCAGACGGGCTTGAACCAGTCGAGCCGTGGACGCGAGCCGCCCTCGTACCGGACCAGTCCGCCGCGCTCCTCCAGCGCGCCGTCGGCGGCGTCCACGGACTCGTGCCACAGCTGACCGCGCCCGGTCGACACGTACTCGGTCCGCTCGGCCGGGTAGTCGATCCGCTCCTTGAAGCCGATGCCGACCGGGAAGGTGTCGGTGATCGAGTACCGGAACTCGCCCCCGCTCACCGGCCGGGCGGCGTGGTACCTGGTGTGCACGGCGGCCAGCTCCCGCTTGCCCGGCGCGTACGTCAGGTCCCGGTCGGGCACCGCGCCGGCGTGCCCCTCCGACAGGTCGTACACGTACGGCGTGTTGCGCGTGCCGGTCATGTCGACGCGGCCCGCGGCGCGCAGCCGGGCGGCGTCCGCGGCGTTCACCGTGGCGATCGTCAGCGGCCGGTCGGCGTTGTCGTCCGTGCCCCACCACGCCATCAGCCGGCCGGGCGCGTCGTCGGTGACGAACAGCGCCTTCGCGCCCGCGTCCTGGGCGGCCCGGGCGAGGGCGGCCGGTTCGGTGCCCCCGGTGAGCCGGGCGAGGACCGCCTTGCCCTCCACCCCGGTGAACGGGCCGGTGCCGACGTCGACGAGCGGCAGCCGGGTGCGGCCCTCGACGAGCGTGCCGCCCGGCTGCACGACGGCCTCGCCGATCCCCTCGGCCTCCAGCAGCGGCTTGCCGAGCCGCCACACGGTCCGGTACTCGAAGCCGCCCCGGGTGACCTTCCCGGTGGGCGCGGCGAAGACGCTGTCGTACGTCAGGGGCACCTGCACCGCGCCGAACAGGTCGGAGCCGTTCGCGCTGCGGTCGTACTCCATGAGCAGCTGACGGGTCTCGGTGCGCCGGCCGACGTCCGCGCGGACCTCGCGCAGCTTCCGGCCATCGAGGGTGACCTCCCGGTCCCGGTCGAGGACGACCTCCGGCGCCGCGAGGAAGCCCAGGCCGAGGGAGTCGGCGCCGTGGCTGCCGCGCACGTCGAGGAAGGAGGTGAGGCTGTACGTCCCCGGCGCCAGCCGGAGCTTCACGGTGCCGGAGTCGCCGACGTGGGCGGGCACGGGGTCGACGCCCTCGGCCAGCCGCTGGACGGTGAGGTCGGCGGCGGTCGCCGCGCCCGCGCGGTCCTTGACGTGGACGGTGAGCGTGTACCGCTCCTCCTCCTTGACCAGCCCGAACGCGGTGTGCGCGACGGGTGTGCCGGCGACCGAGGCCACGATCTGCCCGCTGGTGTTCCCGACCGGCGCCTTCGTGCCGTCCCCGGTCACGGTCGTGGACGCGGTGCCGTGCGCGGGCACGGTGAGCGTGGTGTCGGCGAGGGTGGCGACGCCGTCGGGCGCCCCCTGCACGGACAGGCCCAGTGCGACGGGGGCGTCGGAGGAGTTGGTGTAGGTGACGGTGCGGGTGACCGGCTCGTTGCCGCCGTAGGGCCAGGAGAAGAAGCCGAGGTCGGCGCTGCCCGTCGCGGTGATCTCGGCGCCGACGGCGTCGGGCACGCTGACCCGGCCCGCGCCGAGCTGGTAGGCGGAGGCGTCGAGCCGCTCGGACGTGGACATCAGCGCGTCCTTGAGCTGCGCGCCCGTCCAGTCGGGGTGCTTCTCGGCCAGCAGGGCGGCCGCCCCGGCGATGTGCGGGGTCGCCATCGACGTGCCGTCCATGGAGGTGTAGTCGCCGCTGCCCTCGCTGAGCCGGGACCGGGCGGCGAGGATGCCGACGCCGGGGGCGGAGAGGTCGGGCTTGAGGGCGTTGTCCCCGTGGCGGGGGCCGGCGCTGGTGAACCAGGCCGCCTGGTCGGCGGAGTCGACGGCGCCGACGGTCAGCGCCGCGTCGGCGGCACCCGGCGAGCCGATGGAGGAGGGCGCGCCGGTGTTCCCGGCGGCGATCACGAACAGCGCGCCGGTCTCCCGGGAGAGGGTGTTCACGGCCTGCGCCATGGGGTCGGTGCCGTCGCTCGGCTCGGTCGACCCCAGGCTCATCGAGACGATGTCGGCGTCCACGTCCCGGGCGGCCCACTCCATCCCGGCGATGATCTCGGACTCGCTGCCCGAGCCCTGGTCGTTCAGGACCTTGCCGACGGCGAGCGTGGCGCCGGGGGCGACGCCCTTCTCCCTGCCGCCGGAGGCGGCACCGCTGCCGCCGACGGTGGAGGTGACGTGCGTGCCGTGACCGTGCCGGTCGGCGACCTCCTCCCCCGCGATGAAGCTGCGGCTCCGCGCGATCCGCCCGGCGAGGTCGGGGTGGCCGGCGTCCACGCCGCTGTCCAGCACGGCGACGGTGACGCCCTTGCCTGTCAGGCCGGCCTGCCAGGCCTCGGGGGTGCCGATCTGGGCGTTGCTCTCGGCCATGGCGGCGGTGACCCGCCCGTCGAGCCACACGCCGTCGATGCCGGCCTGCCCGGTGAACGCCCGCCAGAAGGTGCGCCCCTTGTCCGCCTCGACGGCGGCGCCGCGCACGCTGGGCAGCGCCCGCGTCCGCTCGGCGCCGCGCGGGACGAGGGTCCGCGCGTTCTTCCCGTACGTCACGATCAGCGGCAGTTCGCCGGTCTCGGTGTCGGTGAGCCCCTGGCGTATCAACGCGTCGACGTCGAAGAGCCGTTCGTCGAGCCGCCCGTCGCGCAGGTAGGGCAGGGCCTCGTCCGGTACGACACTGATCTCGCCGTTCGCGTTCCGGGTGCGTACGGCGCCGGTGGCGCCCGCCGGCCGTTCGACGGTGACGGTCCTCCTGCCGCCGCCGAGGCCGGTGACGGTCACCCGGTCGCCGGTGACGAGGGTGACGGTACGGGTGGTCGCTCGGCCGTGCGTGCTCTCGGGGGCCTCCTGCGCCGTCGCCGCCGTCGCCGTCGGCCCGACCGGCAACAGCCCGATCACGAGCCCGGCCGACAGGAGGGTCGCCCCGCGTCTGACTGGTCCTCTGCTCATCCTCGCCTCTCTTCGTGGAGTGCTGCGAAAGAGTTTCAGGAGTCAGGAGCGACAAGGGAGTTGCCCGGACGTGGCGGGTTGGCGACTCGGCGGGTTCCCGCCACGAGACCGACGGGCCGTCAGCCGACGGCGGACCGCCTTCGGAGGTGACCCCCATTCAGCGGCCCCCCGCCCGGCCCCCTCCGGAAGGCGCCCGCCCCGGCCCGCGCGCACGATGTCCGGAGACCGGCCACCCGCCGGCCCCCGCACGGTCTGCGCTCTCGGGAGGAACTGCCATGACCGCCACTCTGGAGCAGCTGCGCCGCTGCCATTTCGGCGTCGACCTCGGCGCGTCGAGGACCCGGGTCTACGTGAAGGGCGCCGGGCTCGTCGTCGACCAGCCGTCGGCGGCCGCGGTCAACACCCGCACCGGCGCGCTCATCGCGGTGGGCGAGCTCGCGGAGAAGATGACCGGCCGCACCCCCGGCTACATCCGCGTCGTCCGGCCGGTCTCCGGCGGCACGGTCGTCGACATCGAGATGGCCCAGCGCATGCTGCGGCACCTGCTCGGCGACCGGATCCGCCGGACGCTGCGCCGCAAGCCCCGGCTGCGCGCCGCCGTCTGCACGCCGCACGACGCCGACCCGCTGGCCCGGCGGGCGGCGATCGAGACGCTGGTCGGGCTCGGCGCCCGGCGGGTGGAGCTCGTCGACACCCTGATCGCCGCGGCGGTCGGCTGCGGGCTGCCCGTGGAGCAGCCCGAGGCCACGATGGTCATGGTGTGCGGGGCGCACGCCACGCAGGTCGCGGTGCTCTCCCTCGGCTCGATCGTGACCGCCGAACGCATCCCGGTCGGCGGCGAGGCCGTCGACCACGCGATCGTGCAGCACCTGCGCCACCAGCACGAACTGGTGCTGCCCAGCCAGTCGGTGCGCCCGCTGCAGCTCGCCCTGTCCGGCAACGGGCTCACCCCGCAGGGCCCGGCCTCCACCGAGATCCACGGGCGGGACGTGGCGACCGGCCTGGCGCGCAGTGTGAAGGTGGACACCGCCGCGGTGCGCAACGCGATCCAGACGCCGTTGACGGCCGTGCTCGACGGCATCGGCAAGGTGCTGCGCGGCTGCCCGCCGGACCTGGTCGCGGACCTCGCCGACCGCGGGATCGTGATGGTGGGCGGCAGTGCGCTGCTGCCCGGCTTCGACCAGATGCTGCGTCAGGCGACCGGCATGCCGGTGCACATCGCGGAACGGCCCGACGTGTGCGCCGTCCAGGGTCTCGGCACCATGCTGGAGGGCCGCATCGCGCCCCTCGTGCTGGATCCGCTGGCCGACTGACCCGCCGAGGAAGCCGACGGCATGGCCGCGCGGCCCGCGTCCCGGCTGACCCGCCTCCTCGACGCCGTCCTCGGCGTCGGCACCGACCTGGACCTGCGCAGCACCCTCCAGCACGTCGTGGACGGCGCCGCCGGTCTGACCGGTGCCGCCTGCGCGTCCCTGACCACGACCGACCCGCACGTGGCGGGCCTCTCCACGTTCCGCGCCCCGCACCGGGCCGGCCCGGAAGAGCCCCCGGCCCCGTCCCCGGCCGGGGCCCCCGGCGCCGCGTACCGGCTGCGGGTGCCGATCCGCGTGCGGGACGAGGAGTTCGGTGAGCTGCGTCTGGGCCGGGCGCCCGACGACGGACCGTTCACGGACGAGGACGAGCAACTGCTCCGGGTCCTCGCCACGCAGGCCGGGATCGCGATCGGCAACGCCCGGCTGTACGAGACGGCCCGGCAGCGCGAACGCTGGGTCGAGGGCGCGGCGGCCGTCACCACCGCGCTGCTCGCCGGCGGGAGCGCGGACGACGCCCTGACGACGGTCGCGGAACGGGCCCGGCTGCTCGCCGGCGCCTCGGCGGGGGCGATCCTCCAGCCGACCGCGGAGGGCGGCATGGAGATCGTGACCGCCTCGGCGCCCGACGACCCGGACGGCATCGTCGGCGTGACCATCGCCCCGGGCAGCCCCGTCCTCGAGCAGCTCCTCGGCGGCGAACCGGTGTTCGTCGCGGACTCGGCGACCGACCCGCGCATGACGACGCGCGTACGGCACCGGTTCGGCCCCAGCATGATGCTGCCGCTGCGGGCGAACGGCCGGCTGATCGGCACGCTCGCCCTGCCCCGCCGCCGCGGCGACCGCCCCTACACGGCCGTCGAACGGCTGCTCGCGACCCAGTTCGCCTCCCAGGCCGCGTCGGCCCTCGTCCTCGCCGACGCCCGGCACGGCAGGGAGCGCCTCGCCGTGTACGAGGACCGGGACCGCATCGCCCGTGACCTGCACGACCTGGTGGTGCAACGGCTGTTCGCCACCGGCATGATGCTGGAGTCCACGCGGCGCCGCCCCGGCGCGGACGACATCGGTGACGTTCTCGACCGGGCGGTGGACGAGCTGCGCTCCACGGTCCAGGAGGTCCGTACGGCGATCCTCGCGCTCCAGCAGTCCCCCGCCGGTCCGCCGGCCGGCCTGCGCGGCCGGGTGCTGCGCGAGACCGCGTCCGCCGCCGCCCCGCTCGGCTTCCCGCCCTCCGTCCACTTCACGGGCGCCGTCGACAGCCGCGTACCGGACCGGGTCGCCGACCGCCTCCTCGCCGCCCTGCGCCGGGCCCTGGCCGCCGCGTCCCGCGGCCACGGCGTCTCCCGCGTCGAGGTCTCCGTCGACGCGACCGCGTCCCTGCCGGACGGCCGCGACGCGGTGCGGCTGACGGTCGCGCACGACGGAACGCCCGAGGGCCCGGCCCCCGCCGACGGCGGCCGGGCGACGGCCACCTGGCAGGCGCCCCTCTGAGCGGACACCCGGCCGTCCCCGGTGACGCCTTCACCCGTCCCGTGGGGCGGTCGTTCCCCGCGGCCGGGTGTACGCCCACCGGACGGCGGGCAGGCGCATCGGCAGACGGGGGGCCGGGTGACGTTGTGGACGTCGTCGGGGAACGATGAGGACGGACAAGGCGGTGACATGACTTCAGCGGCGCCACCACGTCTGACGGGGAGGCCGGCCGTCCTGGTGATCGACGGCCGTGTGGAGGCGGGCCGGGCGCTGCTCGTCCCGCGCGGAGAGCTGGTCCACGGGTGCGCGGACACCCTGGCCGAGGCCCTGGACGCGTTGCCGGCGGAGGTCGAGCGGATCGACCTGGACATGGGCGGCGTGGTCTTCATGGACACGGCCGGGCTGCAGTTCCTGGAGCTGCTGCGCGGCCACGGCGAGCAGTGGTCGGTGCCGGTGACGGCGCGGAACTGGACCGGTCAGCCGCGCAGGGTCCTCGAGCTGCTCGGCCCGGACGCCGCCGCTCCCCCGCGCGGCACGCCCCGCCCTCCCGCACAGGAGCCGGCGCGCTCGGCGGTGGCGGCGGAGCGGTCGGAGCGGCTGCGCGTGCTCCAGGAGGAGGTCGAGCAGCTCCGGCAGGCCATCGCCTCCCGTCCGGTCATCGACCAGGCGCGGGGCGTCCTGATGGCCCTCCACGGCTGCACGCCGGACGAGGCGTGGCACATCCTGCGGGAGGCCTCGCAGCTGTCCAACACCAAGCTGCGCACGGTGGCCGCCGCGGTGACCGCCGGCACCCGCGGCGACGGCCCGCCGCCACCGCCCGAGGTGCGCGCGGCCCTGCGGACGGCCCTGGAGCGGGCCGGCCGCTGAGACGCCGTGCCGGTGATGGGGTGCCGTCGGCGCGGGCGGGGTACTCGGCGCGGGAATCCGCACCGGCGGCCGGAGGCGGCCGGACGCAGCCAGAAGGAGGGACCCCGATGAGCGAGCAGACCCCGTCCCAGGCGGAGGGCGAGCGCGACGACGAGCAGGGCGCCGAGGCCGGCCAGAACCCGTCGCAGACCACGCCCTCCCAGGCCGAGGGCGAGCGCGACGACGAGGAGGGCGACGAGAAGGGCGGGGGAGGCCGGTGATCCGGCCTCCCCCGCCCGTGCCGCCACACCGGCCGGACGGTTCCGGCGGGGGGAGCCGGTCCCTGTCCCGGTCGTTCTTCCGTCGCCGACGAGGCCTCTGCCGCCCGGAGCCCCTTCACAGCCCTTGCCGGTCAAGGATGCTCATCAGCTTCCGCCTGCGCTTCAGTTCCCTCCGCAGGTCGGCGAGAAACAGGGTGAACGCATCCTCGGTCCCCAGCGCGCGATGGCAGTCACGGACCGCCAGGAGCAACCCGGCCAGGTGCTCGTAGGCACGGTCCCCGGTCGGCTCCTTCGACCGCTCGACCAGCCGCAGGTACACGCCGAGCGCCCAGGTCGGGTGGGTCTCGCGCGACAGGTCGGCGAGCCGTCCCCACTGCCGGTCGTCGGCGCGGCCGGCGGCCTCCTGCCAGGCGGCGTCCAGGTCACCGTCGTCGAGCAACGCGTCGATCAGCACGGGCCCGCCGTACCGGCCGCCACGCTCACGACGGGCGTCCTTCTCCAAGGTGGCCAGCGCCGCCGCGCGCTCGGCCTCCCAGCAGTCCCCGGCCCGGGCAGCGGAGCGCAGCTGCCGGTAGGCGGCCAGGGACCGCTCGAGACGGAACCGGTCCCGGCGCACCGCGACCGCGTCGGCCGCCCGCCCCGTCTGCGCGTACCGCGCGCACGCGTAGTCGACCAGGCGGCCATCGATGTATGTCTCGGCGGCGCACTCTCGCAGTCCGCGCTCCGCCCAGGCGAGCGCCTCGTCCACACGTCCCGCCGATTCCAGCTCCTCGGCGATACGCAGATGAGTGGCACCGGACGGGTCGAGGTCCTGCGCATGCAGGGCGACCATCGCGTCGACGTCACCCGCTGCCTTGATCAGACGCTCCATCGGGTACCGCTCCGCCCAGCCGGACGGCCTGCGCCTGAGCGCCTCGGCCGTCAGCTGCCGCGTGCGGGCCAGTCCGCTCGGCCCCAGCACGTCGGCATAGTCGAGCGGATCCAGGTCCGTCACGTCGTTGCTGTCGTCGAGCACCGTGCCGACCAGCCACTCGGCCAACCGATCCGGATCGGGGCGGGCGACCCCGCATGCCTCCACATGGGCCTCGGCCACCGCGGCGACGGCCTCCCCGACCACACCGTCGGAGTCGTCGATCTCGCCGTACGCCTCTCCCAGCGCCCGGATCGCCTCCTCGGCCAGACCGACCGCCTGTGCCGCCTGCCCGTCTGCGGTCAAGGCGCGCAGGGCGCTCGCCGCCTCGGCGACTTGCCGCGCATACCCGGAGGCATCCCCGTACTCGATGTACCCGTACCGGGCGAACGGCCGTGGATCGGTCAGGGCGACGATCCGATCCCGGACCGTACCGAGGTCGGAACGAGCAGCGGCTGCCCGCAGCTCCAAACGCCGGCGTAGTTCCCGATCCTCAGCGACCTGCTCCCGCACCAGCGCCAGGAGTTCGTCACGTGACAGCGACGAAAGCCACGCCTCCAAGGTGGAAGACCGCGCCCGTGCCGCGGCTTGCTGATGCGGGATCGCCTTCGCCCGCCGCAGCACGGTCAGCCCGACCGCCACACAGTGCTTGCAGAAGTTGGCCTCCCGTCCGTACGGGCAGTCGCACCATCCCGAGATCCCCTCCTCGCCGCCGAGGGTGAGCTCCACCTCGTAGGCATCCGTACCGTGCACCACGGCGGCGACCGAGCCCTCCCCCACCTCCAGACCGCTCACCGCGTCCAGACACCCCAGCCCCCGCTCGAAGGACCGAGCCCCGGCCAGCGCCCTCAGATCGTCCTCGTCGAATCCCACCACTTTCCGTGCCACACCGGTATTCAACCGCGGAAGGCACGGTGCCGACCGAGTTGAACGACGAGCGGATGGAGGCCCCCGCTCCATGGGACTCGACCTTGCCGGTCAAGGCCCGCCTCTACCCGATCGGGACAGAAATCGGCGAGACAGGCCGCCCTGCCCACCGAACCCACTGCACAGCCGCAAGCGAGACCACCGAGCGGCTTTCGGTGCACCACTCCAGCGGACGCGCCGGGATCTCTGTGGACACGATCAAGACTTGTACCATATCTTGTACAAGTCGAGAGAGGAGGAAGTAAGCATGTCCATCACCGCCAGCGAGGCGCGTCAGAACCTGTTCCCGCTGATCGAGCAGGTCAACGAGGATCACGCTCCGGTTCACATCACTTCCCGCAAGGGGAACGCCGTTCTCATGTCCGAAGAGGACTTCAGCTCTTGGACCGAGACAGTGCACCTCCTGCGCTCCCCCAAGAACGCCCGCCGCCTGCTCGACTCCATCGCCGAGGCGGAGGCCGGCAAGGCCCGTCGTCGCGAGCTGATCGACCCCGACGCGGAGCATGCGTGAAGATCTCGTTCACGTCCCACGCCTGGGAGGACTACACCTACTGGGCCGAGAACGACCGCAAGATGGTCAAGCGCATCAACAAGCTGATCGACGACACCCTGCGCGACCCCTTCAAGGGCATCGGCAAGCCGGAGCCCCTGAAGGGCGACCTGTCGGGCTACTGGTCTCGGAGAATCGACGACACGCACCGACTCGTGTACAAGCCGACCGAGGATGAGTTGATCATCGTCCAGGCTCGATACCACTACTGACTCGGTACGAAGAACGGCCTCGTCGGCGGCGACGGCTTCGGCTTCGGCTTCGGCTTCGGCGGCGAGGTAGTCGGCCTCGGCCTGGGCGGCCTCGTCGGCCGGCGTGATGATGGTGGCGGCGGTCATGCTGCGGTACTCCTTCCGCGGGTGCGGCCGTGCCGGTAGTCGTCGAGTGCGGCGCGGTCGATGAGCCGTTGAGGGCCGACGCGACGGGCGGAGAGGGTGCCGCGGCGGGCGAGGCGCCTCACCCACTCGGCGGATGAACCGAGCAGGTCGGCGGCCTCACCTGCCGTGACCAACGGGGCCGGTCACGTGGACCTGATCGCGTTCAACGTCGCCGGGAAGGCGACGCTCCCGCAGGCCACCGACACCGAGGTTGAGCCGTGGACCGGTGAGGAACCGGGCCTCTTCCTCGACTCGATCGGCGGGCACCGGCTCGGCGGCCTGTTCGAGGTGATCGCGTACACGGGGCTGCGGCGCGGTGAGGCGCTGGGCCTGCGCTGGGATGACGTCGACCTCGCCGGGCGGACCCTGACTGTGCGCCGCCAGGTCGTGCAGGAGTCGGGCCGGAAAGAAGCGCAAGCAGGGTGCGGCGCCCTGCCCGTACCGCGACGCCGGGCACCTGGGCGTGAGCTTCGGCGAGCCGAAGACGAAGACCGGCAAGGGCCGCGTCATCGAGCTGGGCGACAACGTCGTTGGTGCGCTGCTCGCTCACCAGCTCCGGCAGCAGGCGGAGCGGAAGGAGCGGGGCGACGCGTACGCGGACCACGGCCTCGTGTTCGCCAAGGAGGACGGCGACCCGCTGCGGCCCGACGAGGCGACACGGTTGTTCGCGGACCTGGTCGACGAGACCGGCCTACGCCGGGTGCGGTTGCACGATCTGCGGCACGGGTACGCCTCGCTGCTGCTCGCCGGTGGCGTGCAGCTTGAGACGGTGTCGAAGATGCCCGGGCACTCTGGGATCCAGATCACATCGAAGGTCCACGCGCACCCGCTGCCCGGCGAGGCCCGGAAGGGCACGGAGAAGGCGGCGGCGCTCATCCCGCGGGCCCGGAAGACTCCGGCGGACACAGGTGACCACTCTGTGACCACCCCGGGCATAAAAAGGCCCCGGAATCCGGGGCCGATCGCTCCGCCGCAGGTCAGAAGGCACCTGCGAGGGGGCTCCGTGGTGGGGCGGGTGGGACTCGAACCCACGGCCGACGGATTATGAGTCCGCTGCTCTAACCGGCTGAGCTACCGCCCCGTGACGGCGTGTCGCGTACATGTGTGCGTGCCGTCTGCCGCAGCATAGCCGCTCATACGATCTCCTGCCTCGGCTGGTCGGCTCACCGCGACGCCTTCACGACCTTGAGGACTCCGCAGCGTGCCGCGCGGTTCCCCCTCTTCCCAGAAGATCCCCCGGCATGGGTGCGGACATGAAAAAGGACCCCGAAGGGCCCTCGTTCACCATGCTCCCCCGACTGGACTCGAACCAGTAACCTGCCGGTTAACAGCCGGCTGCTCTGCCAATTGAGCTACGGAGGACCGAGCTCCCCCGACTGGACTCGAACCAGTAACCTGCCGGTTAACAGCCGGCTGCTCTGCCAATTGAGCTACGGAGGAATGCCTCGTTGCATCGAACGCCTCCGCCTGGGTATTCGCCAGGGGGCGCGCGCTCGCTGCGACACATACATTAGCGCAAGCAGGGGGGTGCTTTGCCAATCGGTACTCCCCGGCACCGTCAGAGCTACGCAAGGGAAGGTGACCGCCATGCGTTACCGGCTCACATTCGTCGTCGGACTCGCCGTCGGTTACGTGCTCGGCACCAAGGCCGGGCGTGAGCGTTACGAGCAGTTGAGGGAGTCGGCGCGGCAGGTCGCACAGAACCCGGCCGTCCGCAACACCGCCGAGTCGGCGGCCCAGCAGGGCCGGCACTTCGCGGACCGGGCCTACCACGTGATGAGCGACAAGGTCGGCGACCGGATGCCCGACTCGGTCGCCCAGCGGGTGCGGTCGCTGCGCGAGCGCAACTCCGACGGCACCGTCTCGGACGACTGGGGCACCAGCAACACCTGAGACGCGTGCCCCCGCCCGGTACGGACACCCCTCGCCGTGCGGCAGAATTTTCCGCATGGGGATAGTCGCCGGGTTGGACAGTGCGCCCGATTTCACTTGTATCGTCGTCTGTGATGCGGACACGGGTGCCGTGCTCCGGCAGGGATACGCGCCGCATCCGGTCGAGAGCCCCGAGGGCGGTGGCCGTCCTTCGGACGTGGATCCGCAGGCCTGGCTGCTGTCCCTCGGGGAGGCCGCCGCCGGCGGGCTGCTGGAGGGCGTGCAGGCCATCGGGGTCTCGGCGCAGGCCAACTCGGTCGTGCCGCTGGACCCCCAGGGCAACACCGTGCGCCCGGCCATGGTGGGCGGCGACAAGCGCTCGCAGGTGGCGGCGGCCGACCTGGTCGACGCGCTCGGCGGGCGCGAGGCGTGGGCGCTGGCCGTGGGCTGTGTGCCGCAGGCCCCGCAGCCGGTGACCAAGCTGCGCTGGCTGGCCCGCACCGAGCCCGAGGCCGCCGCGCGGACCGCCGTGCTCATGCAGGCCCACGACTGGCTGGTGTGGCAGCTGCTGGGGCGGCCGGCCCGCAGGACCACCGACCGGGGCGGCGCCTCGGGGACCGGGTACTGGTCGGCGGCGACCGGCGGTTACCGGCCCGATCTGGTCGAGCTGGCGCTCGGGCACCAGGCGGTGCTGCCGGAGGTGATCGGCCCGGCCGACGCCGCCGGCACGACGCCGGAGGGGCTGCTGATCTCCGCGGGGACCGGCGAGACGATGGCCGCGGCCCTCGGGCTCGGGATCGGCCTCGGGGACGCGGTGGTCTCCCTCGGCGCCTCCGGGTCGGTGATGGCCGTGCACCCCGAGGCGCTCCTCGACCGGAACGGCATGATCACCTCCCTGGCGGACGCCACCGGCATGCACCTGCCGGTCGTCACCACCCTGAACGCCGTACGGGCCCTGCGCGGCACCGCCGAACTGCTCGGCCTGCCGGACCTGGAGAGCCTGTCCGACCTGGCGATGAAGTCGACGCCGGGCGCGCACGGGCTGGTGCTGCTGCCGTACCTGGAGGGCGAGCGGACGCCGAACCTGCCGCACACCGCCGGGACGCTGGCCGGGCTGCGGCGCGAGTCGATGAAGCCCGAACACCTGGCGCGGGCCGCGTTCGAGGGCATGCTGTGCGGCCTCGCCGACGCCCTGGACGTGCTGCGCGGCCGGGGCGTGGACGTACGGCGGGTGTTCCTGCTGGGGGCGGCCGCCGAGCTGCCGGCCGTGCAGGCGGCGGCACCGGCGCTGTTCGGGACGCAGGTCGTCGTACCGCAGCCGGCGGACTACGCGGCGATCGGCGCGGCCCGGCAGGCGGCCTGGGCGCTCGGCGTGTCGCAGGGCACGCTGGACCCGCGCACTCCCCCGGCCTGGCAGGGCGCGGTCGCGCAGGTGCTGGAGCCGGGCGAGGAGCTGGCCGCGGGTCAGGCGGTGCGGCAGCAGTACGTGTCGGTGCGGGAGCAGACGCATCCGGGGGCGCTGCACGCGTAGGAGCGCCCGGACGGCCGGGAGGACGGCGCCGTCGGATTAATCGGTTGAGGTAACGCGGGTGGAGTGTCCGACGATAGGTGCCAGGGGCAACCCGTCGCCCCCGTCGCCGACCCCGAGAGACCCAGCGTGCTCATACGACTCCTGCGGGCCCACCTCAGGCCCTACAAGAAACCCATCGCCCTGCTGGTGGTGCTGCAGTTCCTGCAGACCTGCGCCACCCTCTACCTGCCGACCCTGAACGCGGACATCATCGACAACGGTGTCGTCAACGGCGACTCCGGCTACATCCTGGGCTACGGCGCCCTGATGATCGGCATCTCGCTGGTGCAGGTCGTGTGCAACATCGGTGCCGTCTACTACGGCGCCCGCACCGCCTCCGCGCTCGGCCGGGACGTGCGGGGCGCCGTCTTCGACCGGGTGCAGTCCTTCTCCGCCCGGGAGGTCGGCACCTTCGGCGCGCCCTCGCTGATCACGCGGACGACGAACGACGTGCAGCAGGTCCAGATGCTGACCCTGATGACGTTCACGCTGATGGTGTCGGCGCCCATCATGTGCGTCGGCGGCATCGTGATGGCGCTCGGCCTGGACGTGCCGCTGTCCGGCGTCCTCGTCGGGGTCGTGCCGGTGCTGGCGATCTGCGTGACCCTGATCGTGCGGCGGCTGCGGCCGCTGTTCCGGTCCATGCAGACGCGCCTGGACACGGTGAACCGGGTGCTGCGCGAGCAGATCACCGGCAACCGGGTCATCCGCGCCTTCGTGCGGGACGAGTACGAGCAGCAGCGGTTCCGGAAGGCCAACTCCGATCTGACGGACGTGGCGCTGGGCACCGGCAACCTGCTCGCGCTGATGTTCCCGGTGGTCATGACGGTGGTGAACCTGTCGTCGATCGCGGTGGTGTGGTTCGGCGCCCACCGGATCGAGAGCGGCGGGATGCAGATCGGCGACCTGACCGCGTTCCTGGCCTACCTGATGCAGATCGTGATGTCCGTGATGATGGCCACCTTCATGTTCATGATGGTGCCGCGCGCGGAGGTGTGCGCCGAGCGGATCCAGGAGGTCCTGGACACCGAGAGCAGCGTGGTGCCGCCCCTGGCGCCGGTCACCGAGCTGCGCCGGCGCGGGCACCTGGAGCTCCGGGGTGCCGGGTTCCGGTATCCGGGGGCCGAGGAGCCGGTGCTGAGGAACATCGACCTGGTGGCCCGGCCGGGCGAGACGACCGCCGTCATCGGCTCGACCGGCAGCGGCAAGTCCACGCTGCTGGGGCTGGTGCCCCGGCTGTTCGACGCCACGGACGGCGAGGTGCTGGTCGACGGAGTGGACGTGCGCACCGTCGACCCGAAGCTGCTGGCGAAGGTCGTGAGCCTGGTGCCGCAGAAGCCGTACCTCTTCGCGGGCACGGTCGCGACCAACCTGCGCTACGGGAACCCGGACGCCACGGACGAGGAGCTGTGGCACGCGCTGGAGGTGGCGCAGGCCAAGGAGTTCGTGGAACGGCTGGAGGGCGGGCTCGACGCGCCGGTGTCCCAGGGCGGGACCAACGTGTCGGGCGGCCAGCGGCAGCGGCTGTCGATCGCCCGGACGCTGGTGCAGCGCCCGGAGATCTACCTCTTCGACGACTCCTTCTCGGCGCTCGACTACGCCACCGACGCGGCCCTGCGCGCCGCGCTGTCCCGGGAGACGGCCGAGGCGACCGTGGTGATCGTGGCGCAGCGCGTGGCGACCATCCGGGACGCCGACCGGATCATCGTGCTGGACGAGGGGCGGGTGGTCGGCGTGGGCCGGCACCACGAACTGATGGCGGACAACGACACCTACCGGGAGATCGTGCTCTCCCAGCTGACGGAAGCGGAGGCTGCCTGATGGCGGGCCCTGGCGGTCGCATGATGGCCGGGGGCGGCCCCGACCAGCGTTCGATGGACTTCAAGGGGTCGGGCAAACGGCTCGTCGCCCGGTTCCGGCCGGAGCGGGGGACGATCTACGCGCTGCTGGCCTGCGTGGTGGTCAGCGTCGGCCTCAGCGTGGTCGGGCCGAAGATCCTCGGCAGGGCCACCGACCTGGTCTTCGCGGGCATCGTCGGGCGGAACATGCCGTCCGGGGCCACGAAGGAGCAGGTCCTCGCGGCCATGCGGGAGCGCGGTGACGGCGAGATCGCCGACATGCTGCGCAGCACGGACTTCACCCCGGGCGAGGGCATCGACTTCACCGCCGTGGGACACGTGCTGCTGCTGGCGCTGGCGGTGTTCGGTGCGGCCGGGCTGCTGATGGCGGTGGCGACCCGACTGGTGAACCGGGCGGTCAACCGGACCATGTTCCGGATGCGCGAGGACGTGCAGACGAAGCTGTCGCGGCTGCCGCTGTCGTACTTCGACAAGCGGCAGCGCGGTGAGGTGCTGTCGCGGGCGACGAACGACATCGACAACATCGGGCAGACGCTCCAGCAGTCGATGGGCCAGCTGATCAACTCGCTGCTGACCATCATCGGCGTGCTGATCATGATGTTCTACGTCTCCTGGATCCTCGCGCTGGTCGCGCTGGTGACGGTGCCGCTGTCCTTCGTGGTGGCCACGCGGGTCGGCAAGCGGTCCCAGCCGCAGTTCGTGCAGCAGTGGCGCTCGACGGGTCAGCTGAACGCGCACATCGAGGAGATGTACACCGGGC
Source organism: Streptomyces sp. JHA26 (assembly GCF_002005565.1). Taxonomy (GTDB): domain Bacteria; phylum Actinomycetota; class Actinomycetes; order Streptomycetales; family Streptomycetaceae; genus Streptomyces. Next base: position 34,584 of record NZ_BDJC01000001.1, on the reverse strand, counting down.
ACGCGCTGGTGAAGGTGTTCGGCCGGCAGGAGGAGTCGGCGCAGCAGTTCGCCGAGCAGAACGACGCGCTGTACGAGGCGGGGTTCAGGGCGCAGTTCAACAGCGGGATCATGCAGCCGCTGATGATGTTCGTGTCGAACCTGAACTACGTGCTCGTCGCGGTCGTCGGCGGCCTGCGGGTGGCCTCGGGCTCGCTGTCCATCGGTGACGTGCAGGCCTTCATCCAGTACTCGCGGCAGTTCTCGATGCCGCTGACGCAGGTCGCGTCGATGGCGAACCTGGTGCAGTCGGGCGTGGCGTCGGCGGAACGGGTCTTCGAGCTGCTGGACGCGGAGGAGCAGTCGGCGGACCCGATCCCGGGCGCGCGGCCCGAGGAGCTGCGCGGGCGGGTGGAGCTGGAGCACGTGTCGTTCCGCTACGACCCGGAGAAGCCGCTGATCGAGGACCTGTCGCTGAAGGTGGAGCCGGGTCACACGGTCGCCATCGTCGGCCCGACGGGCGCCGGCAAGACCACGCTGGTCAACCTGCTGATGCGGTTCTACGAGGTGTCCGGCGGGCGGATCACCCTGGACGGGGTGGACGTCGCGACGATGTCCCGGGACGAGCTGCGCGCCGGGATCGGCATGGTGCTGCAGGACACCTGGCTGTTCGGCGGCACCATCGCGGAGAACATCGCGTACGGCGCCTCGCGGGAGGTCACCCGCGGGGAGATCGAGGAGGCCGCGCGGGCCGCGCACGCCGACCGGTTCGTGCGGACGCTGCCCGACGGCTACGACACCGTGATCGACGACGAGGGCACGGGGGTGAGCGCGGGTGAGAAGCAGCTCATCACCATCGCGCGGGCGTTCCTGTCCGACCCGGTGATCCTGGTGCTGGACGAGGCGACCAGTTCGGTGGACACCCGTACCGAGGTGCTGATCCAGAAGGCGATGGCCAAGCTGGCGCACGGGCGGACGTCGTTCGTGATCGCGCACCGGCTCTCCACCATCCGGGACGCGGACACCATCCTCGTCATGGAGAACGGGTCGATCGTCGAGCAGGGCGCGCACGCCGACCTGCTGGCGGCCGACGGGGCCTACGCCCGGCTGTACAAGGCGCAGTTCGCGCAGGCCGTGGCCGAGGTCGACGGCTGAGCGGGCGGGGGCCCGGTCCGCCGGGCCCCCGGTCAGTCCAGATAGCCCCGGAGCTGGTCCGCGAAGGCGTGGTCGCGGAGCTTGTTGAGGGTCTTGGACTCGATCTGGCGTATCCGCTCGCGGGTCACGCCGAAGATGCGGCCGATCTCCTCCAGGGTGCGGGGGCGGCCGTCGACCAGGCCGTAGCGGAGCTGGACGACCTTGCGCTCGCGCTCGCCGAGCGTGGACAGCACCGCCTCCAGGTGTTCGCGCAGCAGCAGGAACGCGGCGGACTCGACGGGGCTGGTGGCGTCGCCGTCCTCGATGAGGTCGCCGAGGGCGACGTCGTCCTCCTCGCCGACGGGGGTGTGCAGGGAGACGGGCTCCTGGGCCAGGCGCAGCACCTCGCCGACGCGCTCGGGGGGCAGGTCCAGGTGGGCGGCGACCTCCTGCGGGGTCGGCTCGTAGCCGCGTTCCTGGAGCATGCGGCGCTGTACGCGCACGACGCGGTTGATCAGCTCCACGACGTGGACGGGGACGCGGATGGTGCGGGCCTGGTCGGCCAGGGCGCGGGACATGGCCTGGCGGATCCACCAGGTGGCGTAGGTGGAGAACTTGTAGCCGCGGGCGTAGTCGAACTTCTCCACGGCCCGGATCAGGCCCAGGTTCCCCTCCTGGACCAGGTCGAGCATGGTCAGCCCGCGCCCGACGTACCGTTTCGCCACCGACACGACGAGCCGCAGGTTGGCCTCGATCAGGCGGCGCTTGGCGAGGCGGCCCAGGACGACGAGCCGGTCCAGGTCCAGGGCGAGGCGTTCGTCCAGGTCGGGGGTGCACCGCAGCTTCTCCTCGGCGAACAGCCCGGCCTCCACGCGCCGGGCGAGGTCGACCTCCTCGGCCGCGGAGAGCAGCGGGATCCGCCCGATCTCGCGCAGGTACTGGCGGAACAGGTCGGAGGAGGGCCCGCCGCTCTCGGTGCGGGTGGGCGCCGGCGGCTCGGCGGGCTCCTCGGCCTCGGCGGTGCCGGCCTCGGCGGTGTCGGCGGGCGGCTCGTCGGCGGACGGCTCATGGGCGGGCGGCTCATGGGCGGGCGGTTCGTCCGCGGGCGCGTGCTCCGGGTCGTGCACGGCGCGGTGCCGCGCGGGCAGGGCGAGGAGGACGCCGGTGTCCGCGTCCGGCTCCGCGCCGTCGGTACGCGCGTCGGTCTGGGCGAGGGTCTGGGTCTGCACGGGGGCGACCTCCAGGATGGACGCCGTCGGCGGGGGCGGCAGCGGTACGTCGGGGGCGGAGCCGGCGCGCTCGCCGCCGTCCGTCCCGTTCGTGTGGAACGCGGCCGGGGGGTTGCGGGAACCGTCGGGGACGGGCCGGCCGCGCTCCGAGGACTCGGGCACCGCCCTCAGTGTGGGGTACGACACATCGCCGCCACGAGGGGCGTGCGGTGACTTTTTGCGTCCGGTCCGTGACCGCGTGGTGATCGGCGGGCGGATCTACAGCGCGGCGGCGCCGTGCTCGCGCAGGTTCTGGTCGTACTGCTGGAGGACCCACAGCTCGTTCTGCACGGCGGCGAGTTCGGCGGGGTCGCCGTGGCCGGACAGCCGGGTGAGGCGGCCGGTGATGTCGCGGATGCGGCGCTCGACCGCGCGGCGGCGGACGGTGACGAGCTGGGCGCCCGCGTAGACCTCGTCGACGTCCTTCACGCCCCGGTGCAGCATGATCGCCTCGACGGCGAGTTCGGTGACCATGGCGCGGACGGTGTCGTCGGGGGCGGCCTCGCGGACGCGGACCAGGTAGCCCTGCGGGTCGTGGACGCCGGACTCGGCGCCGCCCGCCTCCAGGATCGCCTCGCGCACGGCCGCGTAGGGCGGGGCGGTGAACTCGTCCACGCCGTACGCGTCGAAGGCCGGGGAGACCAGCTCGGGGCGCTGCAGGGCGAGCTTGAGCAGCTCGCGCTCGGTGGCGAAGACGGGGTTGCGCAGGTTCAGCGCGGGGCCGCGGGGGGCCGCCTGCGCGCGGGGGGCGTACCGCTGCGGGCCGTCGCCCCCGCCGCGCTGCGACCGGTCGGGGGCGGGTCCCTTGCCGCCGCGCTCGCGGGCCCAGCGGGCCAGCTGGGCGACGCGCTTGACCACGAACTGGGTGTCGAGGATGCCGAGCATGCCGGCGAGCTGCACGGCGACCTCGTGCTGGGCGCCGCTGTTCTTGATGCGGGCGACCACCGGGGCGGCCTCGTCGAGGGCCGCGGCGCGGCCGGCCGGGGTGTCCAGGTCGTAGCGGGCGACGATCTGGCGCAGCGCGAACTCGAACAGCGGGGTGCGCGGCTCGACCAGGTCGGCGACGGCGTCGTCGCCCTTGGCCAGGCGCAGGTCGCAGGGGTCCATGCCGTCGGGCGCGATGGCGATGTAGGTCTCGGCGGCGAACTTCTGGTCGTCCTCGAAGGCGCGCAGGGCCGCCTTCTGGCCGGCCGCGTCGCCGTCGAAGGTGAAGATCACACGTGCCGAGCCGTTGTCCATCAGCAGCCGGCGCAGGATCTTGATGTGGTCGCCGCCGAAGGCCGTGCCGCAGGTGGCGATGGCGGTCGTCACCCCGGCGAGGTGGCAGGCCATGACGTCGGTGTAGCCCTCGACGACGACCGCGCGGGACGCCTTCGCGATGTCCTTCTTCGCGAGGTCGATGCCGTAGAGGACCTGGGACTTCTTGTAGATCGCCGTGTCGGGGGTGTTCAGGTACTTGGGGCCGTTGTCCGCCTCGTAGAGCTTGCGGGCGCCGAAGCCGACGACGTCGCCGCCGATGTCGCGGATGGGCCACATCAGCCGGCCGCGGAAGCGGTCGATGGGGCCGCGGCGGCCCTCCTGGGAGAGGCCGGAGAGCAGCAGCTCCTTGTCGCTGAAGCCCTTGCCGCGCAGGAAGCGGGTGAGGTGGTCCCAGCCCTGGGGGCTGTAGCCGACGCCGAAGTGCTCCGCCGCGGCCTGGTCGAAGCCCCGCTCGGCGAGGAAGGCGCGGCCGGTGTCCGCCTCGGGGCTGGTGGCCAGCTGCTCCGCGTACCACTGGGCGGCGATCTTGTGGGCCTCGACCAGGCGGATGCGCTCGCCGCGCTGGTGGGAGGGGTTGTAGCCGCCCTCCTCGTAGCGCAGGGTGATGCCGGCCTGGCCGGCCAGCCGCTCGACCGCCTCGGAGAAGGTGAGGTGGTCGATCTTCATCACGAACGTGATGGTGTCGCCGCCCTCCTGGCACCCGAAGCAGTGGAAGAGACCCTTGCTCGGGCTGACCTGGAAGGACGGCGACTTCTCGTCGTGGAACGGGCACAGGCCCTTCAGGTTGCCGCCGCCCGCGTTGCGCAGCTGGAGGTACTCCGAGACGACGGCGTCGATCGGGACCGCGTCCCGTACCGCCTTCACGTCCTCGTCGTTGATCCGTCCTGCCACGCGTGAATTCTACGGGGCGGGCGGGCCCTCAGACGACGAGGCTTTCCAGCGGGACGTGCGGGTCGGCCAGGGCCTCGGTGTCCACCCGGGTCCCCGAGCGGATCAGCCGCTGGATCGGGTCCGTGACGTCCCACACGTTCACGTTCATCCCGGCCAGCACCCGGCCCTCCTTCACCCAGAAGGCGATGAACTCGCGCTTCGCCGCGTCCCCGCGGATCACCACCTGGTCGTAGGACCCGGCCGGCGCCCAGCCGGAGTACTCCATGCCGAGGTCGTACTGGTCGGAGAAGAAGTAGGGCACGCGGTCGTAGGTGATCTCCTTGCCGAGCATCGCGCGGGCCGCGGCGGGGCCGCCGTTGAGGGCGTTGGCCCAGTGCTCCACGCGCAGGCGGGTGTCGAACAGGGCGTGCGGGAAGGACGCGACGTCGCCGGCGGCGAAGACGTCGGGGTCCGAGGTGCGCAGCCGTTCGTCGACGACGATGCCGCCGCCGTGCGCGCGGTCGGCGATCTCCAGGCCGGCCGCCTGCGCGAGGGAGGTGCGCGGGGCGGCGCCGATCGCGGCGAGCACGTCGTGCGCGGGGTGCTCCTCGCCGTCGTCGGTGCGGGCGGCGAGCACCATGCCGTCCTGGCCGACGATCTCGGTCAGCCGCACGCCGAAGCGGAAGCGGACGCCGTGCGCCTCGTGCAGCTCGGTGAAGACGGAGCCCAGCTCGGGGCCGAGGACGCCGTGCAGCGGGGTGGGGCTCGGCTCGACGACGGTGACCTCCGCGCCGTACTCGCGGGCCGCCGCCGCGACCTCCAGGCCGATCCAGCCGGCGCCGGCGATCACGAGGTGGCCGTTGTCCCGGCCGAGGGAGGCCAGGACGCCCTTGAGGCGCTCGGCGTGGGCGAGGCGGCGCAGGTGGTGGACGCCCGCGAGGTCGGTGCCGGGCACGTCGAGGCGGCGGGGCTCGGCGCCGGTGGCCAGCAGCAGCTTGTCGTACCGGGCGAGGGTGCCGTCGTCGCCGTAGTGGACGGTCTTCGCGGCGCGGTCGACGGCGACGACGGTCTGGCCGAGGTGCAGCTCGATGTCGTGCTGCGCGTACCAGGCGGGCTCGTGCACGAAGACGCCGTCGCGTTCCTCCTTGCCCAGCAGGTAGCCCTTGGACAGCGGCGGGCGCTCGTAGGGGTGGTCGCGCTCGTCGCAGATGAGGATCACCCGGCCGGTGAACCCCTCCGTGCGGAGTGTCTCGGCCGCCTTGGCGCCGGCCAGGCCTCCTCCGACGATGACGAATGTCTGATCCGCGTCGACCACTTGTTGCCTCCTCGTCAGGGTGCCGCCACATGCGAGCGTCCCGCACACGGCGTGGCGCGGGAAGGGGGAGTGACCCGATCAGGCCACCGACAGTCTCACGGATGTCCCGTCAGACGGGCGTGAAGCGAACGGGCCGAGGCGTCGGTGAGGGAGGCGATCTGGTCGACGATCACCCGTTTGCGGGCCCTGTCGTCGCCGGCCCGGTCGAACAGGGCGCGGAACTGGGGGTCGAGGCCGTCGGGGGCGCGGGCGGTGAACGCCTCGGCCAGTCCGGCGACGACGACGCGCTGGTCGGCGCGGAGCCGCTCCTGCTCGGCGCGCTGCATGACGTACCGGTCGGCGACCGCCTTGAGGACGGCGCACTCCATGCGGATCCCGCGGGGGACGACCAGCTCGGCGGTGTACCGGGTGAGGCGTCCGCCCCCGTACGCGGCCCGGGTGGCGGCCTCGGCGGCCAGGCAGAAGCGGCCGATGAGCTGGCTGGTGGCGTCCTTCAGACGGGCCTGGGCGACGGCCGAGCCGTCGTAGCCGTGCGGCCACCAGTCCTGGGCGAGGAGGCGGTCGAGGGCGGCGGCCAGTTCGGCGTGTTCGGTGCCGGCGGGGACGTAGCGGCCGACGGCGACGTCGAAGACCGCCTCCCGCTCGGGGTCGGCGAGCAGGCAGTTCGGGTCGATGTGACCGGCATGCAGGCCGTCCTCGACGTCGTGCACGGAGTACGCCACGTCGTCGGCCCAGTCCATGACCTGCGCCTCGAAGCAGGTGCGGCCGGCGGGGGCGCCCTCGCGCAGCCACGTGAAGACGGGCAGGTCGTCCTCGTACACGCCGAACTTGGGCGACGCCGGGTCCCTGGGGTGGGCGCCGCGGGACCAGGGGTACTTGGTGGCGGCGTCGAGGGCGGCGCGGGTGAGGTTGAGGCCGACGGAGCCCTCGTCGGTGAACCGCTTGGGCTCGATGCGGGTGAGCAGCCTGAGCGACTGGGCGTTGCCCTCGAAGCCGCCGCAGTCCTCGGCGAACTCGTTCAGCGCGGCCTCGCCGTTGTGGCCGAAGGGCGGGTGGCCGAGGTCGTGGGAGAGGCAGGCCGCCTCCACCAGGTCCGGGTCGCAGCCGAGGGCGGCGCCGAGCTCGCGGCCGACCTGGGCGCACTCCAGGGAGTGGGTGAGGCGGGTGCGGGGGCTGGCGTCCCACATCGGGTTGCCCTCGCCGGGCGTGACGACCTGCGTCTTGCCGGCGAGGCGGCGCAGGGCTGAGGAGTGCAGGACCCGGGCGCGGTCGCGCTGGAAGGCGGTGCGGCCGGGGCGTTTGTCCGGCTCGGGGGCCCAGCGGGCCACCGACGCGGGGTCGTACGGGGCGGGGGGTGCGGTGCCTGTGGTGCCTTCCATGTCCTGAACAGTATGCGGAAGGGGTGGCGCTCGGGGGGGGCCTGTGCGTCCGCCCGGTGCGGTCACCGGGCGAGTGCGGGTGTCGCCGTGGCCGCTCGCGCGGTTCCCCGCGCCCCTCGGGGCACGTCGTTCCCGCCGCCTCCGCCGAGTGCCTCGTCGTAGCGGTGCAGGAGCAGATGGGCCATCGCCGGGTGGGTGCCCAGGGGGGCGGATGCGATCCAGGGGGCGTGGGCCGTGCACTCCGTGGCGAAGCGGCCCGGGGCGGTGAAGTTCGCGGCGACGGCGATGTGGCGGTGGCCCCGGGCGGCCAGGGCGCGGATCGCGTCCGGGACCGTCGGGGAGGCCGCCGAGGCGTACGCGGGCGTCACCGGGACGCCGAGGCGGGTGGCGAGGAGCGCCGCCGTGCGGGCCGTGTCCGCGCGGGAGGCCGGGGCGCGGGAGCCCGCGGAGGCGAGGACGACGGCGCTGTCCCGGGGGGCGCGGGCGGGCCAGCCGGCCTCGGTGAGGCGGTCGTGGAGGGCGTCCACGAGGAGGGGGTGCGGGCCGAGCGGGGCGGCCACGCGGGTACGGGCCGGGGAGGCCGCCGCCATGTCGGGGACGTCCCGTCCCACGTGGTGGCCGCGGCTGAGGAGGAGGGGGACGAGGACGGCCTCCCCGTCACCGAGGGCGGCCAGCGTGTCCGGGAGCAGGGGGGCGTTGAGCTCGATGTGCCCGAGGTGCACCGGCAGGGCGGGGCGCAGGGCGCGGACCCGGTCGAGGAGGGCCCGTACGGTGCTCAGCGCGCGCGGGTCGCGGCTGCCGTGGGCGACGACGACCAGGGCGGGGGCGCCGCCGGGGGTCGCCGTGCTCGTCGTCCTGCCCGTTGCTGTCGTTGCCGTCATGCACCGATGGTGGCGGCCGCAGGTTGCCTCCCCGTTGCGCGGACGTCACGGGGATTTTCCGTCGGTTCACACGGCACCGCCCGCCCCGTGTGAGCGGGCGGCGAACCGGACGGCGCGTCCGTACGTCCTCGGGAGCAGGAGACGACCGGGGAGGGACCGACCGATGCACCGCTGGAGACCTGGCAGACCGCGCCTTCCGCGCACCCGCGCCGGGCGGCGACGGCTGGTCCAGGCGGTGATGGCGGGGTGCGTGCTGGCGCTGCTGCCGGCCACCTGGATGTACCTGGCGGCCGACGACCGGCTGCGCACCGTCGCCGACGTGCCGCGCACCGAGGTCGCGGTCGTCTTCGGTGCCGGGCTGTGGGACGGCGAGCCGTCGCCGTACCTCGCGCACCGGCTGGACGCGGCGGCGGGGCTGTACCGCGCGGGGCGGATCGAGGTGGTGCTCGTGACCGGCGACAACAGCCGGGAGGAGTACGACGAGCCGGACGCCATGCGCGCGTACCTCGTCCGGCACGGCGTGCCCGACGGGCGGATCGTCAGCGACTACGCGGGCTTCGACACCTGGGACTCCTGCGTCCGCGCGAAGAAGATCTTCGGGGTCGACCGGGCGGTGCTGATCAGCCAGGGCTTCCACATCCGGCGGGCCGTGGCGCTGTGCCAGGAGGCGGGGGTGGCGTCGTACGGCGTCGGGGTCGACGCCGAGCACGACCTGACCTGGTACTACGGGGGCGCGCGGGAGGTCCTCGCGGCGGGCAAGGCGGCGCTGGACGCGGTGTTCGAGCCGGATCCGCGCTTCCTCGGGCCGAAGGAGACGGGGGTGGCCGAGGCGCTGGCCGGAGGGCGGTGACACGGCCCTCCCCGCGCCCCTCGCCACACCCCTCACCGTGGCCGGAGGGCGGCGGGGAGGCCGCCGTCCCGGCGGTGTAACAATCGGTCGCCCGGTCGCGTAACACGGGCGACGCACGCTGGCGGCATGCAGAACACCGCCACGCCCACGCACTGCCCGTACTGCGCGCTGCAGTGCGGGATGAATCTGACGCCCGCCGCCGACGGGAGCGTCGAGGTGACCGAGCGCACGGACTTCCCGGTGAACCGGGGGGCCCTGTGCGGCAAGGGCCGTACGGCGCCCGCGGTGCTCTCGTCGGGCGTCCGCCTCACCTCGCCGCTGGTCCGGGACGGCGGCGGCGCGCTGGTGCCGGCCTCGTGGGACGAGGCGCTGGACCGGATCGCCGGGAGGCTGGCGCGGACGCGGGAGGAGTACGGCGCGGACGCGCTCGGGGTGTTCGGCGGGGGCGGGCTGACCAACGAGAAGGCGTACGCGCTGGGCAAGTTCGCCCGGGTGGTGCTGGGCACCTCGCAGATCGACTACAACGGGCGGTTCTGCATGTCGTCGGCCGCGGCGGCCGGGACGCGGGCCTTCGGGCTCGACCGGGGGCTGCCGTTCCCGCTGGAGGACATCCCCAGGACCGGGTGCGTGATCCTCGTCGGGTCGAACCCGGCGGAGACGATGCCGCCGTCGCTGCGGTACTTCAGCGAACTGCGGGAGAACGGCGGCACGTTGATCGTCGTCGACCCGCGCCGCACGAAGACCGCCGAGCAGGCCGACCTGCACCTGGCGCCGAGGCCGGGCACCGACCTCGCGCTCGCGCTGGGCATGCTGCACCTGGTCGTCGCCGAGGGGCGGGTCGACGAGCGGTACGTCGAGGAGCGCACGGCGGGCTGGGAGGAGGCGCGGGCGGCGGCGATGGCGCACTGGCCGGAGTACGTGGAGCGGATCACGGGGGTGTCCGTTCCCGAACTGCGGGAGGCGGTGCGGCTGTTCTGCGCGCCCCAGGCGGCGATGGTGCTCACCGCGCGCGGGCCCGAGCAGCAGGCCAAGGGGACGGACACGGTGGGCGCGTGGATCAACCTGTGCCTGGCGACCGGGCGGGCCGGGCGGCCGCTGTCGGGGTACGGCTGCCTGACCGGTCAGGGCAACGGGCAGGGCGGGCGCGAACACGGGCAGAAGGCCGACCAGTTGCCGGGCTACCGCAAGCTGACCGACCCGGCGGCGCGGCGGCACGTCGCCGGGGTGTGGGGCGTGGACCCGGACTCGCTGCCGGGGCCGGGGCGCAGCGCCTACGAGCTGCTGGACGCGCTGGGCACGGACATCAGGTCGCTGCTGGTGATGGGCTCCAACCCGGTGGTGTCGGCGCCGCGCGCGGCGCACGTCGAGGGGCGGCTGCGGTCGCTGGACTTCCTGGCCGTGGCCGACGTGGTGCTCTCCGAGACGGCGGCGCTGGCGGACGTCGTGCTGCCGGTGACGCAGTGGGCGGAGGAGACGGGCACCACGACCAGCCTGGAGGGGCGGGTGCTGCTGCGGCGGCGCGCGATCACGCCGCCGGACGGGGTGCGCAGCGACCTCGAGGTGCTGCACGGGCTGGCCGGGCGGCTCGGCGTGGAGAAGGGGTTCCCGACCGATCCCGAGGAGGTCTTCGAGGAGCTGCGCCGGGCGAGCGCGGGCGGGCCGGCGGACTACTCGGGGATCAGCTACCGGCGGCTGGCGGAGGAGGACGGCGTCTTCTGGCCGTGCCCGGCGCCCGCGGACGACGGCACGGACGCCGCGACCGGCACCACCGGAACCGGCACCGGGCCCCACCCCGGCACCCCGCGCCTCTTCCTGGACCGCTTCGCCACCGACGACGGCCGGGCCCGCTTCGTCCCCGTCACGCACCGGCCGAGCGCCGAGGAGCCCGACGACGAGTACCCCGTGCTGCTGACCACGGGGCGGGTGGTGTCCCAGTACCAGTCCGGCGCGCAGACCCGGCGCGTGGACGAGCTGAACGCCGCCGCGCCGGGCCCGTTCGTGGAGCTGCACCCGCGGCTCGCGGCGCGGCTGGGGGCGGCCGAGGGCGACCCGCTGGCGGTCGTGTCCCGGCGAGGGCGGGCGGTGGCACCGGCCCGCATCACCACCGGCATCCGGCCCGACACCGTGTTCATGCCCTTCCACTGGCCGGGCGAGGGCCGCGCCAACACCCTGACCAACCCGGCGCTGGACCCGACCTCGCGGATGCCGGAGTTCAAGGTGTGCGCGGTGCGGGTGGAGACGGTGACGCCCTGAGGGCGGTCCTTCACCGGGTCCACCAGTCGCCGCTCGCGATCACTTCGCCGCGTGCCCGCAGCCGGGCGGCGACGGGCGGGGCGGCGACGTACACCCAGGCGCGCACGGGCGTCCCGTCGGCGTCCCGGACGACGTCCCTGGCCACGCGGTCGTAGAGGTTGCGCGGGTCGCCCGGCACGTACTCCTCCAGCCGGTCGAGGGCGGCCAGCAGGTCGTCGTACGCCTCCGGCAGGGGGGTGACGAGGTCGCCCCGCACCGTGCCGTCCGCCGCCTCGACGGCGTAGGGGTAACCGGGGCCCGCGTACAGCGTGGCGCCGGTGAGACGGGCGGGTTCCTCGGTCCGGGTACGGCCGTCGAGGAAACGGGCGTGGTAGGGGCCGCCGGGGCGGAGCGTCCCGTAGACGAAGAAGGGCAGTCGCTCGGCATCCACGAGGGTCATTCTCTCCCCTCACGATCTCCACGTGAGCGCTATGGACATGACATACAGCGGGCTCTTGAATCCGAGTCAGTACCAGCGTCCCCACGCGCCAAGCGCCCGTCCCGAGGAGTTCGATGAGCCGAATACGGCACGTCAGAGGTTCCCGCCCCACCACGGCGAGCATCGCCGCCACCGCCGTCTCCCTCCTGGCCGTCGCCCTCGCCCCCACCGCGGGCGCGGCCGACGGGCCCACTCCCGCCGCCGCCCTCGACCACGCCGCGGCGGCCCTCGCGGACCACGCCACGGCCCTGGGCCTGACCGGCGCCCAGGACACGCGGGTCCGCGACGTCGTCGTCGACCCGGACGGCACCCAGCACGTCCGCTACGACCGCACCTACCGCGGACTCCCCGTCCTGGGCGGCGACTTCGTGGTCCACCTGGCCCCCGACGGCGACTACCGCGGTGCCGACCGCGCGACGCGGGCGTCCGTCTCCCCGCCCACCGTCACGCCGAAGCTGTCGGCGCCCAAGGCCGCCGACCTGGCCGCGAACGCGCTGCGCGCCGCCAACCCGGGCGAGTTGCTGAAGCGGCTCACCGCCAAGCCCGAGCTGGTCGTCGACGCCCTGCACGGCGCCCCGAAGCTGGCCTGGCGCACGAACGCGGCGGCCCTGGACTCCCTGGGCAACCCGGTCGCCCGCACGGTCCTGACCGACGCGGGCACCGGCGCCCGCATCGACGCCTGGGACACCATCGAGTCGGCCGCGGGCGACGGCAGGTCGCTGTACGGCGGCACGGTGCCGCTGGAGACGACGCGGTCGGGGTCGGCGTACCAGCTGAAGGACGCGACGCGCGGCGGCACGTACACGGGCGACGCGGCGAACAAGACCGACCTGTGCATCCTGACCATCTGCCTCAGCCGGGCGCCCTCGACGGTGTTCACGGACGCCGACAACCACTGGGGCACCGGCGAGGCCGCCGACCGCGCCTCGGCCGCGGTGGACGCCCAGTACGGCACCGACGCGACCTGGGACTACTACCGCGACGTCCACGGGCGCAGCGGCATCGCCGGCGACGGCAAGGGCTCCTACAACCGGGTGCACTACGGCACCCGTTACAACAACGCCTTCTGGGACGACACCTGCTTCTGCATGACGTACGGCGACGGTGACGGCACGACCTTCGGTCCGCTGGTGTCGCTGGACGTCGCCGGGCACGAGATGTCGCACGGGGTGACGTCGTCGACGGCGGCGCTGACCTACTCGGGCGAGTCCGGCGGCCTGAACGAGGCCACCTCCGACATCTTCGGCACGCTGGTGGAGTGGCACGCCGGCAACTCCGCCGACGCCGGGGACTACCTGATCGGCGAGAAGGTCGTCCGCTCCGGCTTCGGGCGCGACGCCCTGCGCTACATGGACCGGCCGAGCCGGGACGGCACCTCGGCGGACTGCTGGAGCCCCTCGGTCGGCAATCTCGACGTCCACTACTCGTCCGGCGTCGCGAACCACTTCGCGTACCTGCTGGCCGAGGGCAGCGGTGCGCGGACCGTGGGCGGGGTCGCCTACGACTCCCCCACCTGCGACGGCTCCACGGTGACCGGGATCGGCCGGGACAAGCTGGGTGCCGTCTGGTACCGGGCGCTGACGGTCCACATGACCTCGTCCACCGACTACGCGGGGGCGCGGGCCGCCACCCTGAGCGCGGCCGAGGAACTGTACGGCGCCGACAGCGCGGAGCACGCGGCGGTGGCCGCGGCGTGGAGCGCGGTGAACGTGGGCTGACCCACCGGCACCCGGCGGCGGCCGGCACCTTCCCGGGGCGTCCTTCCCGAGGCGTCCTTCCCGGGGGTGCCGGCCGCCGCGCGTGTCACGCGTCGTACGGGCGCTTCCGCTTCGCCTCCCGCAACGCCCTGCCCCACCAGACCAGTTCGTCCAGCATGGTCTTGGCCGCCGCGTCCGGGCCGGCGGGGTCCCGGAGCGTGCCCGCGTCGTCGAAGGCCGCGCCCGCGTTGTGGAAGGAGACCGTGTCGCGGACGGTGACGGCGTGCAGTTCGGCGAAGACCTGACGCAGGTGCTCCACGGCGCGCAGGCCGCCGGAGACGCCGCCGTAGGAGACGAGGCCGACGGGCTTGGCCCGCCACTCGTGGTAGTGCCAGTCGATGAGGTTCTTCAGGCCGGCCGGGAACGAGTGGTTGTACTCCGGGGTGAGGACGACGAACGCGTCGGCGCCCGCCAGCGCGGGCGTGACGCCCGCCAGCGCGGCGGTCGCCCCGGGGGTCCGGGCGAGGTCCGTGGGCAGGTCGGTCCCGGCGACGTCCACGACCTCGGGGACCAGGTCGTCGCGGTCGTGGAGGTGGTCCAGGAGCCAGTCGGCGACGACGGGGCCGAAGCGGCCGTGGCGGTTGCTGCCGACGATCAGGGTCACGTGGAGGGGCGCGGTCTCTGCGATCTCCGCGGTCTCTGCGGCTTCTGCGGTTTCTGCGATCTCTGCGGTCTCTGCGGTTTCTGCGATCTCTGCGGTCATGCGGAACACCCTGGTACCTCAACTTTGCTCGAGGTCAAGCCCGCTTCCGCGGCGTCCGGCCGCGCACGCCCCGGTCACCCGTTCACACGCGCGCCGCGCACCCTTCCGGATCTTTTCCGCCGCCGCCCCGCACCGCCGCGGTGACCTGCGCAGACGTGATCACCGGCAGGCGCGTCGGGCGCGTCGGTGACACCCGTTCGCCCCATCGCCGGGGCGCGCTCGACAAGCGAGGGGCGTCCGGTGCGCTTTTCCTCGGTAGGGCAGGGGCCACCGAAGAGCTCGAGGGAGCACCGATGCGACGTACCGCCCGCCTGCTGACCGGTACCGCGCTCGCCGTCACGGCCGCGGGCCTCGCCACCGTGCCCGCGCACGCCGAGGACGCCGCGGCCACCGGTCGACTGGAGGTGCACCCCTCCTCGGTCGTACCGGGCGAGGAGGCCACCGTGACCGCCTCGGCCTGCGCCGAGGACGGTTCGGCGGAGGGCGACGCCGGCGCGGTGGGCTCGGGCCGGTTCCCGCTGGCGCCGGACACGCCGGGGGACGAGGTGACCGGGCGGTTCGACGTACCGCCGAGCGCGCAGCCGGGGACGTACGAGATCGTCGTCACCTGCGGCGAGAGCGGCCGTCGGGTGACGGGCGACCTGGTGGTCACCCTGACCCCCGCCCGCGAGCAGGTGTACCCCAGAGGAAGCGTCAAGACGGGGGTCGGCGGCGCTCTTGGCCCCGATCCCGTGCAGACCGCGGCCGGTGTGACGGCTCTCGCCGTCGCCGCCGCGGGCGGTACCTGGCTCCTGCATCGCCGGGCGAGAGGCGACGGGATCTGACGGGCACCCTCCGCTGCCCGTTGCCGGTACCGCACTTCCCCACCCCCTCCGGGTCCGACGCCCCTCGCGGCCCGGAGGGGGCAGGGGATCCCCGAGGGAGAGTGGTCGTCATGCACAAGGTCGGCAACACCGCGATAACGGCCGTCACCGCGGTCGCCCTCTGCTCGGGGGCGTACCTCCTGAGCGGTGGCCCGCAGACCGGGTCCCCGCCACAGCCGTCGGCCGCGCAGGCCGGCTCGGGGCGGGCGCCCGAGGCACCCGGCGCACCGGCGCTGCCGCCCTCCCCGCCCGACCGCGTCCGCATCCCGGCGATCGGCGTGGACGCCCCGCTGACCGGTCTCGGACTGACGCCGACGGGGAGCCTGGACGTGCCGCCCGCCGAGAAGAAGAACCTCGCCGGCTGGTACGAGGCGGGCACCACGCCCGGCGAGACGGGCACCGCGATCGTCGCCGGGCACGTCGACAACGCCGAGGGACCGGCCGTCTTCTACCGGCTCGGCGCCCTGGAGAAGGGCGCCGTGATCGAGGTCGACCGGCGCGACGGTGGCGTCGCGGTGTTCACCGTGGACGCGGTGGAGGTGTACGCGGCGACGGACTTCCCCGACGAGAAGGTGTACGGCGCGGCCGACCGGCCCGAGTTGCGGGTCATCACCTGCGGCGGCGGCTACTCGCGCGGTACCGGTTACCGGGGGAACGTGGTCGTCTTCGCACACCTCACCGGCAGCCGGTGAGGCGTCCGGGAGCCGTGCCGAGGTGCACGCCCCTCGTCGGCCACCGTCGGGTCGGCCGCTGCTAGGGCCTGTTGCGAAAGTGGCCCTAGGCCAGCCACTGCTCGTACGCCAGGTCGGCCACCAGGGCGAAGACGACCGTCAGCAGGACGACGCGGACGAAGCCGCTGCCCTTCTTGAGGGCCGTGTGCGCGCCGAACATGCCGCCGCCGAGGTTGAAGACGGCCATCAGGGCGGCCAGCTGCCACAGCACCGCGCCCTGCCAGGCGAAGGTGGCGAGGGCGCCCGCGTTGGTGCAGCAGTTGACGATCTTGGCGGTGGCGGAGGCCGTCACCAGGTCCAGGTGCAGGACGGCGGTGAGCGCCAGGACCAGGAAGGTGCCGGTGCCGGGACCGATCAGGCCGTCGTAGAAGCCGATGCCGAGGCCCGCGAGGCCGATCGCGGCGAGGATCTGGCGGCGGGTGGCCGGGCCGGCGGCCGGTGCGGTGCCGAAGGCGGGACGCAGGATCACGAAGGCCGCGACGGCGAGCAGCACCACCATGATCACGGGCTTGAGCACCTCGGTGCTCATCCCGGCGGCGAAGAAGGCCCCGCCCGAGGACCCCGCGAGGGCCGCCAGGCCGATGCGCACCGCCGTGCGGACGTCCACGGGCGCCTTGCGGGCGTACGTCACCGCCGCGCCCGTGGTGCCGACGATGGCGACCGCCTTGTTGGTGCCCAGGGCGTGCGCGGCCGGGGTCCCGGCGGGCAGGCCGAGCAGCAGTGCCGGCAGCAGCAGGAGGCCGCCGCCGCCGACCACGGCGTCGATCCACCCGGCCGCGAAGGCGGCGAGGCACAGCAGGACGACCGTGGTCAGCGAGATGTCGGGCATGCTCGCGACCCTATGGACGGGATGGATGTGCCGTCCATCGAGATGAGGGACTTCTGAGGTTCCCGGGTGGGTCCGACACCCCTCCCGGGTGGGCCCGGCGCCCCTCACACCCCTCCCCCGTCCCCGCTGAGGGCAGCGTTCCCCGTGGGAAACAGAGGGGATGCCGTCGGGTAACACCCGCACCGCAGGCTCGTTGCCATGACCTCGAACGCGCGTGTGGTGGTGATCGGCGCCGGGCTCGCGGGTGTGACGCTCGCCCGGCGGCTCGGTGAGCTCGGCACGCCCGCGCTGCTGGTCGGCGACGAGGAGCACCGCCCGTACAACCGGGTGCTGCTCGCGGAGGTGCTGGCCGGACGGTTCGGCCCCGAGGTGACCGCCCTGCCGACGCCCGCGCGGCTGGTCCGCGCCCGGGTCACCGGCGTCGACCGGTCCGCGCGGACGGTGCGCTGCGCCGACGGCTCGGAGATCGCGTACGACACGCTGGTCCTGGCCACCGGCTCCAACGCCGTGCTGCCGCCGCTGCGCGGCCTGTTCACCCCGGGCCGCGAACTGCCCGAGGGCGTGCACGCGTTCCGCACCATGGACGACTGCCTGGGCCTGTCCAAGGCGGTACGGCCGGGGGTGCGGGCGGTCGTCGTCGGCGGCGGGCTGCTCGGCGTCTCCGCCGCCCGCGCGCTGGCCGTGCGCGGTGCGCAGGTCGTCCTCGCCCAGCAGTCCGAGCGGCTGATGGAACGCCAGCTCGACCCGGCCGCCTCCGCGCTCGTCCGGCGCCGCCTGGAGGACCTCGGCGTGGAGGTGCACACCGAGTGCCGGGTGCGGGACGTGCGCTCGGTCGGCGGGGCGGTGCGGTCGGTGGAGATGGCCGACGGGTACGCCCTCGGCACCGACCTGGTGGTCCTCGCCTGCGGGGTGAGGCCCCGGGTCGGTCTCGCGCGGGCGGCGGGCCTGGACGTCGCCGAGGGCGTGGTCGTCGACGACGAGCTGCGCACCTCCGACCCGCACATCCGCGCCGTCGGCGACTGCGCCGAGCACGCGGGCACGGTGTACGGACTGGCCGCGCCCGCCCTCGAACAGGCCGGCGCGCTGGCCGCGCTGCTGGCCGGCGACCGCGCCGCCCGCTACACCGGCACCCGGTCCCTGACCCGGCTCACCCTCACCGGGCCGGACAGCCCCTTCGACCTCGCCGCGTTCGGCGAGACCGACCCCCGCCCCGGCGACGACGTCGTGCAGCTCGCCGACGCCACCCGGGGCACCTACCGCAAGGTCGTCGTCCGCGACGACCGGCTGGTGGGCGGGGTCCTGGTCGGCGAACTCGGCACCGTCGGCGCGCTGGCGCGCGCCTGGGAGGGAGCAGAGCCGCTCCCCTCCGACGGCGGCCCCCTGCTCCACCTGCTCACCAACGACGGAGGCTCCTGATGACCGCCACCCCGGGGCCCACCCCCACCCTCGTGCTCGTCGGCCACGGCATGGTCGGCCAGCGCTTCCTGGAGGCGCTCGCCGAGCGCGGCCTGACCGCCACGCACCGCGTGGTCGTGCTGTGCGAGGAGCCGCGCCCGGCCTACGACCGCGTCCAGCTCACCTCGTACTTCTCGGGGAGGACCCCCGAGGACCTGTCGATGACCGACATGGCCTTCATCGCCGAGCACGGCATCGAGCTGCACGTCGGCGACCCGGCCGAGACGATCGACCGCGAGGCCCGCCGGGTGACCGCCCGCTCGGGGCTGACCGTCGACTACGACGTCCTGGTCCTGGCCACCGGCTCCTACCCCTTCGTCCCGCCGGTCCCCGGCAAGGACGCCGAGGGCTGCTTCGTCTACCGCACGATCGAGGACCTCCTCGCCATCGAGGAGTACGCGAAGAACGCGACGACCGGCGCGGTGGTCGGCGGCGGACTGCTCGGCCTGGAGGCGGCGGGCGCGCTCAAGGGGCTCGGACTGACCTCGCACATCGTGGAGTTCGCGCCGCGCCTGATGCCGGTGCAGGTCGACGAGGGCGGCGGCGCCGCGCTGCTGCGCACCATCGAGGAGATGGGCCTGTCCGTCCACACGGGCGTCGGCACGCAGGAGATCGTGACCGGCGACGACGGCGCCGTCACCGGCATGAAGCTGTCCGACGGCTCCGAACTCGCCACCGACCTGGTGGTGTTCAGCGCCGGTGTCCGCCCCCGCGACCAGCTGGCCCGCGACTGCGGGCTCGCGGTCGGCGAGCGCGGCGGCATCAGCGTCGACGAGCAGTGCCGCACGGTCACCGACCCGCACGTGTTCGCGATCGGCGAGTGCGCGCTGGCCGCCGACGGCCGGGTGTACGGCCTGGTGGCGCCGGGGTACGAGCAGGCCGAGACGGCCGCCGCGACCATCGCCCGGGACGAGGCGGCCTTCACCGGCGCCGACCTGTCCACCAAGCTGAAACTGCTCGGCGTGGACGTGGCGTCCTTCGGCGACGCGCACGGCACCGCCGAGGGCTGCCTGGACGTCGTCTACTCCGACTCCCGCGCGGGCCTCTACAAGAAGCTGGTCGTCGGCCGCGACGGCACCCTGCTCGGCGGCATCCTGGTCGGCGACGCGGAGGCGTACGGCACGCTGCGCGCCCTCACCGGCTCGGTCCCGCCCGTCTCCCCGGAGTCCCTGGTGCTGCCCGCCGGCGCCGGGGCGCCCGCCCCGCTCGGCCCGTCCGCCCTCCCCGACGACGCGGTGATCTGCTCCTGCCACAACGTCACCAAGGGCACGATCCGCGGCGCGGTGACGGAGCACTCCTGCACGACCGTGCCCGAGGTGAAGAAGTGCACCAGGGCCGGCACCGGCTGCGGCTCCTGCGTCAAGGTGCTGGACCAGCTGGTCACCGCCGAGCTGGAGGCGAGCGGCGTCGAGGTCGACAAGGGCCTGTGCGGCTGTTTCGCCCAGACCCGCGAGGAGCTGTACGAGATCGTCCTCGCCCTGCGGATCACCTCCTACCGGGACCTGCTGGACCGGCACGGCCGCGAGGAGGCCCGGGGCGGTGACGGCTGCGAGGTCTGCAAGCCGGCGGTCGGCTCGATCATCGCCTCCCTCGCCCCGGCGATCGGCGCGAGCGGCTACGTCCTGGACGGCGAGCAGGCGGCCCTCCAGGACACCAACGACCACTTCCTGGCCAACCTCCAGAAGAACGGCTCGTACTCGGTCGTCCCCCGCATCCCCGGCGGCGAGATCGCCCCGGAGAAGCTGATCGTCATCGGCGAGATCGCCCGCGACTTCGGGCTCTACACGAAGATCACCGGCGGCCAGCGCATCGACATGTTCGGCGCCCGCGTCGAGCAACTGCCGCTGATCTGGGCCCGGCTGGTGGACGCCGGCTTCGAGTCGGGGCACGCGTACGGCAAGTCGCTGCGCACGGTGAAGTCCTGCGTGGGGCAGACCTGGTGCCGCTACGGCGTCCAGGACTCGGTGCGCATGGCGATCGACCTGGAGCTGCGCTACCGGGGCCTGCGGTCCCCGCACAAGCTGAAGTCGGCGGTGTCCGGGTGCGCCCGCGAGTGCGCGGAGGCCCAGTCGAAGGACTTCGGGGTGATCGCCACCTCCAACGGCTGGAACCTGTACGTCGGCGGCAACGGCGGCGCCACCCCGCGCCACGCGGACCTGCTCGCGCAGGACCTCTCCGACGCCGAACTGGTCCGCCTGATCGACCGGTTCCTGATGTTCTACATCCGCACCGCCGACAAGCTGGAGCGCACCTCCACCTGGCTGGAGCGCATCCCCGGCGGCCTGGACCACGTCCGGGACGTGGTGGTGCACGACTCGCTCGGCATCTGCGACGAGCTGGAGTCCCTGATGCGCGCGCACGTCTCGCACTACCGGGACGAGTGGGCGGAGACCATCAACGACCCCGAGAAGCTGGCCCGGTTCGTGTCCTTCGTCAACGCACCCGACACCCCCGACCCGGTCGTCGGCTTCGTGCCCGAGCGCGACCAGATCAAGCCCGACCTGCCGCTGCTGAGCATCGGCGTGCGGCGCCCCTCGGAAGACGACCTCCTGGAAGGAAGCACCCGGCGATGACCCCGGCACCCCAGACCCTGACACCCCAGACCCTGGCACCCGAGACGACCGAGCTGAAGGTCCGGCTGCGGCTGGCGGACGACTGGTTCACGGCCTGCGACCTCGACGCCCTGCTCCCGGGCCGCGGCGTGGCGGCCCTGCTGCCGGACGGCGGACAGGCGGCCCTGTTCCGCGACCGGACGGGCGGGCTGTACGCCATCGACAACCGCGACCCGTTCACCGGCGCGGCGGTCCTCTCCCGCGGCCTGACCGGCAGCCACCGCGGCCGCCCCTTCGTCGC
Organism: Streptomyces sp. JHA26; assembly: GCF_002005565.1. Classification (GTDB taxonomy): domain Bacteria; phylum Actinomycetota; class Actinomycetes; order Streptomycetales; family Streptomycetaceae; genus Streptomyces. The sequence goes on along the minus strand of NZ_BDJC01000001.1, from coordinate 13,727 downwards.
CTCCCCGCTCCTCAAGCAGCGCTTCGACCTCGCGACCGGGGTGTGCCTGGACGACGAGACGGTCCGGGTGACGACGTACGAGGTGACGACCGCCTGAGCCGAGGTTTCTTGACCGATCGTTCCATTCACGCCTAGGCTACGGCACGTGGCCAGGACCAAGGAGTTCGATCCGGACGCCGCGCTGCGGGCAGCCCTGGAGCTGTTCTGGCGGCGCGGCTACGAGGCGACGTCGATGTCCGACCTCGTGGAGCACCTCGGCATCGGACGCGCCAGCATCTACGCGACCTTCGGCAACAAGCGCGAGCTGTACCTGAAGGCACTGGAGCGTTACGAGCAGGGGTTGCTCCCGGACCTGCTGGCGGACCTGGCCCGGCCGGGCCCCGCCCTGCCGGGCGTACGGTCCCTGGTGCGGCGCTACGCCGCCGAGGCGACCGCCGACGACCTGCGGGGACGCGGCTGCTTCGTCACCAACACGGCGGCCGAGCTGGCCCCGCACGACCCGGTCGCCGCGCGGCGGGTCGAGCGCAACTGGGACCAGCTGGAGACCGTGCTGCACTCGTCGCTGGCCCGCGCCCGGGACGGGGGCGAACTGCCCCCCGGTCGCGACCCGGCGGCCCTCGCCCGGATGCTGCTGGTCCTGCTCCAGGGCATGCGGGTGGTCGGCAAGGCGTCGGCGGACCCGGCGCGGGTGCGGGACGCGGCGGAACAGGCCCTGGCCCTGCTCGACTGAGCGCCCCTCTTCAGGGAGGGGTGTTTTTCCGTCCTCATAATGAACTGATCGGTCAAGAAAAAGGGGAGTTTCGTGACCACCCAGCGCTTCACCGGCAGGACCGCGCTCGTGACCGGCGCCGGCTCCGGCATCGGACGGGCCGTCGCCCTCGCCCTCGCCCGGGAGGGCGCGCACCTCGTGGTCGCCGGGCGCAGGCGGGAGCCGCTCGACGAGACGGTGGCGCTGATCGAGGAGGCGGGCGGCAAGGCGCTGGCCGTCACCGCGGACGTCACCCGGCCCGCCGACGTGGACGCCCTGGTGGCCGCCGCCGTGGAGCACTTCGGCTCGCTCGACGTGGCCGTGAACAACGCGGGCGTCTTCCGCGGCGGCGTCCCCGTGGCCGATCTGCCCGAGGAGGACTGGCACACGCAGCTCGGCATCAACGTCACCGGCGTGTTCCACGCCCTCCGGGCGGAGGTCCGCCGGATGCGCACCCAGGCGTCCGGCGGGGCGATCGTGAACATCGCCTCGACCTTCGGCCTGCACAAGCGCAGCCCGGGCGCCACCGCCTACGCCGCCACCAAGGCGGCGGTCTCGGTGCTCACCCGGGGCGCCGCCCTGGACCACATCGCCGACGGCGTCCGCATCAACGCCGTCAGCCCGGGCGCCACGGCGACCAGCATGTCCCTGCGGCCGGGCGAGACGGAGGCGGGCCGGGCCGAGCGCATGCGGGGCGAGACGCCGCTGGGCCGGGTCTCGTCGGTGGAGGAGGTCACCGCGGCCGTGCTGTACCTGGCGTCGGACGACGCGTCGTCCGTGGTGGGCACCGACCTGGTCGTGGACGGCGGCCAGACCGCCTGACCCCCTCACCGGGGCCGGAACCCGTCCGCCCGGGGACGGACGCGCCGTCCGGCCGCCCCAGGTTCTCCCTGGACCGTCGACCCGGTCGCCCCGGGGTCCGGGACCGGACCGTTCCGGGCCCGATGCGCCCCGCACTCAGGTCCGCAGCGCCTCGTAGGTGACCCCCGTCAGCCGCTCGGAGGCGGCCCACAGCCGCTCCCCCCGCGCGTCGTCCCGGGTCCGGGGCGCCCGCCAGGACGGTGCGGGCGCCCCGCGCCACATGGCGAAGGACGGGCCGGTGAAGGAGTCGGGGGCCACGGCGGGCGCGGTGGCCGCGTACAGGACGGGCAGCGCGCCCGCCTCGGCGGACTGGGCGACGGTCCGGTTGGCGAGCAGCATCAGGTGCTCGGCGAGCCGCCGCCCCTCGGCGCGCGGTCCGGCGGTCTGGAGGTTGGTCTCCGCGTACCCCGGGTGGGCGGCGGCCGCCGTCACGTCCGGGCCGCCGTCCCGCGCCGCGAGCCGGCGCGCCAGTTCGTGCGTGAAGAGCAGGTTGGCGGACTTCGAGCGGGCGTAGGCGATCCACCGCCCGTAGCGGCGTACGTTGTTGAGGTCGCGCAGGTCCACGTCGGCCAGCGCGTGCATCATGCTGGAGACGGTGACGATCCGGGCGCCCGGCGCGGCGAGCAGCGTCGGCAGCAGCAGTCCGGTCAGGGCGAAGTGCCCGAGGTGGTTGACGCCGAAGTGCGTCTCGAACCCGTCCGCCGTGGTGCCGTGGGGCAGCGCCATCACCCCGGCGTTGTTGACCAGCAGGTCGACCCGTTCGTACGGCAGCGCGCTCGCGAACTTCCGCACGGAGGCCAGGTCGCCGAGGTCGAGCCGCGCCAGTTCCACGTCGGCGCCCGGCACCTCGCCGGCCAGCCGCCCCAGGGCCGCCCTGCCGCGCGCCTCGCTGCGGCAGGCGAGCACGACCCGCGCACCCCTGCGCGCCAGCTCCCGCGCCACCACGTACCCGAGTCCGCTGTTGGCCCCGGTGACGACGGCGGTCCGCCCGCCCTGGTCGGGGATGTCGCGCACACTCCAGCCGGCCATCCACGGCTCCTTCCCGATCTCCCGGACCCCACCTCACCGTACGCGCCGCGGGGAGGGGAGCGGGGAGTCGACGCCCGGTCGCGTCGCGTCCCCGTCACGGTTCCTTCCCGCGTCACCACTCTCCCGCCACGTCACCGGCTCCGTCGTCTCCGGCCCGCCCGGCGCCGGCCGACGGCCGGTGCGGCGGGGGTGGCCGCGGGAACACGCGGCGCGCGCACGAAGGGGCGGCACCCCCGCACAGGGTGCCGCCCCTTCTCGTGATCCGGAGCCGCCGCCGATCGGTGAGGGTGGTCGGGTGACAGACGGCGGCTCCGGGGTCCTTCGTGCCCCGCGCGGGGTCAGCGGTGGTCGCTGCCCTTCGACGTGACCGCCGCGCGGCCGGCCTCCAGGCGGGCGACCGGGATGCGGAACGGGGAGCAGGAGACGTAGTCCAGACCCACCTCGTGGAAGAAGTGGACCGACTCCGGGTCGCCGCCGTGCTCACCGCAGACGCCGAGCTTCAGGTCGGGGCGGGTGGCGCGGCCGGCCTTCGCGGCGGCGGCGACGAGCGAGCCGACGCCGTCCTTGTCGATGGTCTCGAACGGGGAGACGCCGAAGATGCCCTTCTCCAGGTAGGCCGTGAAGAAGCTGGCCTCCACGTCGTCGCGGGAGAAGCCCCACACGGTCTGGGTCAGGTCGTTGGTGCCGAAGGAGAAGAACTCCGCGGCCTCGGCGATCTGGCCGGCGGTCAGCGCGGCGCGCGGCAGCTCGATCATCGTGCCGATCGACAGCTTGAGCCGGGTGCCCGTGGCCGCCTCGACCTCGGCGATGACCTGGTCGGCCTCGTCGCGGACGAGCTCCAGCTCCTGGACGGTGCCCACCAGCGGGATCATGATCTCGGCGCGCGGGTCGCCCTTGGCGGCCTTGCGCTCGGCCGCGGCCTCGGCGATCGCGCGGACCTGCATGGTGAACAGGCCGGGGATGACCAGGCCGAGACGGACGCCGCGCAGACCCAGCATCGGGTTCTGCTCGTGCAGGCGGTGCACGGCCTGGAGCAGGCGCAGCTCGTTCTCGTGCGGCTCCTGACGGGACTCGGCGAGGGCGACGCGCACCGACAGCTCGGTGATGTCGGGCAGGAACTCGTGCAGCGGCGGGTCGAGCAGGCGGACGGTGACCGGGAGGCCGTCCATCGACTCGAAGAGCTGGACGAAGTCCTTCTTCTGGAGCGGCAGCAGCTCCTTGAGGGACTCCTCGCGCTCGGCCTCCGTGTCGGCCAGGATCAGCCGCTCGACCAGCTCGCGCCGGTCGCCGAGGAACATGTGCTCGGTGCGGCACAGGCCGATGCCCTGGGCGCCGAAGCGGCGGGCGCGCAGCGCGTCCTCGGCGTTGTCGGCGTTGGCGCGCACGCGCAGCCGGCGCTTGCGGTCGGCGAAGGCCATCATGCGGTGCACGGCCTCGACCAGCTCGTCGGCGTCGTCGGCGCCCGGGTGCATGCGGCCCTCGAAGTACTCGACGACCGGGGACGGCACGACCGGGACCTCGCCCAGGTAGACCTTGCCGGACGAGCCGTCGATGGAGACGACGTCGCCCTCCTCCACGACGTGCCCGCCGGGGACGGTCATGCGGCGGCGCTTGGTGTCGACCTCCAGCTCCTCGGCGCCGCAGACACAGGTCTTGCCCATGCCGCGCGCGACGACGGCCGCGTGGGAGGTCTTGCCGCCGCGCGAGGTCAGGATGCCCTCGGCGGCGATCATGCCGTCCAGGTCGTCGGGGTTGGTCTCGCGGCGGATCAGGATGACCTTCTCACCGGAACGGGACCACTTGACGGCGGTGTAGGAGTCGAAGACCGCCTTGCCGACCGCCGCGCCCGGCGAGGCGGCGATGCCGCGGCCGACCTGCTGGACCTTGGCGCTCTCGTCGAAGCGGGGGAACATCAGCTGGGCGAGCTGGGCGCCGTTGACGCGGGTGAGCGCCTCGGCCTCGTCGATCAGGCCCTGGTCCACGAGCTGCGTGGCGATGCGGAAGGCGGCGCCCGCGGTGCGCTTGCCGACGCGGGTCTGGAGCATCCACAGCTGGCCGCGCTCGATGGTGAACTCGATGTCGCAGAGATCCTTGTAGTGGTTCTCCAGGGTCTCCATGATCTGCATGAGCTGGTCGTACGACTTCTTGTCGATCCGCTCCAGCTCCGCGAGCGGCACGGTGTTGCGGATGCCCGCGACGACGTCCTCGCCCTGGGCGTTCTGGAGGTAGTCGCCGTAGACGCCCTGGTGGCCGGAGGCGGGGTCGCGGGTGAAGGCGACGCCGGTGCCGGAGTCGGGGCCGAGGTTGCCGAAGACCATGGAGCAGACGTTGACGGCGGTGCCGAGGTCGTGCGGGATGCGCTCCTGGCGGCGGTAGAGCTTGGCGCGGTCGCCGTTCCAGGAGTCGAAGACCGCCCTGATGGCGAGGTCCATCTGCTCGCGCGGGTCCTGCGGGAAGTCCCGGCCGGCCTCCTTCTTGACGATCTTCTTGAAGGTGGTGACCAGCTTCTTCAGGTCCGCGGCCTCGAGCTCGGTGTCGACCGTGACCTTCTTGGCCTCCTTGGCCTTCTCCAACGCCTCCTCGAAGAGGTCGCCGTCGACGCCGAGGACGGTCTTGCCGAACATCTGGATCAGGCGGCGGTAGGAGTCCCACGCGAAGCGGTCGTCGCCGGCCTGCTCGGCCAGCCCCTGCACGGACTTGTCGGAGAGGCCGATGTTGAGGACGGTGTCCATCATGCCGGGCATGGAGAACTTGGCTCCGGAGCGGACCGACACGAGGAGGGGGTTGTCGGCCTGGCCGAGCTTCTTGCCCATCTTCGCCTCGAGGGCGTCGAGGTGCGCACTCACCTCGTCACGCAGTGCCGCGGGCTCCTCGCCGCTGTCGAGGTAGGTCTTGCAGGCCTCGGTGGTGATGGTGAAGCCGGGAGGGACCGGAAGGCCCAGGTTGGTCATCTCGGCGAGGTTGGCGCCCTTGCCGCCGAGGAGGTCCTTGAGGTCCTTGTTGCCCTCGGTGAAGTCGTAGACGAACTTCACGCCCTCAACGCCGGTGCCCTGCTCGACTACCTGGGATTCTTTGTTTTCCGACACGGGTCTCGACTCCTCGAGGACGCGGTGGCTGCCCTGACGGCGAGGAATGTACCCAGATCGAAGGCACCTGGGTACGTCCACGTGCGCGTCATGTGCCTGTAACCACTCGTCCGCCAGCGGATTGAAAGTCAAGGCTTGGCAAGCGAGCGGCAGCTCGTGTTTTCACTTCTTGAACGGATCAACCCCCGCAGACTCCACGACTTGCTCACCTGAGCGTCATTCCTCACGTTTGAGTTCGATCGATGAACGATCAAGGTATGGCACTCAGTGCCACAGTTTGGAGAAGTGGAATCGGTCACGATCCGCTCATCTGAGCACTCCTCCTATCAGAGGTGGCGAGAATCACGCTGCCACAGCCCGCCGGATTTCACCATGCGGACGCGTCGCGGACGGTGTGCGCGGCGGGGTGAACACACTCCACGTCCGGGACGTACGACACGGCGGCGGACCCGTTTCCCCCACGGCGGGTCCGCCGCCCCATGGTTTTCGTACGGAAGGACCTCCGGGTGGCCGTCTTCACTCGCTCGCGCCGGGCGCCGCACTCGACGACCGGCGACGCTCCGGACCCCACCCCGAGGACGGCGGATCCCGAGGGTCCACCGGCGGCGGAGGCCGCCGCCCGGCCACCGCGCCCCTGGGCGGCCCGCGTCACCCACTGGCGGGCCTGGCGCACCCGGTACCCGCGCGCCGCCCGTGCCGTCCGGCGGACCACCACCGTCCTCGCCGCCGCCCTCGTCCTCGGCGCGCTGCTGCTGCCGAACACCCCCGCGGGCCTGGAGGTGAACTGGTTCGCGCGGATCCCGTCGGAGGCGGTGATCGGGACGGTGGTGCTGTTGTGGCTGCCGCACCGGCCGCGGCTGGTGGCCGCGGCGCTGTGCGGGGCGGGCCTCGGCGCTCTGACGGTGCTGAACCTGCTCGACATCGGCTTCAACGAGTACCTCGGCCGGGGCTTCAACCCGGTCCTGGACTGGGGCCTGCTCGACGACGCCCGGTCGTACCTGGCGGACTCGATGGGCGGGGCCGCGGCGGCCTGGGCCACCGCGGGCGCCGTCGCGCTGGTGCCGGCCCTGCTGCTCCTCATGGCCGCGGCCGCGGTCCGGCTGGCCGGGCTGCTCACGGCGCACCGGGACCGGGCGTCGCGGGCCGCGCTGATCACCGCCACGGCGTGGATGACCTGCGTGGCCTTCGGACTGCACGCCTTCGGCGTACCGGTCGCCTCCCAACGGGCGTCCTCCGCCCTGCGGGAACAGGCCCGCAGGGTGACGGACACGCTGCGGGACGAGGCCGCCTTCGCCGAGGAGGCGAGGGCGGACCGCTTCGGCGCCACCCCGGCCGGCCGCCTGGTGCCGGACCTCCGCGGCAAGGACGTCGTCTTCGCCTTCATCGAGAGCTACGGCCGGAGTGCGATCGAGGACCCGGTCATGGCCCCCGGCGTCGACCGGACCCTCGACGCGGGGACGGAGGCGCTGGCCGAGGCGGGTTTCCACGCCAGGAGCGGCTGGCTGACCTCCGCCACGTACGGCGGCAGCAGCTGGCTCGGCCACTCCACGTTCCTGTCCGGCCTGTGGGTGGACAGCCAGCAGCGCTACCGCACCGTCACCACGAGCGACCACCTCACCCTCACCAAGGCGTTCGCGAAGACCGGCGCGTGGGACACGGTCGGTGTCATGCCGGGGGTGCAGAAGGCGTGGCCGGAGGCGGAGTGGTACGGGCTGGACAAGGTCTACGACGCGTCCGACCTGGGCTACCAGGGCCCGAAGTTCAGCTGGTCGACCATGCCGGACCAGTACGCGCTGGAGGCCTTCCAGCGGCTGGAGCACGGCAGGAAGCGCGACAGGCCGCTGATGGCCGAGGTCATCCTGACCTCCAGCCACCAGCCGTGGGCACCGATCCCTCGGACGGTCGGCTGGGACGAGCTCGGCGACGGTTCGGTGTTCGACGACATCGAGGCGGCGGGCGAGAAGCCGGCGGACGTCATCACCGACTCCGCGAAGTCCCGCGAGGAGTACGGCAGGTCGATCCAGTACTCGGTCACCTGTCTCACCCAGTGGCTGGAGCGCTACGGCACCGACGACACCGTCCTGGTCTTCCTCGGCGACCACCAGCCGATCGCCCGGGTCAGCGGCGAGGGGGCGAGCCGGGACGTGCCCGTCTCGATCGTCGCGAAGGACCCGAAGGTGCTCGACGCGATCGACGGCTGGAACTGGAGCGACGGCCTGCGCCCCGCCCACGACGCGCCGGTGTGGCGGATGAGCTCCTTCCGCGACCGCTTCCTGACGGCGTACGGCTCGACCCCGCGCCCTTCCGGGCGCTGAGGGCCCGGTCGTCAGCCGCCGGAGGTGTCCAGCTCCGCGTCCTCGCCGACGCCCGCGCAGTCGTAGGGGTCCTTCAGCCAGCCGTCCGGCAGGACGACCCGGTTGTTGCCGGAGGTGCGGCCGCGGGGGCCGTCGGCGCCGGTGGGCCAGGGCTGGTCGAGGTCGAGTTCGTCGAGACCGGCGCGCAGGGCCTCGAGGGAGGAGGTGATCGCGAGCCGCTTGCGCATCTCGGAGCCGACGGCGAAGCCCTTGAGGTACCAGGCGACGTGCTTGCGGAAGTCGATGACGCCCCGCGCCTCGTCGCCGATCCACTCCCCCAGCAGCGTGGCGTGCCGCACCATCACGTCGGCGACCTCGCGCAGGGTGGGCCGGACGAAGTCCTCCGTGCGCCCCTCGAAGGCGGCGACGAGGTCGGCGAACAGCCACGGGCGCCCGAGGCAGCCGCGACCGACCACGACGCCGTCGCAGCCGGTCGCGCGGACCATGCGCAGCGCGTCCTCGGCCGACCAGATGTCGCCGTTGCCGAGCACCGGGATCTCCGGGACGTGCTCCTTGAGGCGGGCGATGGCCTCCCAGTCGGCGGTGCCGCCGTAGTGCTGGGCGGTGGTGCGGCCGTGCAGGGCGATGGCGCTGACGCCCTCCTCGACGGCGATCCGGCCGGCGTCGAGGTAGGTGAGGTGGTCGTCGTCGATGCCCTTGCGCATCTTCATGGTGACGGGCAGGTCACCGGCGCCGGTGACGGCCTCGCGCACGATGGCGCGCAGCAGGTTCCGCTTGTACGGCAGCGCCGATCCGCCGCCCTTGCGGGTCACCTTCGGCACCGGGCAGCCGAAGTTCAGGTCGATGTGGTCGGCGAGGTCCTCCTCCGCGATCATGCGGACGGCCTTGCCGACGGTCACCGGGTCGACGCCGTACAGCTGGATCGAGCGCGGGGTCTCGGTCGCGTCGAAGTGGATCAGCTGCATGGTCTTCTCGTTGCGCTCGACCAGCGCCCGGGTCGTGATCATCTCGCTCACGAACAGGCCCTTGCCCCCGCTGAACCCACGGCACAGCGTGCGGAACGGCGCGTTGGTGATGCCGGCCATCGGCGCCAGCACCACGGGCGGCGTGACGGTGTGGGGGCCGATCCGCAGGGGCGCGGCGGGGGCGTCGGGGGCGGGCGTGGTGAGCGTGGACATTCCTCCATTGTCACGTACGCCGAGAGATCATGTATCGGTCATTAGTTAGCCGCACTATTGAAACGGGCGTACGATGGAGTCCATGCCCGAGCTCACCCGTCGCCGCCGCATGCTCGTGCTCGCCATCTGCTGCATGAGCCTGCTGATCGTGAGCATCGACAACACGATCCTGAACGTCGCCCTCCCCTCCATGCAGCGCGACCTGCACGCGAGCACGTCGGGCCTGCAGTGGGCCATCGACGCGTACACGCTGGTGCTGGCCGCCCTGCTGATGCTGTCCGGCTCCACGGCCGACCGGATCGGCCGCAAGCGGGTCTTCATGACCGGCCTGGTGATCTTCACCCTCGGTTCGCTGCTGTGCTCGCTGGCCCCGGACCTGTCCTCGCTGATCGTCTTCCGGATGATGCAGGCGGTGGGCGGTTCGATGCTCAACCCGGTCGCGATGTCGATCATCACCAACACCTTCACCGACCCGCGCGAGCGCGCCCGCGCGATCGGCGTCTGGGGTGCGGTGGTCGGCATATCCATGGCCGCCGGTCCGCTGGTGGGCGGGGTGCTCGTGGAGTCGGTGGGCTGGCGTTCGATCTTCTGGGTCAACCTGCCGGTGGGCCTGGCCGCCCTGCTGCTCACCCTCCGCTTCGTCCCCGAGTCCCGCGCGCCCAAGGCCCGCCGCCCCGACCCGCTGGGCCAGCTGATGGTGATCGTGCTGTTCGGCTCCCTGACGTACGCGATCATCGAGGCGCCGGACGCGGGGATCACCTCCGTGCTCCCCTACGCCGTGCTGGCGCTCGCCGCGCTGATCGGCCTGCTCGTCCACGAGCCACGTCGCACCGACCCGCTCATCGAGCTGCGGTTCTTCCGGTCGGCGCCGTTCAGCGGGGCCACCGTCATCGCGATCAGCGCCTTCGCCGCGCTGGGTGGCTTCCTGTTCCTGTCCACGCTGTACCTGCAGAACGTGCGCGGACTGAGCGCCCTGCACGCCGGCCTGTGGATGCTGCCGATGGCCGTGCCGACCTTCCTGTGCGCCCCGCTGTCCGGGCGGCTGGTCGGCAGCCGGGGGCCGCGGCTGCCCCTGCTGATCGCGGGCGGCGCGCTGACCGTGAGCGGGGTGCTGTTCGCCGCCTTCGAGGCGGAGACGTCGAACGTCACCCTCTTCGTCGGCTACGTCCTGTTCGGCGTCGGCTTCGGCTTCGTCAACGCGCCCATCACCAACACGGCCGTCTCCGGCATGCCGCGCGCCCAGGCGGGGGTGGCCGCCGCCGTCGCCTCCACCAGCCGCCAGCTGGGCCAGACGCTCGGCGTGGCGGTGGTCGGCGCGGTGCTGGCGACGGGCGTGGGCGCGTCGTCGTACCGCGACACCTTCGTCTCCGCCGCCCGCCCCGGCTGGTGGATCCTGGCCGCCTGCGGCCTCGCGGTCCTCGTCCTCGGCGCCGTCACGAGCGGCCGCTGGGCCCGCCGCACGGCGGAGCGGACGGCCGAGCGCCTGGAGTCCCCGGAGGTTCGGGAGCCGGCCCGGTCGCCCGCGGGCGCGGGAAACCGACCGACCGACGCCCACCGCACGCTTCCGGGAACCGCGGAGCACTGACGCCCGGCGCCCGCCGCACGCCCTGCAGACGCGCGCGGGGAACTGCGCAAACAGCCTCCCCCGCGCGCCCCCAGGACACGCGGAGCACCGACCGAACCGGCGCCCCGGCACACCCCCAGGACACGCGGCACACCGACCGAACCGGCGCCCCGGCACACCCCCAGGGGCGCGGGGAACCGCGCGACCAGCCCCCACCACCCGCGGGCAGCACACCACCCGACCGCCCACCCCCGCCCCTCACACCGACACGCGCCTCACCTCATCGCTGTCGGCAGAACCTCCGCCACCTTCGGCCAGTACTTCACCACCGCCTCCTCCACCACCGGCAACGCCCGCTGCCCCGCCAGCGCCAGCGTGATCGCCGCGGCCACGGCCGCCCAGGCGACCGGCCCCAGCGGCGTGCAGCCGAAGAGCTGGCTCGCCCCCGGCGTCTGCACCAGGGCGACCAACGCGACGGCCGAACCGACGGACGTCACCTGCACCAGCCGGCTGTCGCGGCGGTCGGCGAGGGTCTGGGCGAGCTGGGTGCCGACGACCGCGCACAGGGCCATGGTCGTCGAGCGGCGCCGCGTGCCCGGCGTGAAGCGGCCCAGCAGCCAGGCCGCGGTCGCCCCGAGCGCCGTGGTCAGCGCCCGGTGCCGGATCTGCCGGATGAGGGGCTCGCCCAGCACCGCCGTACCGAGCGGCGCGCCCGCGTCGTCCTTCTCCTGCTCGGCGTCCCCCGTCTCCGTCACCGCCACGGCCATCGCCGGGAACAGGTCGGTGAAGAGGTTGACCAGCAGCATCTGGCGGGTGGACAGCGGGGCGGAGCCGCCGAGGACGGTGCCGAGGATGCCGAAGCCGACCTCACCCGCGTTGCCGCCGATCAGGATGGCGATGGCGTCGGCGACGCTGTGCCACAGCGCCCGGCCCTCCCGCACCGCCTCCACCAGCACCAGCAGGTCGTCGCCCGTGACGACCAGGTCGGCGGCGTTGCGGGCGGCGGCCGAACCGCGGGCGCTGATGCCGACGCCGATGTCGGCGGCGCGGATCGCCGCGGCGTCGTTGGCGCCGTCACCGACCATGCCGACGACCCGCCCGGCGTCCCGCAGCGACTCCACGACCTGGAGCTTCTGCTCCGGCGCCACCCGGGCCACCACGTCCGCGTCGCGCAGCATCCGGGAGCGGGCCGAGCGGTCGGCGGCGGCCAGCTCGTCGCCGGTGACCACGACCGCGTCCTCGGGCCAGCCCAGGTCGACGGCGATCGCGCGGGCGGTCTGCGGATGGTCGCCGGTCAGCACCACGGGCCGTACGCCCGCCTCGCGCAGCCCGCGCACCAGGGCCGGGGACGTCTCGCGCGCCACGTCGGCGAGCGCGAGCAGCCCGGTGAACTCCAGTCCGGACAGCGGCTGTTCGAGGACGTCGGCCGCCTGCTCGCCCTCGCCGAGCGGCCGGCTCGCCACCGCGATGATGCGCAGCCCGGCGCGGGCCAGGTCGTGCGCCGCGTCGGAGGCGTGCGACGGCAGGCCGGCGCAGGCGGGCAGCACCGTCTCGGGGGCGCCCTTGACCACCAGCACGGGCACGCCGTCCGCGTCCCGGCCGACGGCGGCGGCGTAGCCGCGGGAGGTCTCGAAGGGCAGGCCCTCGTCCTGCGTCCACCGCGGGTCGGGTCCGGCGGCGTCCAGGACGGCCTCGTCGGTGGCGTGGGTCGGGCGGGCGCCGTCGCCGTCCAGGCGGGGGCAGGCGCGCGCGGCGACCCGTACGGTGCCGGCGGCGTCCGGGTCGCCCGCTCCGCGGACGGTGCCGTCGGCGCCCGCGACCCGGGTCAGCCGCAGCCTGTTCTCGGTGAGCGTGCCGGTCTTGTCGAAGCACACGGTGTCCATGCGGCCGAGGGCCTCCAGGGTGCGCGGGGTGCGCACCAGGACGCCGTGCCGACTGAGCCGGCGGGCCGCCGCCAGCTGGGCCACCGTCGCCACCAGCGGCAGTCCCTCGGGCACGGCGGCCACCGCCACCGACACGCCGCCGGAGACGGCCTGCCTGATCGACGCGCCGCGCAGCAGGGACAGGCCGGTCACCGCCGCGCCGCCGGCCAGCGTCAACGGCAGTGCCTTGCGGGTGAGTTCCTGGAGCCGGGCCTGCACGCCCGCGGCCGACGGCGTCCGCGCGGCCAGCGCCACCGCCCGCGCGGCCTCGGTGTGCTCGCCGGTGTCCACGACGACGGCCCGTGCCCGGCCCGCCACCACGGTCGTGCCCTCGAAGACCATGCAGTACCGCTCGGCCACGGGGGCCTTCGGTGCCGGGTCCACGCACTTGTCCACCGGCAGCGACTCGCCGGTCAGCGCGGACTCGTCCACCTCCAGGCCCTCCTCCCACAGCAGCCGGGCGTCGGCGGGCACGACGTCGTCCGCCTTCAGCTCGATCACGTGCCCCGGGTGCAGCTTGGCGGCGTCCACGATCCGCGGCTCGCCCTCCGCGGGGGCCTCCGAGCCCTCCGCGGGGCCTTTCGCGGGTCCTTTCGCGTCTCCCGCGGGGGCCTCCGGCACCGCCGTGGGGAACTCCTCGCTCACCCGCGCCTTCTGCTTCTGCTCCGCGAGCAGCCCGGACAGCGCCCGTTCGGCCCGCAGCCGCTGGAACCCGCCGACCAGCGCGTTCAGGTCCAGCGCGCCGACCACCAGCGCCGCGTCCACGACCGAGCCGAGGATCGCGGAGGCCGCCGAACCGACCGCCAGCACCGGCGTGAGCGGATCGTCCAGCTCGCCGCGCACGGCCCGGGCCAGCTGCCACGACCAGCGCACCGGTGCCAGCGCCCGCACCCGGCCCGCCCGTTCGGCCGCCTCCCGCATCCGCGTCGTGGCCTGCTCGACGACGGTCGGCTCGGGCTCGGTCTCGTGCTCCAGCCGGTCGCGCACGTCCGCCACGTCCAGCGCGTGCCACGCCACCCGCGGC